>JAPPJY010000053.1 GCA_028874335.1 Gemmatimonadota bacterium | reverse complement strand
GAAGACCGCCTCACACTAAGGCAGCTATCAGCTATCAGCTATCAGCTATCAGCTAAAGACGAAATGCAAAGTCAAGAGCAAGATCAAAGACAGCTCAGACGAAGACCGCCTCACACTAAGGCAGCTATCAGCGGTCAGCCGTCAGCTATCAGCTAAAGGCAAAAACGAAAGGCAAGACCCTTATCCCGCGTCGGAGCCGTCAGCGGTCAGCTATCAGCTAAAGGCAAAAACGAAAGGCAAGACCCTTATCCCGCGTCGGAGCCGTCAGCTATCAACTGTGAGCTATCAGCCGTCAGCTAAAAACAAAAACCGAATCCGGTGACGTCAACACCGTGACGTTGGCGACCGCGAACGGCAAAACCCTCACCCCCCGGCCCCCTCTCCCAGAGGGCGAGGGGGTGAAGGCAGAAATCGGTTTTTCGGCAAATGCACTTCCTAAACGGAAATATATGGCGAATGGGCGGGAAAAATCAAGGGAAAAAGCAGGGAGAAAGGGAGAAGGAAAAAGGAAAAAGGAAGAAGGAAGAAGGAAAGGCAAAAGGCGGAGAAACGGAAGAAGGAAAAAGGAAGAAGGAAAGGCAAAAGGCGGAGAAACGGAAGAAGGAGAAGGAAGAAGGAGGAAGAAAAGGCTTTGAGGTGACGACAGAAAAAACCGGGGCAGAGACTGTCCCGGCTATCGCGGCTGAATGAAAAAGCGAGTCACTTCAATCCCGGTATCTGTTGTTGAGGAAAGGCGGCGGCTCCCTGAATCCCTCGCTCCCCTTGGCCTTCTCCTCGGAAAACCACTTCCGGACCATTTCGTCGCGCTCTTTCCGACCTTCTTCACGGCCCCGTTTGAGATTCCACTGCTTAACCGCCTCGTGTACGCCCAGCATAACGTCTTTCACCTCCCAAAAGAAGCTGTCTTAAAATTCCCAGCGGTCTTCGCGCGGCTGCAAAAGCGCCGGTCGGCGTTGGTCAAACCCACCCGTATAGACAAATATGGGCGGATTTTCCCGCCTTGACCGCCACTTTTTCGCTCGCGCTCGGGAACTCACCGGTAATTTTAAAACAACTTCTAAGAAGAATGAACCTGTCACAGCGAAAAGCCCGATAGCCCCCACGTCCGCCACGATGGTGAAATTCAATTGAAATTCATCGCGGGCGGATAACCGCAACAATCCGCCACCGATGAAGAATGCGACAAACAGTAATGAAAATATACTCCTGTCCGTTACGCTCCATACAGATTCTCTCTCGTCCATCCGCCCGCGCTTCGTTCCAGGTCACTGATATGGATCAATCCGCATTTCCGTTACTGAGGAACGGCGGCGGCTCCCTGAATCCCTCGCTCCCCTTGGCCTTCTCTTCGGAAAACCACTTCCGAACCATTTCGTCGCGCTCTTTCCGACCTTCTTCACGGCCCCGTCGAAGTCCCCGTCTGAGATTCCATTGTTTAACCGCTTCGTGTACGCCCAGCATAACGTCTCTCACCTCCAATAGGACAAATGAACACGTTACCGCAAAAAGCCCGATAGCCCCCACGTCCGCCACGATGGTGAAATTCAATTGAAATTCATCGCGGGCGGATAACCGCAACAATCCGCCACCGATGAAGAATGCGACAAACAGTAATGAAAATATACTCCTGTCCGTTACGCTCCATACAGATTCTCTCTCGTCCATCCAGGAGACACCTTAACTACGAATTTACGCGAAAAAAGGCATCGAGGCAACACCACAACTACCAATGGCGCGAAGAGACGCGAAGACAGGCACTAAACTTAATGCGAAAAAAGATAACCGTCAATCTACCACAAAAAGCACAGAAGGTACCGGGGGCAAAGGAGCCTCGACGTGCCTCTCGAATAAGCCTTCGAGGGCAGGATGCCCTCGCTCCAGGGAACGGCATTTCTGGCTACCTCGATGCGTTCGCTCCCCGGAAAGGCATGTGTGACGGCGCCAGGGCATCGCCAATCAGCCTTCGAGGGCAGGATGCCCTCGCTCCCGGGGTTGGAAGGATGGCACCAGGGCATCGCAAGTAAGCCTTCGAGGGCAGGGATGCCCTCGCTCCCGGGATTGGCAATCTTGACGACTTCGAGGCGCTCGCTCCCGGGCAGGTCCCGCGATGTGCCCGAAGTCACCGGATCAGGATCAGTCGACGGGTATCCTGGTACCCGCCGCTAACGGTGACCTGATAGAAATAGACGCCGCTGGAGACCGGTACCCCGCGGCTGTCCCGTCCACTCCACTGCACAGAGTACCGTCCGGGCGCCTGGCGCTCGCGCACGAGCGTCCGCACCTCCTGGCCCAGCAGGTTGTAGACCCTCAGGACCACGTCCCCGCCTTCCGCCAGGTCATACGGGATGTGGGTTCGCGGGTTGAACGGGTTCGGGTAGTTCCGGTGCAGCGCGAACTCGGCCGGCGTGCTCCGGACGTCCAATGCGGCCGGCGCCACCGGATTCCGCAGTTGTTCCGCGTCGAACACCACACCCCGCGTCACCTCGAAACGGGCGACGTCCTCGAACTCCATCACAACCTTGAACGTGAACGTCACCAGCGCGCCCTCGCCGCTCGCCGATCCCGACTCGACAATGGCGTTGACCACCGAAACACGGCCCTCGTCATGCCAGTTCCCGAACAGCGGCGCCTCACCGCCTTCGGAGCTCAGCAGGCCGTTTTTCGCGGGAACGGCGCTGATAAACTCGAATCTGTCCGCGTCATACACCAGTTCAAGACCGTAGCCGTTCAACGCACCGGCGTTGGCCAGGGAGACCGTGACCGAAATCGTCTCGCCCACCCGCACCTTCTCGCCAGACAGTTCGAGCGTCATCTCCGCATCGGCATTCACGCCGGGACGCCGCGGCGAGACCGCCGGCTTGCCGGCGAATGGGGACACTGCCGTGCGGCCGAACGTCGCGGCCGCTGTAACGAAGTCGGAAAAGTCCACCGCTCCGTCGTCGTTCACGTCGGCCTGAACGTTGAAATTTCCATCGCCCTTCCGGCTGCCGAAGGCGGCCGCGAACGCGATAAAGTCTTCGAAGTTCATCTCCAGATCGCCGGCAGGCGGCAGCACCATCAGGAACACGGGATCGCCGTTCGCGTCCGCGAACTTGGCGCGCGCAGAGAGGCTTTGGATTGTAATCAACTCGCCCGGCGTGTCGTTGTTGTCGTCAAACGCGTCGATCCGGTAGACCAGCGGGCTGACACCGTCCGGAGGGTTCTCGTCCGTGAACTCCGTGGATCCGGGAGGCAGCGCGGCGATTTCCTCCAGGTCGCCGGCGGACGCGCCGCGCATCACCCGGTAGCCCTTCACGCCCGGGATGGGGACGTTAAAGCCGCGATACGGAATGGATCCTACGATCCTGTCGTCTGCGGAACCCGCCCAACGCAGCACGCCCGCGCCGTCGCCCGTGGCATTTGTAACCGCAGCGGGAGCGACGTTGTCAACGGCCCCGACCGGCTCCTCCGTGACCACGCGCGCGGAAACCAGCAACCCGCCCCCGGTCGCCGAACGGATATTCGCCGGAAAGGCCGCGCTGCCCGCCAGCGCAACAACGCCGGGATTGGCGAGAACGAAGACCGGGTCCTTCAGATCGCCTGCGACGGACTCGACAAAATCCCCGGGCGCGTTGAACCCTTCCATCAGTTCCTCGTCCGTCAGGACCGTCTCGTGAGGCAGGCCCAGCAGCTGCAGCGTCTGCCGTACGCTCTCCTTGGAGAATACGCGTTTGCCGGGCGGTACCACGGCGGACCTGCCGTCGCTCCCCACGGACCTCACCCCCCAGTTGGTGGCCGTGTTGTCCAGCGCGGGAATTACGGCGCGCCGCGCGTTCCCGCTGGAGTCGCCCGCCGCGTCGCCGTTGCCCGCGCCCACGGCCGCCCAGTGCATCCACTTCTTCATGGGATTCTCGCCGTGGATTTCGTTGCCGTCTTCATCGTATCCTTCCAGCGTCGTTTCGATTTCCCGTTCGATCAGATAGTGGATTATGCCGGCGTGCCGCGCCGGTTTCGGGAAGCTGATGATGACCAGTCCGCCCTGGTCTCCCTGTCCGTCGTCGCCCAGATAGTCCGCGACCGCGATGCTGGCGGGCGCAACCGGTCCGCGTCCGCCTTCAGGCGCCAACGTGACTGCCACGCTGCCCCGGAGAGCGCCGGTGGTATCGTCCGGGTCCGTTCCGTCGGCAGCCGCGAAGTCGTCGTCCGCGTCGGTTATGAAATCTTCCCGGATCGTCCATACCGAGACCCTTGCGCTCCCGCCAGGGTTGGCGGCCACGGCGCCGAATTCCGACCCGCCCGGCGCGACCTCCTGCCGGCCGAAGGGCACAGTAACCGCGCCATTGCTGGATGCGAACGCAACGGCCACTGACGCATACGTCGCGGAATCCGGCGTCGGATCGATCTTCATGCTCGGGTTGCCGAACTTGTCGGTTGGAACCACCCGGACCGTAAACGCGCCGGCGACGCTGCGGGAGGACGCCCCGTTTTCGATCGCCGTAACCGCAAACTGCGACAACTCGGACACGCCAACGTCCACCGCACCGTCGAGCTGACCGACGACCCTCAGGGTGCGGACCCCCGTGACGGGGTCGGCGAAATCCTCAGCGGCCATGAGGGCGACACCTGTGAGTGGCGCCGTCGATCGGAACCTGACGTCGCGTTGGCCCGCGTTCCACCCGTCGCCGTCCAGAGCCGCGGCTTTGGCCGCCATGCCCGCGGCCACCAGATCGGGCGGCAGGGGAAAGTCCGGCGCATCGGATACGCCGGGACCGCTGAAGCTCACGCCGGCAAGCGCGCGGGCCTGTTCTCCGGAGACGATAACTGCCAATGCCGCAACCCGATGATAGGTTACTGCGGGAACATCGGTCGCCTCGATGCGGCTCAGCGTCGTGTCCAGCGCGGTGATCCGCACGGAGAAATCCTGGCCGGCAACCACCGAGTCCGCCTGATCCGGCACGGCGGCGACCTTGAATACATCAGCGCTCGGGTTGAGGAAGCCCCTGGCAAAGGTCAGCGTACCGCCGCCGGTCACGCTCGCGTTGCCGGCGAGGTCGATTGCCAGGATCTGCAGTTCGTACCTGTAGCTTTCGAAAAAGCCCGTATCGGTCACCGGCCAACTGACGGGTTCGCCGACGGTCTCCAGGCGAAGGTTGCCTCTGCCGAAGCCCTGTTCGATTGCCGAGGCGCCTCCGCCGTGCTCAACGTAGCGGACGGACAGCGAATCCAGCTCCTCGTCGATGGTGAAGACCGGATGCCTTGTGGCAAGATTGATGGTGGGTTCGTTGTTGTTGTCCGCGTCCCTGGGCGCGGCGGTATCGGAGGGAAACAGATTGCCGATCACCGGCGCCTTCTCATCGTACCAGATGCCTTTCAGTTCCATGGTGGACGCGTTCCCAAGGCTGTCCCAGACGTCGATCTTCAGGTCTTTCCGGGCCCCGCCGGCTCTGCCGTACTTCCATGGGAGCCTTAGCGTTGCCGTCGAGTCGCCGCCGGTCGGCGCCATTTCTTCGTTCACGTCCGGGGTATTGATATCATCGATTGCGCCGCTGCCGATACCGTGAGCGCTGTCGCCATGCGTGATCCTGATGGAGTCCGGAACTTCGCTGAGTCTGAACTCGAGCGGGTTCAGCCTGCGGTTGGCCTGGACGTCCCACGCTTCCCCGGGCAGGTGCAGATAACCCGAAAGCGTCTGCGTGACGGCCGCCGAAATCCGGTCTTCCATGCTGTCCGGATGCGGATGGACGATTGTGATCACGGGCGGGGTTGCATCCGCAATCCACTCGACGCCGCCGGGATCGAAGACGTCGGGAAGTCCGTGGCCGGCGCTTACGGCCGAAGCTGTCCGGGCGTCCATCGAGTCCCCGCCCAGGTTGCCGGCGGCATCGACGAGAAAGGCTTCCACGCGTACCCGCCGGTTGTCTGAAAAGTCGCCCTCCTCAAGTTCCTTCGATTCCCGCAGGTTCGCGTTGTATAGCCTGTCTCCGAGAAACTCAAAGGAAACCGGCGCGGTGGAAAACGCCGAGTCTTCCTCCACGATGCCGACCCGGATGCCGTATGCTCCCGCATTGATCACATTGCCGGTGTTGAGTCCGAGCCGGACTGTAATTACGTCTCCGATTCCGATCCTCACGCGCTCGATCAGGCCCGCCGCCGAGGTATCGACGTCCAGGTCCTCCGTTGCAACGGTGAAGGACTTGAAGGCGCCCGGGTGTATGGGGCGATTGGCATCGATGCCGAAAGCCACCCCGTCGCCGACCATGCTTGCGCCGAAACCCGAGGACGCGGGGGTGATCTTCCTGTTTGTTATCAGATTGTTCAATTCGTTGCCTGAGGAAGTCGCGTCGAGGTCGAACACAACTTTCACAGCACGGCTGTTTTTCGATTGAAAGGCCGTCGCCTGGGGGGAGACGGTGATCGAGACCCTGAACGTATCCACGCCTGAAGCCTCGCCGTCGCCAAACTCGACGCCATCCGGGGGATTGCCGGGACCCGGTATATATATATTGTAATAGACAAAGCCGTCGCCGGCGTCGGTCCCGCCGGTGACGGCGCCAACCTCGTCGTCGTCCATCGATGCGTCAACCACCGACACGCGGAAACCGCCGTCGAGTATGCCATCGTATGTCAGGATGCGAAATTCAATCCTGTCGTCGATTCCAGCCCACGTACCCGCGGCAGGTCTGTCGACGCGAATCGCGATACCCTTCGTGTCCGCAACTTCCTGAGCGGACCCGACGCCGACAACAACCAGCAAAAACGCCAAACCCAGACTTAAAGACGTCCGCAACTGCATCATCAACCTCCCTGTAAGACAATACGCTCCGATGGACGCTGCATCGGCCGGGAGGGAGGCAAATACCATGCCAGCGGGGTGCGGAACGGCGGTCGGGGCGCGGCGGGAAGGGTGATAATCGAGGACGCGTGAGAGCGGGCTGCCGGGAAAATCGACGCCGTGGTTGCGAAAACCGGCGAAGGAACCGCTTCCGGAGGGCGATCTGGCGTGGAATCGGGACTGAAACGTTGCGGCAGATACGGACGATGCCTCAGCCATCAGGGAGATTCATGACGTGAGGCATCGGGAGGCGAGAAAGCGGGAAGGATGGAACGATTTGTTCACACGGGTGAAAGAAAGAAGCTATCAGCTATCAGCTATCAGCTATCAGCTATCAGCTATCAGCTATCAGCTAAAAGCAAGAACGAAAGGCAAAGTCAAAAGCAAGTTCAAAGGCAACCGCTCCACCCAGCCGCCCGGCCCTCTCTCCCCGGCCCTCTCTCCTACCAGGAGAGAGGGAGAAAGGCCGGATAACCGGGCTCACACGGAGACACAAAGGCACAAAGGGAAACAAGAAGAGTGGGAAGAGATCACATACCGTAGAGGGTTACTTCTCATGCCGCAGGCAAGCCCGAGGAACAATTTGGCAAGGGCTTCTTCTCCGGTCTCACGTCTTCCCTCTCACCGCCTTCCATCGACCTCTCTCCCTCAGCAATCCGCATCCATTCGAGTCAGATGAGAGTACTATCACAGAAGTGACAGAATTCAAAGTTACCGCTGCTTCTTCCTTCTTCCTTCTTCCTTCTTCCTTCAGGAAGGGGGTCAGGGGGAACGTCCGGCCAGCTATTCCTTTACCACCCAGACCTTGACGGTGGCGCTGACCTCCGCGTGAAGCCGGATGGAGACGTCGTAGACGCCCAGCGCGCGGATGGGTTCCTCGAGCTCGACCCTGCGCCGGTCGATCTCGAAGCCCTGCTCGGCGAGGTGCTCGGAAACGTGCTGCGCGGTGACGGAGCCGAAGATCTGGTCTTCCTTGCCAACGGCCACGGGAATGGTGCAGGATGCCTTTTCGATTTTCTTCGACAGCGCCACGGCGTCGCGCTGGGCGCGGTTGTCGCGGGCTTCCTTCTGGTGCTTGAGTTGCTCGTACACCTTCATGTTGCCCCTGGTCGCTACGAGGGCGAGACTCCGGGGGATGAGGTAGTTCCTGGCGTACCCGTCCTTCACGTCAACCACCGATCCGGCGTCGCCAAGGTTGTCCAGAGTTTCGGTAAGAATGATCTTCATAGTCGTTCCCTTTCCATCTGCGCATTGGCTAAATGGCTGTTTGCGTTAATAATTGAAAGAGGGTAGACGTAAGACGGGAGACGGGAGATGATATGAGTGCTCTATCGGCTCAAAAGATGTAAAAACAATGGCAAAGTTATCGGTATGGGTTAACGTGAAACTCTACTAATCAATCCTGACAGCAAACCAAACAGTCGATTCATTGTTTCTGTTATTGACTGAACGTCATCCTCCGAACACAATTGGAGGTTTAGTGCAATTTCAAGTTGAGTATCCAACTCAACCAACGAACTCCTGGCTATTTCGAGAAATCTTCGACGTTCAGAATTCGAAGATCTCGCTGATCCTTCGGCGATGTTGGACGGTATTGAGACAGCAGATCGTCGCAACTGGCTGGTAATGCCAAAAAGCTCGGTGGAGGGGAATTCAGCGGTCAGGGTATAAATCTCGTTAACCAGATCAATGCTCTTTTTCCATACTACAAGCTTCTTGTGGCTGAGCTCCATCATTGCATCCCGCCGCTATCCTACTTGACTTGGCGCCGCATATTGTGAGATGGTCTTTCCCCTCCCTCCAGTCCCTTCAGAAGCGGATAGACGTAAGCCGGGAGCCCGGAGAGTACCACACCCCGCCCCACCAACTGGTGAGAGGGGAGACGTCAGCCGGGAGAGATTACCTGCCTCGTGAGGTGTCTTCTCGTGCCGGAGGCAACGAGGAATAACATACCCGGCAATGAGCTCATCTACCGTCTTACGTCTCCCGTCTCACCGCTCTTACGACATGCTATCCGTTGCAAAAGGCAACAGCGCGATCTGGCGGGCGCGTTTCAGGTGCCGGGTGACGATGCGCTGGTGCCGGGCGCACGTCCCCGATACGCGCCGGGGGATGATCTTTCCGCGCTCCGTGACGAACCGCTGCAGCAGCCGCACGTCCTTATAGTCTATCGTCAACGCCTTGTCTTCGCAAAACCTGCATACCTTCACACTGGACCGGTTCATGCCGCCTCCTCGTTCGCGCCGGCGCCTCCGGCGTCCGCTTCAACTCCGTCTTCGGCTTCGTCACCACCCGCCTCATCCGCCTCCTCATCCTCCTCCTCCGGTTCTTCCTCCACCGGGCTTTCGTCCATGACCACCATGTGCCGCAATACCGACTCGTCCAGCTTGAATGCGCGGTCGAATTCGGGAAGCGCCTCCGGCGGGGCCTCGAACCGGATAAACGTATAGTCGCCGCGGTTCTGTCTGCCGATTTCGTAGGCGAGCTTGCGCGCCCCCAGGCGGTTGACGTCCACCGAGCGACCGCCGGCTTCTGAAACGAGGCGATCGAAACGCGCGACGAGGTCGTCCACCGCGCCGTCGGGCGCCTGCGGGTTGACAATAAGCGTGAGTTCGTAACGTCTGGACATGAAACCTCCCCCTGGACAAGTGGCCCGCAAGCAGCCCGAGCGGACGCTCACGAGCGGGGCGATAAAGGAAGCTGTCAGCTATCAGCCGTCAGCCGTCAGCGAAAAACGAAAGGCAAAGTCAAAGGCATCCCAGCCCCGCAGACCTCTCTCCCCGTCCCCCTCAGAAAAAGCTGTCAGCTCTCAGCCGTCAGCCATCAGCTAGAATCAAAAGCAAAAGGCAAGATCAAGAGCAACCCCTCCGCCCTGCCCAGACCTCTCTCCCCGGCCCTCTCGGAAAAAGCTATCAGCTCTCAGCCGTCAGCTAAAAGCAAGAACGGCAAAGTCAAATGCAAAACAACAAAAACCCTACTCCCCAAATTCCCTGCCTACGGCGTGTTCCTTTTGAAGCGACCAAAAGGAACCAAAAGTCGCCGCTGGGCGCGGGGCCTGCCAAATGCATGGCGCGAATACCCTTTCAGGACTCACCTGATCCACCGGCCTTCCAACCCGGGAGGATAACGTAAGACGGTGCGGAACGGAACAACGCGCCCTGCTCTGGAAGTGCTCGCGGGAGACTTTGCGTTCGTTAACCGAATGCGTTTCTGAATGCGAGCGATATGGCCTGGCGCCGTCAATCACGTACGTCAGCGCCAATGTGTGGGCGACCGGCCGGTCGCCCCTACAATCTCAGTGACGGCGCGGGAGTGTCATCACTCATAGTTTTCAATCCTTCTCGACTTTTCCTTTTTCCTTCTTCCTTTTTCCTTTTATTGAATCAATCTATTAACAGCGGCGCAAGAACCAGCGAGACGACGGACATGAGTTTGATGAGGATGTTCAGCGAGGGGCCGGATGTGTCCTTGAGCGGATCGCCCACGGTGTCGCCGACAACCGCGGCTTTGTGCGCATCCGAGCCCTTGCCGCCGAAATGGCCCTCTTCGATATGCTTCTTGCCGTTATCCAGCACGCCGCCGCTGTTGGCCATCATCAGCGCCATGAGCATGCCGCTCAACAACGCCCCGGCCAGCATGCCGCCCAGCGCCTCCTTGCCGAGGATGAATCCGACCAGGACGGGTGTGAGCACGGCGACCACCCCGGGCGGCACCATTTCCCGCAGTGCCGCAACCGTGCTGATATCCACGCAGCGCCGTGTATCCGGCTTGCCGGTGCCTTCCATCAATCCCGGAATCTCCCTGAACTGCCTGCGGACCTCTTCCACCATCCTGAACGCCGCCCGTCCCACCGATGTCATGGTCTGCGCGGCCACGAGGAACGGGATGGCGCCGCCGATGAACAGGCCGATCACCACCATCGGCGAGGTGAGGTTGATCACCTCCAGCTTCACCGTCGACGCATAGGCGGAGAACAGGGCCAGCGCCGTGAGCGCGGCAGAACCGATGGCGAAGCCCTTGCCGATGGCCGCCGTGGTGTTGCCCAGCGCGTCCAGGCCGTCCGTAATCTTCCTGGTCTCCGGGCCGAGTTCGGCCATCTCGGAGATGCCGCCCGCATTGTCCGCGATCGGCCCGTACGCGTCCACCGCCATGGTGATGCCCACGGTTGCCAGCATGCCCACCGCCGCGATGCCGATGCCGTACAGCCCGGCGAAGTGATAGGCGAAGCCGATGGCGGCGCAGATGCACAGCACGGGAAGGAAGGTGCTCTGCATGCCGATGGCCAGGCCCGAGATGATATTGGTGGCGGGCCCGGTTTCAGATGATTCCGCCACCTTGCTCACCGGCGGGCCGCCGGTATAATACTCGGTGAGCAGACCGATGAGGATGCCGGTGAGACCGCCCAGGAGAATCGCCCAGAACACGCCTTCCGAGAGGCCCATGCCGTCCACCGCGAAATAGCTGCCGGCGAACATGACGCCCGCGGCCACGAAAGAAGCGTACCGCAGGGCGGCCGCGGGACTGAAGCGCTGCAGGACCTGCATCGCCAGAACGCCGATCAGCGACGCCACCAGGCCGATTGTGGCCACGATGAGCGGCAGTTGCATGGCCGTCAGCTTCACAACCTCGCCGTCGTACACGGAACTCCCGTACAGCTTGGGCAACAACGCCGGCGCAGCCGTGGCCGCGATGGCGATGGTTGCCACGATGGACCCCACGTAGGACTCGAAGATGTCGGCCCCCATCCCGGCCACGTCGCCCACGTTATCGCCCACGAAATCGGCGAGCGCCGCGGGGTTTCGCGGATCGTCCTCGGGAATGCCGGCTTCCACCTTGCCAACGAGGTCGGCGCCCACGTCGGCCGTTTTCGTATAGATGCCGCCGCCCACGCGCGCGAACAGGGCAATGGAACTGGCGCCCATCGCGAATCCGTTGATGATGACCGCCTGGTCCATGTTTCCATACAGAAGGAACAGCACGCCCACCCCCACCAGGCCCAGGCTGGCCACGGAGAGGCCCATCACCGTACCGCCGGAGAACGCCACGCTCAGGGCGGTCGCCTGGCCTTCCTGGTTGGCGGCGTACGCGGTGCGCACGTTGGCCTTGGTGGCCGCTTTCATCCCGAAAAAACCGGCGCATATCGAACAGATCGCGCCGGCCAGAAAGGCGAAGGCCGTGCTGAACGGCCTGATGCCGATCGAAAGCAGGATGAATACCGCCACGATGAAAATCCCGAGCACAACGTACTCACGCTTCAAAAACGCCATGGCGCCTTCGTGGATGGCATCCGAAATCTCCCGCATCCGGTCCGTACCCGCCGGCTTGCGGGTGATCAGGACGTACACCAGGCCGGCGACCAGCAGCCCTGCGATCCCGAATATCGGCGTCCAAATCATTGAAAAACCTCCGAAAAAGCAGCCGTCAGCGATTAGCCGTCAGCTATCAGCCAGAAACAAGAGCAAGAATCAAAGGCAGCTAAAAACGAAAAGCAAAAGACGAAGACCAAAATCAAAATCCACCCTTTCCCCAAATTCCCTGCCTACGGCGAAAGCAGCCATCAGCCTTCAGCCATCAGCCGTCAGCTAGAAACGAAAGGCAAAGTCAAAAGCAACCCGGCCTCACACGAAGACACCAAAACACAAAGAAAGGCAGACGGCAAATACGAAAGGCAAGTTCAAAAGCCATCTCCACCCGGCCCCGCAGACCTCTCTCCCCGGCCCTCTCAGAAAAAGCTGTCAGCTATCAGCCATCAGCAGTCAGCTAAAAGCGAAAGGCGAAGTCAAAGGCAACCCCTCCACCCCCCGCAGACCTCTCTCCCCGGCCCTCTCTCCCACCGGGAGAGAGGGAGGAAAACAGTTTTCGCGTGCCGGTCATCTATAGATACTCTGATTAACAAGGAATCGCCACCGGGCACGGCTGCAAACCCGATGCGTCGATCCATCACCGTGCCTTCTTCCTTCTTCCTTTTTCCTTCTTCCTTCAGGGAAGGGGGTAGGTCCGTCTACCCGCCTTTACGAATTGTATGTGTTCATCGCCTCGTCGATTCCGTATTCCAGCCAGCATTCCACGCCGTCGGCGGCGTCGCGGACCGCCGCGTCCATCACGTCGGATTCATCGTCTTCGAACCGGCTGAGGACGTGTTCGATCCGATCGGCGCCCTCGGGCGGCGCGCCCACGCCCACTCGCAGCCTGGGAAACGCCTCGGACCCGACGCAGTCCATAATCGACCCCAGGCCGTTGTGGCCCCCGTCGCTGCCCCCTCGCCGCAGCCGGATCCGGCCCGGATCCAGATGAACGTCGTCCACCACCACCAAAACGTCCCCGATATCCAGGTCGAACCGGTCCTGAACATCCGCAACCGCAACGCCGCTGCGATTCATGAAGGTGACCGGTTTTACCAGCAGCAACGCGCCGGAACGCTTCTCGATCCGGCAAAAAAAATACCAGGCGCTTTCCGACCAGGTCCCCTTCAGCCTTTCCGCCAGCAGATCCACCACCCGATAGCCCAGGTTGTGGCGGGTATGAGCGTATTCGGAACCCGGGTTGCCCAGACCCACGACAACCTTCACGGAAAACCTCCAAAGGCAGCCGTCAGCTATCAGCAGTCAGCTGTCAGCCAAAAACGAAGAGCAAAATCAAAATCCACATCTAAGGCAAAGCTATCAGCCAAAAGCAAGAACGAAAGGCAAGATCAAAACAAGAATCAAAGGCAGCCGTCAGCTTTAATCCGGAATCTCAAACCATTCAGATCACACGAAGGCACAAAGAAAAGCAAAATCGGGTCGGGCTTCTTCTCCCGTCTCCCCTCTCCTGTTTCACCGCTTTTCTTCCTTTTTCCTTCTTCCTTTTTCCTTCTACCCTCTCCACGCAACTATTCCTCCACTTCCTCCTCGTCCCGCTTCCCGCGTTCGATGACCTCGGGCTCCTGCATCTCTTCCTCTTCCTCGATCATCTCTTCCTCTTCCTCTTCGACCTGCGATACGGACGGCGGCACCACCACGAACAGGGACCGGTCGCCCTCGGTGACGATCTCCACGTTGCCCGTTACGCTCAGATCGGAAACGTGCACCGAGTCTCCGATATTCAGATTCGTTACGTCGAAGCTGATGCTGTCGGGGATCTCGGCGGGGAGACACGACACCTCCACCTGGTGTAGCAACTGCTCCAGGATACCGCCCTCCGTGCGTACGCCGGCCGGGATGCCTTCGGCTTCGACGCGGACTTCCACGACGATTGTCCGGGTGAGCGAAATCCGGTAGAAATCCGCGTGGAGGAGATGCCCGCCGACGGGGTGGTGCTGGAGGTCCTTGACGATAGCGGTGTGTTCCGACCGCCCATCCCCGTTGCCCACGACCAGGGACAGAAGCGTATTCCGACCGTGCTCGTGCAGGACCGTTGCCAACTCCTTCGCGTCGACCGAACAGGCGATGGTCTCGTTCCGGTCACCGTAGACGACCGCCGGAATCCTCCCGGTCCGCCGGATGCGCTTGGCCTCGCCCTTGCCGGTTCCGGTGCGAACTTCGGCCTGCAGACTTACGCCGTTATTGTCAGCCATTGACAGAACCTCCTCACAAGCTGTTTCATTATATACTGCCGGGCAGGGATTCGAACCCCGATAAACGGCTCCAAAGGCCGCTGTCTTACCCTTAGACGACCCGGCATCAACAGTCGGTGATCAGGAAACAAGCTTTCAGCCGTCAGCCGTCAGCCGTCAGCCATCAGCCGTCAGCCAAAGGCCAAAACGAAAGGCAAAATCAAAATCCACGTCTCCTCACCGCCCCGCAGACCTCTCCCCCGGGCCCCCGCTCCGAAACCCGTTGTCCCGTCCCGGAATTGCCTTACCACTTATCCCTTCCCGATATCTGTACTGAGCCTGTTGAAGCAAGCTTGTCGACGTGGCCGGTAGCGACACAGATAGACCCGACGGCCTGGGCCCCGCACGCGGACAACCGCGGCCGAGGCCTGCCGGGCCTCACGAAAAACCCCGAAGAGCGTGGACCCGCTGCCCGATACCGAGCAGGCGACCGCACCCCCGGCGGCCAGCGCCGCAAGGATCCGCGTCACGCCTTTGCCGGCGGCTTCCACGACGGGAAGAAAGTCGTTCTCCAGACAGGCGAACAACCGGTCCGCGCAAATCCGGCCCGATTTTTCCGCAAAGTCCAGAAATGTACCATACGCCTCTGTTTCTGTCAAGCCAATTCTCACGTTTTGGTAAGCCCAGGCGGTGGATACGGGAAACCTGGGATACACCAGCACGTACCAGAATTCGTCCTCCCAATCCACCGGTCGGATCCGCTCTCCACGCCCCGTCACGACGGCCGTTCCGCCGGTCAGGAAGAACGGGACGTCGGACCCGAGTTCCGCCGCGAGACCGGACAGACGTTCCGGACCCAGCCGCAATCCCCAGAGCCGGTCCAGCGTCCGCAGGGTTGCGGCCGCGTTGGAACTCCCGCCGCCAAGGCCGGCGCCGGCCGGAATGCGTTTGTCCAGGTCCACGCGCACCCCCCGGTTGTCGCCCGTTTCGAGGCGGAGGACCTCGACCGCGCGGAAAACGAGATTCTCCGGCCCGGCGGGGACGTCCGGATGATCGCAATGCACCAGCGTCTCGCCGGTGGCGGCCGACTTGAACGCCAGCCGGTCGCACAGATCCACCGTCTGAAGAACGGAAACGATTTCGTGATAGCCGTCCTCCCGGCGGCGAAGGACCTTCAGGCCCAGGTTCAGCTTTGCGGGCGCGATTTCGATCAAGCGATGCATTAAAGAAGCCTTGTGAGCTGTCAGCTATCAGCCGTCAGCCATCAGCTAAAAACGAAAGGCAAAACCAAAGGCCACCGTTCCCCCCGCAGACCTCTCTCCCCGGCCCTCTCTCCTAAAGGAAAGAGGGAGGAAGGCAAAGAAAACGCAACATGATCTACCAATATCCGGAGCGAGGGCATCCCTGCCCTCGTACTCCGTGCAGCCGACCAATTCGCACACCAGGGGCCTATCCTATTGCTTCCCTTCCATGCGAATACACGTCTCGTTATACGGCCCCGGGGGACCTCGCGAATCGGCCGCCGAGGGCAGGGATGCCCTCGCTCCCGGGGGTACTTACACCGGTCGTCTCAGAGAAGCGGTGAGAGGGGAGAGATTAGTGACGATTCTTCTCGTGCCAAAGGCCAGGAGGAATTCCTTATCTGGCAAGGATTTCTTCTCCCGGCTTACGTCTCCCGTCTCACCGCATTTCTTTTTCCTTTTTCCTTCTTCCTTCTTCCTTCTTCCTTCTTCCTTGCCCATGATAACCCCCCGCGGGGTTCTGTCAAACGCCTATCCGTTGCGGCGGAACAAGGGGTCTGCCAAACTTGCAGATGTCATGAGCCGGGTAAACCCCACGCGAACAAGCCGGACCGCGCACGCTGAGAATGCCGTTCACGCATCGCGGGATTCGAAGTCAGGGGTTGACCCGCACGCGCGAATTTGATAAATTGACATCGTTGGATACAAGGCCCCGTAAACACTCATAACCTCCATAAAATATGCATATTTCACGCATTCTCAACGCCCACGCGTCAGGGCGGGGATTCCTTCCGGTTGCGGCCATCGGTCTCTGTGTCCTGTTTGCATGGACCGCACCCGTTTCGGGACAGGCCGCCGAAGGCGAAGACGAGAGTTTCGAGCTTGCGCAACGGCTCTTCGACAACCGGGACTATGCCAATGCGGCGCAGGAGTTCCGGCGCTTCATCGCCGGGTACCCCGCAAGCGCGCGGCTTCCCGCGGCGCTCTATCAGCTGGGAGAAGCCCATTTTCTCGGCGAACAATACAGAGACGCCGTTGAAGCGTACGGTGATTTTCTCGTTCGCTATCCCGGACGCCTCGAAGCGGCCCCGGTGATGCGCCGGAAGGCCGAGGCGCTCGAGCAACTTTCCGAATACGCAATGGCCGGAGCGGCCTTCCGGGAAGCGCACGACCGGTTCCCCGCGGCGAAACAGGCCGCAGGAAACCTCCTCGCGGCAGGGTTGAATTTCGGCAGGGCAAATGACACGGACGCCGCAGGGAAGGCGTTCGGCGCGCTCGCCGCGAATTTCCCGCAATCCGGACTCGCCGCGGAAGCCAACTACAACTGGGGGCTCGTCCTCCTGGACGCCGGACGCCCCGATGAAGCGCTGGTCCGGTTCAGGACAATCACCGCCCCGGGACCGGACTCCAAATGGACCCCGGACGCGCTGCTGGAAATCGGCAGGATCGCGCTGGGCAAGAAGGACCCGAAAGAGGCGGAAGCGGCATTCGGCAGGCTGCGCAGGGCCTATCCGCGCAGTTCCGCGTCCGGCGCATCCTACCTGGCGCAGGCCGCCTGGTACGAAGGCAGGGGAGACTGGTCCCGGGCAGCCGAAATCTACGGGCTCGCAAGGGGCAGCCTTCCGCAAAGCGAAAGCCGCCAGCAGGCGGTACTGGGCCTGGCCGATGCGTGGCGCGAACTGGGACGCACGGCCGAAGCGCTCGCGCTATTCATGGAGTTCATCAACGTCTACGCCGCCAGCCCACACCTGGACCGCGCCTGGCTGGGCCTGGGGCGCGCCCACGCCGGCCTGAATCAGCACCGGGAGGCGCAGAACGCGTTCCGCCGTCTCCGGGAACTCTATCCGGAAACCGAAGCCGGCATCCAGGCGTACGCCGAAATGGGCGACGTCTGGCGCGCGGCAGGCGCCCCGCGCAGGGCATTGAGGGCCTACCGGGCATACATTGAAGAAACGGAAGCCCCGGACGCCGGAGCATCGGCCCGGCTGCGGATTGCGCACACGTACGAGCAGGACCTGGGCTGGCAGGACCTCGCCCTGGAAACCTACCGTGATCTGGCGGATACGGCCCCGGCCGCCGTTGCCGGCGAGGCGCAGTTCGGCATCGCCCGTATCCTGGATCGAACCGGGCAGGCGGACCCGGCCATTCGCGAATACCGTACCTACCTGCAGAAATTCCACAGGCGCGCCGACGAGGCCCAGAATAGAATCCAGTACCTGCGGGAATTCGGACGCGAATCCACCGGCATACCGGCAGCCGAACTCGCCGCGCTGCTTTCGAATCTCCCGGCCATCGCGTCCGATCCGTACGCCCAGTTCGTCCTGGGCCGGTTCCTTCACAGCCGCCGGCAATATGCGGAGGCCGCAGAACAGCTTGCCGCGGCGCTGTCAACGGACGCCTCGCAGCCGTTCGCTGCCGAGGCGACGTGGCTTCTTGGCGAGAGCGCCCTGAAAGTGGCGCGGAAATCGGGGCTGCAGGGCCGGCCGGATGCGGAATCCTTCTGGTATGACAAGGGTCTGGCGGCGCTCAGGGAGGTCGAGGCGGGGCATCCCGAGAGCGAATTCGCGGACAACGCCGCCCTGTTGCGCATCGAAACGGAAACACGCAAGGCGGAGGACCCGGATTCGGTGCGCGCGCGGCGGCAACTCGCAGGTTACGGTGAATTCAGGGAGGCCTATCCCGAGTCCGACCTTCTGGACCGGGCGCTGCTGGCGATGGCCGACGCGATGCGAACGCTGGGCGGATTCGAGCCCGCGTGGATCGACACCGCCCTGACGACCTACCGTGGCATCCGGAACGGATATCCGCAAAGCCCCGCCGCGGAGCGGGCAACCTACGGCATCGGCCTCTGCCAGGCCCTGAAGAAAGACTACGGTCCGGCCGAGGAAACGCTGCGCGATTTCCTCTTCGAGTATCCGGAAAGCGACCTGGAAGGCCACGCCAGGTATCAACTCGGCCGCATCCTCCTGGATCGGGGCTTCCCGCGCAGCGCGGCGGACGACCTGACCGAGCTTCTCGCGGGGCCGGCGCCGGCCGGACTGGCGCGGTCCGCGCGGGACCTGCTGGCCGAGAGTTACTTCAGGGCCGGGGACTACCGGCGCGCCATCGACATTGACGCCGGACTGTTGTCGGCCGGGCCGGACGGAACTGTTCTAAAGCGGCTTGCAAAGTCTTACGAGGCGAACGGGCAGCCGGCGGAAGCCGTTGAAACCTGCAAGGCCCTGCTCGACGCTTTTCCGAACGCGGCATACGCCGACAGCTTCGCGTATACCCGGGCGCGGCTTCTGGCGGAACTGAAGCGGAATGCCGACGCCGTCACGGCCTTCAAGGCGTTCCCGAGACAATATCCGGAAAGCCCGCTCAAAGCCGAAGCGGGCAAGACCCTCGCCGCCCTCATGTTCGAAACCGAGGATTACCAGGGCGCGCTCGCGGCCCTCGCCCAGGTGCCGGCGGACGCGCGGGACGAGTCGGTTGCCGGGCGCGAAGTCCTCAGCCTGTACCGGCTCAAACGCGTGCAGGAGGCGAAAAAAGCCTCGGGCGGATTCAAGAAAACCTTCCCGAACAGCCGTGACTGGCTCGCCCGGTTCCAGGTCGAAGAGGGCCGGTACTATCAAAGGGCGGGGAATTTCAAGAAAGCCCGCCAGATTTTCGAGGACGTGGTCAGGA
Organism: Gemmatimonadota bacterium; assembly: GCA_028874335.1. Taxonomy (GTDB): domain Bacteria; phylum Latescibacterota; class UBA2968; order UBA2968; genus JAAXHE01. The sequence continues at coordinate 8,946 of JAPPJY010000053.1, read as the reverse complement.
AACATCCGGGCGGCGAGGCCGCTGCCGAGGCCGCCTGGTATCGCGTCAGGACACTGAAACGGGAAGGTCAAGAGGAAGCCTATCGGGAGGCGCTCGCCGCCTTTGTAAAAGCCCGATCAGGCACCCGTCACTGGCCCGCCGCCGCCCTCGAGTTGGCCGATATCCTGTTCGATTCAGGAGACTACGAAAGGGCGTCCAGGGCCTATCGGAACGTGCTCGCGGCCGGCCCGTCTCCGGAAGAAACGCCGAACGTGCTTTCCAGGCTGATGAAGGTACACAGGCGTCTGAAGTTGCTGGATACGGCGATCGCCTACGCCAACCGGCTCGTCCAGGAGTTTCCCGGGCATCCCCTGGCGTCGGACATCCGTATTGACATAGGCACCATGCTGCACGACAACAAGCAATTCCGCATAGCGATAGCCACGTTAACTCCACTCTTGAAAAACGCCGAAGGGAACGACTGGTCGACCATACAGTTCTGGCTTGCAAAAAGCCACTTCGGAATGGGAGAATACGAGAGCGCGATCCGAGAATATCTTAAACTCCTGTACCAGTTTCAGGGCGCCCCACAATGGGCGGCCAGCGCGCACGATGGCCTCGCCACCTGCTACGAAGCCCAGGGGAAATTCAGGGAGGCGATTCGGGAACTGAAGGCCATCCAGCGCCGGGAAGGGGCCGCCAGCGACTTCGGTCTGCTGGCCGGGAAACGCATCGAAATGCTGAAGGTGCTGTTGGACGGCAGCCAGGAATCCGCGCCAACGCAATAAACCCTTTGTCCGAAACCACTGCCGGCCAGGAACAAAGCGACTGTTCCAGCGATCATAATTGTGCTCATTCGGTCCCATTAGGCCCGATGCCTTTCCCAGGAGCGAGGGCATCCTGCCCTCGACAGAGAATGGGAGGGATCTTTGGGCCGGCAATCCGGATGTGGTTTCGGATGGCAGGAGCGCAATTGGCGCTTGAAGTGGCAAATGGCAGGTGGCGTTAAGTTCGAGGGCAGGGATGCCCTCGCTCCGGATACGGGTGGAAGTCCGGACCATTCGGAAGACCAACTTGATTTACCCAACTGAACGCTATGGCCGACACATCCAGAAAAGACGCACTTATCGTTAGCGCCGATCCGGATATGGGCCAGACCCTGCGCTCGGAGCTGGAATCTCAGGGATGGAAGACCATTCTGACGAACAGCTTCGGGCCGGTGCCGAAGCTGCTCAGACGCGGGGACGTCGACCTGATCCTGATGGACGAGGCGAACCTCTCCCGGGCGGTATCGGACCCGGACCGGCCCCTGCTGGCGGACTCTGGCGACGTTTCCCTTCTGGTCTTCCTGTCGCCGGAAAGACGCCAGGACCGTACGCTGCTTCAGGGCCTGGAACCGCGGGCCATCCTGGACCTGCCGATGGACGCGGAGCAGGTGAGACAGGCGCTGCAACTGGTCACCGACCGGACCGTATCGGACGTTGACACGGACCTGCTGGGCAATTCGGAGGCCATCAGACGGATCCGGGAAACCATCCGGCAGGTCGGGCCGGTTCCCGTCAGCGTGCTGATCACCGGAGAGAGCGGGTCGGGCAAGAACGTGGTGGTCCAGGCGCTGCACAGGCACAGCGTCCGGGCCGACGCGCGGCTCATTACCGTGAACTGCGGGGCCATTCCGGAGACCCTTTTGGAGAGCGAACTCTTCGGCCACGAGAAGGGCGCGTTCACGGACGCGCGGACCCGGCGACAGGGCATCTTCGAGGCCGCGGACGGCGGCACCGTCTTCCTGGATGAAATCGGCGAAATGACCCTCGCGGCCCAGGTCCGCCTGCTGCGGGTGCTGGATACCCGGGAGATCACGCGCCTGGGTAGCACGGAACCCATCAGCGTGGACGTGCGGGTGCTGGCCGCAACGAACCAGGACCTCGAGCAGGCCGTCAACCAGGGGCGCTTCCGCAGCGACCTCTATCACCGCCTCAAGGTGGTCGAGCTCCGGGTGCCGCCGCTGCGGAGCCACCCGGAGGACATACCGGTTCTGGCCGACCACTTCATTCAGCTTTACCGGGAGGAACACGGCGTACCGCCCATCGAACTGGACGCGAGGGCGATGGACATCCTGCTCAATTACCGCTGGCCGGGCAATATCCGCGAACTCCGGAACCTGATCGAGCGGCTGATGGTCCTTTCCGTCAACCGCAAGATCGGGCCGGCCGATATCACGCAGCACCTCGAAGGCATGGACCCTTCGCAGGTATCGGGACGCCCCGGTTCCAACCTGCCCGTCCAGGTGGGAAAAACGCCGGACGAATCCCAACGCGACCTGCTCTACTGGGCCGTCCTGGAGGTAGCGAGAGACATCAAGGAACTCAAGGCCTACCTGATGGAGAATCCCGCCGACCTGCCCTCCCTGCCCGTCTACGCCCAGGGCGCCCCGCCGGTTGCCGACCGCGTGGCGGAAGTCGAATACACCGAAGCCGACGCCGCGCCGTCTCCGGGCGACGAAGTCAAATCCCTCCGCGAAGTGGAGCGCGAGACCATCGCCCGCGCGCTCAGGGCCACCGGCGGCCACCGCAAACGCGCGGCCGCGCTGCTGGACCTTCCCGAGCGCACCCTCTACAGGAAGATACAGCAGTACGGGCTGTAGAAGAACAGCGGTCAGCCGTCAGCCAAAAAGCGAAAACCAAAATCGAAACCACCTCTTCTTCCGGCCCCCAATCCTCGTGCTCTACCACCCTTTTCTCACACAAAGTCACGAAGACACAAAGGCACAAAGAAAAACAGGACCTCTCAAAGGCAGCTATCAGCTAAAAAAAACAAAGCCCAGAGCAACCCCTGCTCCCAACCCTGCAGACCTCTCCCCTAAAGGAAAGAGGGAGAAAAGGCAAGAATCCGGCCTCACACGGAGACACGAGGACACAAAGGGAAAACCAGAAACAGTGACACGGCGGGCGGGCGACCGGCCGGTCGCCCCTACTGATGGCGCGGGAGTGTCGTCGTTCGAAGTTTTCAAACCTTCTCAACTTTTCCTTCTTCCTTCTTCCTTCTTTCCGATTCTCTGACGTTTCTCCTCTACCCGATTTTTCGGAACCTTTGCCCCTGCTTCAAGGTCTAAACACCCGTAAACCCGGGTGTCATCATCGAAACGTCGAGGTAATCGGGAACCAGAGAAAGGGGCACTTCCAGATGTCGATTCAGACGATCCGCTTTCGTGGACTCATGCTTCTCACAGGCCTGCTCATCGCCGCGGGGGCTTTCACCACGCCGGCATTCGCATCCGAAGACCAGGCCATCGAGCAGCTTCGAAACCTTAATAAAGCCTTCACCAGCATTGCCGAGCGGGTTACGCCGACGGTAGTCACCATCAGCACCAGGGAGACCGTTACCCGCCGCGCGTGGTCCCGCCAGGTGCCTGAATTCTTCCATCCCTATTTCCGGGGGCCTCGAGGCGAGGAAAGGCAGGAGGAACGCCCCGGACTCGGATCCGGCATTATCATGACCGCGGACGGGTATATCCTGACCAACCATCACGTGGCGGGAAGCGCGGACGAGATCACGGTGATCCTCAACGACAACCAGGAGTTTGATGCCCGTCTTGTCGGCACCGACTCGCTCACGGACGTGGCGGTCATCAAAATCGATGCGGAGGGCCTTGCGTCTGCGCCCGTGGGCGATTCCGACGAGGTTCAGATCGGTGAGTGGGTCATGGCGGTGGGCGCGCCACTGGCCTTGCGTTCTACGGTTACCTCCGGCATCGTCAGCGCGCTGGGACGCAATCTGGATTTCAGTCGCGACCGGAACCGGGATCCCTTCGCCATCAGTGACTTCATCCAGACCGACGCGGCCATCAACCCCGGCAACTCCGGGGGTGCGCTGATCAACCTCGAGGGCGATGTCATCGGCGTCAACACGGCCATCGCATCGTATACCGGACAGTTCGTCGGGTACGGTTTCGCTATTCCGATCAACCTGGCCAGGAAGGTAATGGACGATATTGTCTCCCACGGCCGCGTCCGCCGGGGTTTTCTGGGCATCAATCTTAGAAGCGTGGATGCGTCGCTCGCCGATGCGTTCGGCCTGGACGGCCCCCGCGGCGTACTCATCGCAAACGTCTTCCCGGACACGCCGGCCGATGCCGCCGGCCTCAAGGACGAAGATATCATCCTGAGCATAGACGGGAGGCCGGTCAATCGCCCCAACCAGGTCCAGAGCCTGATTGCTCGAAAACACCCCGACGAAAACGTTGCATTGGAAATCAGACGAAAGGACCGGACGATCACCCTTCCAGTCAAACTGGGAGAAAAGCCCGAGCAGATCGGCGACGTTGCCTCCGCCAGGACGCAGCCCGGCCAGGCCCGGCTTCATGGTCTGAGTGTGAGCAACGTCACCCCTGAAATCGAGGAAAGGTGGGGCCTTGAAGGCGAAATGGAAGGCATCCTCGTGACGGAAGTAGCCCAGGGAAGCCGCGCGGCACGGGCACGCTTCCAGCGGGGAGACGTCATCTTCAAGGTCCGCCAGGGGAGCTTCGAACGGGAAGTGGGATCCGTAGCCGAATTCAAGGCATCTCTGGCCAAACTGGAAAAGGGCCGTAACGCCGCCTTTTTCGTCCGGCGGGGAACGTATCATCTGTTTTTGACGATGAAGATTCCTGAGTAAGAAGCGAACGACGCAGGCGGCGGTTCACGTCACCACATCGATTCGTACGAAGAAAGCCCGGCGGGAGAACACGCCGGGCTTTCTTCGTTGGCTGTCAGCTATCAGCGATCAGCCGTCAGCTAAGAGCGAAAGGCAAGAAACCCGGCCTCACACGGAGCCACGAAGGCACAAAGGACACAAAGAAAACCGGGACGGCGAAAAGGCGGGCAACCACAAGGGTTGCCCCTACAAATGCAACAACGGCGTTCCGAGGGCAGGATGCCCTCGCTCCGGGGGGACGTTCCCCGCGCCTCCTCAGACCGAGCGATCGGCCGTCAGCCAAGAGCGAAACCAAAATCAACCCCTCCACCACTCCGCAGACCTCTCTCCCCGGCCCTCTCTCCTAAAGGAAAGAGGGAGAAAGGCAAAAAAACCGGCCTCACACGAAGGCACAAAGGACACAAAGAAAACCGGGACGGCGAAAAGGCGGGCAACCACAAGGGTTGCCCCTACAAATGCAACAACGGCGTTCCGAGGGCAGGATGCCCTCGCTCCGGGGGGAAGCAGGTCCGCGGCCTCGAGAAAACGGCCCGTTTTTACGGGCCGTTCCTGTTGATTTTAATCACATAGGTCTTGGGCGCTTTCGTGGTGTGTACCACCGTGAAGCGTTTTGGGTACGCCTTTATGGCGGGTATGATATACTTCAATTTTTCTTTGAAGAACGGGATGTTGTCCAGAAGAACGTAGTCGTATTTCCTCAGTACCCGGAGGGCTTCCTCCGGATCCTCGATGCGGGGGTAGCCACTCGTTTCCCGCCCGGACCAGAACCAGACAAGGCCCGGCTTCCGCGTGGTGACCCGGCTTTGAGGCGGGGTATTGTCCCGCATCCAGACGCTGGCCTCGTAGTACGCCTTCCAGTACGTACCATAGCCCGGCGTCATCCTGCGCGCTCGTACGGTTGCAAAATCCACGAATATGGACGGTAGCAGAAAGACGCATGCCAGAAACACAGGACTGTGCCTGACCCATACCCGGCGCTGAAATACGGCCAGGAAGTTTCTCCGTGGCCGATTGCGTGAAGACCGTTTGGACGGTGAGATGGAATCCGGAAAGCGATCGCAGATCCTCTCCACGCCCTTGAAAATGTAGAAGACGATGAAAGGCAGTACCGGAAGGAGATATCGATCCGGAGAACCGGGCAGAATAAGGAGCGTGGCGACGTAACCCAGGAAGTACCAATCGTGGACCTCCAGGCTCCGCAGGAGCGATACCGGCCTGCGGTTCGCTGGCTTTCTCCCGAACACGTACCCGATGACGATCAGTATCAGAACGAGCCATCCGAAGGGGCGCCATTTTGCGGTAATCGACAACTGCTTCATGTACTCTACGGGCAGAAGGAAATACTCCAGGTTTTTCAGGTAGCCGGCAGGGTTTTTCTGGAAGAGATAATAGAGGAAATTCTGCCAGAAGGAACCCGCTTCGCCCTCCGGAATATACACACCTCTTGCGATCTGGTGGACCATCCCCAGGTAGCCCTGGGACTCTGGGAAGTTAACCTTCAGGTAGATTGCCCAGGGCAGAACCCACACGGAGGCGAATGCGGCGAGAAGCAGCGGCTTCTTCACCTCCTTGCGAAGCGTCAGATATATCGCCGCCGCAATCACCAGGTAGATGGACGGCGACTTTACGTGATAAGCCCACCCCACGGCGCAAGCGGCGGCAATCAACCATCCCCAGGAGATACCGGGTCGCCTGATGTACTGAAGGATTGACCAGAGGGCGAGCAACGAGAAAGCAGGAAAGGGCATGTCAGCCGTGACGACGTTGGAATACCTCACCGCCAGCCAGGATGCGCCCGAGATCAGGGCCATCAGAAGCGCGCGGTAATTGTCGACAAATTCGCGGAAGACCAGGAACGTACAGAACGGGAAGAGGAAGCCCGAAACCGCGATCGTGACCTTGAGCGCGGGCACGCTGTCGGGAAACAGAATGACAGCAGGCATCAGCAGCGTCTTTACGCCAAGGCCGTACTGGCTGTCCAGCACTTCTTTGCCCTGAACCAGACGCCTGGCGTCCCTGATGTACGCGATATTATCGCCGGTAATCTCCACCCATTCGTTGCAGGTGAGGAGGTACAGGCCGCAGATGGCAAGGGAACCCGCCAATGCCCCACGCATAACCCAACGTTCAGGTATCTGCCGGAAGGCGGCAAGTGCGGCGACACACAGAATCACCAGCGAACACGCCATGACGGGCACGGCCGTGGCAAGGTTGAGCCGGTGATAACACTGAAAGATCAGCAAGATAACCAGACAATACGGAAAGATGAGACTGAGACGCGGCAAATTTATTTTCCCGTGAAGCGGTATTTGAGGAGGGTCTTGATATTGATGAAGAAGTCGGTCCAGCGCACTTTCTTGCCGGCGCTCACGTCCCGCCCCTTGTACGTAATCGGGACGTCAACAATCCGACAGCCTCGTTTCAGGAGCTTGGCCGTGAGTTCGTGTTCCAGGTCGAAACCGTCCCGCACCAGCGGAAACTCACGCACGGTATCGGTCCGGTAGAGCTTATAACCGGTACACAGGTCGGTGATCCGGGAAAGAAAAAGAATATTCGTAAACCAGGTGAGCAGCTTGTTGGCGACGAAGTTCGCCGGCTTCATGCCCTCGATGCGGCCCAGAAAACGCGAACCGAATACCGCGACGATCGACGGGTCACGCAGAAACGGCGCGATCAAGTGGGGGTAGTCTTCCGGCGCGTATTCCAGGTCGGCATCCTGGATGAGGACCCAATCTCCGGTCGCATGCGCCAGCGCCGTTCTAACCGCCGCGCCCTTTCCCCTGTTCCGGGAATGGCGGACAACCCGGATACCGTGATCATCCAGCTTATCGAGAATGGCTGAGGTCCCGTCAGTGGAGCCGTCATCCACCACGATGATTTCCCTGTCAATGCCTTCCTGAACCGGCACGGCCCTGACACGGTCGATCACGGCCTCAAGCGTATTCGCCTCGTTGTAAACCGGAATCATGACGGATAGCAGGTATTCTCGCGAGGCGGTGTCAGAACCCGTGTTCACGTGGCGAATCCCGGAGAAACCTGCTTCACCTGCAGGCCGGCGGCATCGACCGAGGCGCGGAGGATTCGCGCCGTGGGGACGGCGGACAGTATCTCGCGCCAGGCGGCAGAGAGTCCGGGTATGATATCGGCTTGCGGCGCAAGCGCCCAGACGCAGCCGCCGTTACCGCTGCCCGCGGTGGCGAAACCCGCGCGGAATTCAGCGCAGACGGCCTGAAGCCTTTCTCCGAGCACGGTTATTCGGGCCGGGACAATCGCGCACCGAATCGCGGTCTCCTCATCGATCAACCTGCCCGCGGCAGCCCAGTCGGCCCGATTCAGCGCCTCGGCGAACTCTGTAGCGATTTCATTGACGCGGAACCACCGGTTTCGATGCCGACCCGCCAGGAAGTCCTCGACCTGCCGGCTGTTGACGTCGTTCGAATCATGCGGTTTGCCAATATAGGCCACCAGAAGACGTTCGCCCAGGGCACTGTATTCGTCCGGCGAGAGAATCGCTTCTCTGCGAAACTTTCCACCCGGGTTTCCGTATGTCCACCGCCAGGTATTGACACCCCCGTAAGCGGCGGCGCACTGGTCCTGCAGGCCGGTATAGGAGAACCGGAGGCCGTCTTCGATATTGTAGACGATCTCGACGATTTCCTCGCGCGAAAGACGCTCGCCTCCAACTCGTTCCCTGGCGCATGCGAGAGCCCCGGCCAGGGCCACGGAGAGCATGCCGGACCCGCCCACGCCGCTGCGGGGCGGACAGCCGTACGAGATCTCGATTTCAACGCCGCCCAGCGCGAAATGGGCCGCAATCGCGAAGAGAAGTCCGAAATGGCCCGTCATGTCGGGCGCGTCCGCGGGAAACGTCTCGCGATGGAATTCATCCAGAATCCGGACGTAGCCCGGCTCGCAGGCTTTGAGGCGTATGCCGGTGCGCGCGGAAATCGCGATATTGGTGGTGGCCGGATTCAGGCTGGCGTAGGGCAGCGCGAAGCACTTGAGGTCCCACGTGCCGCCAACGTCCAGCCGGCAGGGCGCGGAGGACAGGATTTCGACCGTCTGTAAGTGTTCGCTGAGATCCGTGAATGCTTTTTGCATGGTTGTAAGCTTTTCGATGGGGTTGATGAGGGCGACCGGCCGGTCGACCCTACAGATGCAATGAGGATGGGGCCATCAGCTAACAGCATAGATCAAGAACAAGACCAAAAACCCCCTTTTCCCCAAATTCCCTGCCTACGGCGTGTTCCTTTTGAAGCGACCAAAAGGAACCAA
>JAPPJY010000067.1 GCA_028874335.1 Gemmatimonadota bacterium | reverse complement strand
ATTTCGGTCAGGAGCGATATGGACGAAGCGATGCGTTTGCACACCAAGGCCAACGCGATGTGTTACATCGCCCGCTCGGTAAATTTCCCAGTGCACCACGAGCCGGAAATCCAGCTGATTCAAGTTGCAAGAATACGAAAATGAAGAGTTCTGGAGAAGGTGTCCGGCTAACGCCGGACGATATGGCTCGACGCATACCTGATGAGGCAGGAAACAGGTTTCATGTGGGGCTGGAAAGGGGGCAGCTTCAGGTTGAGTTCTACGTTCCCGAGGGCACAGACCGGCAGCAACCCCATAGTCGGGACGAATGCTATGTCGTGATCCGCGGGTCGGGACGGTTCCAGATGGGAGCAGAGGTGGTCCCCTTCCATGCGGGCGACTTCCTGTTCGTGCCCGCCGGGATGGAACACCGCTTTCTTGATTTCGATGACGACCTGGCAACCTGGGTCATTTTCTACGGCCCCGAGGGAGGCGAGTAATCACCCGAGTGAAGCGTTGCGACGTTCTGTCATCCTCCAATTGTGGTTGGGGTCCACGAGCGCTTGCGTCTGGCTACTTGTCGGGAGCGGTCTTCGCCTTCAAAACTAACCGGCTGAACATGCTGCACGGCGAGTTCCGTCAGCAGCAAATTGACCACTGACCAGGAGCCATCCTGGTCTGAGAGTACCGCGCCGAGGCAGATTCCACACTCGCGGCAAATATAGAAATCTGTCGCCCGCAGGCCAAAGCGATACTTCTGCAGGTTTCGCTCGTCCGCGATTCGAATGGTGGCCGAGCCTTCGGGATCGGCCCAATACGTCGCACCGTGTTTTTGGCAGAAACTGCACTCGCAGGAACGCGCGACAATGTCATCGAGCGCCGTTCGCGTTGTCAGTTCGAACGACAGGTTCCCGCAGTGACAGTCTCCCGCGATCTTGTGTGTTGTCTTATTCAACTGCGCTCTGTGGCTGCTTGCAACGCCTGAATGAATGCTGCCGGATCCTCCAGGCTGATCAGCACCGTCGTGCCGTCGTTCAGCGGCAGGCTGGCCACCGAAGAGCGATCGGTCAACGCGACCAGCGCCTTGCCGGTGCCGACCAGTCTGAACCACCCGAGCTGATAACCCAGCGAACCCAGTCCGTTGGTTCGCAGCCCGAGCCGTACTTCCCGGTCCGTTCTCATGTTCACGATACGGGCGCCTGTGGGTTCGATCGTGTCCAGCGGAATCGAACGGCTGTAGACCGGAACGCTGAATTCAAGGGCGTCCTCGGTAATCGTCACGCTGGAACGGTGGCCGCCATAAAGAAAATAGACAAAGAGCAACGTGACCAACAAAGGCAAGCCGACCGAGAGGGCCAGGCTGATCCACGATTGCGACGCGAAATAGCGCGAAGGACCCCCTCCGTTTACGACTACGAACACGCTGATCGTGAGAGGAACGGCCGCTATCAGCACCAGTACGGTTGATGCGGTCGTATCAATGGGGATGATCGGAAATCTCATCGCGGCACCTGCGATATGCGCCTTGGTCCTGGCCTTTAGGATCAACTCCAATATAACGCCAGTACCTGGCTGACATTCTCACTCAAATTGAGTGCTTGCGCTTCCTTGGGGCCTGTCCAACTGTACGCGCTGTGTTCGGTCAGCGTGATGTCTGATTCGCTGCAACTGACTTCGGTCGCGAAGTTCAATTGCCTTGCCTTTTTTCCGCTTCCGGTCAGGTAGTCGAACTGGCCAACCAGGCCGTTTATCCGGGTTATTTCCAGCCCCGTTTCTTCTTTCACCTCCCGACGCAACGCGGCGAGGACGCTCTCGCCGTGCTCGACATGGCCGCTGGGCAGCTCGTCGAGACCGCCGAGGAAGTCGTCCTGCCTGCGCCGCAGGACGAGCACCTTTCCGTCTCTGGAAATGATTGCGCCCACGACGATCTTCTCAATCCCGTCCCGAACGGCAGCATCAAGCGTAGCCGTGAGGTCACCTGTTTGCAGCTGTGCCACGGCAGACTGATCTTCGTCGATTTTCATCTCAGCTACTGGCACTTTGGGCGTCGTGCCAATGAACGCGCAGCCTTCTTTCACTGTCCGGTTCCGCGCAGAAAAATCTGATAGCATCGCGCGCCATCCACATGGACAAAGCGTAACGCGCTTTTTGTCAAGTGACGAACATAATCGCTGCTCAAGGCGGCTGATATGATCCGTTTCCCCGAATCCCGTGGATCGAAATCCAGGGACAGGACTGGAGGAGCACGCCATGACAACCACGCGCAGAGACACACTGAAGTACACGGGGGCCGCGATTGCAGTGATGTCCGCGGCCCGTGCCGGAGCCGCCGAAACGCGGGCGGAGGGCAATCCCTATGCGGTGAGGTCCGGGCCCATGGAAGTGCCCTATGTGCCCCGGCGCGGGTATGCGGACGGACCGTTCGGGCAGGTCCACTTCCGCGACACGGGGGAGGGAAGGCCCCTGATTCTGTGCCCCCAGGCGCCACAGACCTCGCGCCAGTTCGAGAACGTTTACGAACCCCTGGCGCGCCGCGGGATTCGCGCCATCGGCGTCGATTCGCCCGGTTTCGGGGAATCGGACCCCACGCCTTTCGTGCCCACGGTCAGTGACTGGGCCGAGGCGGTGCCCGCCGTGCTCGACCTGCTCGGCATCGATAAGGCCGACGTGCTCGGTCACCACACCGGGGGCATGGTGGCGACGGAAGTGACCATCCTCTTTCCGGAACGAGTGAACAAGCTCATCATCAACGGGCCCTTGCCGATGGGCGAGGAAGAACGAAGCAACTTTCTCAAGTTCGTCGAGGAAGGCGAGATCAACTTTGTCCACCAGGCCGACGGCAGCCATATGCAGGACGCCTTCGCCGGGCGCTACCGCATGTACGTGGACGGCGGAGGAACGCCCGATCCGAAGCTCATCACCCGCTACACGGTGGAGCGATTCCAGGGATATGCGCCGTTCTGGACCGGCCACCACGCCGCGTTCATCTACGACCACAATGCAGCGCTCATGGAGCTTTTGGTGCCCACGATGATCCTGACCAACACGGGCGACCAGATTTACGAAAACGCGAAGCTGGCTGCGGAGATGCGCCCCGACTTCGCCTACGTGGAACTCGAGGGCGGCGGCATCGACATCGTCGATCAGATGCCCGAGGAATGGGCCGACGCGGTGGTGGGCTTTCTGACAAAGGCCTGAGCGCCGTGTATTATTCGTTGCGCGTAGCCGGGTGAGGGGGTCTATCCGGTTCTTTTCATGTCTTTTTGGGGGACACCTATGAAATTGCGAAATCTCGTTGCCGCGTCAATCATGGCCTTGATGGCTTTGCCCGTCGCGCAGAATGCCCTGGCGCAGGAA
>JAPPJY010000069.1 GCA_028874335.1 Gemmatimonadota bacterium | reverse complement strand
TGGAGGGCATCGGCCGCTTCGCCCGCATCCACGACCCCGAAGGAAACGCGATCGAACTCTGGGAACCGGCGTCGTGAGATTCGAACTATTGGCGTTGGCGATCGGAATGGACCGACCGGACAATGCTAACCGCATCAGCAATATGGCCAGCTGTTAAATCGACAACGAGGAACCCGTGACAGCCTGCCCGTTTTGTGAAATTGCCTGCGGAAACGCGAGCGCGGTGATCGTGTGGGAGGATTCCGATATTGTTGCGTTTCTTGACAACAGGCCCATACGTAGAGGCCATTGCCTGATCATTCCCCGACGTCACTTCGAGTCATTCGACGATGTTCCGGCTGAACTCGCGGCGAGAATAATGGAACTTGGTCAAAGACTCGCCAGGAGAATGAAAGCAATCTATGGGGTCGAACGTGTAGCCTTTGTCTACGCTGGAACTGGCGTGCCCCACGCCCACGCGCATGTTTTCCCAATGCACGAAGACATGGATGTTACGTCTGCCCGGTACATTCTGAATCCCGGGAACCCCGAATTTGGCTCATCCCATTTGAAGGAAGATATTGAGAGTCTTTTAACAGTAGGACCGGAACTCCGGCTCGATTGAATGACTGATACACATCGTGCTTTGCTCAATCATGTCAGTTTGCGATGACCATACATCAATTCGGAAGTGAAGTCATTGACGTCCTGCGGCGGCACTTTTGCGTCCGGAAAGGTCGACTTCCGCGGTTCATTCGCCTCAGGGAAGGTTGATGATTACAGCGACGTCGACCTCGACGCCAACGTTCAGGTTGAGCTCACGCAGGGGTTTTTCGATTCCTTATCAGCGTGTCTGAAGAATCATTTCGGCGCATTCTCCATTCGTTATGACCCCCAACAAAAACACGACAGGATTGCGCAGAATATTACGGTTAATTTTCATGACTATCCGATTTTCTGGAGGGTTGATTTCGATATCAAGTCGGACCGGGAGGCTTCTCAGAAATGGCCTTCGCCGTTTCCGGACTGGTGTGTCGCCACGTCCGCGTTCTGGAACGTCGTCTGGGCGGTAAAGCGAGCCAGACGGGGCGAGGACGATACCGATCACTACATGTTCAGCGCCTGCGAGAAAATGGGTCGACCGGTGCTGGATTATTCCGTTGAGAATGTCGAGACGTTGCTACCAGATTTGTGTAAGTTTCCCGACGTCGACAGGGTTTTGCTGTCGAAACTCCGCGGCGAGATCAACCGCTGAGGACCTGTAGATGGTTTCTGTCCTGGAAGGCGATTCGGAACCTGCTATCATTGCTGCAATTGAGCGGAACAACGTCGATCTCTTTCTCTTTGCGGCTGCCATGGGGGGTAAAACGATACTGCGGGAGGAAGACTTCACCGGGGTCATCGGCAAGCCGTGGTGGCCGAACTATCTGGTCGAACCGTGTTTCAGGGAAGAGACCCTCGAAAGCCGAATCCGCGGGATCCGCGAGGGTATCGAGCAGAGGAAACTGCCGCCGCTCCTGAAGTTCGGTCCGAGTGCTGTGCCGAAGAATCTGAGGACCCATCTCCTGAACAGCGGGTTCGTAGCGATTAATCACGATCCGCCTGGGATGGCGATGCGTTTGGACGGGGTAGGCGAGGAGCGCCCATTACCACTCGACCTCAGGATAGAACGCGTGGGTGATGACGCCGGACTTCGCGAGTGGCTGTCCTTTTTCACACTATTCGAGTTCGATATGTTCAAAGTCCTCATGGAATCGCCCGAAGTGAGGCTCTATCTGGGGAGGATCGACGGCGTAGCGATCGGGACTTCGATGATGTTTCTCTCTGCGGGCGTTGCAGGGCTGTATCAGGTGGAAGTTTCGCCGGAACATCGGAGGCGGGGAATCGGGACCGCGATGACGCTTTCGCCGATGGAGGACGCATGTCAACTGGGGTACCGGACCGCCGTCCTGCAGGCGTCTAAATTGGGGGAACCGGTGTACCGGAAGATCGGTTTCAAGTCGTACTTCAGGTACAATTATTGCCATCCGAAAGGATGTACGTTTGCGAGATTCATGGCCGCGTGAGAATTATCGCTGAGAAAACCAATAGAAATGATCTCGTTTACCACACCTGAAACTGACAAATGAAAGGGGTAATTTCGCGATGAAAATCATACTCAATGGCGTTTTCGTTGAAGATCAGGACAAGGCTCTGAAGTTCTATACCGAGACGCTGGGCTTCGTCAAAAAGCACGATGTGCCTGTTGGAGAATTCAGGTGGCTGACAGTCGTCTCACCCGGCGACCAGGAAGGCACTGAGCTTCTGCTCGAGCCGAACGAGAATCCGGTAGCGAAGACATATCAGAAAGGGATATTCGAACAGGGCATTGCCGCGACATGCTTCGGCGTGGACGACATTCGTGCAGAGCATGAGCGATTAAGCGCGCTCGGCGTGCGGTTTACGTTGGAGCCGACAGAATGGGAGGACATCATCATGGCCATCTTTGACGATACCTGCGGAAATCTCATTCAGATCATGCAGCGGTAGTACCGGTCCCACGATGTATTTGGCACGACTACGCTCAGAATGACATGTTGCCCCACAGCCCTCAATGAAATGTCTCCGAAATACGTGTACGTGAGTTGTCATCCTGAGGACTTGCCCTGAGCCTGTCGAAGGGTGCCGCCAGGCTGACGAAGGATCTCCTGCAGCTCGGGATAATGTCCGGGGACAGTCGGTCGCCACGACCTGATAAGCTGCACAACGTCTCCCGTTAGTCGGGGTATTGGTTCCGGTTGAACTATCGGGTTGCATCGGATATGGCAAGTCGTGAAACACAAACCAACCGTGGTATAATTCGTCGCGCCAAACTTGGTGAAGAGACCGAACTCACCGCTCTGGCATGCAGGTCCAAGGGATACTGGGGATATGACGATGCCTTCCTTGCGGCCTGCGAGAAAGAGTTGACGGTCTCAAATGTAGAATTGGCGCACAATCCTGCATATGTGATCGAAGAATCCGGACGAGTAATCGGATTCTATATCCTCCAACCGCGCTCCACAAGCGATGTCGAGTTGACGTTTCTCTTTGTTGAGCCGGTTGAAATCGGACGTGGAAACGGGGGACGTCTGATGCGTCATGCCATATCAACAGCATCAAACCTGGAATTCAGGACGATGCACATTCAAGGCGACCCGCATGCCGACGGGTTCTATCTTGCAATGGGCGCCCGGAAGATCGGTACCAGACGTTCACAGAGCATTCCGGAACGCGAACTGCCTCTTTACAACATTGACCTGGACGTCAGGGAAGCGTCGTCTGATTTGCAGAGTGAGTGAATTTTCATTCCGGCCGCCCTTCGCCGACCCTTCGACCCTTCGACAATCCTTCGGCAGGCTCTGGACAACGGCTCAGGGACCGCAAGCTCAGGGAGCGGCTCCGGGCGCCTGCTCTGGATAGGCTCTCGTACGACATGCTCTGTTCCCGGGCTCAACAGAAAGACGCCGCCGTGATGGCCGCGCCTTGATTTGTCTCGATTAGCCTATCTGTTGAGATTACCGTTCTAATCGATCTTTCCGTGCCTGCGAAGCACGGCGTCGATATCATCCAATCCCGTCCCCTTCCTGGTTCCCTCGAACTTCATTCCCGCGTTCAACAGCATGTCGATCACGGCCGGATAGTCGGCACCGGGTCTCGGCGAATTGATCGCGAAATGCAGAACCGTGCCCATGGCGGTGCCGCCGAATTCGTTCCGCAATTCGAGCGATGGGCCGCGATCGAGAATCATGGCCATGGTGTCGACATGCCCCTGGGACGCGGCCCACATCAGGGCGGTCATCTTCCACGTGCCCTGCGCGTCCACGTCCGCGCCCTTTGCCAGCAAGTATTCGGCAATGTCTGTCCGGCCGAACCGGCAGGCATCTTCAAACGCGGCTGCAAGTTCCGCCTCAGATACGCCCCGTTCTTCAACGAACTCCCTCGTCAGGTCCAACCGGCCCAGTCCCGCGGCCATTGCGACCGTCTTTACCTCCGCCCCCAGGCGCACCAGTGCGGCGGCCGATTCGGGATAACCGAATTTAAGGGCCAGACGTACCGGCGCGTCGTCTCCTTTCACGCCATTCACTTTGGATCCCGCCTTCACGAATATCTTAATCAGTTCCGTCGCCACACCCATATGATGCGGATGTACGCTGGTTACGAGCGCCAACATGGGCGTGTCATCCGAATTGCCCGGCCCGCACAGGGCGTCCACCTCCGCGCCGGCAACCAGCAATAGCCGCGCGATTTCGGGTGCGTTGGCGGGCGACCGCTGGCGAAAGTCCTCGATGCCGTTGGCCGCAAGATAATACAACAGCGTCGCCCTGTGGATGCGCGCCGAACGGGCGTGGGCCAAAGCCGGGTTTTCGCGCAAGAGCGACCGGAGTCTGGCGAGGTCTCCATCGACCACGGCGTCGGCCGCGACCTCGAACTCGGCTCCCTCCGAAGTTTGGCGCGTTTCATCGTCGCAGAACCTGACGAATGCATCCCAACCCACAAAGCTGTGGGCATGCGCAATGAGAGCCTGGGCATCGGCCAGCTCAAACCCGGCGCCACCTTCCCTAGCCTCCTCCGACGTCTCGCGGGCGCTTTTTTCGACTTCGCCTATAGCCCGTTCCCAACTTCCCCGCACAAAGTCCGTCAGGTCGGGTCCGGAACTTCGGACGATCGACTCGAGCCACTCGCCGCACCGCTCGGTCAGTGCGTTGGCATTCTCCGACTGTGCTGCCTCGACGAGTTCCTCAGCGAGCTTTGTATAATCTTTGAGAACTGGCCGTGCGGGTAGTGGGAGTGTGTCCATGCAATGGTCCAATCGTTAAGTGGGTTAAGAGGGGAGACGTGAGAGGAACACCCCCGACCCGCCACCCATCCCTTGGCTGTCAGCTATCAGCCATCAGCAGTCAGCTTGAGGCAAAATCCGAATCAGATGACGACAACGCCATCATGTGGGCGACAGTGAAAGGCGGGCTTCTCCCCATGTCCATCGGACAGAGCGAAACCGGTCTGGTATCAAGCTACGAAATCGCGGCGTATGTTTCAAGTTCCATACTCCAAGTCCATTTCTGCACCTGGAACTACGAAAAATCGTCGTTTTGAAGCGATTGTGTTATATTGATGACGCGGCTGCGATCGTCGAATTGGCCGGGCGCCCACAAGGGACGCCCCTACAAGACGAGGGCGAACCAAAGACGCGACGGTTGGTGGGTCTGCGCCGGCATTCGAGCCGAATTGTAATCTGAGGCGAGTACGAGGCACTATGAACCGAGAAGACTATTATCGATGGGCTGAACGCGCCGCGCGGTGGGGCGCCGAGTACCTCGAAACGCTCGAGGACCGCCCCGTTCGGGCCCAGACCGTGCCGGGTGAGATCATCGCGATGTTGCCTGCATCGCCGCCTGAATTGCCGGAATCGATGGAGACGATCTTCGCTGACTTCGAGCGCATCGTGCCGGGCGGGATGACCCATTGGCAGCACCCTCGCTTTTTCGCGTACTTCCCTGCCAGCGCCGCGCCTGTTTCGATGATCGCCGAGAACCTGACGGCTGTGATGGCGGCCCAGTGCATGCTCTGGCAGACATCGCCAGCGGCCACGGAAATCGAGACCCGGATGGTGGACTGGATGCGCCAGGCGATCGGACTCCCGCAGGGTTTCCAGGGCGTCATCCAGGACACGGCAACGGCGGCTAATCTCTGCGCCGTTCTGACGATGCGGGAACGCGCGCTCGACTGGCGAGGGATCGGCGACGGAATGGCTGGGGAGAAGCCGCTACGTATCTATGCCTCGCCGGAGACCCATTCATCAATAGACAAATCCATCCGGATCGCGGGGATCGGCCAACGGAACCTCGTCAAAGTGCCCACCGATGGACTCGACGCTCTCGACCCGGATGCGCTTCGCGAGGCGGTACGCGACGATCAGGCCGCAGGGTTTCTACCGGCCGGTGTGGTACTGTGTGTCGGCGGTACGTCGATCGGCGCGTCCGACCGCGTGCGTCCGGCCATCGAAGTCGCGCGAGAGTACGATCTCTACGTTCACGTAGACGCCGCCTGGGCCGGTTCCGCGATGATCTGTCCCGAGTTGCGGGAATTGTGGGAAGGCGTCGAGAAGGCCGACAGTATCGTCTTCAATCCCCACAAATGGCTCGGCGCGCAGTTCGACTGTTCCATCCAGTTCCTCGCCGATCCCGAACCGCAGGTCCGCACCCTGGGAATCCGCCCGGAATACCTGGAGACACTCGGGCAGTCCCAGATTACCAACTACAGCGAGTGGACGATCCCCCTCGGGCGCAGATTCCGGGCGCTCAAGCTCTGGTTTCTGTTACGCGCGCACGGGCTGGAAGATCTCCGAGAGCGGATCCGGAACCATATCGCGTGGGCCGAGGAGGCCGCCGCGGCGATCGCATCGCTGGACGGATTTCGACTGATGACGGAATGCCGCCTGTCGCTTTTCACGTTCCAATACGCGCCCGATGGCGAGGATGTCGACGACGCCACCGAGCGACTTCTCCGCGCAGTCAACGACGACGGCCGGATCTACCTGACCCATACGATCCACGAGGGCAGGTTCGTCATCCGCTTTCAGGTCGGGCAGTTCGACTGTCGAAGAGAAGACGTGCAAATGGCGGTCGACGTGCTGCGGGAGTTGGCCGCGGGCATTGACCCCTTTGCCCTGAACGAACGTTGATCACGACCCATGGTGATTGAGCGAATTCATGATCATGTCCATCAGACAGGAACGTGAACATTTCATTGGGCAGATTAAGGAGGAAATGGCTGAATATCCTGTCCCTCCTCCCCTCGACATGCAGATTCTGGACAAGCACTATCGGTCCGATCGTGATCACGTTTACGAAGAATGGAAGATTGATTACCGCGTTGAGACGGAAGAAACGATGCCTCAGTTGCCGGGAAGAAGCGTACCGGCATACCTTCTGGTCCCCAAAGATGAGCGATTCTCACCACCCTACCCGGCAATGGTTGCCTTTCATCAGTGCAACACCGACTGTATTATTGCAAAGGATGCCGTTGTTGGGAAGGCCGTCCAACGCCCCGATCAGGCCTATGGCTATGAGCTTGTTATTCAAGGGTTTGTCGTTCTGGCGCCGGATGCGATAAATTGCGGCGAGCGTAATATACCCTCAATCAGACATCCCTATGAGAACAAGCACTGCCATCAGATTCTGAGCGATCCACTTGGCCGGCCTTTCTGGTTCAAACACGCGTACGATGGAATGCGCGCGGTCGATGTCCTCTCGAGCTTAGACTTTGTGGATTCTGAACGCATTGGCGTGATCGGTCACTCGATGGGATCGGCACAGGCTGCCAGTACGATGGCTCGCGATCCGCGCGTCAAGGCGGGGCTTGTAACGGGGCGGGTCACAAAAAAGAACCTTCTGGCGATTGCGCCGCGTTTTCTGATGACGGTGCTGCAGTCTCTGGAAAAAACCCCTGAGACTATTGCGCAGATTCGTGGATATTTCGAGGAGGCCAGGAGCGAGTTCTACGAACCGGACGGGTTGTCAGATCACCTCCTGCTTACCGTGTTCGAATGCGGTCACAGTTTCCCCGATGAATACAAAAGCGAAGCATTTTCCCGGTTGAGGAGCTATTTCAATGCGAGCTCAACCGACGTCCAATTCGGCAAGGCGGTTGGAGAAATCGATGAATAAGTGCTCCCGGTTCTCAGGCGGCTGCGGTTGCGGAGAGGTCCGATACGGGCTCCGGAACCCGCCCCTTTTCGTACACGCATGTCACTGCCTCGATTGCCAGAAAGCATCCGGTTCCGCCTTCCGGATTACAACCATCGTCCTGGAAAGCGACATCGTGATCAATCAGGGCGACGTTTCGTTCAGGAAGATATCGACGCAACGAACGGAATTCATCTGCAAGTCCTGCGGTGATGTCATTTACAGGACTGCCACGAATCACCCTGAAACGGCGCTTCTGAACTCGAGAACGCTGGATGACCTCAGGATGCTTGAGATCCGCGCACACATCTGGACGGTGGACAAGCATGCCTGGCTCAAGTTGCCGGCGGATGTTCCACAATTTGAAGAGCGATACGACAGGAACGAAGTGTGGTCTCGGGAGAGCCTGGAGCGTCTGCGCCGTCGGCAGGCGACAACGGACTGAACGCCAGATCGAAGATCAATGGAGTACATCCGGTGCAGTTCCACATAGAACAATTGACTCAATCGGACGCCGAGACAATTGCCACCTGGCATTACGATGGCGAGTATGCTTTCTACGATGCCGAGGCGGATGCCGACGATCTGGCGGAGCTTCTGGATCCCGCGCTTCGCGGCGACTCGATGTTCGGCGTTCGGGATGGCGCGGGCGAATTGGTCGGGTTCTTCGCGTTCCAGATTGCGGATGGTGTGGTGGATTACGGTCTGGGACTTCGTCCGGATTTGACGGGGAAGGGTCTGGGGTTGAACTTTGTCCGCGCGGGCCTCGATTTCGCAAGAACCCGATTCTCGCCGAAGAACATCCAGCTTCGCGTCGCGGCATTCAACAAACGCGCGATCAAGGTCTATCAACGCGTCGGTTTCAGGGAAGTCGAACATTACATGAACCGGACGAATGGCGGGGAGTTCGAATTCGTCCGAATGGAATTGATGGATACGTAAGAACAGCAGCGTTGAACTTTCGGCGGTACACATCATAGTCTGAAAATATCGGCCTCCTCGACTCTTTTGCAATACGATCTCGTCAATGGAAATGGTTACGCTTGACAGTATGCCCGAGATGTCTGGCGCCTTGAGAGAACTCAATGATGCCACCTGGCCCGAGTTTCTGTTACGCGCGGATATTCGAAGCTGGTCTTCCATTTACACCGGGTTTCAGAGCTTCCAGATCCTCGTTCTCGAACAGAATTCCCTGGTGGCCGCGGGCTTGACCGTGCCGTTCGAATGGGTGCCGGGCGATCTCTTGCCAAATACGATTGACGAGGTAGTCTATCCGGCGCATTGGCCCTTAAGGACCGCGGGTGTACTCTGCGCTCTGGGCGTTCTCGTGCGGCCGATATATCGCCGTAAGGGACTCAGTCGAAAGATCCTTTCGGAAATGCGATCTCTGTCGAAAGTCAGGGGATTGCGGGGCGTCCTGGCTCCTGCGCGGCCGAATCGGAAACACGAGTTTGCCGATGAGTCAATCGAAACGTATGTCGAACATCGGGATGATAAGGGTCGTCTGCTGGATCCGTGGCTTCGTGTCCACGAGGAAATGGGCGGCGAAAGACTGGGTTTCATGCACAAATCGGTTACGGTGACTGCATCTATCCAGGATTGGGAGAAATGGACGGGAATGCGATTCTCAACGTCGGGATCCTACAGCATTCCGGATGGACTGGCGCCTGTCTCGATTGATCTTGAGAAGGATCAAGGCACCTATCGAGAACCCAATGTATGGTACTTTCATCGATCGAATCCCAACGACTGACCGACGGCTCAAACAAAATGAAGCACGAGCGGCTGCGACGACGTGTTAAGCCCTGCATGTGCCGCATACGTCGCGCAAGGCAGGTTGGATGATTTCCCGGCCGTCTGTCATTCGCCCCGCCTCGCCTGGCAGCACCCACGGATCACTCCCCCTTGAGGGGGAGTCGCAGAAGCCGAGCCGGTCCCCAGCCAAACACTTGCTCTGAGTCAGCGGTCCCTGAGCTTGTCGAAGGGCCGAAGCGGCCGGCGACGGCTGATGCGGTGGGGGGATTTTTCCGCTTCCGTCCCGCGCTGAAGGCGGACGTGCTGCCTCTCAGGTATTGACACGTGCAAATCGCAAGGGGATGATCCGATGCTGCAGTAGATCCTTCGTCGGCCTGCCGGCCTCCTCTGGATGACAGTTTTCGCGAAGGTTGGACCGACTCGTTGCGCCAATGGCTGTGGACGATTCTTCCATCCGTATATTTCGCGTATTTTCGCGACTTTCGTAGTGAATCAAATCCGTTTTTGGAAAGGTGTCCCGTGAAATATACAGATGATGCCAATCATGTTGCAGTTGCGGTTGCCAACGGAATCGGGTATTTTTGCAGTTGGAACTTCAAGCACCTTGTAAAGGTGAATATTCGAAGAGAAGTGAATTTGATCAATGCGATGACAGGCTACGGACCCATAGAGATAATCGCCCCGCCTGAATTGTAGGAGATCGGCCATGGGAGAAATAACACCTTCTGAAAAGGACAAGATTTGGGAGGAAGTTCGGAAGGAATTTCCAGATGATGAAATGATGCAGGAATTGCATTTCATTCGCCAGGTGCATTATCAGCAGACGAAAGATATGTCCCTGGACGAGCGGCTTCGGTTTTATGGTGGTGAACGCCGGAAGACATCTGTGTAGCGAATTTAACGACAAGGCGATGGCGCGACCTTGAGAACAGCCCTCTTATTGCCTGGAGCGAAGGGGGCTGTCGGTGTATATAGGTGCTAAAAAAACAATATCATCTGGTGAATTCATCTACGATTTGAATGTAGCCTGCATTCCAGGAACGCGTATACTCAAAAACCGACGGATTTGGAATTTTTCTGACGCCAACGAGATATATTCCTGATTGGAATAGATTTATGAGTCGTTCATTCCTCTGACCGATCCTGAGACTGACGGCATCGACTCCCGTTGGGCGGTAGATGCGAGAATCACCGGTCCCGAACGCGCGTCTCGCCTGCTGAACGGCATGTTTGCTCACACCTGGCCAAAATCGACTTTTCCAAATTACCCTGGATAGCAGTGATTGATGACATATTCACGGGATTCAATGTCAATGATAAGATCCTTGCCTTTGTGCTTTTGATTCACGTTGTCCTGATATTGATGTCGCAAAATGGATTTAACGCGTGACGCGATTACGAATGACGTATTTTTCATATCGGACATGGAATCTACGCCTAATTTGCGGCCACAAAACCTGGTAGAACCACCAGGTCGCCACATTGGGCGCGAGCGTCCTGCGACCGCGAGGGCGGTCTGCCCCTTATCACGACATGATCCACCAAAAACCGGAGCGAGGGCATCCCTGCCCTCGAACTTCGAGCAACCGACGAATCTCCACATCAAGGGCCGATTGCTCCCCTCCGATCCAACACCACATCTGGGATGGCGGCGCATAGATACCTCCTGTTCGCCGTCGAGGGCAGGGATGCCCTCGCTCCCAGGAAAGGCAATCGCAACTACGTGATGGCCTCCCGCGGGTGTGCGGTTTTTTGTTCCGCTGGTCACTTTGTCCTGGGCAGCATTGGCGTTACGACACAAGCCGCATCGCACCGATACCTTCTGTGCCTTTTGTGCTTTATGTGGCCAATTTTACGGTTGTCCTTTTTTCGCTCTGAGATTTATCGTGAATAGGACCACACGCTGAATTCGAAGTCCGCCAGATCTATGAAAAAATGGAATAAATCGGTGTGTATCTGCCGGCGAAACAGATCGTCTGATGCGTGATTCCGCTGTAGGGCAGGTGTCGACACTATGCAACTATATAAGGTATCTGCTCCGCGCGAGAGTATGGTGTTCGAGCCAACGAGATTCTACCGGACCGAGGATTTTCGGAGCAGCAGCAGACGTTCCAAACCAGACTATATCCCGGACTGCCTGCTCTACGCCGGAGACTTCGAAGAGATTTCAATTCATCTGTTTCCGAAAATTCATAGAATAAGAGTCAGGAACTCTGAGGAATCCAGGGGAGCGCTTTCGATCCTGGGATTCGAGACAGATGCGGCCAGAAGGTGTTACATCTTCGTGAATCGCGAGGATGAGACGCGGATAAAGGAGTTTGAAGCAAACGTCTATATATTCGAGGACCGCCATTTCACGAAGACGCCCAGCAACGAATACATCTCCAGAGAACCCGTCAAAGCCATCGGTTCGGAAGTATATGCGATGTCTGAGATTCTGAAAAAATGGAGCATCCAGCTTATCCCTGTTGACTCAGTGTGCGCATTGTCCAGGATTCTCACCGACGCCGGCGTCGTCTATTCGTATCAAACGTGACGGGCAATCGCTATATATCTGCCGATTGCGTATGTTTAGCTCAGCAACGGGATCGTCACGGAAGCCATCGGATGGAACAACACGCGAAAGGAACAATGCCACCGACGATCCGATCGGCAACCTCTGCTGACGCCGAGATTGTCGCGCGCATTTACATCGATTCCTGGAACGCCGGATTCGGCGCGCTGCTGTCGCGGGCCGACAGAACCGCAACGCCAGCCCTTACGGACAGGTGGCGGCATGATCTGGATCAATCCGTCCCAAATCGCTGGTGGGTCGCTGAACATTCGGGTACGACTGCAGGGATCGCCGGCATCGGACCCAGCCGGGACCCGGTCGATGAACGCCTCGGCGAACTTGATACGATCGCGGTCGATCCGACGCACTGGCGAACAGGAATAGGCAGGGCATTGATGTCCGTCGCACTGCGTCATCTGGCTGCGGACGGGTACAACGAGGCGATCGTGTGGACCGTGGAAGGTTACGTGCGCGGAATTGCCTTCTACGAGGCCTTTGGATGGCGCCGCGATGGCGGCGTCCGGGATGACGGGCGACAGATCCGCTTGAGGCATGGCCTGACCACCTTGAAGTAATCAGCAGAGAGGCAAATCTGTGAGCATACATCGCATTACTTCGATGGTTCCGATAACCGATCTGGATCAAGCGATTGCCTTCTACTCGCAAGGGCTGGGTCTGAAGGTCGTCCGCCGAAGGGATGACTGGGGCCACGCCATACTCGAAGGTGAACATGGTTGCCAGGTGATGATTGACAGATCGATCCGAACGGAGTCGAACGCCGCGACTGTCGTTTACTACTATTCGTCCGAGATTGAATCGGTACGGGAGCGCTTGATCACGGCCGGTTTCGACCCCGACCCCATCGGAGTAACCTTCTACGACATGACGGAATTCAGGGTGCGTGATCCCGACGGAAATCGGGTCTGGGTCGGCGCGCGTGACGGTCCGGAGAAACGTCTTTGAGCCTGCTTCTGAAATGGATCCGTTAGCGATCCACGACGACCGTTCACGGTATTCAAGTCCCACGAATCGACTCACGAGAGGAATAACGCCATGAGCAACTATATTGTCGTATCGAGCATCTCCTACGCCCCGATCAGTGGGGACGACGAGAAGGTGATGGCGCAGACCCATAAGGACCTGAAAGACCTGGTGGGACAGGTCGCGCGCGCCACCACGCCTGATCTGATCGTCCTGCCGGAGACGATCTGCCGTACATGCGACGAGGAGGTGCCGGAAGGGCCGACGACACAGTTGTTAGCCCGCCTGGCGCGGGAATACAACTGCTATATCACCGTGCCGGTACATCAGAAGGAACCCAAAAGTGAGGCGGTCTTCAACGTCCTCGGTTTGCTCGACCGGCGGGGGGAACTGTCCGGAATCTATCGCAAGTACATTCCGGTCTACCCCGAATTCGATCACGGCACGCGTCCCGGTCCCGGAGCGACGCTGATCCGCACCGAATTCGGGCCGGTAGGCGGGGTGATCTGCTTCGACCTGAACTTTGGCGAATTGCGGGCGCAGTACAAGAAGCTCAGACCAAAACTGCTGCTCTTTAGCTCCATGTACCACGGCGGGCTGGTTCAGAACTTCTGGGCGCTGGACGTGCAGGCCTACTTTGTGGGCTCGGTCTACCGGGGGACGCCCTGCACCATCATCGATCCACAGGGAACCACCCTGGACACGAGCAATAACTATAGAAGCTGGGCGTCCGCCCGCATTAATCTGGACTTTGAGGTCGTGCATCTCGACAAGAATCGGGCCAGGTTCGACGATATCAAGCGCAAGTACCGCGAGGCCGTCCGTATCGTCATCACCGGTGAGGTGGGCACGTCCGTGATCTACAGCGAGACTCCGGAGCGCACCGCGGCCGACATTGTCGATGAATTCGAGCTGGTGCGGCTGTACGATTACTTCGAGTGGTCACGGGAACTGCGGACGGAGCATCTGAAGTGAATTAAGACAGTCACCTGATTCCCCGCAGTTCGGTCACACAGGTATGGATCTGAATCCCTGATCGCGTGTCCAGCCGGCAACGCGGACGGTTCATTTGGCGGATTTTGTCGTCCTTCGCCGGCCCTTCGACAGGCTCAGGGAACGGCTCCGGGTTCAGGCTGAATTGAGGTCGCTGCGTTCGCCGCGAACAGGACTGGTAAGGAAATGCAAGTCACGTTTCTCGGAACATCGGCCGCGCCTTCGGTGCCCAGCCCGTTCTGCGTGTGTGAGGCATGTACCGGCGCGAGGCGGGCGGGCGGAAAGAACCTCAGAAAGCGGTCGTCCATAGTCGTTAACGATGACCTGATGGTGGATATCGGTCCGGACGTCGCCAGCGCGTCATTCGATCATGACGTATCCCTCACTGGAATCGACGTCTGCCTCATGACGCACGCCCACGAGGACCACTACGACCCCGAGTTCATCATGTCGAGGCACGAATCCTATGGCACTGTCCTCGCGAATGAGATGATACTGGCGGGTTCAATCGATACACTGAGAATCATCGACATCGACCTGTCCGGGAGATGCGCGTATGGGAGCATCTTCGATCGACAGGCCAGGCGAGCGCTTCGGATCGATCTGTTGCCCCTCGAGCCCTTCGAGAAGCAGGCTGTCGGCAATTATCGGGTCACAGGATATCCCGCGAACCACGGCACGGTCAAGGGCGCGCTTCTCTACGCGATTGAGTATGGACCGAATGCGATTTTCTACGGCACGGATACATCCGTGCTTCCGGAGCATGTGTGGGAGCATCTGCTGCGTGCCGGTACGCGGTTCGATCTGCTCATCCTCGATCACACGTACGGCATCGGCATTGAAGTCAGCCCGCCCGACCATCTTGCGTCCGTTGACGTCATCGGTCACGTGGACCGCTTCCGGTGCACCGGTCTTCTGAAGGACAACGCACGGGTCTACGCGACGCACATTTCGCACGAAGGATACCTGGAGCACGACGAGCTCGACGCGTATGCCGCGGCGAACGGGTACAGAATCGCATACGACGGATTGTCGCTGGTAATCGAAAGCTGACAACAGATCGCCGCTCGTAAGCTGCGCTCGTCAGGCTGAAACGGACACCATGGAAGAGATTCGCCCCATCCATGAATCGGAACTCGAGGAACTCCTGGATCTGCTCTGCGCCGTACACAACCCCGACGGTCGCGAGCGGTACCGGGGTTACATCGAAGGCGACCCGACGTGGCGCCCGTCCCACACGCCGGTTGTCGTTGTCGACAATCGGATCGTATCCACGCTGCGCATCTGGGACCGCCGGGTCCACCTCGGCGCCACACCCGTCCGCATGGGCGGCATCGGCGGCGTCACCACGCATCCTGAATACCGTGAACGCGGCATCGCCACCCGCCTGATGGCGCATGCGGCGGAGCGCATGCGGGACGATGGATACGACCTGGGTCTGCTCTTCAGCGCGATTCCTGCGCGCTTCTACCTGCGTCTCGGCTGGTGCTGCGTCCCTCTCATGGGTTTTCACGCGGAGTTGCGACTCTCTCCGAACCGGGAGCGGCGCGCACTCGAAGTCCTGCCGTTCGACGGGAGCCGCGACCTGGAGGAGACGGTCGCGCTCTATGAGCGTCACAACGCCGGCCGGAGCGGCACGATGCTGCGTCCGCGTCCATACTGGGACTACGCGCCTTCACGCGTGCGGGGCGTGCTGCCCGCCGTCATCGTCCGTAGCCAGGCGGGACTCTGCGGTTACATGAACTGGGTGCGGAACGGCGACGAAGCGACGGTGCATGAGGTCGCTTACGACAACGCGCGCGCCCTTGATACCCTCGTTCAGTGCGTGATTGACGAAGCCGGGGTGACACGGGTCCACGGCGTGATTCCCCACGGCCACCCCTTCGTCGACGCTCTGGTCGCCGCCACTGACGCCGATCTGAGACTCGGGGGCGACAACACGATGATGGTCCTGCCATGCGACGTCGAGTCGCTGATCGCCATGACCGTTCCCGATGCGGCGGAGCTGGCGCGCAGGCTGCCGGTCGACCTGGTGTGCCGGCTCCTGTTTGGAGAGTCCTCCGGCCGCGACCTGGAACCGATCCTTAGCGCCCGCGGGGTCTCGCTCGAAGCCGGGGAAATTCGCCACCTCGAAGCGTGGTTCCCCCGCCGCGAGGTGATCTTCTGGGCGCCAGACCACTTCTGATACCTTCGTGCTCCATTAGTTCGTCGAAGCCGGCGCGTATACGGTTCATCCGATAGGGGCTTGTTCACCATTTCGAATTTGAGTCCACGTCACGGCTGTCCAAGACAGGAACCGATTTGGGGCCGGTGTGGTTGGCATTCCCGGGAGCGAGGGCATCCTGCCCTCAACGTCGGAAGACTCGTCGCACACGGTGTCTTGCGCGAACCGGTGTCGGATTGAATGGACGCGTCAGTCCCTCGACGCGAATAGGGATAGGTGACGCGAAGTTCGAGGGCAGGATGCCCTCGCTCCGGTTACTGGTGGATCATGTCGTGATAGAGGTTGGAAATGACGATTTTGTACATGTGTGAGTCCACA
The DNA here is from genome assembly GCA_028874335.1 of Gemmatimonadota bacterium. Lineage (GTDB taxonomy): Bacteria > Latescibacterota > UBA2968 > UBA2968 > JAAXHE01. The sequence continues at coordinate 13,434 of JAPPJY010000069.1, read as the reverse complement.
TTCAAATAACGCATGGGAATATAGATGATTGTCAGATCTGACGCTGCAAAACAGATCACCTTCGATGGTCTTGAGATTCGTGACTATACGCCAGGTCTTGACCATAGTTCTTCATTGGCGATCATTGGGGTTCCTCCCGGGGTTCAGCACCGGAATGCACGGTCAACACGATCAGACAAGTACTATTACGTGATTGAAGGGAAGATCCGCTTTACCCTGGGCTCAGACGAATACCACCTCGAAGAAGGTGACTTCTGTCTGGTGCAGAAAGGTGTGCTATTCGGGTACCGGAATGACACTGAAGCAAGGGCGATCCTGTCGCTTGTCCATACCCCTGGCTTTGACCTTTCGGCTGAGGTTTTCGAGGATTGAAGCACCGGGCGATGCCCAACCTTTGCTATCATCTTCGACAATTCGGCCTTGGCAACCCGTCTGCACGGCTATTCTGCCCAAACGCTGGATTGCTTTTTGATGTGAGGCAATGGCACATCCGTTCCTCATCGTCGACCCACTTTCCGTATTCCTGAGTTCCATGATCGTTGATTGAAATGCATACAGGACGGGACTGGAGTGCCGCTTTGAAAATCTTCGGCGACTTTGGAAGGGTTTTGCGATCGGACGCGGTCTTGCGGGCGATTCTTGACGCCGTGAATCAGACTGAAGAAATCATCTCAATCGCGAGCGACATGGAGCTTTTTGTTCAGGAATACGGATTGAGAGCGGTGCATCTCCGGGGGTCGCATCGAGAGACAGGTCTGGTCGTCATCATAAAGGTCGGGACCAGCGCGCGAGAAAACTTCTGGTGTACGGAACTGAATCGCCGTGCGCCCAACCTGGTCCCGGGAGTCTATGCCGCGGGATCCCGCCTGGGGGAGATCGACGTGCATTGGCTGGCATCGGAAGCCATTCCGTATGGGCCCCTGGGGCATTCGTGGAACGGCCGGGAGTTCGAGTTGATGCTCGATGCAGGGACTCGTTTCTATCAACAGGCGAAGCGGATTGAAGACCCAACACTGGAGGTCACGACGCGGGACGAAGTCTCCGGCTGGATGGAAGGAGCAATCCGGCAGCGCTGTCCGGGACCCGTCGACGGGCTTCTGTCGAGACTCGATGACCATTGGGAGTTTATCCTCGCGAAGTGTGGATCCGAAACCGCCTTCGAAGACTTTCACCTGTGCAATGGTCTGATGAGAGATCCGCCGCCGGAAGGGGAGCGTGCGGTCCTGATCGATATTCACCCGAATCGCCGCCCGTGGATTCTGGATCCCGCGTATCTCCAGGTCTTGAATTCAGGCGACCGGAATCGACCCGGCCACAGGGACCTCGTCGCCAGAATGGCTACAAAACGCCGGGAAGCGGGACTCGCGAGCCTCGAGGGTTCCGATCTTGATACCGCAACGAAGATTTCCCTGGGCTGGATGGCCGCCCGGCAATGGCAACCTGAACGGGCGGATTGGGAGCCTCACTATCGCGAAGCATATCAGGAGTTCATCGCCGATGCCGTTGAAGTGTGAACGCATTTCAATGATGCCTCAATTGCAATGAGGATCACGTGAGGACGCGAACCGAAGAAGAAATGCTGGCGCTGATCCTCGGCTTTGCCCGAGCCAATGACCGGATTCGGGCGGTTGTAATGAATGGATCTCGTGTCAACCCGAACGCCGAGAAGGACATTTTCCAGGACTACGATATTGTCTTTTTCGTCACGAACGTCGTACCATTCAGAGAAGAAACAAACGTTGTTCCGTATTTTGGGGTCCCGCTCCTCGTTGAGAAGGTAGAGGATCAGGTCTACCGGCCCGGCATCCGCGACGGTCGCTATACCTACAACGTCCAGTTTACAGACGGCAATCGCATCGATATGGCGTTTTTGCACGTCAAAATGGTGGAGACGCGCCCATTCGACAGTCTCACGCGGGTCCTGCTGGATAAGGACGGTCTGATCCCCGATCTGCCGAATCCCGGTGAAGAAAGTTTCTTCATCACAGAACCCACGCAGAAGTGGTATGCTGACTGCTGCAACACATTCTGCTTCAGCTTCGGCTCGCATGTTCCAAAGGCCTTGTGGAGGCGGAAGCTCCCATTGTTGAAGTGTCATATAGCCCGCCTGCGGCAAGACCTCGTCCTGATGCTGGGCTGGTACATCGGCGTGACGAAGGGATTCGAGAGATCGCTGGGAAGCGAAGGGAAATACCTGGAGGAGCACCTCGAACCCGAGGACTGGCGGGAGTTCCAACGCACGTGCGCAACGTCGGATTATGACGATATCGCGGAGTCTTTGCAAGCGATCCACAGGCTGTTCGTTCGGGCCGGGAACACCGTCGGAATCCACTATGGATACCAATTTCCGATAGAAAAAGCCGAAAGCGCGTTAGCCTTCCTGATGCACGTCAGCAAGTTGCCGCACGATGCACAGAGCATATTTTCAGGCTCCGACGAGGTGGACGTTTGACAAGGGGTTCTGGGGAAGTGGAATATGATACCGTTCTTCGACAGCGAAGCGTCAGGTTGATGTTGAAGCGTGTTTGCTGTGTTTCCTACACCAGGGCGACCGCAATGGTCGCCCCTACGAACAAGAAACAGACGCCGACTTTATATTTCGGCACTGAGCCACTGCTGGGAGCTCGCCCTGCGCCGCACCCTGAGCCTGTCGAAGGGTCGGCGAAGGACTGTCCACCAGGGCCGGACGAGTGCTGAAACGCGGGAACTTCGACAAGCTCAGTGACCAAGTTTCGGTAGGAGCGAAGACCGCATTGACAAGCTGAACCGCCCTGCAGCGGAGTATGTAAACTAAGGGGTGCTCCCCGAAATTTCTCGCCGCTTGTATGCTGCGATTCGACGATCAGACCAAAAAGAAGCCAGCCCCATGTTCAACGTCTGACACGGGGCTGTTGACTTACCTCTCTGCCGCCGTTGTGTGGACGCTAGAAGAAATACAGCTTGTAGTTCAGTTTCAGGCTGCGGCCGGTTTCGGGCATCACGGACCGGACGCGCGAAAGGTGGTTGCGGTATTCCGTGTCGAAAAGATTCTCCAGGGAGAGGATCAGGCTGTGGCGGGCCTGATTCATGTGGAAATCCCGCTGTACGTAGACGCCGAAGACCGAATACCCGTCGGTGGGGTCCTCGTAGGTATCCACACGATCCTGCCCCGCGGTCCATTCCATGGTCCCTCCCCCGGTTAGCCAGGGGTGCCTGTAGGTTGCGCTGCCCACAAACTTGAGCGGCGGCATTTCCGGCAGGGGCATGCGGTCGTCCCGGTTTTCGCCGCGCACATGACTCAGTTTCATCTCCAGTTCCAGGCGTGCGTTCGGACGCCATTTCAGGTGGGATTCCACGCCCGTCATTCTCGCGTCTATACCTTCCGCGGCGTAGATGGGGAGTAGTTGGGCCCAGTTGATTTCTCCCGTATTTCGCGGCGCGATGTAATTGCCGAATTCATTCCAGAATCCCGTGAAGACCAGGTCGAATCCCGGCCGCAGGTAGTGCAGGAAGGCCTCGGCGCCGAAACTGCGTTCGGCGTTGAGCTCCACATTACCCTTCTCAAAGGTGTAAGCGGCCAGGTGCGGACCCTCGTTGTAGAGTTCCTCGATGGTGGGCGCGCGCTGGGAGCGGCTGAGGCTGAACCCCGCTGTCAGTTGCTCTGTAATCGGTACGAGCGGGCTGAATGCCGCGGACCACGCATGGAAGGTACGGTCTACGTCCAGCCTCTGGTTGGTAATCAACTGGCTGCGCGGGTCGAAGGCGGCATAGGCGTACCGGGCCGCGGCCTGCAGTTCGATATTGCGATAGATTGTCTCGTGATACAGACCGAAGTGGACGTCCTGCCTTCGCGTGGGCGGGGTGAAGACATAACCTCCCAGCTTGAGATTGCGGTGTTCGAAGCCTGCGGTGAGAACGGTGTTCTGCTCCCTGTTTCCCGAGTTCAGGTAGAGTTTGAGATCGCCGCTGTAGTCATGAAAAAGGAATTCGGATCCGATGCTGCCGCTTGACTCGTACTCGACGTGGCGATAATAGGCCTTCGTGAAGCCCGCCTCGAATCTGTCTGCCGTTCTGCCGCCGAACCGGTAGACAACCTTTCCGTCGAAGACCCGGCGTATGATGTCGAGATCCGCGCCGTTGGGATGGGCGCCGATGAAGCCGCCCGGAATGCCATACTGAGTTTCGAATTGATCGAAGGAGCCGCCGACGTATCCCCGGTCGCCCGCGTAGGACGTGCCGAGAGTATATGTGCGGGTGTTGATGGGCGTATTGGCAAGGCGGCCGACCGGTGTCCGGATGTCTCGGGTATCCCGGTAGGTGGTCTCGGCATACAACGCGAGCGGCCCCACGGGCGCGGTGAGAGCGGCGGACGAGAAATAACCCCGGTTCGCCGTTTCCCCGTAAGCGCCCACGCTCCCGAAGAAGCGCCCCGGTCGTATTTCTGGTATCTTGTGTTTGACGACGTTGATGACCCCGCCGCCGGCCGTGGACGTGTGCAGCAACGTGCGGGGCCCGCGGATGATTTCCAGGCGTTCCGCGTTGAAGGTTTCGACGGTGACCGCATGATCGGCCGACGTTGCGGAGAGATCCTGAGACTGAATGCCGTCGACGTTGATCTGTACACGGTCGCCGCTGAGCCCGCGGATAACAGGCCGGGCGGGCGCCGGGCCCATGCTCCGGATGGCAACGCCGAGTTCGTTCTTCATGGTCTCGGCCAATGTGATGCTGTATTTCTTCCTGAGTTCGTCGCCCGAAAGCACACGGGTGGCCTCGTGCAGTTCCTCAAATCGGGTTTCAGCGCGTTTGGCCACAACGTCGATGGGGTCCAGCCTGTGGTCCAGCCGCGCCAGTTCCAGATAGACAACGGGGTGCTTCGCAGCCGAGATGTTCAGTTCGTGGCGCGTTTCAAGATAGCCGACGTGCGTCAGTGACAGGCTATGAATTCCCAGTGACAGATGAAGCACGAACCGGCCTTTTTCGTCCGTAGACGTGCCCGTGGTGTGATCCTCGGAATGGACGTTCACGTTCCTGATCGGCAGTCGGGTTTCGCCGTCGAAGACATACCCTTCGATCAACACGGCCTGATTTGCGGAACAGATTCCCGTCAGACATGCCATTGCCAAGAACGCGAGCGCCGCGCAGAAGATAGGAAACCGGAGCGGGGAACGACGGCTGGCGCCGTCGCGCGGGTAGGGGCCTTCCCTTCCACGACCGGAAAGGAATACCGCAAACACGGCCGCCGCAGCACCCAATCGACTGGATGTCTTCACTCTAAGTGTGCTGAACATAATTGTTCTCCTGTGTACCGGAATCTCACTTCGCCCCGAAACGCGCGTGAGCATCCGCCGACGCGGTGGACGAACTGCGGATTTGCCGGTATGATGGCGAAATGTCAAGTTGCCAGGCCGCTTGCCCGCCATTGCGGACGTAGCCTGCACCGGAGAGGGGCGGGAATGCGCGATACCCGGTTCCGAAAGTCTGCCTGTGTACAGAACCGGCACACATTTCTGCACGCACGGATTAGCAGCCCGTTGACAAAGTCCATCCGGGCTACGGCGGGCCCTTGCGGCCGAAATACCGCGTTGCGCTCCCTCGCCGAATCGAGGGATGGGACTCGGTCGCGCGTCTTGTCTTCGACCACAATGGATCGGCCTCGCCTGCAGAGCGACTTTATCAACGGACTGTTAGAGCCAGGGCCGACCTGGAACGACCTGTTCGAAAAAACCTGGAAGTACGGAAGACGTGTCAGGAAGACACGCCGGTGTTCTGTCCCGGAAATAAGTTGCCTGAATTTGACCGCTGAGTCGCCCGGCTCGCATCCTTCGACAGGCTCAGGAACCAGCGGGTGAGACCTGAGCCGCTCCCTGAGCTTGACGAAGGGTCGGCGAAGGGATATAGATTAGCCAACGACGGATATTGAAACGCGGGCATTTCGACAAGCTCAATGACCACGTTTCAGCGAGACGGGATGAATCGGAGGTCGAATGGTGAGGAATTTTTGGGACAGGACACCGGGATGGTTCAGGAAACAGGAGGCGCCCGTCCGTCTGGCAGAAGGAGGGTAGAGTGTGGAAAATGGAACGAGAAAAAACCCTGCCTGAAATACAGAAAGCAAAGTTGCAGCACGAGCACTGCCGGCGGAATGATGCTCAGGTTGCTGAACCAGGCGCAGACGGCACACTGTTGTTCGTGATCGTGACATGGTTGACCGTGATCGTGATCGTGTTCGGGGAAGACGGCAAGCAGGAAAACCGCCAGGTAGGCCGCGAATATCACGAGCGCGATAACAACAACCGGATGAATCCGTCCGGAGGAAAAAGACATCCTGCGGTCTCCAGATAAGCGCAAACGAACCTGGTTACAGCCCTGAACACAATGGCAACGTAACTTCCGAACCCATCCCTTTCGTCCCTCAGGACGTCGCACCGGCCTGGCTCGGGTGATCTCGTGCCAGAACCCGGACCTGCCGGCCCGGCAGGTGGTAAATTGTGAGGTCGGCCTGCCGGGGCCCAGGGATCATACGGACAATCTCGGCAGAAGCTCTATCCTGTACACGTCAGTCATCTGCAATGTGCTCCGACCTTGCAGACGGAGGGAGGGCGAGAAAACCCTCCCGCAGCGTTTTCTGCTACGGTGCGGTGATCGCCACCGAAATGGGCGCAAATTCGTCCTCCGCCTCGCCGTCGTGGAAAATGGAAAGTGTAATGGTGGTCGTGCCCACTTTCTTGCCGATGAGTCTGAAGGCCCAGTATTCGGGGGCAACAGGCGGATCGATTGCGAGCAGCGAGGTGTCGGCCACCGCGATACCCAGCGTGTGATCGGGCGCTTCCGGCTGGAATTCCACGTCGTCTTCGTCAAAGAAGAACGTCGCGATGTGGTCGGTTGTGTCGCCTACGGCAACGGCAAGGGCCTCGGTGGCTTCGCCTTCTCCCTTAACGGGCGCCTGTGTAAGCAACTCGCCGCTGTCTTCTTCCTTAAGTCGAACGCCCACGGGATCGCCGTGCTGGCCCTCCTGTGACTCTACGTGTACGGGAATGGGCCGTGTGCGGTAGTCAACGTGCCCTTCGTGCCTGACTTCAAATACAATCGTGGTTTCGCCCTCCTGCAAGCCGCGCAGGTGGAACTCGAACGAACCCTCGTCGCCCTCGTCCTGAACGACTTCGAGAACGTCGGGGTTGGCAATGGTCCAGCCGAACGAGAATTCGGGATCGTCCGGCGGGTCTACTTCCTCTCCGTGTTCGTCCAGAAACATGATTCGCCAGTGAGGCGTCAGGCCGATGGGGGCCGTGAGTTCCGACACCCGACCTTCGCCGGAGTCGATCTCGCCCTGGAAATAGCGGAAGAATCGAACGCCGGATTCGATGATGACGAGGCCTTCCGCGTTGAAATGGGACCAGTGCTCGACATCTTCTACCACGTACACCGGGAGCGGCACCGTCGTAAAGTCGACGTGCCCTTCGTGCGAGATTTGAAGCCTGATGGTGGTTTCGCCATCTTCGAGGCCGCGAAGGGCGAAGACGAATTTACCCGCTTCCCCCGGGTCCTGGACGACTTCCACTATTGACGTATCCGCAATCTCCCACGTGAAACTGAAGCCCTCGCCGGTGGGGGGCGCCATTTCGTTTCCGTCCCTGTCCAGGAAGCGGATGCTCCACTTGCTCGTGACTTCGCCGTGGGCGACCGCCAGGATTTCCGCACGGCCGTCGCCCGAGTCGATCCTGCCCCGGAAATAGCGGAAGAAACGCTGACCGGAGTCGACGAGGACCAGGCCTTCGGCTTCGTAATGCTCTTCCTGTGGCGTAATGGGGTCTTCTTTTCCACAACCCGACGCGAACACGGCGACAGCCGCCGCCGTTGCAATCCAGTGAATGGATGTTGTCAACTTCAGAATGCTGAACAGTATTCAATTCCTGTGTACTTGAGTCTCACTTCGCCCGGAAGACGCATGAACCTCAGCCTGTGTGGCAGGCGAACTGCGGTTGTGCCGGCAGGCAAATCCGCCGGGCCGGTCATCTGGCTTAGTGGATGTAGCCTGTCCCGGAGAGGGGCGCGAATGCACGATACCCAATCCCGGGAGTCTACCCGCGTGCGGAACCGAGCCACACTTCGGCACGCGCGGATTCGACCCAGGGGCGACCTGGAATGAACTGTTTGAAAAAATCTGGAAGTACGGAGGACGTGTCAGGAAGACACGCCAGTGTTCTGTCCCGCAAATAAGTTGCCTGAATTCGACCGCTGAGTCGCCCGGCTCGCAAGGCGCCGGAGCGCAGGCGACCTTCGTATGGTCGGCGAGCGACGGGAACGTAGCGATACGGGATGAATCGGTGGTCGAATGGTGAGGAATTTCCGGGGCAGGACACCAGGTTGGTTCAGGACACGGGAGGCGCGCGTCCTTCCGGCAGAAGGAGGAAAGAGTGCGGGGAACGGAACGAGAAATAACCCTGCCTGAAATACAAAATGCAAAGTTGCAGCACCAGCACTGCCGGCAGAATGATGCTCAGGCTGCTGAACCAGGCGCAGACAGCACATTCATGATCGTGACACTGCTGATGATGATCGTGACATGGGTGTTCGTGGTTGTGTCCGGCGAAGGCGGCAAGTAGAAATACCGCAAGGTAGCCCGCGAATATTGCAAGGGCGAAAACGACAACGGGATGAATCCGATTGAAGGAAAAAAACATCCTTACCGTCTCCGGAAGAACACAGAACTTACAGGAATCCGATTGGTAGTATACAGGAAACGATCGGCTTCGTCAAGTAAACGGAAGCTCGAAAGCAGCCGCAAAAATGGCGGCGCATTCGGGGAATTGACCTTGACACCCGATTCGTACCTGCGTATATGATGTGTTCCCTCACGTTTTTGTATAGCGACGACTCGGCTGGTGACAACCCGGCTGAGGACGGACTGTTCTCACGTGATAAATCTCAGGTAGACCTGGCGTTCGAGATGGATCGCGAAATAATCGAGCAACTGAGAAAAAAGGGCCGTGAGCCATTGGAAGACAGATGCCGGGGTGCGTGGCTGTGAGAACAAACCTGTGCTGGAGGTTCGCATATCGCAATTCGCGTCTTCGAAATCATTGTACCAGACCTCGCACATATCGAACTTGAGACGAACGGGACAGGATGGATCGGATTCGTCGCCGAGCTCCCCGGCGCCTCTGTCCGCGGGTCTGCCGAAGGGATATGCTTGTCGAAAGTCGACAGGGAGATACGGCGTTATGCCAATTGGCTCGGGCTCAAGCCCGGCGCCTCTTGCACGGTGGTGCGAACCAGGATTCACCGAAGCGGTCTGTGCGTCGAAGACGCGGACAGCGAAATCCTTCTGGATTACGATAGAGGACGGCTGGATCGGTCGACGTTCGACCAGTGGTTTCAGATCGCTTCGTTTTCCGGTGCCTGCTTCCAGGAGCTGTACGATGCCGCAACACTTCGTGACTGGAGAGATCCGGCTCGAGATCGGGAGACATTTTATGGAATTGCGCCATGTTCAATCCGAGAAGTATATCAGCACGTGGATCGCGTACAGGGATACTATCTGCAATGCCTGGGACTTTCACCTATCCTGGAGTCTTGTTCTTTCGTGGGGCGGAGATGCGAATGCCTGTCGCGGATAACCGGGTTGTACGAGCGCAACTCAGGATGTAGCGTGATCCGCGGGGACGGTGAGGAGTGGACGACGGCGAAGGCTCTGCGGCGGTACATCTGGCATGATCACATCCACGCGAAGTCAATCGTCCGTACCTTGCAGAGACAATTGGAAGCGGGACTGATCGATCGGATTCACGATCCGTTCAAGTTCGGTACCCTCAAGACGAGTGTCCGCTCGGATCTCGTCTAACCCGTCCACTTCCGCAACGGTCAAGGAGCCTGTCCTGAGCACTCGACCTGCTTGTGCTGAGGGTGTCGAAGGGTCTGTTCTGAGCTTGCAGATGGGGTCATTGGCCTTTGACAGCCTGCTGAACGGGTTCGCATTGCTTGCTGAGGTTGGAATAAATGCCATTTGTATCCATAAACGGCTTCCGTATGTTCTACGATGTCCGAGGGGAAGGTGAAGTCATCGTGTTCGTACACGGTGGATTTCCTTCGCTCGACATGCATCTTCGCGCCGACCCGGGCGGCGGGTGGGGATGGGAGCTGGATTTCACTTCGGATTTCCGGTATGTCATGTACGACCGCCGGGGCTGCTGGCTGTCATCCCGCCCGGAGTCGGGCTATGACCTGGAGAACCAGGCGCGCGACCTGGTCGAATTGCTGGACTGCCTCGATATCGAATGCGCGCACGTGATCGGTTCCTCGGCGGGGGGTCCGATTGCGATCCTCTTTGCAACGCGCTTCCCGGAGCGCGTCAGGACAATGGTATTGGCCGGAACCGCGGCGCATCTCTGGCCGGACGAAGATCCGGTCGCATGTATTGTCAAAAGACAATTGGAAATCCTTTATAAACAGGGTGCTGCGGCTGCGTGGAAGCGCCGGCCGGAAGGTGTCGAGCTTTCTCTTGACGTTCTCTGGGAACGAGAGGAGATGGAGGAGCGGGGAACGCTGGCGGAATACGAGGCGCGAGTCAGCAGGCTTGTGGCGAAGTCCAGTCTGGAGGATCGCGAAGCCTGGTACGGGACCCAGTTGAGATCGATCGACGCGTACATTGACAGAGATCTGTCGGTCGAATGCGAACGCGTGCGGGCACCAACGCTTGTCGTTCACGGCGCAAGGGACCGGGAAGTACCGGTGGATTGGGGCAGGGATCTGGCAGCGAAGGTCCCCGGCGCCGATTTCAGGTTGTATAAAGACGAACCTCACAGCATAGTCCACGGAAGCCGTCGGGTGCGCGAAGACCTGATGGCGTTTTTCCGAAGCGCGGATTAACCTCAATCCGAAAAAAACAGCAACGCGGCGACGCGATAAAACCCTCCGAAACAGGGCGTTATCGACGTATAGAAGGACGTTTCTTCCTTCACGTCCAGTGACCTGGTGTATCCTGGTAATCAGCCGTCTAATCGCCTTTATTTACAATCATATATTCGAATTTACGTACCCGAAGACTTACGAATCAAGGTTAATGGATGCGTGATCCGTCTTATGAAGGCTGATCCGTTCACTTTCATCGACAGGGCGCGAAAGACAAAATGGGCAGGGACAATCTCAGGTTTCTGTTTCTTGACGTCGACGGCGTGATCCTCGACAACGCCATGTGGGAAGCGGAGAGCAGCAGGCTCGTCGGCGCCGCGTTAAGCGAATTGCTGGGTGGAGGTGCTGACGTGTGGGCTGAGCACCAGGAACGGCTGTGGTTGCGGGTATGGAATCGGGGCAATGAAGAATACACGGAGGCGCTGGGTCTGCGAAGACTGAATCTGTCAAGATGGTGGGACCGACTGCATGCCGAGTGGGTTCTGCAACTGCGTGACGAAGTCGGCGTGGAAGCGCCCCGCACCTTCGAAGAACGGGTAGACGTTGCCGAACGCACATTCACCAACGTCTACCTGAACACCAGGGCCGTCTTTCCGGGCGCCGGATCGGCCATCGAGGCGCTGGCGAAAGACTTCGAGATCCATACCGCGTCCGGCAACCCGTCATGGGTGATAGAGACCCTGCTGACGGGCATGGGTATTCGTGAACTGATAGGCAGGCCGTTCGGGTCCGATCTGGTCGGCTATCAGAAAGGGCACAGGACCTTTCACGGTCGCATCCTGAACGAAGTCGGGGCCAGGCCTCAAGAATCGATCGTCGTGGATGATCACGAAGCGCCTCTTCTGGCCGCAGGGAGGCTCGGCGCAAAGACGGTCAGAGTGGGGGGCGCCGGATCAGGTGAATTCGACCTCGCAATCGAATCCCTGTCCGAGTTGCCAGACGCAATCCTGGCGGTCTGATACCCCGTTTTCGCACCGTCACCTTCTGTGCCTTTTGTGCTTTTTGTGGTAAATTGACTGTTGTCTTTTTTCGATTTGAGATTAACGTCATACATCGAGCAATCCTGCCACGATTCGCGTGCGCTGACTTGCGAGGCGATGCAGTCGGGAAACCGTGAACCTGTGAGGTGCTGTACATGTCAGTCAGATTCATCGAACATCGAAGACACTCGATGCGGACGAAACCCGGCCAGCATCTCTGTCAAGCCGGCGTTGACCTCGCCAGGCGGGTCGGGGAGGGTATGACCGCATTCGACAGAGTTTACACCAGTACCGTCCCGCGTGCGTTCGAGACCGGCATTGCCATGGGCTTCGCCGTCGACCGTCAGATCAACTTGCTGTCTTCCATGCCACCGGATGTGGAAATCTCTTTCGACGTGGGATTTGGCGGATTCTCTGCCTTCATCCGCCAGCATCCCGAAAGCGTCGTCGCCAACTTCGTAAGAGAACTGGCCGCTTTTCACGACAACGTCGCCCGGTCGCTTCCGGCAGGCGGCAGGGCGTTGATCTTATCTCACGGCGGATTCATCGAAGCCAGTGCGGTCGGTTGCGTGCCCGATGCGGACCACGAATCGTGGGGGCCTTCCTGTAACTATTGCGAAGGGGTCAGACTGACGTACGACGACGGGTTGTTCACGGACTGCGAAATCCTCCGGGTCCCCGGCACAATCCTTCTGAACTGATGCTGATACTGCTGTCAGCTTTCAGCCGTCAGCAAAAGGTGGGTTTCCGTAAGCCGGGAGACGGGAGGAGAAAAAGCCTAATGACGGTGAGAGGGGAGACGTTAGACGGGAGAGATTGCCTGCCTTGTGAGGTTTCTTCTCGTGCCGTAGGCAAGGAGGATTACCATACCGGGCAATGATTTCTTCTACCGTCTTCCGTCTCACCTCTACCCGATTTTCGCGCCTCTACCGTCTCCCCTCATTTATTCTCCCGTCCCTCTACCGCATTTCATCGACCGGTTTCCGCGAGGGCCTGTATGAGTCCGACGAAAGTCGCCGTGATCGGGTGCGGCCATATCGCAACCTCGCAACATCTGCCAGCCTACAGGGAGGCAGCGGATGCCGGGGTCTGCACGCTTGTGGGCGTGTGCGATCTGGTGCCTGAACGACTGGCGCGGGCGAGCAGGCAATTTGAAGCCGCCGGATTTCGGGACGCGGAAGCGATGCTCGAGAAGGCAAAGCCCGACGTCGTCAGTATCGCAACGCTGCCTTCGAACCATCGAGACCTGGCGGTGATGTGCCTTGAGGCGGGATGTCACGTCCTGTGCGAGAAGCCCGTGGCGATGAATGCGGGCGAGGCCCGGGACATGGTCCACGCCGCCAAAACGAATAATCGACTGCTGAGCATCTGCCTCGAATACCGAACCTGGGACGAGGCCCGGTACCTGAGAGACCGAATCGCAGACGGTGTTCTCGGTCACGTACACGCCGTTCGAACGTGGGGCGGGAATGCCTACGGACTGCCGAAGAGAGCGCACCAGTCGCATGGATTGAACGGCGGCGGCGTTCTCGCGCACTGGACGATCCACAACCTCGACCTCGCGCTC
>JAPPJY010000068.1 GCA_028874335.1 Gemmatimonadota bacterium | reverse complement strand
TCTCGTCTATTCGTAGTCTCGTCTATTCGTAGTCTCGTCTATTCGTAGTCTCGTCTATTCGTAGTCTCGTCTATTCGTAGTCTCGTCTATTCGTAGTCTCGTCTATTCGTAGTCTCGTCCATTCGTAGTCTCGTCCATTCGGGGTTTCGACGATGAGCGAAAAGATCCGCGTCGGCGTGCTATTCGGCGGAAAATCCGCCGAGCACGAAGTGTCGCTGGAGTCCGCCAAAAACGTCGTAGAAGCAATTGACAGCAGTAAATACGATGTGGTACTGATCGGAATCGACCGGAGAGGAAGGTGGCACCTGAGTACACCGTCCCGCCTTTACATTGAGGCCGCCGGCTCCTCCCTCCCGGCGCTGAAAGTAGGGGACGCGGACGAAGGTGTAACGCTGGTGCAGAGGGACGCCGGCGGCGCACAGCTCGTTCGTTCATCCGACAATCAGCGGCTCGAGGCGCTGGACGTCGTGTTTCCCGTTCTGCACGGACCGTTCGGAGAGGACGGCACCATCCAGGGGATGTTGAAACTGGCAGATATTCCCTTCGTAGGCGCGGGTGTCCTGGGTTCGGCCGTGGCCATGGACAAAGACGTTATGAAACGCCTGCTGCGCCAGGCCGGCATTCCCACCCCTGATTCTCTGGCGTTTTCACGTTCCGGTGCGGATATTGAATACGATGCCGTCGTCGACCGGCTGGGACTGCCCGTATTCGTAAAACCGGCCAATATGGGATCGTCTGTGGGCGTGAGCCGGGTGGACGATCGAGGGATGTTCGTCGATGCCGTCGAGCTTGCCTTTCGTTACGACCGCAAGATTCTGATGGAGGCGGAAGCGGCAGGACGGGAGATCGAGGTATCGGTGCTGGGCAACGACGACCCGGTCGCATCGGTTCCCGGAGAGATTGTACCGAATCATGAGTTCTACACCTACGAAGCGAAGTATATCGACGAACACGGCGCCGGACTGGTGATTCCGGCGGACCTTCCCGACGCGGTCGTTCACAGGGTGCAGACGCTCGCAATTCAGGCATTCAAGGCGCTGTGCTGCGAGGGAATGGCGCGCGTTGACTGCTTTTTGCGCGGCGAGGACGAGGTGCTTGTCAACGAAATCAACACCATTCCGGGCTTTACACGGATCAGCATGTATCCGAAACTGTGGGAAGCGACCGGGATTTCCTACACGGAACTGATCGACCGCCTGATTCAGCTCGCGTTCGAACGACACCGTCGGGAGCAGCGCCTGAAGACGTCCGTCTAGCCGCACGCGCCGGATCGCTGGAATACGGCAGCGAGGAACCGTCAATGTCCATTCGGTTTTACAACAGTCTGACCCGGGAAAAAGAGGAATTCAAAGAGATCGAGCCGGGCAGGGTCACGTTCTACAGTTGTGGTCCTACGGTTCACGATTATTCCCATATCGGAAACTTCAAGACGTTTATCGTCTTCGACCTGATCAAACGCTATCTGACGTATCGCGGATATCGGGTTGATCACGTGATGAACATCACCGACGTGGACGACAATATCATCGGGAAGGTCCGTGATGAAGAGACGACGCTGAAAGCGCTCACCGAACGGTATACGGCGGCCTTTTTCGAGGACATGGAAACGTTGAATGTGCTGCCGGCCGATCGCTATCCGCGGGCGACGGATCACATCCCGGAAATGGTGGAGATGATCGCGCGGATGATCGAAGACGGGCATGCGTACGTACATGAAGGATCCGTCTATTTTTCGATACGGAGCTTTCCCTCGTACGGGGAACTGGCCCAACTGGATGTGTCCGGTTTACAGGCAGGCGCCAGCGGCGTGGATACCGATAAGTACGACAAGGAAGACGCGAGGGACTTCGTGCTGTGGAAGGCGTGGAAGCCGGAAGACGGTGACGTTTTCTGGAAAACGGATCTGGGAACGGGAAGGCCGGGCTGGCACATGGAGTGCTCGTGCATGTCCATCAAATATCTGGGGGAAACCATCGACATCCATGCCGGGGCGGTGGACCTGATTTTTCCGCACCACCAGAATGAAATCGCGCAAAGCGAGGCGGTCACGGGCAAGCGCTTCGTCAATTACTGGCTGCACGGCGCGCACATCAATGTGGAAGACGAGAAGATGTCCAAGAGCCTGCGCAATTTCCTGACGGTCCGCGATATCGTGAGTTCGCCCGATGACGCGCGTGCCTTCCGGTACCTTGTGGTGAGCAACCACTACCGAACCGCGTTCAATTTCTCAAAGGAAGTGCTCGACGCCGCAAGGAGTACCATGCGCAGGTTGGACAATTTCAGACGCAGGCTGGGTGAGGTCACGAGGTCAGGCGGCGGAGAAGACCCCGAACCCTTGCTTGAAACGGCGCATGAGGGATTCGTCAGGCACATGGATGACGATCTGAACACGCCCCGTGCGATGAGCGCCGTTTTTGGTATGGTGAATGCCGCGGACGATCTGATCCGTGACGGACGGTTGGACCGGGACGGCGCCCGCAGCATTGACGGCTTTCTGGATGAGATCGATCAGGTGCTGGGGGTGTTCTTTACCACACCCGAGGATGGTGGTGAGGAGGAGCTTCCGGGCGAACTCGTGGCATTGATCGCGGAACGCGACCGGGCGAGGAAGGAGCGGAATTGGGCGCGGGCGGACGAGATTCGGGACCGGTTCGCGGAAATGGGTTATATGCTCGAGGATACACCGGAAGGGACGGTGTGGAAACGTTCCTGACGGACGGCGACAGCCTTCCGGGCCGCATGTGGCGTCCTTGCCTTTTACAGACACGGAATATCAGTTGGTGAACCCGGGCCGCCCTAGCTCAGCGGTAGAGCAACGGATTTGTAATCCGTAGGTCGGGGGTTCGAACCCCCCGGGCGGCTCCATTTTTTCGGTTCGCCTGATTATAGTCGAATTGAGGTTTAACACAGGTGACGGCCATACACTGGCCGCCTATCGCCCGCAGAAAGGACAACCTATAAACGTCCCCTCCGTTGAAAGCCGAGTCGCCGCCCTGGAAGCGATTGTCGAACAGATCAGCCACCGATTGAATACTATCGACAACCGATTGAACAACATCGACAACCGCTTTACGAATATCGAAAATCGAATCAACAGCAACTTCAGGTGGCTTGTCGGCCTGCTGACTACGGTTCTCATTGCCAACATCGGGACGGCTGTCACTATCATCTTGACGTTGAATAAATCTTGAGTCCCGGGTCGGTTTCAGTTTTTCGGATGACCCCGAGGCTGCCACGCAACGCGTCCTGTCACCTAAACCGGGTCGCCGGTCACCATGTGAATCCGCTGTCCCTCCGCGAACGTGACCGGAGGCTTGTCCACTGTTTCGCCCGCGATCATCTTGTCCAGCACGTCCGCCACACCCGCAACCGCGTGCCCGATCAGCATTTCTCCTTTTTCCTTCGTTGCCAGCTTCGCAGCCTCATTGACCATAAGCGCCGCGTGTACACGTTCCGGCGCAAGCGCCATCATCGTCGAGGTCTCGAATTCACAGGCGTGACCGGGAAGGCGATTGGCCTCCATGGTTGAAAAGACGAGCGCGGGATCGCACACGTCCCAGTACGACTGAAACCGCAGATTCAGACCCAGGCGTTCCCGGTATTCGTCTATGCGGCGCATGATCGGTTTCACGTTCCCGCCATGGCCGTTCAGAATGAGGATATTTCCGATACCCGCCCGCCTGAGTGAATCGCACACGTCGTAAACGTACTCGCAGAAGATCTCGGGCCGCACCGTCAGGGTCCCGATATGCGCCATCCATTGCTCCGATACGCCGATGCTTACGGGAGACGCCACCACGACCCGGGGATGTAGACGTATGGCCGCCTGTTCCGCAACGTGGGTAACGTGAAACGCATCGTGAATCATCGCCAGATGTTCATTGTGCTGTTCGGTGGCGCCGACCGGCACGATCGCCGCCTCAATCTCACCCGATTCCATCCGCTGTCGAAATTCGGTCCGGGTCAGGTCCCCTACAAATACACGCTTGTCCGTCATTGCGAGAACTCCTCGAAAGGTCGTTTCTACTGCGTATAATTTCGCCGCCAGTTCCAGCTGTCGCTGCCGGAGATGAGCGGTCGTATTGCTTCGGGCAGGGTGGCGACGAATTCGGGGCTCACCTCGTTGTCCATCCACTCCCGAATCATCGGGGGCGTGTAGCCGGCGACCAGAATCACCCGCTCCCTGTCACTCCGAATTGCCGTGGTGCTGTGGATCAGCGACTCGCCGAACAGGAGTACGGAACCTGCCCTGGCCTCGACCTGGTGGATCAGCCGCTCGTCGTCCGTGGCCGCCCGGATCATTTATTCGCGCGGCCACGTGAGCCGGTGGCTGCCCGGAATCAGGCATGTGCCTCCATCGTCCGGTCCCACGTCCGTCAGGTAGGCGAGCGTTTTCACGAAGATACAGTGGTACCGTTCCTGCTCCGTGTAGCAGCCCCAGGTTGCGGTTGTTCCCCTGTGAAACCCCGTTGGATTGGTCCGGCGCCTGCGAAGCTGATCCAGGTCCGCATCCGGATCCCGACGGTTGATGATCGCCTCGGTCTCCTCCAGCCGCACCGCGCCTCCCACCACCTCTTCCACGAGCGGGACCAGACCCGGATGGGCCGCATATTCCAGAAGCGAGGGATCGAATTCCACCAGGTTTCCAAAAAGCACATGATGATCGCCCCTGGGACGCATGTAGACACGTGGTGCGGCCGCCGGATTGGCCTTCAGCCGGTAGAGCGCCGCCTTCATGCGTTCCACCTGGTCCGGCGTCAACGCGTCTTCCAGCAGGACGTAACCGTACGTATCGAAGTGAAACCGCTGGGACAGCGTCAGGGCTGCCGTCTCGGCCATGGCTTATTCCTTCCAATCCATTAGATCGCCGGTATTGGCTTTCACCTTCTCGATCGCTGTCACAATATCGTTCATCCCGTCGGGTTCATCCAGCAACATCGATTGGGATACATTGAAGACGCCGTCCCGGCACGCCCACTCGCTCACCGGACAGGGCATCACGCGACACCTGCCCTGTGCTCCGGCGACCTCGCCCGTTTCCAGGTTGAACATCGGATTGTCATACAACGGATACGTATACCCTCCGTTCGGGATTCCCTCGGCTTCGAGCGCCCTGCGAAACGTCTCTTTGGGCAGCCCGTCGAATGCGTCTCCATTATAGGTCATCACAAACACGTGCCAGCCATGGCGCGTGACGTCGGGAGATACATACGGCGGATCGATCCCTTCAATCTCGGACAGGCCTCGAATCAGCAGCCTGGCATTCTCCTCGCGCTTGCGGCTCTGTTGGTCCAACCGCTCGAACTGCGCTTGCAGAATGGCGCCCTGAAACTCCGTCAGCGGATCGGAAAACCCCAGGTGGTGATGTTCGTACCATGGCCGGCCCTTCTTCCTTCCGAACGTGGATAACGTAAACTTCAGAAAATCCGCGAGCCCTTCGTCGTTTGTGGTTACGATCCCTCCCTCGCCGCACGTCAGATTCTTGGCGTGGTTGAAACTGTAAACCGCCACGTCGCCCAGGCCGCCCAGCATCCTGCCCCGCCACCCGGACGTGTGCGCATGGGCCGCGTCCCATACGACCTTCAGCCCCTGCCGGTCCGCCATCGACCGGATTCCTTCCACGTCCGCGGCGTGTCCGGCGAAGTGAACGGGAATCACGGCTTTCGTGCGCGAGGATAGCGCCCCCTCTATTGACTCCTGCGTTATGCAGAACGTCCGGGGGTCGATATCCACGAAAACAACGTCCGCTCCAATCGCAAGGGGCGCCAGCGCCGTGGCGATGAACGTGTAGGCCGGGACGATCACTTCGTCTCCCGGTCCGACGCCGAATGCCCTCAGGGACAACTCCAGCCCGGCCGTGCAACTGCCCATCCCCACGCCGTGCCGAGCATCCGAAAACTTCGCGAATGAATCGCAGAACGCGGTCACCCTCGGGCCGTGAATGGTGCCGCCCCAGAGGCTGGTTTCCAGGACTTCGCGCAGATGATCCAGATCACGCCCGTCCGACTGCGGCCAGGACGGAAACGTTTCGGACCGGACGGGCGTCCCGCCCAGAAGCGCCGCCTTATCCATCAACACCTCCTTTGACTTGATACAAAGTCAAGCTGTCAGCAATCAGCCGTCAGCAAAAGCCGGATAGCGATACGGCCTCGCGATACGAATTCCTTTCTATCATCGCCATGCGTCCCGGTAAGCGGCGAGTATTTCACCCAGCAACTCCGGCGGCCGTCCGAATGCCTCCAAAAACGCCTCATAGCTGGGCATCAGGCGCACCCTCACCTTCTCTTCGTGGTGCAGCGCGATATCCTCGAGCCTGTGATCCAGAAAGGGGTTCGCGAACCGCTCCAGGACGTGTTCGGCAAACGGCCCGGCATCTTCCACGACGTGCTCGAGCGCCGGTACGATTTCCTCGAAAACCAGGCGCCTCAACCACCGGCTGATCGCCGGGTCCTCGACCGCTTCACGAACCGTACGCAGTCCCATCGGAAGCGCCTTGCATACCAGGGCCGTATGCGTACCGTTCAGGATGCGCACCTTCCGCAATGCGTACGGCCGAACATCGGAAACGAACCGGATGCAGGGGTGATTGAAGAGATCTCCCGCCCGCGCATCGACCACCCATAGAGCAAACGGCTCTGCCGCCGTAAGCAGCCCGTCCGCCGCCAGTAGCGGGTGCGCGTCAGGCCTGCCGCTGACGATTCGATCCACCAGCGTGTTCACCCATCGCACATCCCGGCGAATCCAATCCTGAAGCCCGGCATCCAGGCGCCAGGCTTCGGCCTGGCCAAGCACCAGTTCCCGAAGCAGATCGCCATTGGGCTCCACCAGTTCACAGGGCAACACCGTCAGACCCGGAAGGCCGGCCTGGTAGCGGGCTTTGAGAACGCAAAGCAGCCGGGCGGGGAATGAAAGGGGTGTTTCGGGATCATCGTTGTCAATGAGCGAGTATCCGGCTTCGGTGGTATTCGAGATAACCATGCGCAATTCCGGCGATCGGGCAACCTGAATCACCTGTGCCCATTCCGATTTCGCGATCAGCGCCCGGCTTATACTGCGAACCGCGAGCGTTCTGTCGATTTCCTCGCCATCCGCCAATCCCCTGAAGACCACGTGATACTTCCCGCCCTGCGCGTTCAGCAGCGCCGCGCGGTTGCCCTCGGTGGACTGCACGACGACGATGCGCCCCACGGCCTCACCCCGCGCATTCGCCTCGTGCACGAACACGTCGGCGAACGCCCGGAGAAAACTGCCTCCACCGAACTGCAGAATGGTCTCGGGCATTTGCTCCACCACGTTCACTCCGTCCGGTGCGCCTCCCAATCCCTGTATGGCAGGGACGAATGCATCTGCACGAACCGCCAGCACCCATTCTCACGTCGCAGGACGACGGTCCACCGCTCGCCTTCCAGCCTGTAGCGATGCGCACCCATTCTGCCTTCGCCGTCCCACAGGAATTGACACCAGGCCACGTTTCCCCGCGTTTCCGACACGGTATCCCTCCGTTCGATTCGTACGTCGCACCAGCGCTCGAAGTGTCTCGTCCATGTCGCCAGCACCGCGTCCCTGCCGCGCACCGGTGCGTCTCCTCCCGAAAAAAACGCGCACACGTCCTCCGCCAGGATCTGCTCCAATGCCGCGGAATCTCCCGTCATCACAGCGTTTTTCAGTGAGTCCAGCAGATCCTGAACCTCGCCGTCCGCATTCTTTGTCATCTCGGGTTCCGTGTGTGGTCCTCTCCCCTCTTCCGTCTTCCGTCTCCCCGCTTTTAAGGTACACGCCGTAGGCAGGGAATTTGGGGAGATGTGGGTTTTGATTTTGGTTTTCGCCCTTCGCTGACGGCTGAGAGCTGATCGCTGAAAGCTGTTTTCGCCGTTGCCACTACGGAATGGCATCCAGAACACGATCGACTTCCTCTTCCGTATTGTAGAAATGCGGCGACAGCCGGATGCCTCCTCCCCGTATCGCGCAAACGACCCGTGCGTCGGACAGCTTCTGAAAAATCGATTGCGTATCGGTCCGGGAATGGCGGAACACCACAATGCCCGACTTTTCGCCGCGAGCCCTCGAACTCACCACCCGGCAGCCCTTTTCCTCGAGCCCGGCGCAGAGTTGGTCGGTCAACGACAAAACCCTCGCTTCGATGCTTTCGATGCCAATGCGAAGGAGGAGATCGAGGCCGGCCCTCAACCCATGGATGCCCACGGTATTCAACGTGCCGCATTCGAATCGCCGCGCATCGGGCAACAGCGTGGTATCGTACGACAGGAAATCCCTCGGTTCCACCACGTTCGCCCAACCCAGATTCACCACTCGAAGGTGCGGACGGGCGCGGTGTGAACAATAGAAGACGCCGATTCCTTCCGGACCCAGAAGCCATTTGTGTGCGTCGGCCGATACAAAGTCGATTTCGGCGTCCGTCACGTCCAGGGGCAGCACCCCGAGGCTCTGAATCGCGTCCACGAAGAAGAGGACGCCCCGCGCCCTGCAGAATCGGCCGATTTCCCGGAGGTCGTGGCGGTATCCGCTTGCGAACTCCACCGAGCTTACGGAAAGCACGCGTGTCCGGTCGTCCACGGCATTCAACAGGTCGTCCAGCGGGATACGGCCGTCAACCTCGGGAACGCGCCGGACCTCTACCCCCTGCGGCCGCAGGTTCAGCCACGGAAAGACGTTGGCCGGGAATCCCCGATCGGGTATGACGACGTTGTCGCCCTGGCGCCACGGCAACCCGTTGGCTGCAATCAGGATCCCGTCGGACGTGTTCTTGACGAAGGCGATCTCCGATGCGTCCGCGCCGATCAGACGTGCGGCCGACTCCCGAGTCCGGGAACATACGTCGTCCCATTCAGGCAGGTTCGCCATGCCGTTGCGGGTCACGTCCTGCAGCATGCCGTCCATTGCGCGGTAGACGCTCAGTGAGATCGGCGCTATTCCGGCGTGATTCATATAAATCCAGTTCCGGGTCACCGGAAACCCGTTCCGGATTTCCTCGATATCGATCTGCACGGTCGCCCCCCGGTCCACGCGGGATTCCCATGTGAAACGGCAGATGGTATCGTACCATCTGCCGTGTGCCTGCCCGCCGCCTGAATCTTACTCCAGCCGATAGTTCGGCGCCTCTTTCGTAACCGACACGTCGTGCGCGTGACTCTCCCGGACGCCGGCCGACGAAACTTTCACGAATCGACCGTTCCTGCGGAGTTCAGCAATGGTTCTCGTACCGCAATAGCCCATGCCCGCCCTCAACCCGCCGATGAGTTGATAGATGAACCCTGAGACGGATCCCTTGTAGGGTACCTGCCCTTCGATACCCTCGGGAACCAGCTTGTTGGCTTCGACGCCTCCCTGGAAATATCTGTCCCTGCTTCCACGCTGCATCGCGCCCAGAGAACCCATACCCCTGTACACCTTGAAGGTCCGTCCCTGGTAGATGACCGTTTCTCCGGGACTCTCGTCCGTACCCGCGAAGAGGAATCCGATCATCACGGAATTCGCGCCCGCCGCGATGGCCTTGGTAATGTCTCCCGACTGGGTGATTCCACCGTCCGCGATGGCCGGGACGCCTGCCTTTTCCGCGACGTCGGCGCAGTCCATGATGGCCGATACCTGGGGCACGCCGGCTCCGGCGATGACCCGGGTCGTGCAACTCGCCGATGGCCCCATACCCACCTTGACCGCGTCCGTTCCGGCCAGAACCAGGTCCCGCGCCGCCTCGGCGGTTACGATGTTCCCGGCGATCACTTCGGTTTGCGGGAAGGCATTCTTGATGCGTTCCACGGCTTCGAGAACGCCGCGTGAATGGCCGTGCGCCGTATCCACGACGATCACATCCACGTCCCGGTCGACTAGCGTTCCGACACGGGTTTCCAGATCGCCTCCCACTCCCACCGCGGCGCCCACCCGTAGCCTTCCGAGTCTGTCCTTGCATGCATGCGGGTACTGTATCTTCTTCTCGATATCCTTAACTGTAATCAGGCCCTTGAGGACGCCTTTGTCGTCGACCACGGGCAGCTTTTCGATTCGGTGTTCCTGGAGAATCTCCTGTGCTTCCTCCAGGGAAATGCCCAACCGGGCCGTCACCAGCCCCTTGTGCGTCATGACCTCGGACACTTTCCTGTGCACGTTTTTCTCGAACCGGAGGTCCCGGTTGGTCAGGATGCCCACAAGCCTCTTGCCGCCGTCAACGATCGGCACTCCGGAAATCCGATACTTGGACATCATCTCGAGCGCTTCCCGGATATAGTTGTCCGGCGAGAGCGTCAGCGGATCGACGATCATACCGCTTTCCGATCGTTTCACCTTGGCCACCTCTTCGGCCTGTTCTTCGATAGACAGATTCCTGTGTATAATTCCGATGCCGCCTTCCTGGGCAAGTGCGATAGCGAGACGGGCTTCGGTAACCGTATCCATGGCGGCGCTGACCAGGGGGATATTCAACCTGATCCTGCGGGTGAGCTGCGTGGTCAGATCCACCTGATTGGGCAGGACTTCGGATTTTCCGGGAATCAGCAGCACATCGTCGTACGTCAGTCCCTCTTTGGCGATTTTTTCCGTGGATCTGTCCATTGACGTCTCCCTGTGTTTAACCTTGATTCCTCATTTTTCGAGGACGTTAATTCGAATATGTGTCAGCTAAAAAGGCGATTAGACTGCTGATTACCAGGATACACCAGGACACTGGACGTGAACGGAAAAAATGTCCTTCATGACGACCATTTCGGCCTGTTTCGAAGGGTTTCGTCACGGTGCCGCGTTGCGGCTTTTGCGGAATTGAGGTTAGTTGATCCGGCGCATTTTCGCGATGCCGTCACGTCGTATCCGGATACAGGAAACCCCTTGACGTACGTGCCAAGGGGTCTGCACAACTTCCCGTTACCAGTTCGGGCGCGGCCGCCGCGCGCAGGTCATCGCGGGCGGCGAAGACCTGTCCATGACGGCGAGCAGGTGTGCCGAGATTCTGTTGCGCATGCGAAGCTCCGGGTGCGGCTGCAAGGATAGTCCGTCCATCTGAAGAGTCCTCCAATATACGGGATTACCCGGATTGTGTCAACCGGCATCTGGCGGGCATTGCGTGGCGGGCGTTTCGGTCCTGTCCTTCGCCTCGCCGTGCCTTCAATTCGTAATAGAATCGCAATAAACAGGTATGGATTTTGCCTTGACATCCAATTTCCTATTCGTTAGATTTCTATGTTTCTAAGTGTTACATGTGTCTATGCGTCTTGGTACCAGCGATTTACGCTGAATCGACGGTGCGGCGTGGCTGTATCGTCGAGGAGTTGCTTTCATGATATTCAGGCCTTCGGACGGCATCGTAATCATTCTCTGCGGTTTTCTGTTCCTGGGCCTGTTTTCGCCGGTCGAGGCCAGAAGAAAGTCAAAAAAGGATAAACACAAGCCGCGCGAAGCGCCCGTGGACTCGGGGGCGATGTCAAGGAAGCATGTTTATTTCGGCAAGCGGTATCTGGATAACAAACAGTACGACGACGCCCAGGTGCAACTGTCGAAGTCATGGGACTTCAATTCGCGGAATGCCCAGACCGCATACTATCTGGGCAAGTTGTACAATGAGACGGAAAAACCCGAGGACGCCATTACCTGGTTCAACAAAGCAATTGAACTGAATCCCGCGGGCCCCAATGCGCGAAACGCGCTATACTACCTCGGTCAGCTTTACGTACAGGAAGGGATGCTCGAGGAGGCCATCGAGGTATACGAAAAGCTTCTCGCCCTCGCGAAAAAACCGGAACAGGAGATTCAATACCTGCATCAACTGGTCGCACTTTATATAGAGATAGAGGATTACGATTCTGCGCTGAAGCATACCCGACGCTGGGGTCAGTTGGAACCGGACAATCCGGACGTCCAGGATGCGATTGCAAAGCTCACCCTGTATATGGGCGACGAAGACGAAGCCCTCAAGGAGATGGAGCGGCTGCTGGAAATAAATCCCGAAGATTATACGACGTTAGACAATCTCGCCAGATTGTACGTCCGCATGGGTATGGTCCAGAAGGCGTTCGACGCATATCAGAAACTCCACGCACACAGCCCGGAAGACTTTCTTTACCTGGATCAGTTGCTCAACCTCGGGAAACAGCTGAACAAATCCAGACGGTTTCAAATCGACATCCTGAGAAAGATGTTCAGGCTCCAGTCCGACAACCTCAGCGTCGTCGAGCAACTGGCCGATCTGACAGGCGAAATCAGTCTGGTCGACAGAGGGCTCAGACTGGATCCGGGAAACGGAAAATTCAACTACATGAGGGGCGAGTTCCATTACAGGAAGTGGAAGAAATCCAATGCCGCGCGGGATTCCGTCAACGCCCTGAAATGGTTCAGGAGGGCCCACAAGGATCCGCTCTGGGCCGGAAACGCCAAACGGATGATCGATGAAATCAACCCTCCGATGTCCGAGGAGGAGAAGAAGAGACTGGAATTCTTCAAAAAGAAGAAGGAGGAGGAGGTAGATATCGAAGGGAAGAAATGAGTCGCGCCGGTCTCCGGGCAAACGACGGATTCTCCGTTCTTTCGTCCCGTCAAACTTCAGGTTTCCTGGCTTGCCGGCAGTCCGGGATCCGTATATCAACCGTGGCCGATTGGCAACGGTCTGCGCTTTTCCATCCGTAGCGAACATTCACATCAACTGGGGGATTGAGGCATGGTTGAACTTTATGTAAACGGCGGGCCCTTCATGCACCCGCTTCTGCTTATGCTGCTTTTCGGTATTGCGGTCAGTATTGAACGTTTCTGGTCGCTTTGGCGTTCGTCCATCGACACGCGGGAGTTTTTCACCGCGGTTCAGGAAGCGCTCAAGCAGCGGGGGCCGGAAGGCGTGGCCGAGGTCTGCGCAAGTCACAGGGGTCCGGTCGCCTCGGTTCTCCATGCCGGCCTTCTCCGCCTGGACCGGGGGCTTGAACACGTCGAGAAAGCGATAGAAGAATCCGGCGCCATCGAAATGGCGTTCCTGGAGAAAGGCATGGTCTGGCTGTCCACCGTAGCCAATATCGCTCCGCTGCTCGGGTTCCTCGGGACGGTGAGCGGTATGATCAGCGCCTTCGACGCCATTGCGAAAGCCGGCGACGTCGAGCCCAGCATTGTGGCCGCCGGTATTTCCGAAGCGCTCATCACCACCGCATCCGGACTGGTCATCGCCATTCCGATCCAGGCGTTGCACAACCTCTTCGTCTCCAAGATTGACAAGATCATCATCGATATGCAGGAGAGTTCCTCTCAGTTCATCGACGAACTGATCCAGGCCGGCTACGATACGCCCGCGGGAGAATAAGCCATGGCGAACAAGCCACAGTTGGCAAGGCGGAACAAATCCAATCCCGAAATCCCGACTTCGTCGATGGCGGACATCGCCTTTCTGCTGATTGTCTTCTTCCTGGTCACCACCACAATGAACCAGGACAAGGGCATTGGCATGCAGTTACCGCCCGCCGGAGAAAACAAGAAAATCCAGAAAAAGAACATCTGCAACGTCTGGGTGAATGCCGCTGGTGATATCCTCATCAACCTGGAACAGGAAGTTCCCCTCGGGCAGTTGCGCGCCGACATCGAGCGGCGGCTGAGCGAAAACGACAAGCTGATCGTTTCCCTCAAGGCGGACGAAGAGACGCCCTATAACGCATTCATAGACGTTCTGGATGAGATCAAGCTTTCGGGTGCAACACGGATCTCTCTCGCATCCCCGGAAAAGTAGGTTCGTCCGGCAACAGGAGTTCTCAGCATGGCGGATTTTTCAAAAAAATCAGGGGTACATACCTCCATTCCAACCGGTTCAATGGCGG
Organism: Gemmatimonadota bacterium; assembly: GCA_028874335.1. Taxonomy (GTDB): domain Bacteria; phylum Latescibacterota; class UBA2968; order UBA2968; genus JAAXHE01. Next base: position 17,003 of record JAPPJY010000068.1, on the reverse strand, counting down.
ATATCGCCTTTCTCCTCCTGATCTTTTTCATGGTCACGACGGTATTCGTCCGCTACCGGGTCACGGGGATCGTATTGCCCAGGGCTGAAAAGGTCGAGGAAATCAAGACGCGCCGCCATATTTCCTACGTCTGGATTTCCGCGGACCGGAAGGTCTACATAGACGACAAGATCGCCCAGGTCAACCAGGTTGCTCCCATCTTCTACGAACGCCGCGTGCAGAACCCGCGGCTGATCGTCTCACTCAAGTGCGATACGCGGGCGCCCTACGGGCTGGTGTCCGAAGTGATCGAGGAACTGCGCAAAGCCGACGCCCTCCGCGTCAACTTTGCCACCGATCGAGAGAGGTAACGCATATGGCCTATATCAGAGGGAAGGATATCGTCCGGAGGAAGTACCCTGAACACGATCTCAGGCGGCGTTATCCGAAAGTCTTCTGGACGTCGGTCGGGATCTCCTGCGCACTGCACCTGATCATGGCGATCCTTTTTCCCACGTTCGATATACGGGCTTCGGCGGGGAAGAAGGACCAGATCATCATCCAGATGGAGGAAATCCCGGAAACGCGCCAGATTCAGCGGCCGCCCCCGCCTCCACGGCCGGCCATGCCGGTTGAAACCGAAAGCGACGATGTACCCGACGACGTGACCATCGAAACGACCGACCTCGACCTGGATCAGGCCCCCGTAGACCTGCCGCCCCCGCCTCCGGGCGCTACCGAAGCGCCGATGGAAGAAGAAGTGATGGAGTTCTGGAGCGTGGAGGAAAAACCGGAACTGATCAAGGGGGTCCAGCCCAAATTCCCCGAGATCGCCCGCAAAGCCGGGTTGGAGGGCAATGTTTTCGTCAAGTTCATGGTGCGCAGAGACGGCCGGACGGACAAGGTACAGATATTGAAGGGCCAGGAGATCTTCAGGCAGGCGGCCATCGATGCGGTCAGACAGTTCGTATTCAAGCCTGCCATACAGAATGACAAGCCCGTGAATGTCTGGATGACCCAGCGTATCGCCTTCAAGTTGCACGATTGAACCCGGACAGGGCAGTTCAAGCTCGACGGAGGCCATCACACAACCGGTGGTGGCCTTTCCGCATGTCCGAGGCGTTTGACATTATCCCGGGATTTGCCAATATTGAACTTTCGTAAAACCACGTTTCCATCAACCTGTATTCTCGAGAGGATCACCTGATATGCGTTGTCGACAGTCTTTGCTTCTGGTCTTCAGCCTTCTATTCTGCCAGCCCGCGTGGGCTCAAGTCGCTCCCGAATCGGCGGAAAAATACAACGACGGTCAGGCCCTTTTCGAGAAAAGGCGCTATCAGCAGGCCCTCCAGGCGTTTGAAGACGCCGTCAAGCTGGATGGCAACAATGCCCAGGCCTATCGAGGCATGGCCAAGACCTACCAGAAGCTCAAGGATTCCGAGAAGGCCATCGCCAATTTTCGAATGGCCACCACGGTAAAGGCGGATTACGTCGAAGCCCATTATGAACTGGGGAACCTTTTTTACAACCTGAAAAGATATAAGGACGCGCAGGCCGCGTTCAAGGCCGTGCTGAATCTCGACGGCAATTTTCAGAACGGCAATGCACGAAATCTCCTGAAAGCGGCCTATTCAAGGCAGGGCAGGGAGCATCTGCTCAGAAAGAACTACAGGAAAGCGATAGAGGAATACGAAAACGCAACCCAGCTCGATCCCACGGATGCCACCAACTACTACAATCTGGGTCTGGCTGCCAGAAACGCGCGCAAGATCAAGCAGGCCGAGACTGCCTTTGCAACAGCTGTTGAGCTTAACCCCACGTACGCCAAGGCCCATCGGCAGCTGGGCGATCTGTTTCGGCTCACCAAGAGAAGCAGCCGGGCGATCCGGAGTTACAGCCGGGCGATCGATAGCGATCCCAATAACAAAGACAAAAAGAATATCAACGCGTACCGCAGCCTGGCCCTTGTGTACAATCAAACAAAACAACATTCCAAGGCCGTCGCTACCCTTAGAAAAGGCGTTGCGGTGGCGCCAACCAACAGAGACAAAGTCAGAATCTATACGGCACTGGGATACTCGCATGCGTTGGGGAAGAACTACAGGAGCGCCGTGTCCGCGTATCAGCAGGCGCTCGCGTTGAACTCCAGGGACAGCGAAGCCCAGTACCGGGCGGCGGTCGCCTATTTCGAACTCAAACAATACCAGAACGCCCTCAACTACGCCAGAAGAGCCGCGCGGGACCGTAGTAGGTACGGCGTACCGGCGTACGTCATCATGGGCGACGTATACGACGCGTGGCGGCCCCAGGGATGGAAGGAAAAAGCGATTCAAAACTACTCCAGGGGACTCAGGGACCGGAAATTCAAAAAGTACTGCGAGGACAAGATCGATCGCATCAAAAACCCCGTTGATACTGGAGAGTAACGACACGAAGCAGAACACTCCGCGGGCAATCCACCTGCGCCGGCGCGCCCCCAGATTCAATCCCACGCCTTGAACATTCCGTTTCGCGTCAGAGTCGTTTGTCTCATGCAAACCGCAGGCCTTTTTGCGCCGGGGGCCCGGACGCCTGCGCGGGCGAAATCGCCAAAACGGTCATCCTCCTGCCAGCAAGTTGTCCACCGGTTCATGCATCCATATAGCGTTTAACAGCCCCCTGAAACGACCACGTCTTGACGCTCGAAAACTTCACGTTTCTTCTTGCCTTTCTGGGCTATCTCGGGCTGTCGGCGAATCTGGTACTCACCGCCAGGGGTACGTGCAGCCGCCCGGCCATCGCCCTGGTTGCGCTGGTTGCCGTCGCCCACGTCTACCTGGTCTGGGCGTACCGGTACGACTGGCAGTTCGCCATGGCCGTCCGAAACGGCTACGCCGGCTTCTTCATCTTCCACTCGGCGCTCCTGTCTATCGTAACCGCCACGTTTGTACCGCCGGCGATCTGCAGGTCCCTTATCGCCCTTTCGTTTCTGATCGTTTCCGCAGGCGCCTCCGGAGCCGTGTTCAGATACGAAGTCGTCAGCGTTTATCGCATTCCCGTGCTGCTCAACGCGGGTCTCGGTCTGGGATTCCTCGTCTACAGTCAGTATCGCGGAATCAGGCCGGCCAGGTGATTCACGACCAGATCGCGGGCAGCCGGAAATAGCCAGCCTGCCCGGTCCGACATGACCTCGATTGCAGAGATCCGCCGGCATCTCGCCGGATATCACCCGCGTCTGGCATCCGGAGACCGGGCCCGCGCCGCCGTGGCATTGGTCCTGCATCAACAGCAGGAAGCGGTTCACCTGCTTTTTATCGAGCGTTCGCAGCGCGATGGCGATCCGTGGTCGGGCCACGTCGCGTTCCCGGGGGGCAGGGTGGAACCTGGCGACGGGAACGCGCGCATGGCCGCGGAGCGCGAGACTCGGGAGGAAGTCGGCCTGGATCTCGGGACGGCTGAGTATCTCGGTCGACTGGATGACGTCACCGGTGCGACCCTTCCCATCCTCGTATCGGGGTTCGTCTACAACGTCGAAATCAGAGATCGGCTGCGTCCAAACCACGAAGTCAAGGACGCTTTCTGGGTGCAATTGAACGTACTCGCCGACGCCGCATGCCATCGTGAACGGAACTTCAGGATCGACAACGAGGAACGTCGCTTTCCAACGATCGAACTGCCGGGACCGCGACGGCGTGTCCTGTGGGGCATTTCATACCGGCTGGTCTCGCAGTTGGCGGCGCTTCTGGGCTACCCGTTCCGTTCATCGATGCCTGCCCGGGCCGCACGACGTTCCAAACCGGGGGAGGAAGGATGAATTCAGCCGATCTCTGCCATCTCCCGGCGGTCGAACTGCGTCGCCTGTACCGAACTCGGGAACTCTCGCCCGTCGATGTCACGAAGGCCGTGCTGCACCGGATTGAACGTCTGAACCCTGCATTCAACCCCTTCGTGACGGTCACTCACGAACGCGCCGTGGAAGAGGCAAGTCGCGCCGAACGCGCTTATATGGGCGGAGAACCCGGAATTCTGGCTGGCATCCCAGGCTCACTCAAGGATCTCACCCCCACCAAAGGGATCCGCACCGCCCGGGGGTCCCTGCTTTACAAGAACTGGGTGCCCGATTACGATGCGCCGCTTGCGGAACGTCTCTCAAACGCCGGGATGGTCCTCCTCGGCAAAACCACCACACCCGAACTCGGCTGGAAGGGTGACTCGGGAAACCGGATCAACGGACCGGTCCACAACCCCTGGATGTACGGCCGTACCGCCGGCGGATCCAGCGGAGGCGCCGCTGCCGCGGTAGCCCTGGGTATGGGACCGGTCGCCCAGGGAACGGACGGAGCAGGATCCATCCGCATCCCGTGCGGTTTCTGCGGCCTGTACGGACTCAAGCCGTCCTGGGGTCGTGTTCCCCAGTACCCGGCCAGTGTGGTGGAGTTGCTCTCCCACGCCGGGCCCGTGACCCGTACCGTGACGGATGCCGCGCTGATGCTCACGGCCATGGCCGGCGCCCACCCCATGGACCGCCTCTCGCTTCCCGATGACGCCGATTACCTCCGGGAAATGGAAGGCGATATCGCCGGTATGCGCGTTGCCTGGTCTCCGGATCTGGGCTATGTCCGGGTCCACCCCGAAGTCCTGTCGATCGCGGCGGCGGCTGCTGCCCGGTTTCAGGAACTCGGCTGTCACGTCGAAGAGGCCCATCCCGGACTGCCGGATCCCTGGGATATCGCCCACACAATATGGTCCGCATCGTTCGCGGGCGTGTTCGACGACAACCTGGACGACGTCAGGGATCTCCTGGATTCCGGCCTTGTCGCCGTGATCGAAAGCGGGAAATCCGTCTCCGGGTCCCAACTCGCAACCGCGTACGCGCGTCGCAATGACTATTACCACGGATGGCGTGAGTTCATGAGCGCCTACGACCTGTTTCTCTGCCCGACACTTCCCGTTACAGCCTTTACCGCCGGGCACGACCATCCGGTCGATATCGCAGGCCATCCAACCAGCTACCTCGGCTGGACCGCTTTCACGTACCCGTTCAATATTACCGGGCAGCCCGCGGCCACGGTTCCGGCCGGTTTTGCGGGCGACGGATTGCCGGTCGGCCTGCAGATTGTCGGACGCTGGCGGGACGACGCGGGCGTGCTGCGCGCCTCCGCGGCCTTTGAATCGCTTGCACCCTGGAATACAAAACCACCTCCCGCGGAAACGAAGGAAAGGACCGTCTGATGATTATCAAACCCAGAATCCGGGGATTCATCTGTACGACTGCGCACCCCGTCGGCTGCGCACATTGTGTACAGGAACAAATTTACTGGGTAGAGAAACAGCCGCCGTTGGAGGGCTTTCGGAATGTGCTGGTCGTCGGCGCCTCGACCGGTTACGGGCTGGCCGCTCGCATCGCGGCCTGCTTCGGCGGCGGTGCCCGGACTGTGGGTGTTTTCTTTGAAAGGCCGGCCCTGAGGAATCGCACGGCCTCCGCGGGATGGTACAATTCGGTTGCATTCGAAAGGGCCGCAAGGAACGCGGGCCATTACTCGAAGAGCATCAACGGCGACGCGTTTTCCGATGAGATCAAGGAACAGACCATCTCGGTCATCAGGGAAGACCTGAGAGACGTGGATCTCGTCGTATACAGCCTGGCGTCACCGCGGCGCACCCATCCCCGGACGGGGGCGCAACACACCTCCGCATTGAAAACCGTGGGCGAACCTTACACGGGCAAGACGGTCGATATCCACACGGGTGTCGTCTCGGAGGTCACCATCGAGCCGGCCACGGACGACGAGATCGACAATACCGTCGCCGTCATGGGTGGAGAAGACTGGGACCTGTGGATTCAGGCTCTCGAAGCGGCAGACGTGCTTGCCCGGGGCGTTCGCACCGTCGCGTTTACCTATATCGGACCGGAGCTGACCCGGCCGGTCTACGGCGACGGCACCATCGGAAAAGCGAAGATTCATCTCGAAGCCACGGCCCGGGAACTGGACGCGCGGCTGAGGAAGAGAAACGGACGCGCCTACATCTCCGCGAACAAGGCCGTGGTCACCCAGTCCAGCGCGGCCGTGCCGGTGGTATCGCTCTATATTTCGCTGCTATACAACGTCATGAAGGAGAAGAATATCCACGAAGGTTGTATCGAACAGATGTACCGGCTTCTGAAAGATCGAATCTATGCGAGGCCGTCCGTACCCACGGACGAGAGCGGGCGCATACGCATCGATGACCTGGAATTGAGGGCGGACGTACAGTCGCTCATCGAATCCCTCTGGCAGACCGTTACGACCGAAAATCTGGAAGCGATCTCGGATGTTCAGGTTTTCCGCGCGGAATTCCTCAAGTTGTTCGGATTCGGCCTTCCGTCGGTCGACTACGCGGCTGACGTTGACCCGGACCAGCCTCTCTAGCCGTCCGCAAACAGAACTGCTCCGCAGCCCGGACGGGCACCTTCAGCGCGCCGCCGGATTCAACCGGGTCCGGACGGTCGACAAATCGTTCAATCCATTCGGCGAATTCTGAACATCCCTTTCCTGCCGCGGGCGCCACTTTCCCCGCTTTAAACCCCATCTCTTTTCCGTTCAGCAGGTTAGCCGTACCCGGTTCCTCTGGCACGCCCTTTGCCTTCTCAGAGAAGGTCGGAATTCATCCAAACCGGACTCCTTGCAGCACAGCACGCTTCCGTGGAGTTCAGTCGCATTCCTGACAATCTCCGAGGAGGCCCGTATGATGTCCCGTGTGCTGAGCTGCGCCACCCTGGGTATCGACGCCTATGTCGTGCGCATCGAGACCGATCTGGATTATCAGCTTCCCGCATTCTCGGTGGTCGGTCTGCCGGACAACGCCGTCAAGGAGAGCCGGGATCGCGTAACCGCCGCAATAAAGAACTCGGGCAGGGCCTTTCCGAATCGCCGGGTGACCGTCAATCTCGCGCCCGCGGATATCCGCAAGGAAGGCTCGGCCTTCGACCTGCCGATAGCGGTGGGCATCCTCGCGGCTTCCGGAGACATCTCGCCCGAGATCCTCTCTCAATACATCGTTCTCGGTGAGCTTGCGCTCGACGGCGCCGTCCGGCCCGTCCGCGGCGTCCTGCCGATGGCTGTGGAGACCCGCCAGGCAGGTTACAAGGGCATGATCCTCCCGCGCGAGAATGCCCGCGAGGCAGCCATCGCGGGCGGTATCGACGTGCATCCTGTGGGCGACCTGATGGAGACGCTGGACTTCCTCGAGGGTTATCGGGAAGTGCCTTCGCTCCAGGTGGATATCGACCGGATCTTCAGCCAGGCCCTGAGCTACCGTATCGATTTCCGTGATGTCCGGGGTCAGGTTCACGCCAAGCGCGCGCTGGAAGTGGCTGCCAGCGGCGGCCACAACATCATCATGATCGGCCCGCCCGGCTCCGGAAAGACGATGCTCACCCGCCGCCTGCCCACCATCCTGCCCGACCTGACCCTGGACGAAGCCATTGAAGCCACCAAGATCCACTCCGTGGCCGGACTGTTGCCCCCGGAGACCACCCTTGTGGCGATACGGCCCTTTCGTTCCCCTCACCACACCATCTCGGATGCCGGACTGATCGGCGGCGGACCTCACCCGCGGCCGGGCGAGGTCTCACTTGCACACCACGGCGTTCTCTTTCTGGACGAGTTGCCCGAATTCAAAAAACACGTCCTCGAGGTCCTGCGCCAACCGCTCGAGGACGGTTTCGTCACGATTGCCCGGGCCATGGTTTCTCTGACCTATCCCGCACAGTTCATGCTTGCCTGCGCCCTGAATCCGTGCCCATGCGGGTACTTCGGCGATCCGAAGAACGAATGCACGTGTTCTCCGCCGATCATCCAGCGGTATATGTCCCGAATTTCCGGTCCACTCCTCGACCGCATCGACATTCACATCGAAGTTCCGGGGGTCGACTATACTGAACTCGCCGATGAACCGGGCGGCGAAACGTCCGATGCCATTCGCGAAGGCGTGAATGCGGCGCGCCAGGTACAACTTCATCGCTTCAGGGAAAGACAACACCTGTTCTGCAATGCCCACATGGGGCCCGCGGAAATCCGTGAATACTGCAAGATCGACGGCAAGGGCGAAGAACTTCTCAAAATGGCAATCACGAAACTCGGCCTGTCGGCGCGCGCCTACGACCGCATCCTGAAAGTCAGCCGCACCATCGCGGACCTGGAAGAGGAAGGGGAGATCAAACCTCAGCACGTCGGGGAGGCCATTCAGTACCGCAGCCTCGATCGCAATCTCTGGTTGTAATATCCCTCTAGGGACGTGCAGATGCCCACGCAACTCCCTCTCCGCAAACCCTCATTGTTCGGTTGTTATGGTTGCTCGCGTTTCGGAGAGGCGCTGTCACGCCATAGACAAGCGGTTCCAGGCCGGCTATCCTCGAAAAACCGGCTGTCACACGGTTTTTCGTTTCGCTAAAGGATGCCAAAAATCCCTTGACTTCAGGTTTGCAATTGCACTTTTTTTTTCTGTATACGATGAATTCAACGCCCGCACGAGAATCAGGAAATTATGGAACGAGAGCCCATTTGGAGCGTAAGTGACCGCGCTCTCTTTGGGGCGTTGAATCTGTTCATTTTCCTGTTCACACTGACAGATCGATATAGACCGCCTGAAAAAGACCTGGTCGAGAATCTGTATGTGGCGGGTATATTCTCCGTTACGCTATCCTTTCTCATCATAGAAGGAGTCGACTTCATGGGCGCAATGATGAAGCTTGCCGATAAGTGGATCGCGGAGAGCGAGGCCAAAACGAGAGCAAGAGCAATAAAGGATCTAAGGGAATTGGAAGCTTCCAGCAGAAGACGCGAAGAAAAAATGAGCGCGTTCATGGAGGAGTTGGAGAAGTATCAAAAGGAAGAAAGAGCCCGAAGGGAGAAGATAGCCGAAATGCTGCAAGACGCAGAAGGCGAACAGAAGTGAGACGTCCTCCGCAATCATCGTTTTTTGCCCATCGATGTCTCGGTCGTTTGATCCCTTTAAAGCTGAGGCATCATTCATACCAAAGGTAGTTTCTTTGTCCGCTGGCGGTCAAGAAAAGCCCTCTACACTGAATCATCCCTTCCTCCTCCTGCCCCCGAAAATCCCCTTTCCGTTTGTCTAGACATCACCCATCGGCTATATTATGGACGAGTGGTTGTCCGATTTCGACGTCTATCCGGTAATCCGGCGGCTGGAGCGAGAACATGAAGGAACCCATCGTCTATCTCAACGGAGATTTCGTGCCTGCCTCTCAGGCCGCAATCAGGATTTACGACCTGGGCATCATTCTTGGAGCCACGCTCACCGAAATGACCCGTACGTTCGCGCAGGCGCCGTTTCGCCTGGACGATCACCTGGACCGGCTCTACCGGTCGTGCAAATACGCCGGGATTCAACCGCCGCTCTCGCGGAGCCGGATGCGCGACAAGACCCTGGAGCTCATTCGGGCGAACCGGGCACTGATCGAGCCCGGGGCCGACCTGGTCATCGTACACTTCATCACGCCTGGAGAAAACGAGATCTACGCCGGCAGCGCTGCGGGTAGCGCCCGGCTAACGCCAACCGTCTGTATCCACTCTTTTCCGCTGCCCTTTCGCGTCTGGCGTCACCTCTTCGAGGCCGGCGCTCACGTGGTCACACCCGCCCTGCGCCACATCCCGCCCCAATGCCTGGATCCGAAATCCAAGAATCGTTCCCGTCTTCACTGGTGGCTGGCCGATCAGCAGACCCACGCGGTAGACCCTGAAGCGATTACGTTGCTTCTGGACCTGGACGGCAACGTCACGGAGTGCGCGGGCTCCAACTTCGTGATCGTTGCGGACCGCACAGTCTACTCTCCAACCACGCGCAACATACTCCAGGGCGTCAGCCTCCTCACTGTCAGGGACCTTGCGGCCGAACGCGGGATCGACTGGATTGAAAAGGACCTTCAGCCATACGACGTCGCCAACGCCGACGAGGCCTGGCTGACCACCACGCCATACTGCATCGCCCCCTGCACCAGGTTCAACAATATACCGGTCGGAAGCGGTAAACCCGGTCCGCTGTATAAAGAACTGCTGGCTGCATGGAGCAGCCGGGTGGGGCTGGACATTGAAAAACAGGTCCTCAGCGATTGAAGCCGGCCGCCCCGATCAATATGGCGAAGAATGGTATCAGCGACTTCATCGCGAGCGCCCGATTCGGCGATTTTCCGGAAGCCGTACGGGCGCAGCTGAGCAGGAACCTCCTGGACCTCTTCGCGGCAACCATTGCGGGCCTGGCCACGCCCGCGGCGAATATTGTGGCGGACTACGCCGCAACAGCATTCCCGGGTAACGACGCCACGATCGCCGGACGAGGAAAGATCGGCAGCGCCCCGGGCGCCGCCCTCGCAAACGCCTGCGCGGCGAACGCGCTTGACGTCGACGACGGGTTCCGCCTGGCGAAGGGTCATCCGGGTGCGGTCGTCATCCCCGCGGCGCTTGCGGCGGCGCAGGCCCAAAACGCTTCGGGCGCGGATTTTCTTGCCGCGGTGGTCGTGGGTTACGAAGTGGGGATGCGCGCCGGCACGATCTGGCATGCCCATCCCCACAGAGGGCCCAGTTATCACGGTTCCGGATCCTGGGGGAGCCTCGGCGCCGCGGCCGCATGCGCACGATTGGCCGGACTCGGACCCCGGGAGGCGGGACACGCGCTTGCCATCGCGGAATACCACGCACCCCTCGCGCCCATTATGGATTGCGTGCGTCACCCGGCTATGGTCAAGGACGGTATCCACTGGGGCGCGTTTGTGGGCGTCATCGCCGCTCAACTCGCGGCCCACGGATTTACGGGCATGCCCGCGACGCTCTTTGCGGACGAGTACCGCGGGTCGATGCAGACCCTCGGCGCCGAGTGGTGGATCGAGCGGGTCTATTTCAAATTTCACCCGTGCTGCCGGTGGGCGCAACCCGCCGTCGCAGGCGCCGTCGAGCTCCGAAAAAAGCACAACCTGACACCCGATGACATCACCGCGGTCCGTATTGAGACATTTGAGGCGGCCACACAACTTGGCACCCGGCGCCCGACCAACACCGAAGAGGCGCAATACAGCCTGCCGTTTCCCGTGGCCTGCGCCTTTGTTCACGGCCGGGTAGGCGTTCCTGAAATCGCTGGCGACGGTCTGAACGATGAAGCGGTGCTCGTCCTCTCGGACCGAATCGAAATGTGCGTCGACCCCGCCATCGAAGCCCGTTTCCCCGATGACGCCCTGGCGCGGGTGACCGTCACCACCTCAGGCGGACGGACACACGTTACCGGACCGCTGCCCGCCCCGGGCGATCCGGATAGCGGCATCACCTTTGACGATCTCGTCTCCAAAGCGCATCGTCTCGTCGATGGCGTCGCGGGCAGGTCCCACACACGGCGTCTGGTCGAGACCGTGTTGTGCTGTGCAGATCTGAAAACGGTCGAACCCCTGGCCGAGTGCCTCGTCGGATTCGGATAGATCCATGAAAATCGCCCTTCTGCTCTCCGGCGGCGTTGACAGTTCCGTGGCGCTTAATCTTATATGCAACGAGGGACGCCACGACGTCACCGCATTCTATCTCAAAGTCTGGCTGGAAGACGAACTTGCCTTCCTGGGCGACTGCCCGTGGGAGGAAGACCTCAAATACGCGCGCGCCGTCTGCGAACAGGCCGGTGTACCGCTTCGCATCGTCCCTTTACAGGCCGAATACCTGGACCGGGTGGTCTCCCACACCGTGTCCGAGCTCAGGGCCGGACGTACTCCCAGCCCGGACATTGTCTGCAACCGGCAAATCAAATTCGGAGAGTTCGCGGCCCGAGTCGACGACAGCTTCCACAAACTCGCATCCGGGCACTATGCACAAATCGAAGAAGCCAATGATACCTGCTACCTGAAGCGAGCGCCGGATCCCGTCAAGGACCAGACCTACTTTCTTTCCGGTCTCAGCCAGACGCAGCTCAAACGCGCGCGTTTCCCGGTCGGCCACCTCACCAAACAGCAGGTCCGGAAATACGCGCGGGATTTCGATCTGCCGAACCGGGACCGCAGAGACAGCCAGGGCATTTGTTTTCTGGGCAAGATCAGCTACCCCGACTTCGTCAGGGCGCATCTGGGAGAAAGGCCAGGTGACATCGTCGATGTGGAAACCGGCGCCCGGCTCGGCCGCCACCGCGGCTACTGGTTCTACACCATCGGACAGCGCGAAGGGCTGGGCCTTGCCGCCGGACCCTGGTACGTGGTCCGGAAAGACACCCGGGACAACATCATCCACGTGTCCCATAAGAGACGCCGCGCCGAACGGGCATTGAGCCGCTTCACGGTTTCGAGTCCGCACTGGATCTCAGGGTTACCCGACCTGCACGACCTTCATGTCAAAATCCGGCACGGTCCCCGTCTCGTCCCGTGCCGCATCGAGTCCGGCGGCAATACCGGACTGAACGTTCAAATGGCGGAAGCGGACCCCGGCGTGGCCCCGGGACAATCGGCCGTCTTCTACGATGGCGACATCTGTCTGGGGGGCGGAGTTATTTCGCAGGCGCATTTTTCAACGTCTTGAAGCCATTCCCATCGCTGAAACCGAAAGCGATTCCTCCATGAACAAGGAACAGGGGCGAGGTTTTCTCGCCCCTGTTCCACGGAGTCTGCCATTTGCCATGAACCGGAATGCCGATTACTGGATCTCAGAGTTGAATCTCAGAGCGCACCCGGAAGGCGGCTACTATCGGGAAATATACCGCTCCTGCGAGACCGTCCAGACGAGGGCTCTTCCAAAGCGGTTCGGCGGTCCCAGAACATTCTCAACCGCGATCTACTACCTGCTCGAAGGCAATGACCATTCCGCCCTTCACCGCATCAGGTCCGACGAGATCTGGCACTTCTATGCCGGATCGCCCGTCACCATCCATACGATCGACCAAAGCGGCGTATACGAACGCACCCTGCTTGGCAACAACCCTGAAAACGACGAGTCCTTAACGGCGGTCATTACCGCCGGCTGCTGGTACGGCGCGACGCTGGATGATCCCCACTCATACGCCCTCATGGGCGGCACCGTCGCTCCCGGTTTCGAATTCGAGGACTTTGAGCTGGCAAACCGCGCGGACCTGATGCGGAGCTTTCCCGGTCACCGTTCCGTCATCGAACGGCTGACCCGCTGAAACGTAAATTGCGCCCCTCGGAGGCGGGCTTCATGCCGGTTCGGGAGAACGTCTCTGCATATACCGGATCCCCTCCTCGATCTCCTCTCTATTCACCGTGTCGCACGACACCGCGCGGCCTATCGCCTCGGGAAGGACAAATCGGATCACACCATCCCGCGCCTTCTTGTCGCTCGCCATGCGCGCGATCAGTTTGCCCGATTCAAGAGCACGGGCGCCGGACGGAATCCCGATTCTTTCGATCAGCGCGTTCTGCCGCTGCAATTCGGCCGGTTTCCAGAAACCCTTGATGACGCCGATTCTGCCCGCGGCCAGCATGCCAAGCATGACGGCCTCTCCGTGTTTGTAAGCCGTGTAATCCGTCACGGCCTCTATGGCGTGTCCCACCGTGTGACCGTAGTTCAGAATCTCCCTCAATCCCGCCTCGGTCTCATCCGCCGCCACAACGCCCGCCTTTATTCGGCAGTTTCGTGCAATCAGACCGACCAGCTGTTCCGGTTCGATCGCCATGTCCGCCACGTTCTCTATCTTTCTCTCGAGGAATCGCACGAGGATTTCGTCCCGGATCAATCCGTGTTTGATCACCTCGGCCATCCCTGCAACCACCTCCCGCCTGGGCAGGGTCACCAGCGTTTCCGTGTCAACATATACCAGCTTCGGCTGATAAAACGCCCCGATCATATTCTTGCCGAGCGGGTGATCGACCCCGGTCTTTCCGCCCACGCTGGCGTCGACCTGCGCCTCCAGGGTGGTCGGGATCTGCACGAAATCGATACCGCGAAGATAGGTGGCCGCCACGAATCCGGCGGTATCGCCCACGACACCGCCTCCCAGTGCGACGATGCAACTGCGCCGGTCCAGGCCCGCCCGTATCAGTTCGCCATATATCCGGCCCGCCGTCGCCAGCGTCTTGAATTCCTCGCCATCCGGAATCTCAACCACAATTGCCGCCACACCCTGCGCCTCGAGACCGGTCCTGACCGGGTCCAGGTAGAGGCGCGCCACCGTCGGGTTGGTCACGATCGCCGCGTTCGAACCCAACCCCTCCGAGGCGTAGGCCCGGCTGAAATCGGACAGATTCCCATGTCCAATCAGGATCGGATAGCTGCGGCTGCCCAGATCGACCTGCACGGTTTCCATACCGCTGTGTATGACTCTAGAATCCATAAGCAATGGCGTTTTCCGTCGCTCCTATTGCAACTCAATGCCTTCCAGTGCCGTTAACGCCAGCTGAACCGTCTCTTCCGGCGTGCGATCCTCCGTCGACTCCACGAATGCGTCCGCCCGGTCGTAATACGGCGCCCGGGCGTCGAGCATCGACCGGATCTTCTCCATCCGCTCTTCGTCGTTCAGTCCGGCCATCAGCGGCCTTTCTCCCTCCGTCCTGCACATGCGCGCGAAGATGGTCTCCGCCGATGCCCGAAGACACAGGCAGACGCCGGATGCTCGAATCGTGTCCCAGTTGTCCTCCTGAGTCACGGCGCCCCCACCCAATGCAATCACGGCATCGGGCATTCCGGCCGCCCTCGCCACGCAACCGCGCTCAATTCGACGGAATGCGGCCTCGCCGTCATCCGCGAAGATCCGGGGGATCGATTTTCCGGCCGACTCCACGATCAACTCATCCGTATCCACAAATATCCGGTCCAGGCGCCGCGCCAGAATCGGGCCGACCTTGCTCTTTCCGGTCGCCATGAAACCGGCCAGGAAAACCTGTCTGCCCCTCAGCGGAGAAAAGTGGGCGGTCTGACTCACATTTCCTCCGGCGCCTTCATGCCCAGCAGATGGAGTCCGGCTGCCAGCACCGTGGTAATCGAATAGACGAGCGCAATGCGCGCCCGGGTCAGGGGCACGTCGTCCGAAATGACCCTGTGGGCGTTGTAGAACCGGTTCGCCTCGTTGCAGAGTTCGATCAGGAACCCGGCAATCAGTGAGGGCTCACAGGTCTCGGCCGCGTTCCGGATTCGCTCCGGAAACCGCTCCATGCACTTGACCACGGCCACGGTCTCGGGTTCGGTCAACAGGGAAAGGTCCGCGCCGGGCGGCGGCACCGCGCCTCCGAACCTGCGCAGCACACTGCAATATCGGGCGTGGGTATATTGAACGTAGGGGCCGGTCTCGCCGTTGAAATTCAGGATCTCGTCCCAGTCGAACACGACGTCCCGCGTCCGGCGGGAGTCCAGGTCCGCATAGACCACCGCGCCGATGCCCACGTCCCGGGCGATCGCATCCTTATCGGGTAGATCCGGATTTTTGTCTTCGACAATTTCCCGCGTCAACTCAATGGCGCGGTTCAGCACGTCCTCCAGGAAGATCACGTTTCCCCTGCGGGTCGACATCCTTCCCTCTTTGAAGGAAATAATGCCGAACGGGACGTGGAAACAGTCCTTCGCCCACTCATGGCCCATCCGTTCCAGAACCTTGAAGAGCTGCCGGAAATGCAGGGACTGCCCGGCGTCGGTCGTATAGATCAACCTGTCGAAATCGTGGGTCTGCTTCCGGTAGACTGCCGCCGCCAGGTCCCGTGTGAGATATACGCTGGTATCATGTCCGGTCTGGATGATGGCAGGCGGCATGTCCTCATCGTCGAGCATCACCACGAGGGCGCCCTCACTCTCCACCGCGAGCCCCCTGGCCTTCAGTTCGGCAATGACGGGCCCGACCTTGTCGTGGAAGAAACTCTCCCCGGTGTATTCCGCGAAGCTGACATCCAGCAGTGCGTAAATCCGCTTGAAGTCCTTGACCGTCTCTTCTCTGAACCAGCTCCAGAGTTGTAGCGCTTCGGCGTCGCCCGCCTCCAGCTTTTGTGTCCAGTATTTTACATCGTCTCCGAGGGACGGGTCCTTTTCCATCTCCGCATTGTATTTTACGTACAGGTTGAAGAGCGCATAGGGCGGATTCTCACGGATCGCGTCATCGTTTCCCCAGCGCTTATAAGCGGCGATGCTCATCCCGTGCTTGGCGCCCCAGTCCCCAAGGTGGTTGATGCCGATCACGTTCCACCCCGTGGCCTTGTACAGCCTGCAGAGCGAGTTCCCGATTGCAGTCGAACGGATGTGCGCGATCGTAAACGGTTTGGAGACATCCGGCGAGGAGAAATCGATCACGACCGTCTTTCTCGCGCCCACGTCGCTCCGGCCGAATTCCCGGCCCGTGGCGAGGATTTCCGAAAGTGTCTCCCGAACGAATTCGGTCTGACTCACGTAGAAATTGAGATATGGTCCCTCCGCGCGCACCCGGGCGATGCGTCCTCCGGTTTGTATTCTGTCTCCGAGGTCCCGGGCGATCTGATTCGGCGCCTTACGCAGTGTTTTTGCAAATCTGAAGCACGGAAGCGCGTAATCCCCCATCTCGGGTTTTGGCGGGACCTCGACCAGGGCCCTCACCTCATCCGGGGGCATGTCGGTTGCCGTTGATACGTGAGCTACGATTTCTTCGATAAAAGGATTGGCCATATAGCAGGACCTCGCCCCCCAATGCCCCCTTGAAAAAAGCTGTCAGCGATCAGACGTCAGCGACCTCTCTCCCCGGCCCCCTCAGAAAAAGCTATCAGCTCTCAGCCGTCAGCCATCAGCTAGAATCAAAAGCAAAAGACAAGATCAAAAGCAACCCCTCCGCCCTGCCCAGACCTCTCTCCCCGGCCCGTCAGAAAAAGCTGTCAGCTCTCAGCCGTCAGCCATCAGCTAGAATCAAAAGCAAAAGGCAAGATCAAGAGCAACCCCTCCGCCCTGCCCAGACCTCTCTCCCCGGCCCTCTCGGAAAAAGCTATCAGCTCTCAGCCGTCAGCTAAAAGCAAGAACGGCAAAGTCAAATGCAAAACAACAAAAACCCTACTCCCCAAATTCCCTGCCTACGGCGTGTTCCTTTTGAAGCGACCAAAAGGAACCAAAAGTCGCCGCTGG
>JAPPJY010000049.1 GCA_028874335.1 Gemmatimonadota bacterium | reverse complement strand
AGCGCCTGCCTTACAAGCAGGAGGTCACTGGTTCGAATCCAGTATCGCCCACCATTTAACCTTGATTCCTCATTTTTCGAGGACGTTAATTCGAATAAGTGTCAGTCAACCAGGATTCGTATGCCTTCGTGGACGTTAAATCGAATATATGTAAGTTGATAAAGGCGATTAAACTGCTGATTACCAGGATACACCAGGTTGCTGGACGTCAACTCAAAAAATATCCTTCCAAACGACGTTAACACCCAGTTTCGGAGGGTTTTATCACGACGACCGGTTGCATTATTCTTTGAATTGGGGTAAACAAAGGCGATTAGACTGCTGATTACCAGGATACACCAGGACACTGTACGTGAACTGAAAAAATGTCCTTCATGACGACCATTTCGGCCTGTTTCGAAGGGTTTCGTCGCCGTGCCGCGTTGCGGCTTTTGCGGAATTGAGGTTAATAACAAGGGTTTATGTCGTTTTGACATAATCCCTTTCTTTTTGTGCGCCAGGTATGGCGCGAATCGCCGGGAGAAGGAGTCGGTGCCTGGAACCGGCATGGGAAACTGAGCCGGAAAGTTCCTGAAAGGGTGTGAGTCACTCCAGAGGCCGCGGTGAGTCGGACAGCGTCCGGAAAATATCCAGGGGACGAGACTCTCGCTCCAGGCCCGCATGGGCGACGTCGGCGGGATCGAGGCAGGCCTCGTCGGGGAACTGAAATGCCCCCGACGCGCTACCGGTACCGGAAAAACATAGTGCCGTCCTACAATACCAGCTCGTCGGGCGGCTGGTAGTCGCTTTTGCGCGGGTCCCAGCGGGTTCCGCATTTGTCGCTGATGACCACCCATTCACCCGCACTGAGGTTGCCCTGGTGGTGGTAGTTGAAGCGCCTGAGTCCTGCCGCCTCGGCGGCGTCCAGCAACATCTTGAGGTCGCGCGCCGACATTGGGTCGCCATCGTGGGGCAAGCGGCCGGTGTCAAGCCAGGGCACGATGCGCTCCGGGTCGTCCACCGAGGCCAGCGCCCTTCGGGTCTCCTGCGTGACCACCTGCTCGAAAAATTCCGGATTGAGGGCGCTCTCAAAATCGAGCAGATCGTCGCCCACACCCGGAAGGACAATGCCGAAGAGGGCCTGCACGACATCGAGGGTGTCGGCTACGCGGATCCCCGTATTCCACTCCAAAAGCGTCTGTGAGTAGCGATAGACCGTACCGATGAAGCCGTCGAAGCCGCGGTGAAAGAAGTAATGCTTTGGCAACAGGAAATCCATGAACCGGGCCAGATCGACGAAGTCGTATCCGCACAAGGGCGCGAAGGCCGCCGAGCGCGGGCCGCATCCCAGGCGCACCGGGCGCTTCAACTCGGCGGCGACGCCTTCCCGAATGCGGCGAAAATAGCGCGTCAACGAGTCTGTCCGGAACGACAGCCAGGCCATCAGGTCGGAATCGGCACCCAGCATGCGGTGGGCGCCGACCAGTCCGCCCCTGGCGTGTCCGCGGATGCGCACCGGGTCGAGATTGTGGAAAAGGTCCACCAGCCTGTCTTTCGCGGCCACCATGGCCTCATAGTCGTACCCCAGATCCGCGGCCATCGGTGCCGCAGATGCCGGCAGGTCTTGAAAGAAGCAGGAGCGTTGGGCCATGTGATGAGGGGCGATTTCGTACCCCCACTCCGGCCCGTCCATCACGGCGCCGTCCGCCATTGGGAAGTGCTCGAGCGTATCGACCATGCGCGCCACCCGGGATGCCAGCGTCCTGTCGTCGTGCAGCTGGTGGCCCGTTCCCCCTGGACCCGCACCACCATCGGCGTACATGCAATACACCTGCATGCCGCGGTCCTTGGCGGCGTTCAACGTCCTTTCCAGCAGGGTCCTTTTCTCGGGCAGCTTCTGTTCCGGCGGCGACGGCGGTTCGACCCCGAGTCGCGCGTACACAGCCGGATTCGGATCGTAGGCCTCCGCCACAATGTCGCCAGTGGGTGCGGGCAAAGCGCGCTTGGAGAGCCTTGCCGTGCCGAAAACGAGCGGACCGAACACGACGCCGTCCACGCCGCCCTCAGCCCAGGCGTCGAGTATGCGCTCGTGATCATTCATCACGCTCTCCAGATCGCGCATGACATCCATCCACAGCTTCAAGTTGAATCTCCTCCTTGCTTCGCGGTTTCGCTTCCCGGGCGAAGGAACCGTCTACCCGCAACCAGTAAAATCCTCGCACGGAACTCGGAGCCTCGGTGCGAGTTGGCCGTATACGCCGCCGGGCACCCTTCTGTTGTAGAAGCCTCATACCCGTGTGCCCGACGCAGACATCCGCTCACTGAAAAATGAGGACTTGATTAGACACACAAAACCATTTGCGCAACAACACCCTCTGTGCCGAGATTAACGGGACGATTACCCTTTGAGAATTCGCGAACAATGGAGAGGGCAAAGGAGCGTATCAGACGAACACTCCTTGTGGTTCTCTCAGTTTCGCTTTTTCGCACGTCAGCGCTCAGACGTCAGTTCGGGGTAACCATCCCGGTGCCATAACGCCGTTCGTTCGACCTGCGCATAGAAGTCTGTCGAAGGCTCGAACCCGAGTTCCTCCCGGGCCCGGGAGATGTCGGCAAGGGTATGAGCGACGTCGCCGGCACGGGGCGGTCGGCGTTCAAGCCGGAGTTCTCTTCCGGCGACCTGCTCGAGAACGTCTTTAACCTCAAGCATGGAGTGGGCTTCGCCCTGGCCCACGTTCAGCACGTCCGCCGCAAATCCGCGTTCGCGTGTCGCAGCCGCGATATTCGCATTCACAACGTTGTCGATAAAGCAGAAGTCCCGTGTCTGGGTACCGTCGCCTTCCAGGAACGCCTGGTACGACGGGTCCACGAACAGAGCATAGGGCCATGCCGATAATACGGTTGAGTAGGCGCCACCAAAGACCGCGCCGGGTCCGAACACGTTGAAATATCGCAGGCTGACCGCGTCCAGTCCGTACAATTGATGGAACATGTCGCACCACTGCTCACCCTGAAGTTTCGCCAGCGCATAAGGCGATTGTGGGGCGGATGGGTATGCCTCCGGCGTGGGCAGGACCGAAGCCTCGCCGCAAACCGCACTGCTGCTGGCGAAAACCAGGCGGGTTCTCACAATCAGGTCGGATTTCAAAATCGCATTGAGCACGGACAGGGTTCCCATTACATTGGCTTCCGCGCTGTGCAGTGGATTCTGCACCGAGTAGGGAACTCGTGGTTTCGCGGCCAGGTGGAGGACCGCGTCCGGAATCGTGTTTTTTAGAAGTCGCACGAACCAGTCCGCATCCACGACGCTGTGGACGTGATACTGAACGCCCTCGACGCCGTTGGCCGGCATTCCGGAAGACAGATCGTCAACACCGATAACGTCATGACCGAGTTCCGTGAGACCACGGCATGTATTCTGACCGATAAAGCCGTTGCTGCCTGTAACAACAAACCTCATTGTGCAAGACCTCGTTTTGGGCGCTCGAAACAGGCTCCGGCGAAACAGTCCAAGCGGAGAAGCGATCGCCAGATATGATCAATATACCGAACACAGGGCGATAAGTTGCAGTTCCCCGCCGTTCAACCCGTTTTTAGAGGCAAGACAATATACGAATCTGGTGGATTATCGCAAAGGATGTCAGCATAAACCTGACAAGTCGTCGACTTCGAGGAAACAGTTGACATGCAACAATCGATGGAGATGTCAAGAAACGGAACAGAATCCTGGAGGACTTCCAGTCCCATGTCCGACCCATTCACAGCAACTTTCGAAAGACTCTGGGTCGGCTTCAGGGCCAGCTGGTGCGACAGTCACGACCTGGGCGGGGCCACCGCGTTCAGCCACGGGAAGGTCAAAGCGGCCATGCTGCACCGCGTCGTACGGATTGACGTGCCCGGCGCGATGGTGGACGCAATGATCGACCGCGCTCTCGCCCACTTCAGGGAACGGGACTTCGACTGCGCGTTCACCCTGTCGCCGCTGGACCGCCCCGCTGATCTGGCCGAACGGCTGATCGGTCGTGGATTCACGTTTGAGTTACTGGCCGTGGCGATGCGCTGCGACCGGGACGTCCAGCCGTTCGTTTCCGATTCCATCGAGGTCGAAAAACTCGATCCGCGCCGGTATGACGTCTGGTCGACCACCATGTGTCGCAGCTTCGAATTTCCGGACGACGTGGGCGCTCTTGGAAGAGGGGTACTGGATATTCCTGAAGTAAGGCTCTACCTCGCGTACGTTGATGGCGCGCCCGCGGGAACCGCGTTGCTCTATTCCAGATACGGTCTGGGTTGTGTCGACTTCATTGGCACGTTGCCTCAATACCGCCGAAGGGGTGTTGCGTCCGCCGTGACCGCCCGTGCGGTCGCGGACTCCCGTTCGATGGGCAATCGATGGACGGGCCTTGAAGTGGTGGCCGGCAGCGCCGCCGAAAGGGTCTACAGGAGGATCGGGTTTCGTCCCGTACACGATCGCCCGCGTTATGTCAGGAGCACGAGTCAGGCCGACCGTGAATCCGGGTCTGACCGAGCCTGAAAACAGACGTTGAACGGACGCCACGCCGTCGTTCCTGACAGCGACTGGAACGGCAGCCGGGAGCGCGACCAGGCTCCGCGAACGGCCTGATGCCGCTATTCTGTCAGGGCGGGCAGGAACACGTTTTTTCCGAGTGGATGTCGCCCCTTGCTGTGGTCGTGGAATACGACACGTTAATATATAATTATATAGTCCTTGACTTGAAATCTTATAGTCAGTATCATTTCCGATCCGGTCCCTGAAGTGAGGCGGATTTTTGTGTCGGCGAACATGACGGTGGGCGCATCGTCGTGTCCGGCGAGATGTACGGCGCCGATCGTTCCCGTTTTCTGAAACGCCTTCCAGGCGTCCCTTCGCGTCACCCAATGCACTGGAGGCATTTGCGTGGTACAGCAGACGCTGGTCAGTTTCTTCGACTTTCTCTGGATGTCCGGTCTGCTCCTGGCGCCCATGCTGTTGCTGGGGTTGTTCCTCTCGGGCCTGATCCATGTATTTATCTCCCGTGAAGCCATCCTCAGGTGGCTCAAGGACGACAGCCTGAAATCCGTTGCCGTGAGTTCGGCCGTGGGCGTCCCGGTGCCGCTGTGCAGTTGTTCCGTCGTGCCGGTGGTTGCCGAGATGCGAAGGAAAGGCGCATCCCGTTCGTCCTGCATGTCCTTCCTGATAACCGCGCCGGAGACGGGGGCGGATTCGATCCTGGTTACGAACGCCTTCTTCGGTTTTATCGCCGCGGTCGTGCGTCCCGTAATCAGCTTCATCACGGCCGTCGTCGCCGGCATCTTTTGCATCGGTCTCATACGCAACGGCCACGAAGAGACCGTGTCGGACCATGGCCACGATGAACACGACCATGACCATGATCACGGGCACGATCACGATCATGACCACGATCACGGTTCGCACGAGCCCCTCATTCCGGAAACTGACGACTGCTACGTGAGCTTTTCGCGATTGAAGGGCCTTTTCGTGCAGTGGTTGAAGAGCGTCGCCACGGTGGCCGGACGTTGGAAGTCCATTTCGTGGGTGAAACCGGCATTCTACCGTGACGCTCTGGAGGCGGAGGAGGCCGGAAAGGCTTCCCCGGGAGACACGTCCACGAAGGGTCACGCGCTCGATTTCAAAAAGCTGGTGAAGCACATCTTTCACTACGGTTTCGTTGAGATCGCCGACGACATCCTCTTTGCGCTGCTGGTTGGCGTGGCCCTGGGCGGGGTACTCTTCCTGGTGATACCGGGCGACCTGATGACAAACGAATACGCCCGCTGGGTCTCCTATCCCGTCATGGTGCTGGTCGGCGTTCCTCTTTATATCTGCGCATCGGCGAGCACGCCGATCGCCGCGGCCCTTGTCGCGAAGGGATTCAGCCCCGGTGCGGCGCTGATTTTTCTCATGACCGGGCCGGCCACCAATACCGGTACGATCGCGATCATCGTCAGCCAGTTCGGCGCACGCTTCGCCACCATATACGTTGCGGCGGTCATCGCGGTCACGGTCGCCCTCGGTATTGTGATCGACGCGCTGCTCCTGGCCACCGGCCTGACGATTCCGGTATACCTCGGCCCCTCCGAATCGCCGACGATACAGTTCCTGCAGTGGGGCTCGGCCCTGGTTCTCATCGCTCTCATTATCTGGCGTTTCCGGGCGGGCGCGCTCCGCAGTGGTTGGGAGGACCTGCTTCTCAATATACGACCCCTGGCGAAAACATGGGCTCAGGCCTGGGAGCGCCTCACGCGCGGGCGTAACTTCAAGGGGGTCGTATCTCCCGGCACACCGATGGGAAAGATGCTCTGGGGGTTGCTCCTCCTCCTGTTCCTTGCCAGCGGATTAACAGCCATACCCCCCAATGCGGTAGGCTACGGCGTGCTTCTCGGCGAGGTCTACTGGCGTGACATCCAGCCGGGACTGAGTTATCTCGCCCCATGGCCCTTCGTCAAGGTCGACAAGTGGCCGGTACGGGAAGTGAAGTCCATCCTTTGTGAAACGCCCGAAGAGTACGTGTCCGGCGATCTCAACCTGATTTCCCTCACCGTCAACGTGCAATACAGGGTTAAGGATCCCTACGTCTATCACTATCGGACGGAGGAGCCGGAGAGAGTCATCGCCGACGTCGTCAAGGCCCACGTGCGTTCCTTCATATCCGCCCGGGACCTCGAAAGACTGCTGAACGTGCATCGCGCAACGCTCGAAGATCATCTCACCAGGTCCTTCGACGTGGACGTGCACTTCGCAAATTCGGTTCTGAAAACCGTTGAAATCGTCAAGGTCAACCTGCTGGATGTGAGCCCGGTGGCGGAAACCATGAGCGCTTTCAGGGACGTCTCCAGCGCGCAGGAAGACCGGGAGCGGATCATTGTCAACGCGCAGCGCTTCCTCGTGTCGCTGGTGCCCCAGGCGCACGGAAACGCGGCGTGGGAGATGCAGCAGGCCGACGGCGAGGCCTATCGGAGAGTCAAGACGGCGGCCGCTGAGGCCGATGCCATATCCACGGTGTCCAGGGCTGTAAGAACCGCGCCAGGCGTACTGAGGAACATGCTCTGGCGGGAGAAACTCGAGACGGCGTTATCCGGAAATCCCAAGATCATCGTGCCCAACAAGAAAAGCCTCGAAAAGGTCGCGCTTTGGAAGAGAAAGACATCAGGCGTCAACCATGGCGCGCCGGCCGGCCACGGAAAGAAGGGCCACTAAGAGGCAGACGAAGATTTTTGAGGCACCAATTCATATCCCTGAAGGAGTGCCGGATACCACGCCATTCGATTAGCGCCCGGGAGACTGAACCGCAACGGGTCATCGGGTCGATCGTTCACGCACGATCCGGACGTCCTAACTGACGAGGCAACGCAATGACGCTCAAGAAAGCCACGATGACCGCGGCCATCGCCGTGATTGCCGGCGCGATCGTCTACGACAGCATCTACATTATCCACGAGACTCAGCAGGGCGTTCTGACGCACTTCGGAAAGATTTCGCCTCCGGTGAGACAACCGGGGCTTCACCTGAAGTGGCCCCGCCCGATCTCCAGGATCTACAAGGTGGACCGGCGCATCCATACGCTGACCGACATCCCTCACGAACTGATCACCGACGATCAGAAAAGCGTTCGCGTCGACGGGTACCTGCTCTGGAGGACCGTAGATCCCATTCTGTTCGTCGAGGCGATCCGCACCGGAAAGAACGCCCTGGAGCGCCTGCAGGACCTCTATCTCTCAAGCAGCGGGATAGTCGTCAGCAACAAGTCCCTGGACGCCTTTATCGGGCTGGGGCTGGAGCACGAGGACCTGAACGAGGCATCACGGGAGATTCACGCCAGGATTGCGCCGATTGCGAGAGAGAGCTACGGCATCGAGGTCATCGAGGCGGGAATCGTCGAATACACGCTGCCCACGGAGAACCGACCGAGCGTCATTCAGCGTATGATCGCGGAACGGGCGCGCATTGCCGCCCGGTATCGCAGCGAAGGCGAGGAACGGGCCCTGCGAATCGAGGCGCTGGCCATCAACGAACACGAGAAGCTGCTGGCCGACGCCCACGCGGAGGCGACTGCCATTCTAGGCAAGGCCGAGGCCGAGGCGATGGCGGTGCTCGGCAAGGCGTACCGGCAGGACCCGGGATTCTACAGCTTCATCCGCGCCCTGGATAGTTACGACCTTATCATAGACCGGAACACGACGTTGATGCTTCCGGCCGACAACGAGTTGTTCAAGTACCTCAACAGCAGGTCCACGCCCCGATAAACCGAGAGTTCGCGCGAAATGAGTGAACAGACATCATTGCCGCCAAGTACGCGGATCATCTACGCCGTATTCGATTATTACTCGAAACACCGGCGGCGAATCATGGTATGGACCGCTGCCGCGGTTGTGGTCGGTATCCTGGCCAGCGGGTTCTACATCGTCAAGAAGGAGGAACTCGGCGTCGTCCTCCGGTTCGGGAGGGTCGTGAATGCCAACGTCCGGCCCGGAATACGCTACTGCATTCCGATTATCGACGCGGTACACATCCGCAAGGTCAAGCGGGTCACCCGATACCGTGTGGCCAGCAAGGAAGGCAATAGGGTCAACTTTACCATATTGTCGGGAGACGTGAACCTTCTGGAAGTGGACGTCGCGGTCCAGTACCGGATCGACAACCTCAGAAACTTCCTTTTCATCTCCAGCGATCCCATCGCGATGCTGACCGTTTACACCAGGGAGGAACTGGTCGACGCCCTGGGCGAGAATTTCATCGACCTGATTCTCACCTCGAATCGAAACATCATTCAAAGCAGGCTGTTCGACCGGATTACCGCCCGGCTCGAGAATCGCGATATCGGGATAGAGCTTGTTTCGCTGGACATCGTCGACGTTAAGCCGATCGAGGAGACCATCGCCGCGTTCCGGGACGTCAGCGACGCGTTCGCGGAGCGGGCGAAGGCGGTCAGCGACGCGAATCGCCAGAAGGAGCAGCTGATCGCGCGCAGCCGGGGACAGGCGGAAGCGCTGGTTTTGAACGCGAAAGCCAGGGCCCGGGAAAGGGTCGTGCAGGCGAAGAGCAGCGCCGGGTCGTTCTCCGCGCTCCTGGGCGAATACAGGAAACAGCCATCGCACGTCCGCATCACCCGTTATTGGGACCGCATGAGGAAGATCTTCTCCGAAGCGAGCCTGGCTGCAGTCAACCCGGCCAATCAGTCGGCCATCGACATCAACATGATCGACGGCGCCGGCGACGGATTCACGCCGGCGGACCTGGCGCTGGGGGAGCCGCCCGCAGGAACCGGCGCGGCGGCCGGCAGGATGGCGCTGTCGTCAACGCAAATGCCTGATATACATAAAATAGAAAACGTCGACGAGGACAGACTCACGCTGGACGGCCAATTTCACAAAGTGCGCTCGGAACGCGATCACCTGGACGTGGCCAACCCCCGGTCGCTTATTTTCGACACGCCTTCGATATTCTCCCATAGCCACGTTGTGCGTGGCAAACGGTTCAGCCGGCAGGAGCAGGAGAAGCCGATGGTGGAGGTGCTCCCCGAGGAGGATGCCAGGTCGACGACGCAGGCGACGCCCGGAGTCAAATCCGGGAAGAGAACGAAGGCCGGCCTCAAGCAGGGCAAGAAAGCGAAGGCCGCCGTCAAGCAGGAGAAGCAGGGCGTGGCTGCCGGCAAGCCGGCAAAGACGGGGGAGGGTGGCGCCACGTCGAAGTAGATGTGACACGCCTCGGGAAGAGGGTAGCGAATGGCGGCACACATCGTCAGTGGGCTATTGTCATTCTGGCTCGCCCTGCTGCCGGTCGCAACGCCCGCGGCGGAGACAGGTATCAGCGATACGACGATTGTCTTCGGTCAGAGCGCTTGTTTCTCCGGGCCGAACCGGCAGTTGGGTTTCAATTATCGGGCCGGTATTCGCGCGGCCCTGCAGGAAGCGAACCGTCGCGGCGGCGTCAACGGCAGGACACTCAGGCTGATTTCCCTTGACGACGCGTACGAGCCCGATCTGGCGGCCGCCAACGCGGAGCGATTCGCATCCGAAAACGACGTATTCGCCGTTATCGGCGGCGTGGGTACGCCAACGGCGAAGCGCATCGCGCCGGTATTGAAATCGGCAAAGATACCCTTCGTGGGCCCCTTCACCGGCGCCGCGTTCCTGCGCAACGCCAGGCGGTTTCCAAACGTCGTCAACCTGAGAGCGGGCTATCTGGACGAGACCCGCGTTCTGGTGGACCACATTCTGAGGAAGCGCGGCAAGAAGCGGTTCGGTATCATCTACCAGGACGACGCCTTCGGGCGTTCCGTCCTCAAGAACTACAAGTCCGTGCTCGACGGAAAGGGCATTCCCATTCTGGGAAAAACGGCTTTCTCTCGAAACACCCATGCCGTTCAGGCCAGCCTGTTCGCCCTGGCCAAGGCCGACCTGGACGCCATCATGATCGTCGGCGCGTACGCGTCCAATTCTGAAATTATCAACCTGGCGCACTCTCTCGGCCACAGATACATCATGGCCAATCTGTCGTTTGTTCTGTCCTACGAGTTGAAGAAGAGGATCGACGCACCGAGCGACCGAATACTGGTCTCGGAAGTGATGCCCGACGCCGACGACACCGGCATGCAGGTGGTCAGGAGCTTTCAACGGGCTCTGGGAGCCATGGGCGCCGCAAGCGGTGAACAGGACGGAAAATTCGGTGTCAACGAGGTATCTCTCGAGGGATACATTCTGGGCCGTTTCGTCATCGAGGTGCTGGAGCGCATGGGCGATACGTTGACGCGGGAGCATTTCCTGCAACAGGCATTGTCGTCCGGACCGGTAGCGATTGAAGATTGGACGCTCGCCTTCGAACCTGGAACCAACACGGGCTCGCGCTACGTCCGGTTGATCGATCTCGGAGGAGATTGACACTTGAAAAAGGTGGATGAATTTTCAGCCGAAGAAATCGGCGAAGAGTGGTTGCGGGAACTCTACAAAGTCGTCCACATGCGGCGCGGCACGATGTTCAGGCTGATTACGGAGTCGGCCCGTCTGCTGCTTTTGGGCAATGCGGGCGGCGCGGCATTGATCATCGGATTCATGAGTTCGCCTTCCGGAGTCGAAGACGCGGCCTACCACTGGCTGGCCCTGGCGACGCTGCTCGTGTTTGCGACCGGGACCCTGGCATCCGCGCTCACGATGATTCTAGTTGCAATGGTCTCGGTAAAGGAAGCGCACAGCGCCGAAGAGGCATTGAAGAGTTTCGCGGATCGGGACATCGATCGCACCCAGGTGCTCTTCACACTGGGCGAACAGACGTTTCGTATCGCCGACTATTCTTTGGTTTCGGGCGCGGTCAGCATGGGTGGGTTCATGCTGGGCGGGGTGAGCAGTATCCTGCTCCTGATGCTGTTCTTCTAAGAAGTTGTTTTAAAATTACCGGCGAGTTCCCGAGCACGAGCGAAAGAGCGGCGGTCAAGGCGGGAAAATCCGCCCATATTTGTCTATACGGGTGGATTTGACCAACGCCGACCGGCGCTTTTGCAGCCGTGCGAAGACCGCTGGGAATTTTAAGACAGCTTCTAAAGCGCTTCGGGTCGATACGGGCAAGTGATCGAAGGGGGCAACCCGGCGCGGGAGGTGGGTTGCCCCTGAAAAATTCCCGTGGTTCGGCACTTTGCACGATCGCTTGGCCGATCCACGCGAACAGCTGCGAATGTGAATGCCGCCTGGAGTTCGACGCAACACTCGCTCACGACAGGGAACGTTGTCAACACGTGTTGTACAGGACGGGATGAAGCCAATCTAAGGTCAGGCCATCGTGGATTCAGACAGTTTACTCATCATATCGGGATATTCACTGGGCATCTTCGCCGTTTCCTTCGCCGGCGGAAAACTGGCCGTCCTGGGATCCATGACCCACACGAGGATTCAGATACTGATGAGTCTCGTGGCCGGCTTTATCCTCGGCATTGCCATGTACCACCTCTTGCCACACAGTCTCGAACGGATTTCCGGACCGGGAAACGTGGAGAAAGCCGTCGCGTTGGTGGTCTTCGGCATGGTCCTGATGATCTTCCTGCTACGCGTGTTCCATTTCCATCAGCACGACTTCAGTAATGAAGCCGGCGAACTGTACGATCATCACGACCACGGTGACTCAGGCGGACACTCGGGAAGTCTGGTAGGGGTTGCGATGGGCCTGGGCGTGCATACCGTAACCGAGGGCGTCGCCCTGGGCACCAGCATGCGGATCAGCTCGCCGCATGAAGACGGAGGTGCGTTGCCCGCACTCGGCGTCTTCCTCGCCATCGTGCTCCACAAGCCGCTTGACGCTTACTCCATCATCGGGATGATGAAGTTCGGGGGATACAGCGCGCGCGCGCGAGCAGCGGCCAACACGGCGTTTGCCTTACTGTGCCCGCTGGTGGCTCTCGCCAGTTTCTGGGGCGTGGGTCTGCTCGGCCTGGACGACGGTTCGTCCATCGGCTACGTGCTTGCGTTTGCCGCGGGCGCGTTCCTGTGTATCGCTCTCAGCGATCTGATGCCCGAGATCCAATTCCACAGCCACGACCGCGGCAAACTCATCGCGTCACTTCTCGTGGGAATCGCTCTCGCCTACGGCCTCTACTTCATAGAATCCAGCGCCGTCCATGGAACGGAAGCGCAGCACGGACACTGAACCCCGCCGTTCTATCCCCCCTCGCCCATGGATCATGCAAGCGCGCGCAACCCCGCGTGGATCTTTTCCGCGTACTCCTCGGTCCTTCCGGGCGTATACACGTCCGTTGGCATCACGACCATGCGGGGCACCGCGCGATCGGCCACCGGTGTCACCCCCTTTCCGTAGCGCGCGTTGCCCGTGTAGTGGGGGCACCGGATGGGGCACCCCTTGCCGTACGCCAGGACCTCCGTGAAAATCGGATCTTCGGCGGCGGAGCGTCTCTTGTACCCGATCGAGACCGGACAACCGTGTTCGGCCATGGTGTTTCGAAAGCGCTCCACGGATATCCCCTCGCGGTCGCCTTCGAATCGGAACGCGACGGCGTGATACGCGTTGACGCACCCGTCCGCCACGCGCTGCGGCGCCAGCCATTGGGTCTCCTCAGCGGCTTCGCAGTAGAGCGCCCCCGCTTTGTGGTGCGCCGAAATGATCCCGTCGGCCCTGTCCATCTGCGCCAGCATCACCCCGGCCTGCAATTCCGTCATTCGGTAATTCCAGCCAAGGGTGGTCTTGATGATCCTCATTTCCAGCATTTTTTCGACCATGTCGGCCCGATCGGTCACCGCCATGCCGCCGTCCCCGCTGGTGAGATGTTTGGCCTCCTGAAAACTGTATGAACCGATCGACCCCAGCGTTCCCAGGGGCCTGCCTTTGTACGAACCCCCGATACCGTGCGCCACGTCTTCGATCACAGGCAGCCCATATCTGTCCGCGACCCGGAGAATCCCCTCGTAGTCCGGCGGGTTTCCCCACATCGGCGTACAGATGACGGCACCAGTGTGTTCCGTGATACACGCCTCGAGCGATTCGGGATCCATATTCCAGCTGTCCTCTTCGATGTCGCAGAATACAGGCACCCCGTTGTGATACATCACCGCCGCGCCGCCGAAGTGGACCACGGGATCGCAGACGACTTCCACGCCCGGTCCAACGCCCGCCGCGGCCACGGCCGTGTGCAGCACGCTCATCGCACTGTTCATTGCCAGAGCGTATTCCGCCCCCACCCACGTTGCGAATCGCTCCTCCAGCCGGGTCGTGAATTTCCCGGTCTTGCTGTTCAGCGACCCGCTCGCGATCACTTCCGCCAGGTAGTCCAGCTCCAGCTGTCCGAACCGCTCCATGTCGACCTCCTTATGTTTCCTGACTCGTCCGCGTGCTGAAGGCGTCTCGGTATGGTTTCACCGCGTGTTTCCAATCAACAGCCGACCAGATACCAGGGAAATTTCGACCTCCGGTAGACCTGTCGTCCCCAGTCCAGGTCTTCGGGGAACAGAATGCACTTGCCGGCACGCGGATCAATCGGCCTGCCCGCGGCCACATGTCCCAGAATTTCGCGTTGGAGCGATGTGTCTCCGGGCGCCGTGCTCAGGTCATCCGCCGCATTCCCGAACACCGTCTGCAGAATCGACCGTCCCGAGATGCCGCCGGGTACCAGGTAGAATTCCCGCATGAAACGCACCAGATTCGATCCGGACGGAAGCCAGTCTTCCAGCTGCGTATCCAGCAGCCACGAACCACAGAAGAACGCCTTGTACGGGCGTTCGGGAAAATGTCGAGGGAAGAAATCCATCGCGGCCCTGAAAGAGTCCCCGCAGGCACCGTGGTCCAGCGGTATTCCTCCAGGAATATGAAAATACAGAACGGGGTCCCCCGGTTCGAGTACAGGAACCCAGTCGGCCGCGGCGAGCGTTACCATTTCTTCGGATGCGCGACCGGTCGGAAGGACGGGGTGGCCGGCAATCCTGTCTCCCGTGATCCGGAGCCGGGAGGTCCACGCGGCCGGGGCATCCCCGCCTCGGTGCCGCTGGCCGTCGCGTCGATAGGAGACGCCGTCTTCGCTCAGCGCGATGACCGTGGACGCCTCCCTGTGCCGATAGACGCGAAACGGGTCGTTCATCACATTGAACTGGTGTTCAAGGCGGCCCAAAGCGTAGATGTCTCCGCGGAGGAAATTGGCCAGCCATCGGGCCGCGTGTCCGTCCAGGCCCCAGCGGCCGAAGAATTCGCTGCAGGTTTCGCCCCTGATGTAAATCTGCTCCATGCTGTCCCGTACGACCTTTTCGGGAATCCCGTGCGCGCGGTGCGTCGCTCGCATCTGGCGAAACCGCGACAGCAGCACCAGCAGGTAGAAGAGGCCGGTCAGTTCTCCCATCGGGCCCTTCACGCTCGGCCAGTCGTCTGCCAGGCGGCTTGAATATCCTTCCACGTGGTAGAGACACCAGTGGCAGTGCCACGCCAGAGCCCGCAACGCGCGGTTCTTCGCCACCAGGTCTGCCGCAGCAACTGCGGCCTGCACGATTTCTTCAGGGAGGTAAATCCCCCGGCAGGCCTCTCTCACGAAGTCCGGTGACAGAAAAGAGACCACGCCCTCCGGCATGGCGCGCTGGGAGACCTCCCACGACGGTTCGAGGACCTTGCGGCTGTGCTCGATCTCAAGATTCAATACCACCCGGATCAGATCCATATCCGCGTTTCCTTTACTTATTCCGATTGAGAGGCGTCGGCGCTCGAGTCTGGTATTCTCCGCTCTGAGGCGCCGCAAATGGGAAATATTAGGCTATTTCCAATTATAATTTTGAAATAGCCTAATATTTTCGTGTCTTCGCAGACTCGTCTTCTGATCGGTTGATCTGAAACGCCGATTCGTGGAGGTCGCGCCACGGAACCAGGCTGCCCCGCGCCCGGCGCTGGTGTTCGATACCGCCGTATGCAACGAAGACGGAATTCGGCAAGGGCAACCGGGTGAGATGTTTCTGTACGCGACCGATGCTGTCAAACAGGCTCGACGACGCCGTGTTGGCCGACTTGGCCTCGACAAGCGCGATGTTGCGCGGGTACTCGATGATGAGGTCGGCCTCGGCGCCGTTTCGGTCCCGGTAAAACGACATACCGCCCATTTCGCCCTGGTTGGTCCTGCTTTTTGCGATCTCCGATACAACCCAGGTCTCGAAAATCGGTCCGCGAAGTGGGTGATTGCGTAGTTGTTCAGGTCTGCGGATACCCAGCAGCCAGCAGGCGAGTCCTGTGTCGTAGAAGTGCAGTTTGGGCATCTTGACGAGACGTTTGCGAAGGTTGGCGTGAAATGCCGGCAGCCTGAACGTGATGAAGCTGGTCTCCAGGATGCTGAGCCAGGCTTTCGCACCTGGCTGGGAAATCCCGCAGTCGTCGGCCAGCGAGGAGAGATTGAGCAACTGGGCCGTACGGCCGGCGCACAATTCCACGAATCGCTGGAATGTCCCAAGATCTCCCACGTTTCTGATTGTCCGCACGTCGCGTTCGATATATGTGGCGACATAGGAGCGGAGCCAGTCGGATGGGTCCAGACCATCGTTGAATATGCGGGGATATGAACCGGCAAAGAGGGATTCTTCCAGACTATCCGGAAACCGGGGGAACCGTTCGACTTCCCTGCGGGTGAGTGTCGGCAGGTAGTATATCGCCGTCCTTCCGGCCAGAGACTGGCTGACGGAATCAAGCAGGCCGAGGTTCTGCGAGCCGGTCAGGATCCAGCGTCCGGGCGCCGGGTCATCGTCGATAATGCCCTGCAGGTAGGAAAGCAGGTCCGGGGCCCGCTGCACCTCGTCGATGATGACGCCAGCCGGAAACTGAGCCAGAAAGCCGCGTGGGTCTTCCACCGCAAAGGCGCGAACGTCCGGAGACTCGAGCGTTGTATACCTGTGATCGGGAAATACGGACTTGCAAAGCGTCGTCTTGCCGCTTTGCCGGGGACCCGTAAGCGTAATGGCAGGGAAAGCTCCAGCGGCCTTCTTGAGTCTGGGCGCCAGGTCACGTGTGATCATACCGGGAAAATAACGAAATATATAGGCTATGTCAATATATAACTTTGAAATAGCCTAAAAACCTAATATTGAAGATCGAGAACTGAAGATCGTGACGTGGGCCCCGTCGTGTCATGACGCCTCTCAAGGTCGGCAACTTCACGGATCAGGGAATATGTTCGAATCCACACTGGCCATCAGGCTGTCGATCGCAGCGAGGTCGTTTAAGGAGTCCGAGAGGATCCTGTCGGACCGTTGACGGCGTTGGGACGCCGTCTCGCCCGGCTTCAGCGGCAGTCTTCTCAGGTGCAACGCGAAGAATACACCGCTGAGAATCGCATCGACCAGCAGCAGGCAGGGGATGGATCCGACCTCGGACTCGTTCATATCCTTCCCGAGGCGTCGTGTTTCCTTGCGGTAGGCTGCAAGATGTTGCGCGAATTCTTCCCGCCAGGTTTCTGGATCGCGGGACAGGGGGCCGGCGATCGTCCTGGCCAGGTCGTTGGACGCAACCACGACGTCAAACAGCCGCGGTCCGTTGCAGAGCAGGTCCCAGTCGAACAGTCCGCTCACGCCGTCTGAATCGAACGCCACGTTGCAGCATCTGAAATCGCCATGAATCCACGTTCGTTTGAGTTTCCTGTATGAGCCGGAGGCAAAGAACGAGCCCACCCGGTCGATTGCATGGTTTACGGCGGATTCTACGGCCCGGTCAGTTGTCGGGAGATTCTTCAGCCGCTCCCTGAGGCGATCCGGGTCTTCTGTGTACATGACCGGCAGCGTATCATCCCGGGCAGCGAGTTTCCGGTCGTCGCGATATCTCCCGGACGCGGAATGGTAGCGCGCCAGAAACTTCATCATATTTGTGATCCGGGCGCCGGTCACGTCCCGAGGCGAAGGGTAGACCGACCCGCGTATGCAGTGGTGTACGGAAAACAGCTCGCCATCGATCTCCGCCGCGACCCGTCCGTCGGCCGCCGGAACCAGTTCGTCCACCGGTAAGCCTCGACTCCCCAGGTACGACAGAAATGACGAGAGGCGTTGGATCTCTGCCATCGACCTTCGGACGCGATTCACGCGAATGACGAAATTGCCTCGCGAGGTTTCTGCCAGATACACTTCATTGAGCACGCCGCCTGTCAGGCGCTCTGTCCGGCGCCACGAACCGAGATCGTAGCGTCGAGAGGCAACTTCAACGACATAGCGTTTTCGTTGAGCGAGCTCTGTGAGGGAATGGGCGCGTGTCATATTGCGGAACGATGTGACCGGGTGGTTCGCGATGGCTGTGGTCGTCAAACTCGCAAGGACCGGACAGCGCGGCGTACGGGCGGCGGCTTGTCCGGGCGGGCGAATGGTTTACACCCCGACACGAGACAGCGGTACGATATGTGCTTTTTCTCCGACATGCCAGAGTAGAATCTTGAGGGCGTTGGCCGCGCACGGCGACATTGCAAAATCGATCGATACGTAGCCCGGACGGCGTGAAGTTATCACGTGAAGACTATTGACTTTCGTGAGATTGGCCGCTATATTTTCGCGTGCGAAAGTATTAGATTTAGTGATTGTGGGATTGAAAAGCGCGGTCTGCGGCTTGAGGGTGGTAAACGGAAGGTCCGCGGCCGTGTTCGGGAATCCGCCCTAATTCCGCAAAAACAGCAACGCGGCGACGCGATAAATCCCTCCGAAACAGGGCGATATCGACGTTTAGAAGGACGTTTTTTCCGTTCACGTCCAGTGACCTGGTGTATCCTGGAAATCCGCCGTCTAATCGCCTTTATTTACAAGCACATATTCGAATTAACGTCCCGGAAGACTTAGGAATCAAGGTCCGTTGTTGAGATCGTAAGGAGACAGCGGCATTATAACCGTACCTTCCGCATATGTCGACGGCTATCCGGTGGCGCGGCGTTACGACCGCGAGCTCGCCGACAACTATCTCAGACATACGACAGTCGGCGACCCCCCGCTCGATCCGGTCATGGAGGAATTGGCCGGGCTTCCAACCCAGGACCTGCACCGGTTCATCAAGGCCGGTATCGACGAGGAGGAAGACGTCATGCGCAGCGCTCCCTCGGCGCTGCGCGATTTTTTCGACAACCTTGAGGATCCGCCCTGGTTTGAATACGAATCCTTCAGGGCCGGCATGCGCGCCTTCCATATGAACACGACGAACATGCTTGTCGCGTTCGTTACGGGCGTGCTGATCGAGGGGTTCGCGACCATGATCGCCAAGTCCTTCGCCACCACCGGACGCGTGTTGAACCGGTCGACGGCAAGAAGGCGCCTCATGCAGAATAACCGGCATCTCCTGGAGTTGTTCTTCCCGGGAGGTTTGCGGAGAGACGGCGACGGATGGAAACTGTCCATGCGCCTTCGGTTCGTCCACGCAAAAGTCAGGCACCTGCTGGCAAATTCCAACGAGTGGAATACCGAAGCCTGGGGCCTCCCGTTGAGCGCGGCGCATCTGGGATTCGCCATCACCGTCTTCTCCATGCGACTGATGCAGCACTCGGTCGCGGTGGGGGCGACGTTTAATCAGGAAGAAAAAGACAGCATCATCCGGATCTGGCGGTACGCGGGCCACGTGATGGGCGTTCCCGAGTCCATCCTGTTTACCGATGAAGCGCACGCCCGGGAGATATTCAAGATCGCCCTGATGTGCGAGCCGGAGCCGGACCACGACTCAGCGACGATGGCGAACGCGCTGGTCGAGGCCATCCCGCTGACGGCGGGTATAGAGGACCCCGATGAACAGCGGGACGTGAAAGCGCTGGCCTACCGCCTTTCAAGATCCCTTATCGGAAACAGACTGGCGGACCAGTTGCGATTTCCCAAAACCAATACATTCGGGGTGCTCCTGTTGTACCGGCTGAAGCAACGCCTGCAAAAGCTGCTGAAGAGCAAACAGTCGATCAGGTCGGAAAACTTCACCCAGATGCTCGAGATCTCGGTGTACGACGAGGTCGGACTTGGCGGCATGAGCTACAGGATGCCCGATCACGTTCAATCGTCAAAATCGAGCCCTTACTGATTCAGGTCCACGGCGATGATAATGACCTCCTCGGTGAAACGGAAAACTGGAGATTCATGGATTTGATGAGACGCATTCCTTCAAGGTTAACGGTGTTGACACTGTTGGCCGTCGACCAGGGTGAGATCGTCGCCGCTCCCGGCCATGGACGGGAGCGGCGATGACGCTTATGCTCCAGGATCGATACATAGACGCCATTCTGCGTTATCGGTGGATCGTGGTCGCGGCGGCGACGTTGCTGATGGCGGCCATGACGGGCGGCGTCCGGTTTATCACGGTAACGAACGACTACCGCGTTCTGTTCAGCGAAGACAACCCCCAGCTTCTCGCCTTCGACGCGCTCGAGAACACCTACTCCACGTCCAACGCGGCATTGATCGCCATTACGCCCGGGCAGGGCTCCGTATTCACCCGCGATGCCCTCGTCGCGGTTGAAGAGATGACCGGGGCCGCGTGGCGTGCGCCTTATTCCAGCCGCGTCAACTCCCTCACCAACTATACGCATAGCGAGGCGTCCGGGGATGACCTTATCGTCGCGCCGCTCGTCGAGGACGCGCAGGCGCTGAGCGACGCCGGTGCGGCGCGCGTTGAACGGATCGCGCTTGAAGCCGCCGAAATCGCGGGGCGCCTGGTATCCCACGATGGACGCACGGCAGGCGTGGCCGTCAAATTCGTCCTGCCGGAGAACCCGGACCAGGCCGTCGTTGAAATAACCGACTATCTCCGTTCGATCCTGAGCGACGCCCGAGCACGGCATCCGGACATCGCCTACCATCTCACAGGCGACGTCGTGATGAACCGCACCTTTTCCGATGCCACCCAGGACGACCTGCAAACGCTGACGCCAATCGTGTTCGTCATCATCATCGGCGCCACGATCCTGCTTCTGCGCTCGGTCTCGGGCACGTTGGCCATCGTTGCCGTGATCGTGTTCGTCGTCAATACCACCGTTGGGTTCGCCGGCTGGAGCCGCGTTGTGTTCAGCCCCACGAACGCGGGGGTTCCTATAATCGTCATGGTTATCGCCATGGCCGACGCCATACATATTGTGACGAGTGTCCTGCTTGGCATGAGACGGGGTCTGGAGCGGAACGCGGCGATCGTCGAGTCATTCCGGATCAACGTCCATCCGGTATTCATTACCTCCGTCACGACTGCGGTGGGTTTCCTCAGCCTGAATGCCTCGGATTCACCGCCATTTCATACATTGGGAAACTGCGTTGCATTCGGCGTCCTGTGTGCATTCGTGTTTTCGGTCACCCTCCTTCCCGCCCTGTTATCCATCCTGCCGCTGCGTGTGTCCGCCCGGGGTCCTCGAGATACCCATTTCCTCGACCGTTTCGCGGACTTCGTCATCGCGCGGAGCAGATTCCTGCTGGTCGCGATGGTACTGGTGGTCTCCGGGCTGGTTCTGGGGGTTTCCCGCATTGAGCTGAGCGACAACATGGCTCAGTATTTCGACGACCGTTACGAGTTCCGCCGTGATACGGACTATATCATCGAGAATCTGACCGGGCTGGACAAACTGGAGTATTCACTGGACGCGGGACGGGACGGCGGCATCACCGAACCGGAATATCTGCGCCGGATCGATGCGTTTGCCGGGTGGTACAGGCAGCAGCCCGAGGTCACCCACGTCCAGGTGTTTTCGGACATCATGAAACGGCTGAACAGGAACATGCACGGCGACGACCCGGCTTTTCATCGTCTGCCTGAAGACCCGGAGCTCGCCGCGCAGTACCTGCTGCTCTACGAATTGTCCCTGCCCTTTGGAAGCGATCTCAACGATCGCATCGATGTGGCCAAGTCCGCGACCCGGATGGTCGTCACGACCAGAAACGCATGGTCTCGGGACCTGCGCGAACTCGATGAACGCGCGCAGGTCTGGCTACGTGCTAACGCGCCCGGTTTCGCGCAGGAGGCCTCGGGGCTGAGCATTGTCTTCGCCCACCTGTCGCTGCGGAATATCAACAGTATGCTGCGGGGAACGATCCTTGCCATGGCGCTCATTTCGTTTATCCTGATATGGATCTTCAAGAGCGTACGGATCGGACTCCTGAGTCTGCTGCCGAATTTTATCCCTGCGATGATGAGCTTCGGCCTGTGGGGCTACCTCGTGGGCAATGTGGGCATCGCGTCATCGGTCGTCATCGCCGTGGTTTTCGGGATTGTCGTGGACGATACGATTCACTTTCTGAGCAAGTATCTCAAGGCCAGGCGCGAGGACCTTGCCGCACCGGAGGCGGTGCGCTACGCCTTCCGCACGGTGGGCTACGCTTTGTGGACAACCACCACGGTCCTGTCGGCGGGCTTTCTCGTTTTTGCAACGTCGGGGTTCCAGGTGAGTTGGGCGCTTGGTCTTCTGGTCACGATCACGATCATCTTCGCGCTGGTCGCCGATTTCCTGCTCCTGCCGACGCTGCTGATGACCATCGACCGGAGGAAATAATGAGTTGTTCACGCAGACTGCTCTCGTTTTCGGTGCCATGGCTGATTGTCGCGGCCGGCATCGGCGCGCCGGCGACCGTTCACTCGCAGAACGCCGTGTCCGATGCAACCGGCTTGAGTATCGCCCGGGAATCCCGCGCCAGGGAGGAAGGCTTCGGCAACTTCACCGCGCAGCAGGTCATGGTGCTTCGCAATAAGCACGGGCAGGAGAGCCGGCGCCAGCTCCGCGTAAAGGTCCTGGAGGTACCTGGCGCTGGTGACAAGAGCCTGTTTGTCTTTGACGAGCCGCGCGACGTCCGGGGAACGGCGCTTCTCGTGCACGCGCACCGGGACCGGGCGGACGATCAATGGCTCTATCTGCCCGCTTTGAAACGCGTCAAACGGATCAGTTCGTCGAACCGGTCCGGTTCCTTCATGGGCAGTGAGTTCGCCTATGAAGACATGACCGCCCAGGCCGTGGAAAAATTCACCTACCGCTACCTGCGTGACGAGCCCTGCGGCGGTTTGACGTGTACGGTAACGGAACGCTACCCCACGGACAGGAAATCAGGCTACACCCGCCAGGTAGTGTGGCGCGACAAGGACGAGCTTCGCGTCCGGAAGGTGGAGTACTACGACCGCAGGGACGCGCATCTGAAGACGCTCACCCTGGAAAACTACGGGTTGTATCTGAGTCGTTACTGGCGCGCGGGGGTGATGACCATGGTCAATCATCTGACCGGGAAAAGCACGGTGCTGACCTGGACGGACTACAAGTTCGCTACCGACCTTGGAGACAGGGACTTTACCCGCACCGGACTGAAACGGACGCGTTGATGCCGAACCGCAATGTCTTTCAGTGCGCACCGCTCGTCGCGGTCTGTATTCTTGCGCCCTTGATGTCGGGCGATGCCGTTGCCGGGATCGAAACGCGGGAATTGTCCGGACGCCTGAGTGTCGAGAGCCGCTGGCATCCGAAGACCGGCGCCTGGTCCGGCCAGCGCTCCCACGGCAGTGGTATTGTCGTCGAGCCCAGGGTTTACCTCGAAGACACCCGGGGCCGAAGCTTCACCCTGGCCCCGTTCCTGCGCTTGGACGCCGGGGACGAACGGCGCACCCATGCCGATTTGCGGGAAGCCTATTTTCTGGTCTTCGGCGAGGTTCGCGGGCAGGAATGGGAAGTGCGTCTGGGCGTGGACAGGGTATTCTGGGGCGTGACCGAATCGCGCCGCCTGGTGAATATCGTCAACCAGATCGACCTCGTGGAACACCCGTACAAGGAGCCCTCAATGGGCCAGGCCATGGCCCATCTCACAATGTCCGGAGACTGGGGCGCCGTGGAAGTATTCGGAATGACCGGACACCGCGCCCGCACCTTTCCGGGAAGGTCAGGCCGCCTGCGATTCCCGCTTGTTGTAGATAATGAGCGGGTTTCGTACGAGAGTGACGCCGGACGGTGGCGCCCCGAGTTCGCCGCCCGTTTCAGCCGAAGTTCCGGTGACATGGACGTAGGCGTGAGCGTATTCGACGGCAATAGCAGAGAACCCGTGCTGTCACCCGGCATTGACCCGAACGGCCGTCCGGTACTGTTACCCGGTTATGAGCGGATCCGGCAGTTCGGGCTGGACGCCCAATTGACGGCCGGACCGTGGTTGTTCAAGCTCGAAGGACTTGGAAGGGCCGGCGCGAGGGACCGTCGCGGTGTGGAGGAGGACTACGTCGCTGCAACACTGGGCGGCGAGTATACGGTTTATTCCGTGTTCGGCTCCGCGGCCGATCTGAGCCTGATCGGGGAATGGAACTACGACGGCCGCGGCAGGAACGCGACGAATATCTTTCAGAACGACCTCTTCCTGGCCGCTCGCCTCGCGTTCAATGACATCCAGAGCACCGAAGTACTCGGCAGCTTGATGGACGATTTCGATACGACCACACGCGTGTTGACGTTCGAATTGAACCGGCGAATCTCCGGCAGGTTCTCCCTGCATCTGGAGGCGATTGCCCTTCTCGACGTAGACGCCGGCGACCTGTCCTACGCCAGCAGGCGAGACAGCTTCGTCGAAATGCACCTGGTTTACAATCACTAGCTGTTGCAGGACGGGGAACAGTTTGTCTGAAAGGACGTGAGGGAACCATCGGACCTGAGGAACGGTCTAAAGAGCAGTGTCCGAACAAGAATTCTTCCCTTGTGGAGGCCGTGATGTCCATCGATCGCAGGCGTTTTCTTTGTCAGGCGGGTGTGCTGGGCGCCGCGGCGTTTGTGACGCCGGGGGCTTTTGCCGAGGAACTGAGTCGCACCCCCCGGCAGACCGAGGGACCCTACTACCCGGACAGGATGCCGCTGGACGTCGATAACGACCTCCTGATCATCAACGATGCGATCACGCGGGCGGTGGGAGAAATCACGCATCTGACGGGGCGCGTCACCGATGTGAGCGGCCGGCCCGTCGAGAATGCACTGGTAGAGATCTGGCAGGTCGACAGCAACGGCGTCTACATCCATACCGATGCCCCGCGGAAAGACCGGCGGGACCGGAACTTTCAGGGTTTCGGACGATTCGAAACCGGTTCAACGGGGGAATACCGTTTTCGTACGATCAAGCCCGTCAGATACTCGGGCGCACGCGCGGCACATATTCACTTTGCGATCAACAGGAACGGACGGCGGACCCTGACCACGCAGATGTACGTCAAGGGCAACCCGGACAACGAGCGGGACTCCATATTCCGGAGGTCCGGCGGCGCTTCACGCGATCTGTTGGCGGTGCCGTTCAAGCCGCTGCCCGGATCCGAAATTGGAGAGTTAACCGCGAATTTCGATATTGTGATCGGCAAAACGCCGGAAGACGGAAATCAACCCAGGGGCTGGCGATGGTAAGGAAGGTAAAAAGTGAATTCGGATTTTATCTGCTCGCAGGTTCACCTAACCCCGCCTCTTGACGCAAATGTCGTTTCTGGGTACCTTTTCTTCGACTGATTTTCGGACGAGCTTATTCTCTTAACAAAGGCGTTCGTCCCGACGACTACTATTGTAATACCCTATCCAACAAATGACTTGATGGGCGAACATAATTTGTCGAAGGTCATGACAGCTTTCGCGCTAATGAGACGTTTTGATATATGTTGGATTTGAACGACCTTGGTCATGGCCTTCCGGCAATCACACAGTATTTCGGTATGGCACTGGCAGAAGCGGCGGGCGTATGCCTGGAATCACAGAGTCACGTTCAGAATGTACGACTTCGGATCCGAGGATCTATTAACACAAGCCATTCCTTGGCATGGCCGGAAGTTACAGAACAAACCCTCAGATGTTGGAATGACGAGGAAG
This sequence comes from Gemmatimonadota bacterium, assembly GCA_028874335.1. Lineage (GTDB taxonomy): Bacteria > Latescibacterota > UBA2968 > UBA2968 > JAAXHE01. The sequence continues at coordinate 5,702 of JAPPJY010000049.1, read as the reverse complement.
TAACCACTGAACACGGTGCGGTCGGTATTGCGGTTCTGCTGGTGCAAAGGGAGATTGGTTATACTGTAATTCAGCGTTCTCGAAAGGGTACTGGCTTCGACTACTGGTTGGGAGAGGAGTCTATTCCGTTTCAGAACAAGGCCAGGCTCGAAATATCCGGAATTCGCAAAGGTTGTGACCACGACGTAAAGGCGAGAATAAGACAGAAGCTTATTCAAACCGGTCGATCTGACGGGTCACTGCCAACTTATGTAATCGTCGTTGAGTTTGGACGTCCCCTTGCCGAGGTTCAGGAAAGATGAGTGTTTCCGATTCTCACAATTTGGCAATGGAATTTGCCGAACGCGCCCTTATGGCAAGAATACAGGGCTTTACGGAAGAATCGCTTAGGTTGTCTAAGGTGGCATTGGATAATGAACTTAAGGCGATCTCCAAATTGGAATCAGTAGGGCGAACCGAACCAACGTACTCGGTGCTGCACCGTAGCGCTGGGACGCTTGCCTTAGACTGTAATGAGCCCGAAAGGGCAAGGGAAATCGTAAACAAAGCCTTGGCTTCTGGTCCACATCCAGAGATCGCAGACGAACTTCACGAACTTCTACATCGAATAACGTTAATTCTATTGCCGAAATCCCAGCCCGTTTGCCGGACCCATAGAGATGTCAGGAGGAATTCTAATTCCAAAGCACGGATACGAACTCTTATGGAGGTGGCTTGATGTATCTTACCGCCCACAGGGTTCGGCGAATAGGGGTCAACACGACAAATGTCGGTATAGATGCTTTTCTTTACGGGCACGAAGAGGAGGAGCTTCCCGATGATTTGCAGCAAGATCAACGAATCGTCGATCAGATAGTCAATCTAAATCCGGGAAAGCTTATCGCAGAATCCGTGGACATAGAACCAGGAGGCAATTCAGTTCTCAGCTTTGTCGATATTGTCGGCAGTGAGAGTCTCGACCAAAGGCGCATTCAGGACTTCCTGGACCAATTGGAACGTGAAGTTACCGACGTGCATAACCACATAACCAGGTCTGCACAAGATATCGCAGTTAGATTTGGAATCTCTTACGAATTGCAGGGACATGAGCTAGGAGAATTTAAGGCCCTTACGAAACGCGCAATGCGACTTTTCGTGTCCCGGGAGCCGCCGAGGTGGCGTTCTGAGCAACCCTGGATCGAGATCCATCACGATGTGTCCGACCACCAGGAGACTTTCAGCCTTACGCAAAAAACCGCTGAGAAACTTCGACAAATGCACGGTGGAAATTGGGTATCGTCAAGGGTCTCGATTGATCCACATACAAAGCTGAATTTCGAATTCATACACGGCGATCTGATGCAACATGTAGTGCCAATATTGACTGCGTTAACGCTGGAGCAGGTTGCGGCACAAGGGGGATTGATACTTGAGGACACGTCAAGCGGAAGAAAGATCAAATGGCCTGAGCTGAACGAACTGTAACCTTGAACGCAGGTTTTCGTCTTTACTCTGCCCGTTCAGACCTTCCTGAGATACCTGCCGGGATTGCCCACCCAGACCTCGCCCGCGGGCACGTCGTGCCGGATCAGGGTCCCCGCGCCCACCATACTTCCCTCGCCGATCGTTGCGCCGATAATCGTCGAGTTCGTTCCCAGGAAACAGTTTCGTCCCACCCGTACGCTTCCCGAAAAGCTCACCCCAACCGTAAGGCACGAGTAATCCCCGATCACGTCGTCGTGGGACAGTCCCACGTTCTGCAGGACGATCACGTGGTCGCCGATGGTTACGAATGCGCCCACCGTGGTTCCCGCCAGAATAACCGATCCCCGTCCCACCGTGCTTTGCGGGGAAACGAACGCGTGGGGATGGACAATTGTGGCGAATCGTTCCCGCGGCAGGCCCAGTCCGGCCACCGTTCCAGGCCAGGCCTGATAACTCCCCGGGCCGAAAGTAAATCCGGTGATCTGAACGTCCTCCGGCAAGGCGCGAACGGCGTCGAAGTCCCCCATGTGTTTCAGGCCGCCCTTGTTGACGGGTTTGCCGTTTCGCGTCACGTACCCCAGCACCTCGTAAGTCGGCGTTACGGCATTGATTTCCATTACGGCGTCCAGAATGTCGGAGTTATTGGATCCGATGCCCAGGAAGACCAGCTTTTGCATACCGCCACCTCCTCGTGTTTTGACCCGGCGACCCGGCTTCCGTCAGCTGTAAACAGCCGCTATGTTGCAACTGTCGACACCGTCACCCAATGCCACCTGTGCGAAATCCTGGCGGAATCGTTTCACGATCTTGAACGGCGCCGGTCGCCCGTCCACCCGAACTTCCTTTAGCGCCCGCCCGCCGTATTCCCCCGGAATCAGCCAGCGCAGATTTCCGTCGTCCGGCGCGCCCGCTGCAGTGAATCTTAGCGTCTGATCCTGCCAGGAGAGTCGTTCCACGCACCATTGATCCCGCAGCAACCAGAAATCGCACCACTGATCGTACGACCAGACCGGGATGTTCCGTTCCACGGCCTTTTCGAGCAGTACCAGTCCATGCTCCCTGGAGTATCTCACCCAGTTGCCCGGGTGAAGGATCACGCCGTAGGGGACATGGAACCGCGCGGCGCTGTCGTCGAGGATGCGTTCTGCCAGCGCGCCGTACATCTCCGGCGAATAGTGGAAGGACTTTGGCGCGTTCTCCTGGAACCAGACGTCGTCGGAGAGGTGGGTATGCTGCTGCAGTACGTCGATCAGGCGCCCGTCAGGATGACAGAAACGCATCGGCAGGGCCGCCCCTCTCAGGTGGTATGGGCTGCTGCAACGGTCCCGCATGTAGGCCGAGCAAAGGTAGTTCGCATCCATTCGGATCCCCAGGCGCGCCTGTACCTCCACCATTTCCATGTAACCCGCCCAGGAGAGACAGTGGTTGCGAACGCTCTTGGGCCTGAACCCGTACATCTCCTCGAACAGCCGGATCTGCCGCTCGAACTCGGCCACGCGCTCCGCTATCGGCCGTCCGTCCTGGGCCCGGAGGTTCGGATGCGGGCCCACGTCGTGATTTTGCCGATACCGTTGCACGTCCGCGAGCGTCGAGTCCGTCCCGATGGGGATGATGTATAGATTCATGCGGGCGCCGGCTTCCGTTACTTCCCTGAATTCCTGCTCCGTAGCGGAAATCTCCGCTCCGTCCTCGTCGCCTGAATAGAGCACGATCGCGGATGCCTCGCCCGGCAGGTGCCAGAGCAGGGGGACGGGCGCCGGAACGAACCGGCACACCAGTTCCACCAGCCACCGCGCCAGCAGATCGGCAAACGGAATCAGTCCGCTGTCCGCCGGCCCGAGATCGATTCCGATGGAATCGGCGCGCACGTTGCCACCCACGGCCCGCTCGACCTGGCGCGGATCCCCCTGGCGGAGGGTGAACACGCACTCGGGAAGGTCAAAAGCGAATGCCAGGATCCGTCCCTTTCCGTATGGTGATTCGATTATCCCGACGGACTCTCCCTCGAATGCGTCCGGACGGTAGAGATAGGCGATACCGGCTCCCGCCTCAGGTTCCTCGATATAATGACCCGTCTCCCCGACCACCGGGAAGTCCTCTCCTGAAACCCCTGCCGCCGGATAGCGTACCGGACGCAGGCGAAGCGGCGCGGCCCTGGCGCCCTGATAGACCAGCCCCGCGGCATCCGCCAGGATGTCTCCGGGCAGGAACGTAACGACGGTGCCGCCGCGCCGCGCATATCCGATCAGATCCTCGTGTGTCCGGTCATCCCTTTCTGCTGCCGGGCAGACCAGTACGGGAGTCGACGCAGGATCCAGGGTCTTGATCTGTTCCTGGAGGATCCGATTGTAAGCGCGAAGCCCCCAGGTTGTGAAAATCTCAGCGATGTAGTCCGATAGATCGGGCGGACGGGTCAGGATGCCGATTTTCATGGATGATGACCTCCAAGCTTGATTCGGGGTCAGTTACTGCACGCCGAATATCCTTGCCGCGTTGTCCCACAATATCATGCGCTTCAACCCGTCGGGAATGTCGGCGTAGAGCACCCGTCCGAGTTGATAGGGGAATCCGTTTACGGGATGGTCCGATCCGTACAGGATCTGATCGGGGGGCGCATGTTCGACGAGCCAGGGGAGGGTGCCGCGCGCCATTTTCGAGTAACCCAGATCGAAAAACAGATTCGGCCGTGCATGGGCGACATTCAGAAAGGGCTCCAGTCCCTCGCGGCTGCCTCCGCCCAGGTGGGCATAGATGAACTTCGCGTTGGGGAACGCGGCGAGCGTATCCATCAGGAACGCGGGAGACGGCCCGCGGTGGACATGGCAGAGCATCGGGCAGTTCCTCTCGTGCGCCGTCTGAAACGCGAGACGGTAGCGACGGTCCTCGGTCGACGTGTCGTGAAGCGCGCAGTGGATTTTGATGCCCCGGCAACCGAGTTCGTCGAACCCGCGCGCCATCTCACCGGCCATCTCCGTTTCGTAGTTCGGATTGTAGACCACGTAACCCACGAGCCGGTCGGGAAAGGCTGCCACGCCGTCGCCGATCCGGGTGTTTCCTTCACGGTAGTCGGCCCCGATCGCGAGAAAGTGGCTGACGGCAAACCGTTCAACCCCCACTTCGTCCATGCGCGACACCATCTGTTCGGCCGACCAGTCGCGGTGGTACTTCGAATGAAATCTGCCCAGGTGGCCATGGACGTCAAACACGCGGAAACCGCGCCCGCCGCAGGGCCAGTCCGGTTCAGGTCCGGTCTCCGGTTCCGGGATACCGAGCAGGCGCCGGAGGCTGTTGCCGGCGATATCGGCCCGTTCGTGCTGTGATATACGTGCGCCCGCCAGAAGTCCCATCGGTCCTCCCGGGTCCCAGGCGGGCATCCCCGTCCCGAATAACAGTCTCCGGTGTCCGAAGCGTCCTGTAATCTCCTCCACGATCCGCGACTCCTGGATGTACGACGCCTCGATGTAAATGTTGGGAAACGCATCCCAGACCCCGTAGAGCGCCCTCGCGGTTGTGCCGCCTTCGCGAATCAGCACGAGCGGCAGCGCGGGGTGCGCTTCAGCGATCTCGAAGACCGCGCGCCAGTCCGTGAGCTGGCTCCAGCTCGTGCGTCCCTGGTCGAGGATCAGCGGGATTCCCGCTTCGGCAAGGGCTTTCAGCAGCGGCCGCAGAATCCGTTCAAGCAACGGAAAACCGTGGACGCCCGGAAACATCCTGGCCGCACGCACGCCTTGTGCGCGCATCTGCGCAACGAGTTCATCCGGCTCGGGCAGTTCTCCCGTACCCGGGGGCAGAACGGCCCAGCATGGGTGGAGGCGCGGATGGGAACGGGTGGCCTCCGCCACGAAGGCGTTCGCATCCGCCGGGTGTCCCATGGCGGCGTGGCTCGCGTGGACCAGGGCTTCGGAGATACCCAGCCGATCCATCTCCGCCAGCAGCGCTTTGGGTGTCCGAAAGCACGGCTCACGGTTGGTGCGCGTGGGTCCCAGCATGCAATTCATGTCGAAGATTTCCATTCCGTTCTCCATTTCGTCGATTGCCGCTTAGAAAATAACACGATAAACTGCGAAGAAACGAAACTACGAATAACGCAAATCAACGCGAATAAACCAGAAAACGAAACGGCGAATAAACGAATAGACGAAAAACGAAACGACGAAAAATCTGTGGCTGAGATCAATTGCCACAAGAGGCCCAAAACCACAATGTTGCACGTCAGCCTGACAATGCAACGATTTTCA
>JAPPJY010000056.1 GCA_028874335.1 Gemmatimonadota bacterium | reverse complement strand
CCAACGCCGACCGGCGCTTTTGCAGCCGCGCGAAGACCGCTGGGAATTTTAAGACGGCTTCTAAAACTGATTCCTTCAAGGAGGGTTACCTTTGTTTGGCGTAAGCGAAGCATTCGCAATGGGCGGCCAGCCGACCGATGGGTCCGGCCCGGGATTCCTCGTGCAGATTTTCCCTTTGTTGTTAATGGTCATCGTCGTCTACCTGTTGATCTTTCGCCCGCAGATCAAAAAGCAGAAGGCGCAGCAGGCGATGATCGATGCACTGAAGAAGGGCGACAAAATCGTAACGTCCGGGGGCATTCACGGAACGATTGTAGGTATTAAAGAAGAGGCTGGTATCCTGGTCGTACAGGTTGCCAAGGAAGTCCGGGTCGAGGTTTCCAGAGGATCGGTTTCCCGGGTTTTGGAAGAAAAGTGACCGGGGACCTGGGCAGGAATGGCACCGGGGATTTTGGCGAAATCGGATCCCTGATCGGAGATGGATGTGAAGCTGGTATTCATGGGAACGCCCGATTTCGCCGTGCCGTCCCTGGATCGTCTGGCGGCCTGCGGCCACGAAATCGCCGCGGTCGTAACCCGGCCGGACCGCCCGCGGGGTCGAGGACGGAAACTGTCCCCGCCTCCCGTGAAGACGGCCGCCCAACGGTTGGGGCTTCCGGTAATTCAGCCGCGCTCTCTGGAAGCCACGGACTTTCTGGATCGGCTGCGGGGTTTCAATGCGGATCTTTTCGTCGTGGTCGCGTTCGTCATATTGCCGCGGGTTGTACTGAAAATCCCAACGCTCGGCTCGGTGAACCTGCATCCGTCCCTGCTGCCGAAATACCGCGGGGCGGCCCCGATCAACTGGGCGATTATCCGGGGAGAAACTGAAACCGGCATCAGCGTATTCCGCCTGTCCGGGCGCGTGGACGCGGGGGATCTGCTGTTTCAGCAGGTCGTGGGGATCGGTCCGGACGAAACGGCGGGGGAGCTCTCGGATCGATTACGGATCCTGGGGGCAGGTGCGCTTGGGGCGGTTGTCGAAGGGTTGGAAAGAGACGAATTGGCATCGAAGCCTCAACCCGCCACGGGGGTCACGCGGGCGCCCCGGCTGGAGAAGGAGGACGGCAGGATCGACTGGACCCGCCGCGCGGCGTCGATCCGCAATCTGGTTCGCGGAACCAACCCGTTTCCGGGGGCGTTTACGACCTGGAGAGGCGAGTATCTCAAGGTGCATCGGGCGGTGGTCTCCAACGGAGCCGGGAAGCCCGGCGAGGTGGTCGTTGCGGACGGGAGGAAGGGATGTGCGATAGCCGCCGGCGAAGGTACCGTCGCGCTTGAAGAAGTGCAACCGGCGGGCAAGGGGCGGATGAGCGGCGCCGAATTGGTGCGGGGGTACCGGATCGAGTCCGGCGAGATCCTGGGTGACGCCGCCCGCAACCGCCAATAGACAACGTCGCATCAGATGAAAAGGCAATAAACATTCTCGAAGGAGGTGTTGCGCTTATGTTTCCTCTCTTCTGGGACCCGACACTGATTCTTGTGATTCCGGGGTTCATCCTAGCGCTGTGGGCGCAGTTCAAGGTCAAGCGGACATTCGCAAGATATGATGAATTCGGTTCCCGTAGCGGATGGACCGCGGATCAGGTCGCCCGTGATATCCTGCGGCGGGGACGCGTTTCAGTGAAGGTGGAGAACGTGGGCGGCAAGCTGACCGATCACTACGATCCGCGGGACCATACGTTGCGTCTGTCGGACAGCACATACGGTTCGCGTTCGCTCGCGGCCATCGGCGTCGCGGCGCACGAGGCCGGCCACGCGTTTCAGCACGCGCACGGGTACTTTCCCCTGAGCCTGCGGACGAATATCGTCCCGGTGGCCAATTTCGGCTCGTGGGTGGGTATGCCCCTGTTCTTTATCGGTTTTTTCTTTCAATCCGGATTCATGCTTCAACTTGGCATCGTATTCTTTTCCTTCGCCGTCCTGTTCGGGTTGGTCACGCTGCCGGTGGAGTTCAATGCCAGCAGCAGGGCAATTGCCATTCTCCAGGACGGCGGATATCTGACCCGGGAAGAAATCCCCGCGGCCAGAAAGGTATTGAATGCGGCGGCCTGGACCTACGTTGCGTCGGCGCTGGTGGCGGTGCTTTCCCTGTTCCGGATGTTGATCCTTTCCGGCCTTCTTGGCGGAAGCGACGAATGAAGGCCGCGTCCCGGTTCATTTGAGGAGGGAGCGATGTACGATGTGGTAACCTTCGGGGAGGCGATGATTCGATTGTCGTCGCCGGAATACCGCCGGTTGGAGAATTCCACGAGTCTGAACGTCGAGATTGGCGGAGGCGAGTACAACGTGGCGGTAGCCTGCGCTCATCTGGGTCTGAGTACGGCGTGGGTATCGCGTCTGGTGGACAATTGGACGGGATGGATCATTCGGAACAAGGGCCGGGAACATGGCGTGGACATGTCCAATATACGCTGGGTGGATTTTGACGGGGTCGGTTTCGAACGGAACGGGTTTTACCACGTCGAACTGGGGGTCGGGCCACGGGCCAGCGCGGTGACCTACGACCGGGCGAATTCCGCGATTTCAAATATCGAGCCCGGCATGGTGGACTGGAAATCCGTTTTCGACGGCGCGAAATGGTTCCACGTCAGCGGCATCACGCCCGCGCTTTCCAACAGCGCCGCGGATGCGACACTGGAAGCCCTGGAGGCGGCCAGCGAGGCCGGAGTGACGACGAGTTATGACTTGAACTTCCGGTCGAAGCTGTGGAGTTCGGAGAAAGCCCAGGAAGCCAGTAGCAGGATTGTTCCGCTGGTCAAGGTACTGATCGGCAATGAAGAGGACTTTGAGAAGGTCCTGGGGTTGAAGGCGGAGGGATCCAAAGATGACTACAGTCAACTGGATCCCGAGAGTTACAAGGACGTGGCGCGTCGGGCGGTCGAATCCTATCCGAATGTGGAATACGTGGGCACAACGCTGCGGGTTGCGAAGACCGGACTGCTGAACGACTGGCGTACGCTCCTGTTCGACGGTGACGCATTCTACCTGTCTAGAATCTACGAGGACCTGGAGATGGTCGACCGCGTTGGAGGCGGAGACAGTTTCTCCGCAGGGCTGATCTCCAGCCTGATCGAAGGAGTGGATCCCCAGTCGGCGGTCGATTTCGCCGGCGCGTATTCAGCGCTGGCCCACACTTTCCTGGGCGACGTAAACTGGGCGACACGGGCGGAGGCGGAATCCGCCATGAAGGGCGCGGCAGCAAGAATCAGGCGATAAAGACGCTCGCGATCGCACGGAAAGAGGAGAACATCGTATGGCCGGCGTGCTGGATCGGATTATCGACTGCGGGGTGGTGGCGGTTCTGAGGGCGGACTCGCCCACGGAACTGATGGATGTATCCCGGGCGTTGCGGGAAGGCGGCGTGGTTGCCATTGAAGTGACAATGACCGTGCCGGGGGCGCTCAAGGTCATCGAGGAGGCGTCCGCGAAAATGGAGGACACCATCGTGGGCGTCGGGTCCGTCCTGGATCCGGAGACGGCGCGCGCGGCTATTCTGGCAGGTGCGGAGTACGTCGTGGGACCCACGCTGAATCCGGACGTGATCACGATGGCCAAACGTTACGGAAAAGTGGTAATGCCCGCGGGGTTCACGCCTACCGAGATTCTTGCCGCATGGCAGGCGGGGGCGGACGTTGTCAAGGTTTTCCCTGCCGGTGTGGGCGGTCCCTCCTATTTCAAGGATGTAAAGGGTCCGCTTCCCCAGGTGCGCCTGATGCCAACGGGCGGGGTGGACGCCAGGACAACCCCGGAGTTCATCAAGGCGGGCGCCTGCGCGGTGGGCGCCGGAAGCGCGATGGTAGACAAGCGGGCGGTGGCGGAGAAGGATTGGGCCGCGTTGACGGCGACCGCCCGGGCCTTTGTGGATGCCGTGAAACAGGCGCGAGCCGGGATGTGAGCGCGCTGACGGTTGGCGTCGACCTTGGCGGAACCAATACCCGCGCGGGCCTGGTGACCGACACCGGAAAGGTCGTCGCCCGTTTCCGTTGTCCCACACGGCCCGACCTGGGCAGTGACCGCGTGATATCGGGAATCGCAACGTGCGTCAGGCAGGTGCTTCGCGAAGCGGGTGGAACCGAAGTACGCGGCGTGGGCGTCGGCGCCCCGGGTCCGCTGGACCCCTTCAATGGCGTCATCATTTCTCCCGAGAACATGCCGTGCATGCATGGCGTGCGCTTGAAAGACCGGCTGGAGGCTGTACTCGAAATGCCGGTGGCGGTGGACAACGATGCGAATCTCGCGGCTTTTGGCGAGCAGTGGCAGGGCGCCGGCAGGAAGGCGCCTCATTTTTTGTGTGTGACGCTGGGTACGGGCGTTGGCGGCGGCTGGGTATGTAACGGCGAATTGATGCATGGATTCAACGGCAATGCCGCGGAGGTGGGCCACGTCACCATCGACTGGAACGGCCCTCGATGCCCCTGCGGGAATTATGGCTGTCTCGAGCTCTATGTCTCCGCGACCGCGATGGTGAGACGGACCCGCGAGCGCCTGGAAACGGAAACGCCGGAAACCTTACTGACCGCCGGCGGACTGACGACCCAGGCGATTTTCGAAGCGGCCGAAGCGGGAGACGCGTTTGCCCGCGGCATGTTCGAGGAGACCGGCGCGTTATTGGGAATCGGGCTCGTGAGTCTGGTGAGCGTAACGAACGTGGAGGTGGTGGCCCTGTGCGGCGGGCTCGCCCGTGCGGGGGAACGGCTGTTTGCGCCGGTCCGAAGGACCTTCCAGGAGCGTGGTACGGTCGGGGTCAAGGAAAGGGTGCAGATCGTTGCGGGCATGCTGGGGGACGACGCGGGGATTCTGGGCGCGGCAAGACTGGCGATCGGAGCATGAATTGTGAAACCAAATGCCTGGAGCCGCAGATACGCGAATCCCGACCACGGGAGATCTGCCTTAAAACTGCTTGCATTCTCGGCGGGAATGGCCATGCTCACGTGGGCAGGTCCGGCGGCGGCGGAAGGTCCGGATTCGACGGCCGTGGACAGCGTCCGGGAGGTCCAGACCGCGCGGGGGGCGATGTTGCGGTCGCTGGCGTTGCCGGGATGGGGGCAGTTTTATAACCGCCGGCCCATGAAGGGAAGCCTGATCGCCGCCGCGCAGGTGAGTTCCACCGCGGCGTTTTTTGTTCGCCGGGGCCAATTGCACAATCGCCCGCCGGTCGATGCGACTCCGGAACGGAATATCTTTTTGTACACAACGATCGGCCTTATCCTGTTCAGTATGGGCGATGCGTACGTGGACGCGCATCTGGACCAGGTCGATTGGGGGGCGCCGCACGGATCCGGTGAAGAAGGACTTGAATTCCGTATGCGGTTCCGAATCCGCTTCTAACGGGCGCCACGATATCTCTGCGTCCACGGAGTCCGGACGATGGATGACCGGTTTCCATTTACCCGACTTGTCCGCGGCCTGCCGGCATCGGTGCCGTTCGTGGGGCCCGAAGCGCTGGAGCGCCGGCGCGGAGAGGTCTTCAGGGTGAGGGTGGGCGCCAACGAGAGCGCTTTCGGGATTTCGCCCCGGGCACGCGAGGCAATGTTCCGTGCGGTCGAGCGGTTGAGCTGGTACAACGATCCGGAAAACCACGAGATCCGTGCCGCAATTGCCGCTTTCCACGGTGTTCCGTTCGAAAACGTCAGCGTTGGAAGCGGAATCGACGACCTGCTCGGGCTTGTCGTACGGGTTTTTGTCGAGCCCGGTGAGACGGTCGTAACGTCCCTCGGCGCTTACCCCACGTTCAACTACCATGTAAACGGGTTCGGCGGTCGCCTGCACTTCGTGCCGTACCGGGATGACAGAAACGATCTGGAGGGACTCGCCGAGGCCGCCGTGGAGACCGAAGCCCGCCTGGTGTACCTGTCCAATCCGGACAACCCCACGGGGACCTGGCACCCGGCGGCGAGAATCAGGACCTTTGAAGGGATGCTTCCGGATCGCTGTCTGCTGATACTGGATGAAGCGTATTCGGAATTCGCAACACAGGATGCGCCGCCGCCCATGGCGCCGATCAGGCCGCGCGTTATCCGTATGCGCACGTTCTCCAAGGCGCACGGGATGGCCGGCGCGCGGATCGGATACGCGGTTGCGGACGCGGAGGTTGTGGAGGCGCTCGAGAAGGTGCGGCACCACTACGGTGTGAATCGTGTTGCACAGGCCGGGGCGCTCGCCTCGCTGGAAGATACGGAATTCGTGGCGAACGTCGTCGGGGCGGTTGTGGAAGGACGGGCGGATTATGCGCGACTGGGTGAACGTCTTGGCTTGCCCACGCTGCCTTCGGCCACGAATTTCGTGGCATTCGATGCCGGAACGGTTGATCGTGCGAATGCGATTCTGGAAACGCTTCAAAGACACGGCGCTTTCGTGCGCAAACCCGCGGCGGCGCCTCTGGACAGGTTCTTCAGGGTGACGGTCGGGACACCCGAAGAGCGACTGTTGTTCGCCGGGATATTGAGCGGGGTCCTTGCCGAACTGGCGTGGGAAGGTACCCGCTGATCACCCCATAGCCCTGTGCTATGAAAGTACTTGCTCCTGTAACGCGAACTGCCAGTTCGCGGCATTAGGCAGTTCGCGACACCATGCAACTTGCGGAGGCGGACATGGACGAGCCGACAACGCTGGATCTGTTTCGACTGGACGGTCGCGTGGCCCTGATTACAGGTGGATCGAAGGGACTGGGAAAGGAAATGGCGCTGGCGCTGGCCGAGGCGGGCGCCGCTACCGTGGTCTGTTCGAGAAGCGGGTCGGACTGCGAAGCGGTTGCGGAAGAAATCACGGCGAAGGCGGGACGGGAGAGCCTGGGAATGGCCGCCGACGTCACGGCGGATGCGGAGGTTGTCCGGCTGATGCAGGCGGTTACGGATCGGTTCCGGCGGCTGGACGTCCTCGTCAACTGTGCGGGGATCAACATCCGGCATCCTCTGGACGACTTTCCGGTCGATGAGTTCAGGCAGGTCATCGAGACCAACCTGACCGGGTCCTGGCTCTGCTGCAGGGCCGCGGGGCCGATCATGACGTCCCGGAAGAGCGGATCGGTGATCAACGTGGGGTCGACGCTGAGCGCCGTGGGTCTGGCGGAACGCTCGGCGTATTGTTCCTCCAAAGCCGGGGTCGCCGGAATGACCCGGGCGCTCGCGCTGGAGTGGGCGCCCTTCGGAGTACGGTGCAACGCGCTTTGCCCGGGACCCTTTCTGACGGAGATCAACAGGCCGCTCCTGAAGACGCCCGACAAGGTGAAGAGCCTGCTCAGCCAGACGGCGTTCAATCGCTGGGGCGAGTTGCGAGAGATCAGGGGCGCCGCGCTGTTTCTGGCCAGCGACGCGTCGACCTATGTCACGGGAACGTCGTTGTTCGTGGACGGAGGATGGACGGCTCACTGAGACGGAATGGCTCATGGTAAATTTAACGACGAAGTTTTCACGATGGACGGTCGGCCTGGCTCTGGGTTTCACGATGCTGGTGGGGGTCCCCACTGCCGGGCAGGGGCCGCCGTTCTACGAGGATAAGATGAATCTGCTGGTCTACGTGGACGCACGGGGCAGGGAACGGACGATATCGAACGTGGAGGACTGGGAGAAGCGGCGGGCGCATATTCTGGTGAATATGGAGGAGGTGATGGGACCCCTTCCCGACCGTTCCAGCCTGCCCGCGCTGGAGATGGAGGTTGTGACAACCGAGGACCTGGGCGACGTGATCAGGAAGAAAGTCACTTTCGTGTCGGAACCGGGCGACCGCGTGCCCGCGTACCTGCTGGTCCCGAAGGGTTTGGATGGCAAGGCGCCGGCGATGTTGTGCCTGCATCAGACAACGAAGATCGGGAAGGGCGAACCCGCGGGCGTGGGCGGCATCCCGGATCTTCACTATGGGCTGGAGCTTGCGCGGAGGGGCTATGTGACACTGGCTCCGGACTACGTGAATTTCGGAGAGTACGAATTCGATCCATATCAAAAAGGGTATGCCAGCGCGACGATGAAGGGGATCTGGAACCACATGCGCGCCGTGGATCTGCTGCAGTCGCTGCCGGAGGTGGATGCCGGACGGATTGGTTGTATCGGCCATTCCCTGGGCGGACACAATTCCATGTACCTGTCCGCGTTCGATCGGCGGCTGAAGGTCGTGGTGTCCAGTTGCGGGTTCAATTCGTTCTTCAAATATTACGGCGGCGACCTGACCGGCTGGAGCCATCGAGGGTATATGCCTCGAATTTCCGAACGGTACGGAAAAGATCCGAATCGGATGCCGTTTGATTTCACGGAGTTGGTTGCCGCCCTCGCGCCCCGGAGTTTTTTCATCAACGCGCCGTTGCGCGACGCCAATTTTGAAGTATCCGGCGTGAAAGACTGTGTCAGCGCGGCGGCGCCGGTTTATGCATTACTTGGCGCCCCTGAACGCCTGCTGGCGGTACATCCCGATGCGGAACACGCGTTTCCACCGGAAATCCGCGAGCAGGCCTATGCGTTCGTGGATGATATATTGCAACGGGGCAATCCGCGTCAGGACGACGGCAGCCAGCGCAGACAGGACTGACGTCAGCCGGCGCATTTGCCGCATGGGGGATAAAAATGGCCGACCCGAAACTGGAAAGGATCGAACCCTGGACGCCGCATCCATCCGCCTCGCCGCTGACCGAGCGGGATGGAAGGACGTTTGCGGCGGCGGCCAATGGCACGCGGACGTGCGTGGGCGGTTGGCAGGCGTTATTCTCGGGGATCGAACCGGGCGAAACGCTCCGGGCGACCTGGATTGTGGACTACAGGAATCTTCAACACCCGAGGGACACGCTTCGATGCAAATCCTATTGGGGAGAGATGCCGCCTGACGACGCAACGGTACGTACAAATGAAATAAAGGGATGGGACTATCTGCTGCCGGAACACGTCGGAACGCGAACAATCCGGTTCTCCCGTACGCTGACCGCGCCCGAAGGTGTCAGCCGGCTAACGTTGCGATGCACATTCCGGTGGGCAACCGCGGGTGAGTCCGAGTGGCATCTGCCCGAGTTAAAGGTCGTTGAGGCGCCGGAAATCCCCGCTGCGGTGAGGGTGGCGGTGGTAACCGGCAAGGCGGGCTCCCGGAAGGGACCCTTTACCTCCGTCGCCGAAAACGTCGACTACTATCTGCCTCTGTGCGAAGCCGCGTGCGATTCGGGTCCGGACATGATTGTCTTGCCGGAAATTGCACTTCAGTGGGGGATTTCCGGAAGTCCGATAGACCTGGCGGTAGCCCTGCCCGGACCGGAGACGGAGCCTTTTGCGGACCTTGCACGCCGGCACGGATTGTACCTCCTGCTGGGATTGATCGAGCGGGACGGAGACGCGGTTCACAATACGGCGGCGCTGATCGGTCCGAACGGAGCGGTGGACGGCAGGTATCGAAAGGTACATCTGGCCGTGGGCGGCGAGAGCGAATCCGGAATCCTTCCCGGTGACGGCTTTCCGATGTTCGATACGGTAATTGGTCGAATCGGATGCAATATCTGCATGGACAGTTCGGCCGCGGAGTCCTCCCGCATGGTCGGACTGAGCGGGGCGGACTTCCTCCTGCTGCCGATCATGGGCGATCACCGCGCCAGCAGATGGAGTCCTGGATCGCCCATATTCAGCGAGGACCGCTGGAAGGCCATTATGCGAACTCGCGCGATGGACAACCAGGTCTGCATGGTGGTTGCCCGGAATACGACCCATGGAAGCTGTGTGATTGACAGGAAGGGTGAAATCCTGGCGTGGAACGAGGGAGACCGGGACCATATTCTGGCAACGGTGGACCTGGCGGACGGGTATCGGATCTGGAACGGTGGGTGCTTTCGGGAGGTGAACTGGCTGCAGCGCCGTCCGCATCTTTACGAAGCGTATAGTGACGAATCGAACCGGGGATCTTTGACGGCCGCGGTCTATTAGCCTCAATCCGAAAAAAACAGCAACGCGGCGACGCGATAAAACCCTCCGAAACAGGGCGTTATCGACGTATGGAAAGACGTTTTTTCCCTTCACGGCCAGTGACCTGGTGTATCCTGGTAATCAGCCTTCTAATCGCCTTTATTAAATAGCACATATTCGAATTAACGTCGTCGAAGACTTACGAATCAAGGTTAGCCTCTATTCCGGTCGCCGTAATTGAACACGAGGGCGGGCGAAGCAGAGATCGAGCCCGGGGGGAAATCCGCCGGGCTCATTCAATGTCAGCGAGGTTCTCTGATTCTGAACAGCAGAATACCGGCGGCAACGGCCACGTTGAGAGAATTTACGCCTTCTGCCATGGGTATGGAGACGGTCCGGTGGACGCGCTGCTGGAGATCCGGGTCGACGCCGAATGTCTCGTTGCCGAACAGAAAAGCGATGCGGCCTTTCTGTTCGATCTCATAGAACGGCGTACCCCGCAGTTGGGTGGATACAATGCGGACACCCCGCTGTTGAAGGTCTTCAATCAGCGCGGGAAGTTCTTCGTTTCGAAATACGGGCAGGCGAAAGATGGAACCGCGGGATGCGCGCACGACCTTGGAATTATAGAGCTCGACGGAACCTGGAGAGAGGAAAATGCCAGCCGCGCCGGCTGCCTCGGCGGTGCGGAGAACCAGCCCCAGGTTGTTGGGGTCCCGCAGCCGGTCGAAGAGGATGAGAGGGCCGCTCGCATCCAGGGCCTGTTCCCGGTTATGCGCCATGTTCCGTACCACCCCCAGCACGCCTTCCGGATTCTGATGTTCGCCCATATTTCTGATCGCGCGGCGATCTGTCTGCTGGACGGTGATTTCCCGGCGCATGGCCTCGCGGTGAAACTCCTGCAGGCGTCCGTCGGCCTCGAGCATCTCCCGGTCGAAGATGAGCTGCTCCACCGGCGCCTCTGACAGGAGCGCTTCGTGGACCAGGCGGATGCCTTCGACAACGAACCGTCGTTCGCGCTCACGCGCCTTTCGGTTCCTGATAAGCGCGAGGATCTTGCGGGCGTTTTTTACGGGCATAGCAACTCTGTGAAGCTGTTTTAAAATTCCCGGTGAGTCCCGAGCGCGCGCGAAAATGTCTCGGTCAAGGCGGGCAAATTCGCCCATATTTGGGTATACGGGTGGATTTGACCAACGCAGACCGACGCTTTTGCAGCCGCGCGAAGACCGCTGGGGGTTTTAAGACAGCTTCTGAGACGACGGACAACCGACTGCCGATCTTCAGGTCGTCTACTGGTGTTCGCCGGAATCGACGTGGGATTTTCGCTCGCGCATGGACTCACGCAACTCCTGAAGTTCAGTCCATATTTCACGTTCGCGACGGCCGAGGCCGACAAAGTAGATGAGTATCACCGCCCAGATAATGGCGTAGGCTGCGGCCATGTAACCAAGGTGTTGCATAGGCATCCTCCAGAATTCCCCCGAATGGTCTGGCTAAGTCTGCTGCGCCCGTGATTCCGTAACGCGTAAGCGGGCCTTGAGGGATTCAAGCTCCTCCCGGGCGAGTTCGAGTGAAGCGCGTCTGGTCAGAAGTGCGGCGGCGAGTACAAGAAAAACGGCGGAGCAGAAGACGAACGCGACGAGCATGTCGGGCGGAAGCCCTATTTTCTCTGCCCGTACCACCTCGGGATGCTGGGTGCGCCACAGCCGCGTGGAGTAGTGGATGAGCGGCGCGTCGAGAAAGCCGATGATCCCCAGAACCGCCCGGAATCTGGCGCTCTGCAGCGGGTCTTCACTGTAACTCTTCAACATCATGTAGGCGATGAAAATGAGCCAGAGGACCAGGGTGAGGGTCAACTGAGCGTCCCAGACCCACCACGCGCCCCAGACAGGTTTCGCCCAGATGGGGCCCGTAAGGAGAACGAGCGTGCAGAAGAGAA
Source organism: Gemmatimonadota bacterium (assembly GCA_028874335.1). Classification (GTDB taxonomy): domain Bacteria; phylum Latescibacterota; class UBA2968; order UBA2968; genus JAAXHE01. The sequence continues at coordinate 19,816 of JAPPJY010000056.1, read as the reverse complement.
GACCGACCTCCGCGGCGCACGACGCCCAGATATCCCATCGTTTTTCCGATCGCACGAGATACAGAATGCTGAAGATGAAGACAAGAAAAAAGGCGGCATACATCGCGAAGGCCGACGGCACGTGAAAGTAGAAGATTTTCTGGGCGAGGCCCATCTGCCTCTCCACGCTTGCGTACACGAGCGCGAACCATGGCGCGAGAAGCATGCCGATCAGCGCCAGCACGCCCAGGACACGGGACCACAGGTACAGTTGCTTCCCCATATCATTCCTCGATCACATATTCGAACAAGAGCACGCATGCCGCCACGAACAGAAGCGCGAACGCGCCGCCGATGTTGATCCAGGCGGAAATATCGGACAGAGAATCGCCCGCCAGCACGGCCCGGAACGACTCGACGGCCGCCAGGAGGGCCGGGACCAGGACGGGGAGGGTGAGCATTGGCAGCAGGGCCTCACTGAGGCGGGTCCTGATTGACATCGCGGCGAAAAGGGTGCCCACGGCCGCGAATCCAAGGGTCCCCAGCAGAAGCCCGGGTAGCAGGCGGGGCAGGTGTTCCCAGACGGCGATATTCAGAAAAACCACCATAAGCGGAAGGATCAGGGCCTCCAGAAACAGCATGGCGCACAGGTTCGCCAGCATTTTGCCCAGGTAGATCGCGCCCCGATCGGCGGGAGAAAGCAGGAGTCCCGTCAGGCAGTCGTTTTCGCGTTCCGATACGAAGGAGCGGGTCAGGCCCATGAATCCGGCGAACGTAACGGCGATCCAGAAAATGCCGGGCGCCGCGCTCCTGATGGTATCCGAGTCCGGTTTGAACGCGAAGTTAAAGACAAGAAGCACCAGAAACGCGAAAAAGCACATTGCGCTGATACGCTCTTTCGTGCGGATCTCGGTCTTGAAGTCTTTCCGGAATACCGCGGAAACCTGACGGAAGAAGAGGGTCAAAAGGCGTTCCCGTTCGAGCGATGTGCCGGACGTCAGAAGTCGACGGTTCGCTGTTCTGCACTCATTCTGCCACCGGGATGGCGGAAGCATGTTGGTTTGTGGCATTCTTGTAGCGACGTTTCAGACTCTCATTCGACAGTCCCCTGGTTTCTCCCGTCTCGACAAGCCGCCCGCGGTTCAGGATTGCGAATCGGTCCGCAAGATCCAGACAGCGACGCAGATCGTGTGTCACGAGGATGACCGTACGGCCCTCCCGCCGAATCTGGTGCAACCGTTCGCTCAACATACCGCACGCGGCCGCGTCCAGGCCCGCGAACGGCTCGTCGAGAAGAAGAATCGTGGGCCCGTGCAGTGTGGCCCGGGCAACGGCGAGGCGCTGTTTCATGCCCCGCGAAAACCCGCGGACACGGTCGTGTTCCCTGCCGGAAAGACCCACCTCCGCGAGCGCCTGACGCACGCGTTCTTTCAGGTCGTCCAGACCATACAGACAGCCGTAGAAACGCAGGTTCTCCCCTGCGGTCAGGTCTTCGTAGAGAAGGGTCTGGTGGGAGATCAGACCGATGTCCGCCCGAACGCGCTCCGGCTCCTTGCGGACGTCCACGCCCCGGATGAATATCCGGCCGTGCGTGGGTTTGGAGAGGGCCGCGACGACCCGCAGGAGGGTCGACTTGCCTGCCCCGTTCGGGCCCAGAAGCGCAACGGCGCCGCCTGGAACGTGGAGGTCGATGCCGTCCAGGGCGGCGATGCGGCCGAACCGTTTTTCCACGTTTTCGAGAACGATGGCCGGAGCAGGCGAGGCCACGACGCCTATTCCTTGCCGTCCAGGACGCGCGTCATTTCGACAAGCTCCGCTTTAAAGGCATTTCGCCGGGCCCGGTATTCTTCCTCAGGGAGGCGGCCCTTCTCGTACCGGTCATCCAGGTCCGCGATCTGGTGCATCAGGGCGGTCCTGCGCGCCGGGAGGTCAGGCGGGGCTTCGGCCGTCGCTCGCGCGTGGGAACCCGATCTTCCGGCCGGCCGGAAGAAGACAGCAAGCAGCGCGAATCCGATCGCCAGGCCGATCAGCACCCCCAACCTGACGTCGATATCGCCCCAAAGCGCCGAAAAAGACCACGGCGACGCGTTTATTCCCAGGTCGATCCGGTCGCCCCGGTTGAAGCCGGCTCCCGAGAACCGTCGAAAACTGTGTTGTTCGAACGTGACTTCACCCCGGTCCTGAAGCGCGCCCGCGGTGATTTCCGCTTCAGGCGGATGGATCAAGACGTCGACGGCTCGGGTGGGATAGCTCACCGTTTGCGACACCCGCCCGGAAGCGGGCATGTCGAAGGCAAACGGGAGCTGGCTGTGACCCGGACGGACGGGCTCCGGATTCACGAGGACGTTGCCGTGGGTGTGAAGACCCTGCGGGCCGTCCCTCACTTCGGTCACGCCGTCGGGTAGAAAGACCTCCAGGCCGTGTCGGTGGCCCTCGCCGGTTCTGAACGTGCGGTTGCCGCTGTTCCGTACGATAAGAATCTGTTGGACCCGCTTTTCGGCCGCGTCCACGATGATGTGGTGAGAGACAACGGAGAGGGCGGTGTCCGAGTCGGTGGTTTCGTAGACGGCGATTTCGTTGGGGCCATCCGTGAGTTGCTGGACGTAATTGACGCCCGCGTAGGCCGCCAAAAGAAACAGGAGCGCGTCATCGCCGTCATCCTCGCGGAATGAGAATCGTCCTTGTTCATCGGTTGTGTCCCGACCGATGATTTCAGGTTCGGCGGCCTGGCGAATCAGCAATACCTCGCAGTCCTTTTGGGGTTCAGAGAACGTCTCATTGGTGACGCGGCCAACGACGAGGCCATCCGCGGGAATGGCGTGCGAAAGACCGAACAGCACGAAGGCGAAGCAGCAAAGACGAATGCTCATAGACGTGATTCCGCGAGGGCCTTTCCGCATTGGGGACAGAAGCGAGCGCCCTCGGGCGTTTCCCAACCGCACCCGCCGCAGGTGACCGTGTCCTTTTTCTTGAGTGCGGCGATTTCTTTTTCGATGCGGTTCTCGATTTCAGGCTTGGGACCGGCGGATTCCTCGGTAGCCCGCATCAGTTCGACGGCCCGGTTTTCGTAGCGTGAGCGGGTTGCGCGATAGTCGTCCTCTTCCACCTTCCCCATGCGATGGTCGAAGTCCAGTTCGCGGATGGCGTCGATGAGGGCTTCTCTTTCCTCGACGAGCCGGGTCCCACCGCCGGGTCCGGCATCCTTCTCTCCAATCCGGCCCCTCGTCGTCAGGAACGGACGGAACACGAAGATGCAGACCACCGCGACAGTGACGATGCACACCGCGACGGTCACAGGTCCCGCTCCCCGAGTTCCTTCTCCAGCCTCAGCCTGTAGGGATCGTCGGTTTCAGTCTCCGGAACCCGGCCGGCTGCTGGAGCGACCCGTTGACGCGACCAGCTGCGCAACACGGCCCCCAGCGCAACGCCGCCAAGCAGCAGAACAATGATGGGCATGACCCAGGCGGAAAGGTTGAAGCCCTCGGCGGGCGGCGTCACATAAGCTTCCTGCCCGAATTCCGCAACAAAGCCGGCGATGATGGTCTCCCTGTCCTGGCCGGCTTCAAGCGCTTTGGCAATGCGCGCTCGCTTTTCATCCGCCCAGCCGCACTCGCACTCGTCCAGCGGACGGCGTGGGCATGTGCCGCAGAGACAGGCGAGGTCCTTTGCCACCTCTCTCACCCGATCCTGCATCACTTCCGCGGTTACGGAACCCGCGAGCGAGAGAAGCAGTAGCAATGGGACGATCATCCTCATGGGGTAGACGGAGCGCTTGGAAATGACCGCGCCGGCTGTCTCCCGCGTCCCGTCGTCCTTTGATTTTCTGTTTTTCTGCAGACTGAATCCTTTCAGGATGCGGCAGGGAACCCGATGGTTCGTCTGCGCCTGAGACGTTCCCGCCGGTCGGGCAGGATGGCGATCACCGTCCCGAGCGTAAGGACCCATGCGCCTATCCAGACCCACATGACGAGGGGATTGATATAGATCCTGAACATGGCGGCGCCGTCGGGGTCGGGGCCCTCATACAGGACATAGAGGTCTTCGCGCAGGCTGGAACGGACGGCGACTTCGGTCGTTCGCTGCTGGTCCTTTCGCTTGTAGTAGATGTGCCGCTCCGGCCACATCGTACCCAGACGTTTTTCGCCCTGGTATACGCCCAGTTGGGTCTGAATTACGACGGTGAGCGGATTCCGGGTCCGGGAAGCGCCTTCGTACACGAGTCGGTATTCCCCGAGGGTCGCGGACTCGCCATGTTTCAGTGCCGCCTCGATTTCCCGGTTGAAGGCGTTGCCGGTGAATCCGAAGAAAAGGAGGACGACGCCGAAGTGGACGATGTATCCGCCGTAACGCCGGCGGTTTCGGACGGTGAGCGACCAGAGCGCTTTCAGATACGGCTCCTTTGAACTGCTGCCCCTCGCCTTCGCGCCTCTGTGAAATTCGCTTGCGATAGCTCCGGTCACGAAGCCGCAGAGCGTAAATGAGATCAACGCGTACGGTTCGCGCGCGCCGAGGACGAATGCTGCTGCGCCGCAGATGAGACCGAAGATGCCCGGCCCGGCGAAGTGCCTTTTCAGGCTGCGCGCCGACGTCTTCCGCCAGGCCAGCAGCGGTCCAACGCCCGTCAGGAGGAGGAGAAGCAGGCCGATGGGCGTCATGACCGTGCTGAAAAAGGGAGGGCCAACGGTGACTTTGGATCCGGTGACGGCTTCGGAGAGTACCGGGAACATCACGCCCCAGAACACGGCGAATGCAGCGGTCAGAAAGAGCAGATTATTGAGCAGAAATCCCCCTTCCCGGGAGACGGGAGACTCGTATTCGTTCCTGCTCTTCAGCAATGCCCGCCTCCGCCAGAGGATGCCGCCGGAGAAGACCACGATAACCGCCAGGAAATACAGGAACACATTGCCGATCGGCGACTGGGCGAACGCGTGCACGGAGGAAACCAGACCGCTGCGGGTCAGAAAAGTACCGTAGATGCACAGTGTAAAGGTGAGAATGATGAGCGCCATGTTCCAGACTTTGAGCATCCCTTTCTTTTCCTGGATCATGACCGAGTGCAGAAAGGCGGTGCCCGTGAGCCACGGCAACAAAGCGGCGTTTTCAACCGGGTCCCAACCCCAGTACCCGCCCCATCCGAGAACCACGTAAGCCCAGTTGCCGCCCAGAAGCTGCCCGGTCCCCAGGAAAAACCAGGGCCAGATGGTCCAGCGCCGGGTGGTGCGGATCCACGCTTCGTCCACCTGCCGGCTCATGAGCGCGGCCATAGCAAACGCATACGGTACGATGAATCCCACGTAACCGAGATACAGCATGGGAGGATGAATGGCCATGGCCGGATGGACCAGGAGCGGATTCATGCCCTGTCCGTCGGCCGCCGTAAAGCCGAGTTCGCGGAAAGGATTCTCGTAATACCCGATCAGGACGAGGAAGAAGACCTGGGTAAGCGACATCACGACGGTCGCGTAGGAGGCGAGCGCCCCCCGGAACCTGCGGGTATTGCGCGTGGCGAAGAAATTGAAGCCGGCCAGAATAGAGGCCCACAGCAGGAGCGAGCCCTCCATGCCCGACCAGACCGCGGTGAATTTATAGGGCATCGGCAGGTCGCGGCTGGAGTGGAAGGCCACGTAGTGGAGGTCGAAGCGGTCGGTCAGAAAAAAGGACTCCAGCAGCCCGAAGGCCGCCAGAACCATCAGAAAAGTGGCGGTAACCGCGCGTTCCGCGCTGAGCGCGAGATTCAGCCTGCCGGTCCGGCCGGCCAGAACGCCCGCCGCCGCCGCGTAAAGGGAAGTGACAACCGAGAACCAGATGAGAAAGTTGCCGAATTCAGCCATCGTCGGAGCCGCGGGTCATCGGACGACCCGGCTTTCCTGGTTGAGGATTACCGGCTGTAGGATTCCTTGATTTCTTCGTAGGACTGACCTTCGTATTTGGACGGACACTTGGCCAGCAGGGTATCGGCGCGGAAGCGGCCGTTCCCGCCGACTTCACCTTCCAGGACCACGTCGGCTTCGTCTCTGAAGGTGTCCGGCACGATGCCCGCGTAGACCACCTGTCGTTTCGTCGAAAAGGCGGCTCCCTCCAGGGGTTCCCAGATCTCGAACTCGACAATGCGGTCCGGAAGTTTCCGTATCGTGCCGGGCGTGACCTTGCCTGCCAGTTTGATGCGTTTATTCACAAACTCGGTTTCCCGGGCTTCCAGTTCGGTAACGGTGAGGTAATACATCGACATTTTCTGAGAACTGCTTACAACCAGGAATACTAGGCACGCGACGATCACCGCGAATCCCGAGATGAATTTGACTTTTCGGACCGTCATAGTCGGAGTTCCAGGAATTGAAATCGCTTATGAAATCCCTCGGCCGCCGTTGTCGGCATCAGCATTCGGACCCGTGTTTCAATACGCTTCGGGGAGGCGGGACGGGCTTTCCGGACGAGGCCCGGCCGCCTGTGAAATATAAATAAGAACGGCGCATTATCCACACAAAAAAGGCGTTTGCGCGGTTTATCGGCGATTCGCGCCAAGGCCCGGCACCAGTCCGAGTCAAGGATCGCGGCCCCTACGCGACTCCAGGAGTGGGAGACGCTTCGTGAGCCGTTAAAAGGCAATTACCACAAAAGGCACAAAAACACAAAAGGGCACCCCTTCCGGATCACCTCCGTTCCTGGATACTTGGGGTCACTGGACGTGAACAAAAGAAATGTACTTCCGGACGACCTCAATACCCCGTTTTACACCGGTACTTTCTGTGCCTTTTGTGCTTTTTGTGGTTAATTTGACTGTGATTTTCTTTCGATATGAGGTTAATCACGGACCAAATCGCTTGACAGAATGTGTTATGGAACCATATTCGGGACCGTCCTGTACCGACTGGCATTCCCTGTTGTTTTTCATACCTATCCATCGGATGAGGGAGGTCGACATGGCTGTTCTGGACGCCGAAGCGTTGGATTTCTGGGAGGAGAACGGATACGTTGTGGTGCCCGAGGCTGTGCCGCCGGAAAACTGCCGTGAGGCCGAGGCGGCCGTGTGGGCCTTTCTGGGCATGGACGCCACAGATCCGGACACCTGGTATCCGGAGCCGCCGAGGCCAGGCATCATGGTTGAAATGTACCAGCATCAGGCGCTGTGGGACAACCGGCAGTACCCGAGGGTTCACGGTGCATTTGCGGATGTCTGGGGAACCGAAAAACTCTGGGTGAGTTTCGACAGGACGAGTCTGAATCCGCCGGAACGGCCTGGTTTCAGTTTCAAGGGTCCCTATTTGCATTGGGATATTTCTCTGGAGGATTCGGCGCGCTTCATGGTTCAGGGCGTACTCTATCTGTCCGATACGGCGGCGAACCAGGGCGCGTTTACGTGCATACCGGGCTTCCATCGGCGGATTGCGGACTGGCTGGCGACGCTATCGGAAGGGGATGACCCCAGGCGGCGGATGCAGGAGGAATTCGGACATCAGGCCAAGCCGATCGCCGGCAGGGAGGGCGATCTTGTGATCTGGCACAGTCTGTTGCCGCATGGAAGCAGTCCCAACTCGGCCGACCGGCCGCGCATCGCGCAATACATCACGATGACGCCCGCAAAGGACGGGGACGAATCCCATAGGGAGAGCCGCATCCAGGGCTGGCGCGAACGTCTCACGGGATTGGGGAAGAACCAGAAGGAAAAGGAACACCTGGAAGGTGAAACGGCACGGTTGACGCCGCTCGGGCGAAAGCTGCTGGGCCTGGATCGCTGGTAGCGCGCCGTTGCCCGGGGCTGCCGTATCTGAAAGCATGTGCGTTGCCGCCGAACCTGGAAGGCCGGGCGATCTATGGATTTTCACCACGACGACCGCGAGTTCAGGCTGGTTGCCAGGCATGACGGCGACTTCTGGCTCGTCGAGGTCTTTGAGATCGTGGACGGTACGCAGCGACTGCGCTTTGAGTACAAGCTGAACGCGCCGCGGGACGAAACAGCGGCACTCGAACGGGCGTGGGAACTCTTCTCGGCGCGCAATCTCGCGAAGGGCTGAACGATAGCAATAGCGCAATCGTATAACCATGTACTAACTAAAAAAGCGGAGACGATTCACATGTGAATCGTCTCCGCTGTTCTTTTCTTATTCTGATCACTTCTTTTTGTCGTCATCCACGACTTCGTATTCGGCGTCGACCACGCCGTCATCCTGCTTCTGCTCGCCTGCGGCCTGCCCCGGTTCCCCGGGACCCCCCGGAGCCCCGGCCTCGGGACCCGCCTGTGAGGCCTGCGAATAGAGTTCGCTGGCCACCTGGTGCCACTCCTGGGTGAGCGCTTCGGTGGCGGATTTGATCTCGTCCGGGTTCTCGCCCTTCAGCGTTTCCTTCACCCGGTCCACCGCGGCCTGCACCTTGGCCCTGGCGTCTTCGCTGATCTTGTCGCCCATCTCTTCGAGCTGTTTTTCGGTCTGGTAGACCTGCTGGTCCGCCTGGTTGCGGACTTCGATGCTCTCCCGCCGTTTCTTGTCTTCGGCGGCGTTTTCCTGGGCGTCGTTCACCATCCGGTCGATTTCCGCGTCGGAAAGGCCCGAGGAGGCCTCGATGCGAATGCTTTGTTCCTTGTTCGTGCCCATGTCTTTGGCGGACACGTTCATGATCCCGTTGGCGTCGATATCGAAGCTGACTTCGATCTGGGGGGTGCCGCGTGGCGCGGGCGGGATGCCGTCCAGGTGAAACCGGCCGATCGTACGGTTGTCAACCGCCATATCCCGTTCACCCTGGAGCACGTGTACCTCAACCGAAGGCTGGCTGTCGGCTGCGGTCGTGAATACCTGGGACTTCTTCGTGGGGATGGTGGTGTTGCGATCGATGAGCTTTGTCATCACGCTGCCCAGGGTCTCGATACCGAGAGAGAGCGGGGTCACATCCAGCAGCACCACGTCCTTGACGTCGCCCGAAAGCACTCCGGCCTGGATCGCGGCGCCTACCGCGACCACTTCGTCCGGATTCACGCCCCGGTTCGGGTCCTTGCCGAAGAGTTCCTTGACCGCATCCTGGACTTTGGGAATGCGGGTGCTGCCGCCAACCAGGATGACCTCGTTGATCTCCGACGGAGAAAGTCCCGCGTCCTTGATCGCCTGGATACACGGCCTTTTGGTACGTTCGACCAGGTCTTCCACGAGTTGCTCGAATTTCGCCCTGGACAGGGTCAGGTTCATATGCTTGGGACCTGACGCATCGGCCGTGACAAAGGGCAGGTTGACATCCGTCTGCAGGGAACTGGAAAGCTCGCATTTGGCCTTTTCGGCCGCTTCCTTCAGCCGCTGCAGCGCCATCGGGTCGTTGCGCAGGTCAATGTTGTTCTCCCGCTGGAATTCATCCGCGAGCCAGTCGATGATGCGCTGATCGAAGTCGTCGCCGCCCAGGTGGGTGTCCCCGTTGGTGGACTTGACCTCGAACACGCCGTCGCCCAGTTCCAGAATGGAAATGTCGAACGTTCCGCCGCCCAGATCATATACGGCGATGATCTCATCGTCTTTCTTGTCGAGGCCATAGGCCAGGGACGCGGCCGTGGGCTCGTTGACGATGCGTCTCACCTCCAGGCCGGCGATCTTCCCCGCGTCCGTGGTGGCCTTCCGCTGTGCGTCGTTGAAGTACGCCGGAACCGTGATGACGGCGTCCGTAACGGTTTCGCCAAGGTATTCTTCGGCCGTCTGTTTCATTTTCTGAAGGACCATGGCCGAGATCTCGGGAGGGGTATACGTCTTGTCCCCCAGTTTTGCCGTAGCAAGACCGTTGCTGTCTCTCTGGACTTCGTACGGGACTTCCTCGATTTCGCTGGGCACTTCCTCATAACGCCTGCCCATGAAGCGTTTGATGGAGTAAACCGTATTCTGCGGGTTCGTCACCGCCTGTCGTTTTGCCACCTGACCGACGAGGCGTTCGTCGTCCTTGGCGAAAGCGATCACCGACGGGGTGGTACGCCCGCCCTCGGCATTGGGAATCACGACGGGATCGCCACCCTCCATTACGGCCACGCAGGAGTTGGTCGTTCCCAGGTCGATTCCAATAACTTTGCCCATTTTTAGTATTCCTTTCTATTTGAAAACGGCGTGATTTATGCCGCCTTTTCCTTGCGCTTTGATTTTGCGCCGCTGTCGCTTTTTTCTTTCTTGTCCTTTTTCTTGTCTTTCGGGGCGTCCTTCTTTGCCGCCTCCTTGTATCCTTCGCTCCGGTAGTCGGTAATGTAGAAGCCCGATCCCTTGAATATGAGTCCCGCACCGGCGCCGATGAGCCGTTTCAGCTTACGTTCGCCGCACTCCGGACACTTGCGAAGCGGCGGCGAAGTAATGCTCTGAAAGTGTTCGAATTCATGGCTGCACGCTTCACAAGCGTAGTCATACGTAGGCATAAACGGCTTCCTTTTTCTGAGTACTTCGAATTGATAGTGAGTCCGATGGTGCATTTAAAGCAACATGAGTACCAAGGCATTAAAAACACACTGAAATATATGAAAAACAAACAGATGTCAAATTACACGCGTGACCTGTATTCGCCCGCAACCTGTCTTTTTTGCATAAATCTGCCATTTTGGCATACATAAGAAGAGATGGCTGCAAAGTATGCAGCCATCCTTGTGTACAACCAAAGCTGTCAGCTATCAGTAGTCAGCGGTCAGCAAGAAACGAAAGGCAAAAGCAAAAGCGACCCCTCCACCCTGCCCCGCAGACCTCTCTCCCCGGCCCTCTCTCCTACCAGGAGAGAGGGAGGAAGGTCTCGCTCTATCAATACATTTCACAACCGGCGACGGGTGGTACGGGGTGGTCAGTTGCTATTGGCTCCGCCCCTGTACCGCCGCCACAACCGCTTCGGCCGCTTCCTTCAGCTCGCGGGCGACAGTGAACTTCAAATCCGAGTTCTCCAGAATCCGCGCGCCTTCCTCGGCATTGGTCCCCTGCAGGCGCACCACGACAGGAAGGTCTACCGAGAAACTCTCGAGCGCCTGGACCACGCCCTCGGCGACCCGGTCGCAACGCACGATTCCGCCGAAAATGTTGATGAGTACGGCCTTGACGCCGGCGTCCGAAAGGAGGATACGGAATGCGTTTTCCACCCGCTCCACGTTGGCGCCGCCGCCCACGTCCAGGAAATTGGCCGGTGACGATCCTGCATATTTGACGATGTCCATAGTGGCCATGGCCAGACCGGCGCCGTTGACCATGCAGCCGACCTCGCCGTCGAGCTTGATATAGTTGAGGTCGAATCCGGAGGCATCCACTTCCAGCGGGTCCTCCTCGTCGGTGTCGCGGAGATCCCTGATGTCTCCGTGGCGGAAGAGCGCGTTGTCGTCGAAATTCATCTTGGCGTCCAGTGCCACCAGGCTGCCGTTGGCGGTGACGACCAGGGGGTTGATCTCGGCCAGGGAGCAATCGGTGCCGAGGTAGGCGGCGAAGAGCCGGTCGATGAACCGCACGCCCTGTTTGAACGCTTCTGATTCCAGGCCGAGGCCGAATGCCAGCCGGCGGGCCTGAAAGGGTTGAAGTCCGACCGCCGGGTCGACTGTTTCCCTCAGGATTTTTTCCGGCGTCTCGGCGGCCACTTCCTCGATGTCCATGCCGCCCTCGCTGGAAGCCATGATGACCAGCCTGGACTGATCCCGGTCCAGTACCACGCCCAGGTAGAGTTCGCGGGCGATATCGGTGGCGCTTTCGATCCACACCTGCTTGACGTTCTGTCCTTCAGGGCCAGTTTGCGGCGTGACCAGGTTACGTCCGATCATGTCCCGTGCGTATCCATAGGCCGCTTCGGGGCCCCGGGCGATTTTGATCCCGCCCCCCTTGCCGCGGCCGCCGGCGTGGATCTGGGCTTTTACGACAACGGCGCCGCCCAGCGCTTCCGCCGCGGTTCTGGCCTCGTCGGCCGTTGTGGCCAGACGTCCCTCGGGTACGGGCACGCCATACGACTTGAGGATTTCCTTGGCCTGGTATTCGTGGATTTTCATGGGGTCTCCTCATTCAGGCGTCGGGGACGCGGAGCGGACTTTACTGTACCTCTCGCAGGTCATCTCCCGTCATGGCTTCCGGTTTGCGAAGCCCGAGCACGCCCAGAAGGGTGGGCGCCACGTCGCATAGCCGGCCGCTCTTCCTGAGCCTTCCGCGAAACTCCGGATCGACAAGTACCAATGGCACGGGATTGGCCGTATGGGCGGTGTGGGGCTCGCGGGTCCTTTCGTGAATCATCTGTTCGGCGTTGCCGTGGTCCGCGGTGACGATGGCGACGCCTCCGACTTCGGCGATGGCTGTCAGGATCCGCCCCAGACACCCGTCTACGGTCGTCACCGCCTTGACCGCAGCATCCAGGACACCGGTGTGGCCGACCATATCGGGATTCGCGAAATTGCAGATCGCGGTGTCGAAGCGTCGTGATCGTATTGCGTCGAGGAACTCTCGAGTGACGGCCGGCGCGCTCATTTCGGGCTTGTGGTCGTAAGTCGGCACGTCCCTGGGAGATGGGACCAGGATGCGGGTCTCGCCTTCGAAGGGTTGCTCCCGCTGGCCGTTGAAGAAATAGGTGACGTGCGCGTATTTCTCGGTTTCCGCGATACGCAACTGCCGGAGCCCGGCCTCGCTCAACGTCAACCCGCACACGTCCGGCATATCCTGCGCCAGGTCTTCGGGCGAAAACGCGACGTCCACGGGCAGGCCGGCTTCGTAACGCGTGAGGCAGGTATAATGTACGCCGGGTTCGGCCGTCCGCTCAAACCCGTCGAAATCCCGCATCACGAACGCGCGAGTGATCTGCCGTCCCCGGTCGCCCCGGAAATTGAAGCAGATCACGGAGTCGCCGTTCCCGATTGTCGCCGGAGATACCGCATCGGCGCCCGCGACGATGATCGGCTTGACGAACTCGTCGGTCTCGTCTCGATCGTACGCGCCCTGAATGGCCTCCAGCGGGTCGCCCGCGCGCGTCCCCCGGCCGAGCGTCATGGCATCGAAGGCCACGCGGACGCGGTCCCAGCGCCGGTCCCGGTCCATGGCGAAGTAGCGGCCGCAGATCGTGGCGATTCTGCCAACCCCCGCCGACGCGCACATCTCTCGAAAGGCTGCCAGATGGCGAATACCGCTCCTGGGCGGCGTGTCACGCCCGTCGAGCCACGCGTGTACGCAGACCTGGTCCGGTTTCAACCGGCAGCCCGCGGCCATCCTGAGCAGACCGTTATAGTGGTTGGGCCAGGAATGTACCCCGCCGTCGGACACCAGTCCGATCAGATGGAGGCGGCGGTCGGTACCGGCAACCCGGTCCATCGACGCGAGCAATGCCCCGTTCCGCGAGAAGCCGCCGTCCCTCACGCTGTCGTCGATCCGGGTCACGGCCTGCATCACAACGCGTCCCGCGCCCAGGTTGAGATGCCCGACTTCGGAATTGCCGATCAATCCATCGGGCAGGCCCACGCTGGGTCCGCAGGTCCTGAGCGTCGTGGACGGGTACGCCGCGCCGATTCGGTCCATGGTTGGCGTATCGGCCATCGCGACCGCGTTGTGGTCCTCGTTGGCAGAAAGGCCCCAGCCATCGAGGACGATCAGGGCGGCAAAACGTCGTTCTGGACTGGACATTACGGAGTCGGAAAATACGTTCTTGGCCCTTGAAAGGCAAGATGAAACGGGAACGAAACCGGCCCGTTCAGGAAAGGTTCGGAGGGATGGATTTTCGGAGAATGCGGTGGAAAGACCTTACGATAGGACGGGCGAAGGTGGTACTGCGGCCAACAAGCGCAATCGGCCGGGAGAGTCCCGGTTCGGGGAAACGAATCAGTACCCGATCGGGAATGCCCAGCGCCCTCGCGATACCCACCGGAGCCAGCCCGTGACCGAATCCGGACCGGGCCATCTGTACGATGCCCGCGAAAGATTGAAGGGTCTGTGCGGCGTCTATCTGTATGTTCCATTCCCCCGAGAGGGCCCTGATCCGATGCTCCAGGTGACGCCAGGTGGTGGCATGGGGTTCGATGGTGATGATGTTAAGCGTTGTATCCCTTCGAAGCCGGAACGGTTTCAGGCCGGACGGCACCAGAACCATGGGCTCGTCCACGAGATGCTCCGACGTCATGTCAGCGCTGTATTCACGGAGTTCCGCGCATATTGCGAGCATGTACTCGCCCGAGCGGACATGGTCGATAACAACGGGACTTCTGTGGGCGTTGATGTCGAGTTCCAACTGCGGGATAGCCCGGACGACGCCCGCGAGAACGCGCGAACCCCACGAGGAAAGGATCGATTCGGATATGCCGATGACAAGGCGGCTCCCCTGAACGGGGGACTCGTCCGCAACAGCTTCCTTCAAGGCGGCCATGAACGGCGCCGTCTTTTCGAGCAGCTGGATTCCCGCGGCCGTGAGCCTGACGCGTCTTCCGACAGGTTCGACAAGCTTCCGCCCCAGCACACTCTCGAGTGTGTCGATACGCTTGCTGACGGCCGACTGGGAGATGCGCAGCCGGGTGCCCGCCTTGGTCATGGTGCCCGCCTCGGAAAGCGCAGCCAGAGTTTCGATGTTCTCGATCATATCTCAACGTCCCCGGTATCGGAGTGCGAAAGCCCGCAGGCTCACGAAGAATCTCCCGCAGCACGGGATGATCCCCGAGTTCCCTGGTATTCGCCCGCCCTGCCAGGCAGCACAACCGCTTTCTCTCCAGACTCAACCTATTCCTTTTAGGAATATAATCTATAACAATGATTCGCTTTTGTATTGTATTGAATCTAACTAAATTCGTCCGCGAAGTAAAGCGGGAACCCCGTCGTTTCAGAAGCGGACGACGCCTTCCGTTGCCCAATCCGGCGGCCTCATCCACCGGATCGATTCCCACTTGCGGACTTAAGAATATATTATATTTTATTTAAGTATCCCTTTGATTCGCGCGACCTACCCCCTGACCCCCTTCCTGAAGGAAGGGGGAACATGGGTTGATCGTATTGGGTTCGCGAATGTGCCTGCATGGTATTCTCCCGTCAATGAGGGTGTTTCTGGACGACCAGCACGCAATCCCCGGTTTTTCACCCCCTTTCCTTTAGGAGAGGGGGCCGGGGAGAGAGGTCTGCGGGGCTGGGTGGAGGGGTTGCTTTTGACTTTGCCTTTCGCCTTTGAACTTTGCTGACAGCTGACGGCTGATCGCTGACAGCTTCTTTCAGGATTTTCGCCATGACCAATATCAACGATCCCTTCGGACTGCGCGACCGGTTGCCCACGGCCGGCGGCGACGTGTGGGTCTATCGACTGGATCGCCTGGAAGCGGCAGGCGTGGGCGCGATTTCGCGATTGCCCTTTACGATTAAGGTGCTGCTGGAAGCCGCGCTGCGGAATCTGGACGGATATCTGGTGTCCGAAGACGATGCGGCGGGGTTGGCCGGATGGGATGCTGGGTCGCCCACGCAGGCGGAGGTGCCTTTCATGCCGGCGCGCGTGGTGTTGCAGGATTTCACGGGCGTGCCCTCTCTGGTCGACCTGGCCGCGCTGCGTTCGGCCATGGCGCGGATGGGAAAGGACCCGAGACGTATCGAGCCGCGGATTCCCGCCGACCTGGTGATCGACCATTCGGTGCAGGTCGACCGTTTTGCGCGCCACGACGCGCTGCGCATCAACGCGGAAATCGAATTCGAACGGAATCGGGAACGCTATGAGTTCCTGAGGTGGGGGGCCAATGCGTTCGAGAAGTTCAAGGTCGTGCCTCCCGCCACCGGAATCGTGCACCAGGTGAACCTGGAATACCTCGCGAAGGGCGTCATGCGCCAGCGAGGCGTGGCCTTTCCGGACAGCCTTGTGGGAACGGACTCGCATACCACAATGATCAACGGCCTGGGCGTACTGGGCTGGGGCGTCGGCGGAATCGAGGCCGAGGCGGTCATGTTGGGTCAGCCGATCTACATGGCCACGCCCGAGGTGGTGGGCTTCAAGCTGTACGGCAGTCTGCCCGACGGCGCGACCGCGACGGACCTCGCGCTGACGGTCACGCAGATGCTGCGCGCAAAGGGCGTGGTGGGCAAGTTCGTCGAGTTCTACGGTACGGGATTGTCCGGCATCAGCCTCGCCGACCGCGCAACCATTGCGAATATGGCGCCTGAATACGGCGCTACCGTGGGTTTCTTTCCTGTGGACGCGGAAACGTTGCGGTACCTGGAACGCACCGCGAGGTCGGAAGAGGAGGTGGACCTGGTGGCGCGGTATACCCGGGCGCAGGGACTGTTCCGAACGGACGATACGCCCGAACCGGCATTTACGGAAACGCTCGAGATGGACCTCGGCACGGTGGAGCCGAGTCTGGCCGGGCCGAAACGGCCGCAGGACCGGGTGCCGCTGGACGCTATGAAGCGGGGTTTCGACCACGCATTGACGTCACCCGTCGGTCACAACGGTTTCGGCGTGGACGAGGCGGGTCGAGAGAAGAAACTGACCGTGGCGGCCAACGGCACGGCCGAAATCGGACACGGCGCGGTGGTGATCGCGGCCATTACCAGTTGCACGAACACGAGCAATCCCTCGGTGATGGTCGGCGCGGGGCTTCTCGCCAGGAAGGCGGTGGAACGGGGCCTGACGGTGCCCTCGTACGTAAAAACAAGCCTGGCGCCGGGGTCGCGCGTGGTCACGGATTACCTGAATGCGGCCGGGCTGACGCCCTACCTGGAACGCCTCGGATTCCACACG
Source organism: Gemmatimonadota bacterium (assembly GCA_028874335.1). Taxonomy (GTDB): domain Bacteria; phylum Latescibacterota; class UBA2968; order UBA2968; genus JAAXHE01. Next base: position 3,190 of record JAPPJY010000056.1, on the reverse strand, counting down.
GTCGGATATGGATGTACCACCTGCATCGGCAACAGCGGTCCATTGCCGGAACCCGTGGTGGCCGCGATTGACGAAGGCGACCTGGTGGCCGCATCGGTCCTTTCGGGCAACCGGAATTTCGAAGGCCGGGTGAACCCGCACGTCAAGGCCAACTATCTCGCGTCTCCGCCCCTGGTGGTGGCCTACGCGCTCGCGGGCAGGGTGGACGTGGACCTGGCCTGCGAGCCACTCGGAGAGGATGCCGACGGAAATCCGGTTTCCCTCAGGGACATCTGGCCCACACAGGAGGAAATCTCGGATACCATAGCGCAGGCATTGAAGCCCGAGATGTTCGAAACGCAGTACAGCAACGTATTCGACGGCAATGAGACCTGGAACGCCATCGCAGGGCAGGAATCGGCGCTCTATTCGTGGAGTGGGGACAGCACGTACGTACAGGAGCCGCCCTTCTTCACGGATCTGACCGAAGAGCCCGCGCCCGTACAGGAGATTCGCGGCGCACGGGTACTGGTGATGCTGGGCGATTCGGTGACGACCGACCACATTTCACCCGCGGGCAGTATTGCGGTGGACAGTCCGGCGGGAAGGTACCTCATCGAATGCGGCGTGGCGCCGAAGGACTTCAACTCGTACGGGTCCCGGCGAGGCAATCACGAAGTGATGGTGCGGGGCACGTTCGCGAATATACGCATCCGCAACCACCTGGCGCCGGGGACCGAGGGCGGCGTCACCGTTCACCTGCCCGGTGGCGAACAAATGCCGATTTACGACGCGGCGGTGCGTTACGCACAGGAAGGTGTGCCGCTGGTCGTCCTGGCCGGCAAGGAATACGGCGCGGGGTCATCGCGGGACTGGGCGGCCAAGGGGCCGGCGCTGCAGGGGGTGAGGGCCGCGATCGCGGAGAGTTACGAACGGATTCATCGCAGCAATCTGGTGGGCATGGGGGTGCTGCCGCTCCAGTACAAACCCGGTGAAAGCGCGGCGGCGCTGGGGCTCACCGGGAGAGAGACGTTCGACGTCGAGGGGATTGGAAACGACCTGCGCCCGCTGCAGGACGCAACCGTGACGGCGACGGCGGAAGACGGCGCCGTGACGACGTTTGCCGCCACGGTGCGCATCGATACTCCCGTGGAAATCGACTATTATCGGAACGGAGGCATTCTGCACACCGTTCTCAGGAATTTCCTGAAGGAATCCTGATCCACGGCATCGAATCTGCGAAGGAGTAAATCAGGCGCCCGACCCAGCGGACTTAATAAAAAAAGAAACCGGATCCTTTCAGGGACCCGGCCATGATCGCATCCTGATGATCGGTACGTCGAAGGTTTTTCTTTTTAGAGCTCAAGTTTCTGGACGCTGGACCTGACGGCCTCCGCGGATGAATGAAACGCATTCCGTTCATCCGGTGTGAGGCCGATTTCGATGATTTCCTCTACGCCGGAAGCGCCCAGCTTGACGGGAACGCCCATAAACAGATTCTGGACGCCGTACTGGCCGGTGAGCCAGGCGGCGCAGGGAAGGATACGCTTCTTGTCCCGAACAATGGCCGCCACCATTTCAGCAATGGCGGAGGCGGGCGCGTAGAAAGCGCTGCCCGTCTTGAGGTGTGCGACAATTTCGGCGCCGCCGTTCCGGGTGCGTTCCACCAGCCGTTCGATGACGGCTTCGTCAAGCAGTTCGGACAGCGGAATGCCGGCCACGGACGAGTAACGGGGCAGCGGCACCATGGAATCCCCGTGGCCCCCCAGCACGAAGGCGGTCACGTCTTCCACGGAAACGTCCAGTTCATCCGCAATGAAACGGCGAAAACGCGCGGAATCCAAAATGCCCGCCATGCCAACGACACGTGCGGGCGAAAACTCTGTAACTTTCAGCGCCACGTAAGCCATTGCATCGAGGGGATTCGTCACCACGATAACAATGGAATCGGGCGCTGTTTCTTTGACGCGTTCGCAGACCGAACCGACGATTTCCGCGTTCGTCGTCAGCAGGTCGTCACGGGTCATGCCGGGCTTGCGCGCCAGCCCCGCGGTAACGACCACGATGTCCGATCCGGACAGGCTGCCGGAATCGCTTGTTCCCGAAACGCGGGTATCGAAGCGGTCGACCGGCGCCGCCTGGGCAAGGTCCAGGGCTTTACCCTGTGGAATGCCCTCGGCGACGTCGAGCAGTATCAGTTCGCGGGCGAGCTCCCGTTCGGCGATATGCTGCGCGGCGGTTGCTCCCACGTTGCCGGCGCCAACCACTGAGATCTTCAATGCCGGGCTACTCCACCCTTGGATGAACGCTGACCTTCTTCCGGTGCTTGTTCATGTTCTGGAAGGTCACGATGCCGTCGACCAGGGCAAAAAGCGAATCGTCTCTGGCACGCCTTACCATGTTTCCCGGATGGATCCGCGTGCCGCGCTGTCGGACAATGATACTGCCCGCGGTGACAAACTCACCACCGAAGACTTTGACGCCCAGGCGCTGTCCGCGGCTGTCGCGGCCGTTACGGGAACTTCCGACCCCTTTTTTGTGGGCCATACGGATACCCTCCTCCCCTGCCTCGTGCGGATCGGCAAAAGTCCCGACGCCGCGGCAGAGGTGTGTTTAGAAGCTGTTTTAAATTTACCGGTGAGTTCCCGAGCACGAGTGAAAAAGCGGCGGTCAAGGCGGGAAAATCCGCCCATATTTAATGTATCGTGGCTGCGCGCCCCTCGCCACTCTTGGGTGGATTTGACCAACGCCGACCGGCGCTTTTGCAGCCGTGCGAAGACCGCTGGGAATTTTAAGACAGCTTCCTATGCTGAAATGCCGTCGATCCGGAGTTCCGTATAGGGCTGCCGGTGGCCGTTCTTCCGCCGGTAGCCCTTTCGGCGTTTCATTTTAAAGACTGTGATTTTGTCGTGCTTTCCGTGCCCCAGGACGCTGGCTTCCACGGCGGCCCCGTCGACCTGCGGCCTGCCGACGCTGGTTTCGCCGTCTTTGGATACCAGCAGTACGCGATCCAGGGTGAGCGATTCTCCGGCTTCGGCCTTCAGGCGGGAGACGCGAATGCGATCTCCTTCCTGAACCTTGACCTGTTGACCGGCGACTTCCACTACGGCGTACATGAAAAAACCTCCACAATTCGGATTGGCGCATCCGGCCGTTTCAGAAGTTGTTTTAAAATTACCGGTGAGTTCCCGAGCGCGAGCGAAAAAGCGGC
>JAPPJY010000058.1 GCA_028874335.1 Gemmatimonadota bacterium | reverse complement strand
TTTAGTGTCGTTATCGATGATAAACGCTTCGTTAAAGCCGGTCTTAATTCCGTAGTTAATTGATATATGGCATTGCTTTGCTGGCAATATTCCCCAAGCAATGAGGGGTTGAGATCCTAATGAAGAAGCTTCCATTGAATTCCTCTGCTACGGCAGAACCTGACTTTCACTTCGATGTTTTAGCCTCCGCGTTGGCGACAAATACACGCATTGCCTATGAAAAAGGGTGGTCCAGATTCATTGAGTACTGCGATGAAGTTGAGAATGCAGAGCCGTTATCCGCCTCGCCGGATGCTGTCGCGAGGTTTCTCGTCCATTTAGCGACAAGGCCGAGTACTCGAAGTGGGATTGTGTTATCAATGGGTACAGTGACACTTTACAAGAGCGCTATCAATAGAAAATACACCGATGCTGGAAAGTCGTCTCCAACAAACCACCCTCTGGTCCGCGCGACGCTCAAAGGATTATCAAGGCTTAAAGGTACGGCTTGTCGTCGAGTCGAAGCTCTAAGAGAGTATCACATACAGGAAATGTTAACGCACTGCCCAAAAACGACCATTGGGCACCGCGACGCTGCAATTATTGCGGTAGGTTTTGCTGGCGCTCTCCGGCGTTCCGAGATTTGCAGCTTGATTGTCAACGACGTCGAATTCCTCAAGACCGAAAACGTATCAAATCGGCACATGTTCCTCACTATCCGCCGATCCAAGACGGATCAGCAAGGGCGTGGGCAAAGAATCGCAATTATGGATGGTAGCACTATCCGGCCAATCCATCGGCTGCAAATGTGGCTTCGGGCGTCTCGAATCACATCAGGCCCATTATTTCAATCAATGAAGCGCGGCGGCCACGTGCAGGGGAAACCGCTTCACCACTCGGATATACCGCGCATTGTCAAGCACTATGCCTCGAAAATTGGACTCAATCCAAAGGAAGTAGCTGGCCATTCCTTGCGGGCGGGATTTGTCACCAGCGCTGCCGTGCATCATGCCCGACTGGATAAAATCATGGCAGTCACCCGACATACAAATCCAGCTACCGTCATGCAATACATCCGCGACGCCGATTCCTTTTCCGATCATGCGGGCGAGAATTTTCTATAGGAAAGAGCGATGCGCATTGCCAGTTGTATTCTCTCGCAGAAAGAAGCATGGAAATCCTGATACTCTTGCGCGACGTGTTATTGGCCGCATTCTGCATCCGATTTTTTCACAAATCAGATGGTCTACTGGAAGAGAGAAACCGAGGGCGTGATGACCATTAGAGAGGGAATTTGCAATCGAACTGCCGGTAGTTTCAGAGGGTAACAGACCACATTGCGCCAGATTTGCCGTTAGAAATGAAGGGACGTTGCGCATATGCCGAAAGAATATGATGTCGCACTTTCTTTCGCAGGCGAAGATCGCCGATACGCTGATGCCCTAGCGAAGCGACTTAAGGCCGGCGGCTATAGCGTCTTCTACGATGAGTTCGAGCAAGTCGAGCTTTGGGGCAAGAACCTATACGACCACTTTTCCTCGATTTACAAGGATAAAGCACGTTTCTGTGTGATGTTTCTTTCTCGAAATTACGCGCGGAAGGTGTGGACGAATCACGAACGGCAAAACGCTCAAGCACGGGCATTGCGGGAGAGCAAAGAGTATATACTTCCAGTCCGTATTGATGATACAGAAATTCCTGGGATACTGGGGACCATTGGTTATCTCGATCTGCGTACCACTGCGATTGATGGTGTGTATGATGCGTTGGTAGAGAAGCTGTCTGGATCGATATCCGACACAGATCCAAACGCAAATCCAATGCCCTCCAGCATCCAAAGCGACCTGGTTGAATTCACACTTTTCCTTTCGGAAGATGGAAAAACGCATTTTGTTCCAGCAAAAATCGCTCATTGGGGTTCGACAGAAATTCAGCTAGAACTTATCCCCGAGTCATCCGAACAGTCTACGTTTTTGGATTCAATGCGGAAAGGCCTTAATAATCCATACTTGATGGTCGAAAGGTTTGCTTTTGCCTTCAAAGACGGCGCCGTTTGGGTAAGGACAACGGATGTCGCTCAGACTACGTCGGGTTCCCAAACTGTTTGGAAGGTGGTACTTGAGGAAGAAAATTCCGAACGAAGTAACGACCTATTTGACAATGTCGCCTACGGGAGTATTTCGCCAGACGATATAGCCGAAATGCGTGCCAAAAGAATTCTATTGGATGAGAAACCGTCCCAGAATCGGAGCGATTTCCGGGGAATTGTAGACGACGGTTTTCTGGAATCGCTTATCAGTCACGAAAGTCGAACTCGTGAGCATGGACTACAAGTACAACAATCACCGTTTCCGGAATTATTCCGCTCATTTGGAAAGGAACCTGACAAATTTAGAAAGATTGCGCGGCTCGTTGCAGTTCTGTTCTTGAAACTTTCAAACACGGTCGAAGACATTCTCAAGTTGGAATTGGATGTACTTGATTCAAGCCGATTGCAGGTTGAATTCAAGGGGCGACGTCGCAGTGCATCCGACAGCGCCGATCCTCCCATTATTGAGGTGAATGGAATCTGTCCGCTCCGAGAGTGATCTATGAATTAGGATTCCGCCTTAATTCCTTCACCAATTTTTCCATCTGTTGTCTCTGCGTCGTCCAATAGTGAATACAGTCCGTTGATCGGTGAGCGTTGCCAATCGGTTTCAATCAACTTGGGAAGGAAAATCCGATGAGTTCCCGTTGGCTGGGTATTCAAAGTTTTCATCATAGTCAGGATCTCCTGTCCGCGATCAATACCGTGTCCATTCACCGAAAACTGACTGCCGGCGGGCATCCTGATACGATCAGAATTGAAGCAGCAGAACACGCACAAGAGACCCTGATTGCGTTTTTTGATAGACTGGAACACGTCGCGCGGATCATTGAAGATGGCCATCGAGAGCCTGTGCTGGGCGCGGATTTACGTTTGCTCCGTCTGGCGGAGAATTACGTCAATACTAAACATGCACACAGTCAATCGCACCCGATTTTTGAACTTTCTCTTTCGCAGGTCAACGGTATGTTTTATTCCAGGCGCCCGCAGGATTGCCAAAACCTCCTCGAAATACTGGCTGTGTTCCGTATACTCATCGAAGAGCATGTTTGTGTCAATGCGTGGGGAACCCGAAAGGAGTTCTCGTGATGTCCAATCCAGAATTTTCTGCTGAGGATTCACGAATTAACGCTGCTGAATCGACCCTAAACTCAGCCATTGAGGCTATCGCGGGAGTACCTATACCGAAGCCAGTTAAACAAAACGCATGGAAAGCGTTTGGTCGTCTGTGTTCGGCTGCAATAGAGATTCCCACATCCTACTTTGAAGGTATTGCCGCTGAAAAAAGAGCCATAGCAGAAGCGCGGGTAAAGCTTATCGAGACAAACGCTACAAAGATAGCCGACCAGATTAAGGTGGATGAAGAATATGCGCGGGTAGCAGTTCGAAGATATGGACAGAAGATCGTCCGTGAACAGGTGAACCTCGATCTAATCAGCGAGGAAGCTGCACGCCAGCTAAAGGAACCGGACGACTCCCAGACGATTAGAGAGGTAGGACAGATAGACGACGATTGGCTTAATCATTTTGAGACGGAAGCCAGCCAGCGAAGCACAGAAGACATGCAGAAGGTATTTGGAAAAATCCTCGCGGGGGAGATTCGTCGACCGTCATCATATTCAATTAAGGCCGTGAAGATTATGGGTGAATTGGACAAAGTTGCCGCCGACTTATTTAAAAAATTGAGCTCTATCTGTTGCGTATTTGGAGCCCCCGAGTCGGGCACGATATTTGACGCCCGCGCCATAACATTCCCCAAAAATACAGAAGGCAATGCGCTTCGAAAATACGGGCTGGGATTCGGCGAACTCAATGTACTGCAAGAGTATGGCCTAATAATTGCTGACTACAATTCGTGGATGGACTACGAGGATTCAGCTCCGGGTGGAACGAGTGCTCCTGTACTCGGTTTGTCGTATCAGAACGAGTTCTATGAGTTGTTTCCGATGGAAGGAAAGAGACCTCTACGAAAATTAAGACTGCATGGCGTCACTTTATCCTATGCCGGTCGAGAATTGCTTAATGTCGTGGATATTGACCCGATCGATTCCTATAGTAGCGATCTTGTTAGTTTTTTCGCGCAAAAGGGACTAAAGATGATTCCGTCACCCAAGTATCAATGAGAATTATCGGGAGACGACAATGAACTTGGCTTATTTCAGTGGATATACATGCTTCACCCGGCGATGTCAGCAGCACGTTGGGGAGTGAAAGATCCGAAAACCGCCCAATATGTGAATGTAGAGTGAGACAAACTCGCCCTCCGAGTTTGGTGTCGTTAATTGGGTCGAGGCAAGAGCAACGCATGAGTTAATTCTCCTTTATTGAAGATAATTGGCAGAAAGCAGACGTCGGTTTTTACGTAGTTTAGTTGAACCACAAATTCTGCATCGCTGAATTTGGAAAAGCCGGAACGGGAGGCAGACCGCACGCTCTATATGCTCTACGGTTCAACGGAAGAAGAGAAAGCAACGGCAGAGGTTTAAAATGAAAATAGAAGTTGAGAACTTAGGGATCCTCAAAAAGGCGGAATTCGAACTGGGCGAGTTGACGCTGATTTGTGGCGGCAACAATACGGGAAAGACGTATGCGACTTATGCCCTTTTCGGCTTCTTATCGCACTGGAGACGTCATCTAAAAGCTGGAGTCCATGACAGTACTATTCAGGAACTGCTGAGAGATGGTGTAACCCGGCTGGATGTTGAGTCCTATACCAAAGAGGCGAAACATATCCTCAGAAAGGGATGCGAGGAATTTACGCGCCAGTTGCCCGGAATCTTCGCGTCAAAACCTGGCCGTTTCAATGACACGAAATTTCAGGTTTCTATAGAAGCGGAAAAGATATCGTCAATGGAGGATCGTGCTTTTAGGCGCACAGTACGATCTGCCGAAGACGATCTGATTTCATTGTCAAAGGCTGGTGAAGGAAGCGAAGTAGTGGTTTCTCTGTTGATCGAAAAACGGAGAAGCCTATTTCCCGCGAGTATGATCAAGGAAGTCATATCTGACGGGATTGTTGAATTGCTCTTCGAGCCATTTTTTCCTCAACCATTCATCGCCAGTACAGAGCGCACTGGTGCGGCAATTTTCCGTAAAGAATTGAATTTTGCCCGAAACCGTTTGCTGGAGGAAATGAGTCGAGCGGACGGAGACATTAACCCGATGGAATTGATGTCCAGGTCCTACCAGGATTATCCCTTGCCGGTCAATGACAACGTGGACTTTATTGGCCAACTTGGAGATGTTGCAAAGAGAGACAGCTATCTTGTCGAAAACCACCCGCATATCCTGGATGATTTCGCGGATATCATCGGTGGCGAATACATAGCTGGAAGTAATGACACGATTTATTTCAGGCCTTCACGCAAACAAACAAAGCTGACAATGGACGAGAGTTCCAGTGCGGTACGTTCTTTGCTAGATATTGGATTCTATTTGCGCCATGTCGCGAAACCGGGTGACCTGTTGATGGTGGATGAACCGGAATTGAACCTTCATCCGGAAAATCAGAGGCGCATCGCTCGTCTCTTCGCGCGTCTGGTAAATCTGGGTATCCGCGTCTTCGTGACGACGCACAGCGACTATATCGTGAAGGAGCTCAATACGCTGATCATGCTGAATCAGGACAAGCCCTATCTCAAGACAATCGCGCAGCGGGAAGGGTACAATTGCGAAGAACTCCTTTCCGCTGGTAAAATCAGGGTTTACGTGGCGCAAAAAGCGTTGATGAATCTGGAGGGAAGACGCCGGAGAAGCCGCCACGCTTCACTTGTGCCGGCGAGTATAGATCCGGATCTGGGTATTGAGGTAAGCAGTTTCGACGAGACTATCAACAAAATGAACGAGATTCAGGACGCCATTGTGTGGGGTGGAGATGAATGATGTCGGATTTTGAAATCTTGCGAAATCTGATCCGTGACGACGCACAGGCGTTGGTTGAGTATGAATACAACAAGAAGACAATTGTGCTGCAGGAACCAGGAGATCGACGACAGCGGGCATATTCTCTGAAAATTCGCAACTCGCCAGACGAAATTATCGCATTTAAAGCGGATGCATTTCCGCCTGCGAAAGATATTTTCAGAAACAGCAGAGGAGAATGCAAGCGCGCCGATTTCATACTCATCGCCAGTGACGACAGGGTAAATTGGATAGTTTGCATAGAGATGAAGAGTGGCAATACTGGTTCGGCAACTGCAATCGAGCAACAATTGCGTGGAGCACAGTGCCTGGTTGCCTACTGTCGCGCCATTGGTCAGGAATTTTGGAGGAATCCGAGATTCCTGAAAAAAACGAACTACCAGCAACGTTTCGTCAGCGTCAAGAACATCGGGATAGACAAGAGGCCTACCCGAATACCTCCGCCTTCCGGGAGCCACGACGCACCGGAGCGAATGCTTAAATTCAACGCCCCGGCCAAAGGCGTCCTGCAATTCAAGAGTCTCGTTGGATCGCGTCGCCATTGAACTGAAAGCGGTCATTGCACCGGCTGCTGCTCACCTTTCGATCCTGATCCTGGCGATTTCACGGACATCGGCTGCGAAAACCGGTCGGCAGCACCTGACACAGCGAAAATGAAATGGAGATAACCCTGTGATCAAGTCAACGCTAACCGATAAATGGCAAACCACAATCCCGGCCGAAGTCCGCAAGGCACTCCACCTGAAGCCCCGGCAGCGGCATCCGGCGACCACGTGGCGACGTTTGAAACGGACTTTGACCGATTTGAGGATGTAAAACGCTGGCAGTTTAATCGGCACTCACCATGAACGCTCCTTGGCATAAACGCCGCCATTCGCCCGCGTGAGCGACTTCGCACTCAAAATGAATTCTTTCCTCAACAACCGCCTGCGCGACCACGAAACACCCCTGAGCACCGTGTGGCTGCTCAACGACATCGCCGAGTCAAGGGGAAAACAGGAGCTATTTACCCGACAGTCGCCGCAAGCTCTCAAAGCGCTCCGCGACACGGCTGTTATTCAGAGCGCTGAATCTTCCAATCGCATTGAGGGGGTGACGGTCGCCCAGGCCCGACTTCACCCGCTGGTACTCGGCCAGGCGAAACCCCGTGACCGCTCCGAGCAGGAGGTGCAAGACTATCGACGTGCCTTGGACGAGATTCACTCCGACTACGCCACGCTTTCTATCACGCCGGAAGCCCTGCAACACTTGCATGCCCGTTGCCAGTCCGCCAGCGGCGACGCAGGCCAATTCAAACGAGTCGACAACGACATCGTGGAATTCCTGCCTGGGCAGGCCCCGTTAGTTCGGTTTCGCTGCGTCGCGGCTGCGGAGACTCCAGCGGCTGTAGAACAGCTCTGCCAGCATTACGAGTACGCCCTCGATCAGGAGAATATCCCGCCGCTCATCGCCATCGCCGCCCTCGTCCTGGATTTCCTTTGCATCCATCCTTTCCGGGATGGCAACGGCCGCGTGTCTCGGTTGCTCACTCTGTTGGCGCTCCATCAGCATGGCTACGAAGTAGGTCGCTATATCAGCCTGGAACGCCTCATTGAAGAATCCCGGGAATCCTACTACGAATGCCTCCGGCTCAGTTCACAGCGCTGGCACGATGGCAAACATAAACTGACGCCATGGTTTAACTTCCTTTTCACGATCATACGCCGCGCTTACGTCGAATTAGAGAAACGCGCCGATCAATTCAAGGCCCCACGGGGTGCCAAGTCCGAGCGGGTGCTCGCCGCCATTCGTGCCCAACCGGGAGAATTCCGCCTGCGCGACCTCGAACGCGCCTGCCCCGGTGTCGGCCGCGAATGGATTCGCACCCTCTTGGCGAAGCTGAAAAAATCTGGCGACGTAGTCTGCAGCGGGCGAGGCCCAGGTGCGCGCTGGCGTTTTATCGGGAATTAGGGTAGTAATGCTTGAGTAAGGGTAGTAATAGGGGTATTAATCGGAACGATGATAGTCATTGTCCACGCTCAATTTCGAGCCGGATTGTCCGCTCTTCGATAGTAGATGACCTTGATTCGAAATTATCCTGGGACATTGCTGTCCAGGAACCGCGGGATTCTGGGACATGAGATTCGAATAGTGGCTTCAATTGGCGATTTTGTACGGGATTCACCCTGAACACGAAAACCAGGTTGCCATGGGTTCCCCTTTGTTGCAACACGTGTCCTTCCGAGCGGCGTCGAAGCAGGAACGCTTGTGCTGCATTTTTGTTCAGACTGATAGGGAGACGCTCGCCGCTGATCTGATGCTGCAGTAGATCCTTCGTCGGCCTGCGCCTCTTCCGGATATGACAGTGGGAAGTACGTGTAGCGGAGGCGTTTCGCCGACGTCGCGCGCAGGCCTCCTCTGGATGACAGTTCAGGCGAACACTTGAACGATACATTTCATTAAAGGCAATCGATAGTCCTGTCATTCTGAGCGGAGTCGAAGAATCTCCCGTTTTCTCGATTGTACGTTCAGCATACGGTCTTTGTAGACGACCTTGTGCGCGGACACATCGCGTACCTGGCGTTTCTTCGACCCTTCGACAAGCTCAGGGACCGCAGGCTCAGGGCAAGTCCTCAGGATGACAGTCTCCGTCCCCGTTTTTTTGGTGGTCGCCTTGAGGCATTTATTCGTGTAAATTAGTGCCTTTCGTAGTTATGCTGTTGCCTTTCAGCCTTTTTCTTGTTTTTGGTATTCTCGCAGTCTCGCCTTTTCGTGCCTTTCGTATAATCGTATTCTCGTCTATTCGTAGTTTCGCGTTTTTCGTAATTAATCTTTTCTATTTTTTGGACAGGCGAAAATTGAGGTCGATCCTACAAATCCCGATCTAGGGGGGGTAGACTCTTGAAAATCAGACCGGACCTCGTTCCCGCGGCGGAGAGGGACAATCTTGAGGTCGTTCAGCTGACGGATGAGTCGATTCCGTCCTCGCACATTTACATGGAAGCGCAGATTTTCACGCCCGATTCGCGGCGGATGGTCCTCCACCGCTCGGCGCATCCGCATGGCTCCGATCCTAAAGACCCGGAGCACCGGTACCTGGTGTGCGACCTGGAGGACCACTGCCGGCTGGCGCCCCTCACAATGGAATTGGGGACGACCGCGCCCTCCATTTCACCCGACGGAGACTGGCTCTATTACTTCGTCGACGAAACCGACCCCGCGAATCCGGGGCCGTTCACGCTCAAACGGGTGAGGCTGGACGGGTCGGACCGCGAGGTGATCTACGTACTGGACCATCCCGTTACAGGCACGGATTTCAGGCTCAGCCGTCCGTATCCGCTCTCGACCATTTCTTCCGACGGAAGGCGAATCGCGATCTCCGGATTTCTGGGGGACGGCCGAACCGACGGCGCGCCGTGGGGACTGCTCGTCTTCGAAGTTGACGAGCCATCCGTGCGGTTGGTCTTTCATGGACCCTCCTGGTGCAATGTCCACCCACAGTACACCCGGCAGACCGATGCGGACGCCTCGCACGACATCATGATCCAGGAGAACCACGGCAACGTCGCGTCCCCCGATGGCAGGATCGAGAAGCTCACGGGCGGCCGGGGCGCGGATATCCATCTGATCCGGGACGACGGGACCTCGCTCCGGGACTTTCCCTGGGGGCGGGACGGGAACGAATTCTGCCAGGGGCACCAGTGCTGGCAGGGGCGGTTCGATATTGCGATCACCAGCACGTCCACGCGTAAGCCGGATGAAAGGCAGCTCATTTCCGGCCGCGCGGCGGCGCACGCGGGCCATTTCGGCGCCGGGACGCCCGGTGGATGGCGGAGCGATCTGTCCCGATCTTTCGGCGGACCGGACTTCTACCATTTCGCCACGGACATCGCCGGAAGCCGCCTGATAACGGATGCCGGTCCGCGTGACGGGGGCGGCGCAGTCTGGCTGTTCGATCTTCCGGGTGCGGAGGATGGCGCGTTGTCGAACGCGAGAAGGGTTGCGAGCCCCGGTTCCTCATGGCGAAAGGACACCCATATCCATCCCTTCCTGGCGCCGGATGGAAGTTCGGGGTTCTTCAATTCAGACGAAAGCGGCACGCTGCAAGCGTATATGGTACGCGGCTGGTCCTGATCGGACACGGTAGCCGATCGACCCCCCGGCGGCCTTGCCCGCCGAGGCATTCGTCCTGGAGATTCGTGTGGGATTTACTACAAAGCGTCATTGAGAGGCAGGCGATGAAGAAAGCGTTGATGGTCTATGGCGGCTGGGAGGGGCACGAGCCCAGGCAGTGTGTGGAAATCTTCGCGCCAATCCTCGGCGAGGAAGGTTTCGACGTGACCCTTTCGGATACGATGGACGTATATCTGGATGCCGGCCGCATGGCGGAACTGAGTCTGGTTGTACCGATCTGGACGATGGGAAACATCGAACGCGAGCAGGCTGACGGCCTGCTCGCGGCAATCAGAAGCGGCGTGGGGATTGCGGGATGGCACGGCGGCATGGCGGATGCATTCCGGAACCACACGGAATACCAGTTCATGGTCGGCGGCCAGTGGGTGGCGCATCCCGGCGGCGTCATCGACTACGAGGTGAACATTGTGGACCGCGAGGACCCGATTACCCGCGGGATTCAGGACTTCAGGATGCATTCAGAGCAGTACTACATGCACGTGGATCCATCCAACCGCGTGCTGGCGACCACCACTTTCAGGACCACCGTGGCGCCGTGGGTGAACGGCTGCGTGATGCCGGTGGTCTGGAAGCGGACGTGGGGTGAGGGAAGGGTATTCTACTCGTCGCTGGGGCACGTGGCACGTGACTTCGACGTGCCGGAGGCGCGCGAGATTCAGCGGCGGGGGATGCTCTGGGCAAGCCGGTAACGGGACCGGAATCCCACCGGTCCCGTGCGAGAGGCTTGACAATGGCGCGCGGGTGTTGTATTTTGAAATAATAGGGCGAGGCGGCGTGGCCAAGTGGTAAGGCAAGGGCCTGCAAAGCCCCGATTCGGCGGTTCGAATCCGCCCGCCGCCTCCATTTCATGGATGGACAAGCGACTGTCTTATAGAGATTAGTCGTTGTTTTTTTGGAAGTAGGAGAAACGCACAATCCCGCTTGACATTGTACCGGCGGATGGCTATTTTCGAATCCGGTGCCGGAGTGATGGAATTGGTAGACATAGGGGACTTAAAATCCCCCGGGCCGATAAGCCCGTGCCGGTTCGAGTCCGGCCTCCGGCACTCATATGGTACCGAATCCAAGAGGGCTGTCCCATGAAAATCGGAAACAAGGAATTGATCATTGTGGGGGACCGGGTCCTGGTCAAGCAGGAGGAGCTCCAGGAACGCACCGAGGTGGGTCTGTACCTGCCGCAGACGGTTGTTGAAAAGGAAGAGGTCCAGGGCGGCCGGATTGTGCTGACGGGTCCGGGGATGCCGCTGCCGCAGCCGCACGACGTCGACGACGAGCCCTGGCGGAGCGTACCGGATGAACCCAAGTACCTTCCAATGCAGGCCCAGGTCGGCGACTATGCCCTGTTCATGAAAAAGATGGCGATGGAGATCAAATTCGAAGGTGAGAAGTACCTGATTATACCGCACAACTCAATACTGGCGCTGATCCGGGAAGACGTCGGCGGACTGGAGGAGCTCGACGACGTTGACGATTTCGAGACCTGACAGCCCCGGCCCGACCCCGGCGCCGGGCTTCTATTCGGATCGACCGGCAACCGCAGGCAGATTCGAAAGTGGAGCATCCGGCTCGCCGGAGGGCGTGGACTTCAGCGCGTCAGGAATGACGACCCCCGCCGAGACGATCATCTGCATCGCCTCCTCCACCGTGAGCGAGACGTTCCGCACCTTTTCGGGTGGAAACACCACCGTCCAGCCCGTGGCGGGATTGGGTGAAGTCGGTATAAACACGCAGCAACCGATCCGGCCATCCTCGTCCATCGGAATATCGCCCGTCGCAAAACCCAGGATCCAGAGCCCGTCGGACGGATATTCGGCGATGACCACCCGGTTGAAACCCCTGTCTTCGTCCGGTGAGACAACCGATTCCATGAACTGCTTTACCGGACCGTAGATGCTGCCGATTACCGGAAGACGTTTAATCAGATCGTCGCCCTTACCGATGAGGCGTTTGCCGAAGACATTCCCGGCTAACAGACCGGCAAGCCATATCAGGATAAGCGTCAGGACCAGCCCCAGTCCGAACACGTCGTTTTCGGTTTGAAAGATTCGCTTAACCAGGGGCTGAGCCAGTCCGTCGATCCACTGAAAGATGATCCGAAGAACGATAAACGTTACCGCAACCGGCACCAGAAGCGCGATCCCGGCGATAAGCGTACCGCGAAAGCTCATCCGTGCGCGTTTTCCCAGACTCGATATACGATTCTGCTGTCCCATCGTTCCTCTGCTCCGCATGCGCCGTAACGTCTCGTGGACAACTGCTGTTCCGAATTATACCTTCTTCACCAACGAAATGCTAGTGTTCTGTCCCAGAAATAAGTTGCCTAAATTCGGTCGCTGAGTCGCCCGTCTCGCAAGGCGCCGGAGCGCAGGCGACCTGCGTATGGTCGGCGAGCGAGGGGAACGTAGCGAGACGGGATGAATCGGCGGCCGAATGGTGAGGAATTTTTGGGACAGGACACTATAGGTTCAGGGCGCCGATTTCACCTGGGTGAAGGACCTGGCCATAAGGTCGATCTGGCGAAGATAGGGTTCCTTGCGTTTGTTCGGTGAATACACCCCGCAGTCAATGTAGTAGAAACGGTCCGTTTCCACGTCCACGAACGCGTAACTCCTGAATGGGCCCCCCGCCCATTTTTTCTTGTTTTCCCATAAGCCCTGCAGGACAAATGCCAGCTTCCCGGCAAATTCAGTCTGGCCGATCTCCAGGTGGTCCTGTACAATCCGGTCCCGCTCGAAAAACCTACGGGTGATGTCGTTGCGTTTTTGGATGCACCATTCCTCCGAGAGTTCATCGGGCGAGACGCCGTCCTCCCAGTAGACGAACAACCAGCGGTTGGGTTCCTCCTTCGTCAACACCACGAATCCGCTGTCGGGATAGGCCTCCAGGATGCGGTATCCGAAAGCCACGCGCACCTGCCAGCCGAATTCCCGCCCGAGCCGCTCGGTGACGTCCTTCCGTTCGCCGTACCGATAAATCAACCGCTGAATCCGCTCGTTGCGGGCGTCTTCGATCCGCTGGTAAAGCCGGTCTGCTTCCATCCGGAGGTTGTCCACCAGCGCGGCGCTATCCGCACCGGCCACCGCGATGAGGAGTTGTTCCTTTGCCCAGACGTCTTCCTTCCAGAATACGCCGGACCGGTTCATCCGCACGGCGTCTTGCACGTTGGGACTCAGGATATTCCTCAGGAATCCCGCGGTGGGATGGGGAGCGTCGAGTTCGGCGACAACCAGGATGTTCTTGCGCCGCTTGTTCTCGTACTTTTCAAAATTGGCCACATCTTCGAATTGCAACCGGAATATCTTCTCTTCCTGGGGCGTGTAGAGGATTTTTTCGAAGACCTCTTTCAAATGCGGTTCCAGGCTCTCCCGGGCGGCCGGATCGATCAGGACCAGGATCTCCTGTGCGGGTCCTACCGACTCGGGCAGCCGCGGGCCGCAGCCGGCCAGCAATGCCCCGCACAGCACGACCAGCGAAATCCAGGATCGTAAATTGATTCTCTTCATCATGTCCTGATCGACCGTTTCAGGAGAATAGAAATTGCCGGCGGGCGCACATTGTCCCTGCCGGCAATTGTATTCAGGTTGTGGATGCCCGCGTTGATCGCTCGGCGAGCAAAATACGGAAAAATCCGGACCTCAGAAAGGGAAAAATGCCACCCGTCCGCCGGATTGGATGTGCCTTCCTGCCGCGAGCGTTACTTCCTGGTGCCGAATTCGATCTGCGTCGCCCAGGTGCTCGATGTACCGTTTTCAGTATTCTTGATTGCGTATCGTACAGAAACGCGGATCCGCGACCCCGTGCAGACGATCCGGATTCCGGCCGTACGGCCTCTTCCGGACAGGAGTTGCAGGCGGCTGCCACCCCATACATCGGGCTCGAACGTATATATCCGCGAGTCGAAGTGGGTCACGTCGAAAAGGGCCAACCAGGCGTCGCCCCTCAGTCCGGTCCCGCGCTGGACGCGGAGATCCAGACCCGTGGCGCGGCCGCCGCTCGTTCGGATCGGGGAGCGGGCGCCTGTGCCTTCCAGCCACAGATTGAGGCGCACGTTTGACCTGGGCACGGTCAGACGAAGACGTACGCGTCTCTGATGTCGCATCCCTGTTATGCCCGAAGTCGTGGCCGTCTGCCGCCGCGTGCCCAGCGTAAGCCGCATCCTGGCGCTGCCGAAGCGACGCCTCATTTCGAAGGCGAATCGCTCACCACGAGCGGGCAGCGTGTATCTGCCTTCGGGCGCGACGCGGCCGTGCCGGTCGAGCGTGGCCTGCAACCGTGTTCTCCTGTCTGGACGCCACACGGCGCCGCTGAACAGACCCCACTCGTTGCTGCCGCTGTACGCCGAGAACGGGCCGCCGTGCAGGCTTGAAAACCCCGGCGGATACCTGCGGGCAAGTACCACCAGCTTGAGACGATCGATTTCCGTGCGTGCGCCGGTCAGCCAGGCAACGGCTTTCCGTCCGGATGTCGCGACTTCCCCGAAAGCGTTTACCCGCCTCGCACGCAGGTTCCAGTCCAAACCCGAGGAATGCAGGCGTCGTACGTCTTGTAGCGCGGGCGTAAACGTGGTTCGGACGAAAGTCGCCCCGATACTGCCGGCCGGTACTTCGACCCGGGATCGAAGCGCCGCCAGGTGTTCCCGCAGCCTGCCTCTGCGTTCTCGCTGGGTTTGCGTGACGTGCAGGTCGGCGGTACGTATCTCGGCAACGCCGGAACTGTCGATGGCGGCATCCCAGCGGTTGCGGGCGCCAATGGCCGTCCACGTGACCCGGCCGGACCGGCCTTCTGCAAACAGGCCGCGGAGTGCGCCGTCTTCGATTGCGGAGCGGTTGCCCACGGTTCGAACGCTGGCGGGCCTGGCCCACTCGATGCCAGTCGCGGATCGGTTGTGGCGGCTGAAAAGCAGGCCCTGTCCGTAACCAGGTCGGAAGTCGCCCGCGAGCAGGCGCCGCAAGCCCGGCACGGCCGCGACGCTCACGTATCCGGTGAGGAAGTCTGCAAGCCGTACTTCCAGGGGGTCGCGTTCCGTGAGGAAGACGCCTTCCAGGCGCCGTACTCCGATCACGGTGCGCTGGTAGAGCCGCAGGCTGGACCACGCGTCAGAATGGCTGGACGGGCGGGTGATCCTGAGGGACGTCCGTACGCGGGGACCTCGTCGCGACGATACGGTCAGATAGGGCCGGACGGCTGCGAGGATCTCGGATGTGACGCCGGGAACCCCGAGAAGATCGCCGAGACGTTGGTAGGGCCCGAACCGCTTTCGATAGGCGATGACCTGGCGCGCCAACTCGGGGGAGAACCAGGGCAGTGCCTGCAGGTCCTCGGAGTTGGCCCTGTTGACGTGGATGACCTGTCCGTCCAGATCCCGGAGAACGGCCAGGTACGTTTCCGCGGTTTCGGGATTTAGGGATTCCTGCGCATGGGACGCGAAACCGCAAAGTAGATTTGGAAGCAGAACAATGAAAGTCACTTTCGTTCTGCAACTGGCGAATTGAAAGAAAGCGCATACCACAGGCTGTCCCCCTGACATTTCAATTGGGCACAAGTTATTGTTAACAAGCAATGAACCTGCCGTAGACGATGCGTCCGGCCGTTGCTTGCTGAATCCAATGCAATTGAAATGCCAGTGGGTAGCGTTTGTGATGCGGGGAGGAAAAGCGCGAGTGGAGGCGATCAGGGTTCGGAAGCGGCTTTGTCTGCGCGGCCGATTGAGAGAAGTTGAATCTTTCCTTCTTTTACGGTCAGAAGGTACATCCAGCCGTTTTCCCTGTTGCCCCGGCTGAAGGAAATCTTTCCGGTGGCGCCCGGGATTTCACCGAGGTTCTCCAGCGCGTGCTGAAGTCGCCCGGGTGTCGTGCCGCCCCTTGCAACTGCTGTCAGGACGGCATTCATGGCGTCGTATCCCAGCGCGGCCGCAATGCTCTGGTCCCGATTGAACCGTTGCCTGAAGGCGCCCAGGAACTCGTGTACGGAGACCAGATCGCTGCGAGTGGAATACTTGGCGACAAAGACCGCGCCGTCGGTATAGGAGTCTCGCGCGACTTCGTGGTGATTCCAGCCGTCGCTGCCCAGCAGTTGCGAGTGAATGCGGTGGAAGGCGATCTGCGGCGCGATCAGCAGGACGTCTTCCTTGCCCCCGGCGATGAGCAGGCCATCCAGCGTATGCACCGGCGGCGGCTGCACCGTATCGGGATCCACTTCGACCGGGGGCGGTGGCGCCAGCCGAATGCTCCCCAGAATCAGCGAGTCAATTTCGTCCGCGAGGATTTCGGGCGGGTGGAGCGCCAGTCCGGCGTCTCTGATGCGTTCCAGCTGACCCCGGTAGTCGGTCGTGCCCGGTTCGTACCACGTCTGTATGACGACTTCCGAACCCGATTCTTCCGCGCGGGCCGTGAACTCCCTGGCGATTCGCTCCCCGTAGGTGTCCCGGGACGCAAAGGTCGCCAGCGTGCGCATGCCCGATTCCCGGACCGCGTAGTCGGCAATCCGGCGGCCCTGCGCGCCGGGCGTGGCGTTGACCTGAAATACGTAGGGACTCAGGGTCGCCAGCCCGTCCTCCGAGGCCGTGGGCGCGATCAGCGGGACTTCGAGAGGGCCGATCAGCGCGGCGACGGGAAGGGTTTCGTCGCTGGTCAGAGCGCCGATAATGGCAATCACACCGTGGTCTTCGATAAGACTCTGAGCCGCCTTTATCGCGCGTACCGGGCTGCCTTCCGAGTCTTTGAAGACCAGCGCGACCCGCTCTCCCGATTTGAGCTGATGCAGTTCCCGGGCGACCAGGACACCGTCTACCATGTCCTTTCCAGGCGGGCTCGCCAGGGGCGCGATCACGCCGATCGTGAAGCGCGCGTCGGTCGGTTCTTCGGTATCTTCGGCAGGAGGTCTCCGTTGGACACCTGACGCGGGGGGCTGAAGGCGTTCGGCTTCGGGGTTTTTTCCCCGCATCAGCGCCGCGAAAATGCCGTTGGGATACCGATCCAGAAATCCGGCCATATCCTGACCGGACGGTTCGGCCCCGGCGAGTCTCGACGGCCACCGTGCCCGACCGAAGGCCACGGCTTCCGCGATAGTGTCGTTTCCAAATTCATCTTGCAGACGTGCGACGTCGCCTTCCGTGATTCTCCCGACTCCTGCAAGTTGTCCCAGCCTGTCCGCTGCTCTGGCCTTCAGACGGAGGTCTCCCGTTCCCGACAACACGTGGGCGTACCGGGATGCGGCGCTGTATACCAGACCCTGTTGGAATTTGCAGTCGCCGATGACCAGGTCGGCTTCGGGGAGATACCGGCTGCGCGGGAAGTCGTCGTGGATTCCCGTTGCTGTTGCGAGCCCCAGGTCGTAATTTCCAAGTTTGTAATGCGTTTTGGCCAGCATAAGCCGGGAGGCCGACGAACGCCGGTGGGCGGGGCCGGCTTCGGCCAGCGCCCGGAAGGCCGCTTCCGCCGCCCGATAGTTGCCGTCAGTGTAGTCGCCAAGGGCTCTTTGAAATCGGGTTTCGTTATCCCCGCGGCCGATCTGCGCATGCGCAGCCGCAAAGTGCGCAACGAAGCCGAAAGAGATCAGAAACAGGGTTGAAGAAATCAGATTCACACCGGATTCCTCGCTGAAGAGACGCTATGAAACACCCGGTTCGCAGAGTGTCGGGAAAGCAAGATTCAAATATACGCACAATTCTTCCTATGGTCGAGAATTTTGTATGCCGTTATGGCTTTCATCCCGTGCAGATTCCGAGTACATTGCTGTTGACAAAACCCAGGCGAGACCATACCGTATGTCTCTATCAGCGTTACCTGGATGTAAGCCTCAATTCCGCAAAAGCCGCAACGCGGCACCGCGACGAAACCTTTCAAAAAGGGGCGAAATGGTCGTCAGGGCATCCTGCAAATCCTGATCCAGACGGTGTTTGCATACAGAACGACCACCCGAAGAGATCCTACTTTTCCTTCATTGCTGAAAATCCTGATCAAGGGGAGAAGAAATGAAAACTGACAAAACTACATCCACCTACAGGGCGCCCGCATTCGCCGACTCGCTGCCCGAGTTGGCGGCGCCGGGCGCGACGCCCGAGCGGTTGGCGCACCTCGAAGAGCACGGATTCATCATCATCAACGACTTTGTCGACAGTCCGTGGATTCCGGTGCTACGGGATGCGGGCCGCCGGATTACGGAGGCGTGCGCCCCGACCAACGGGTACGGCAAAATCGACTGCTCCAGGGGTTACGTCCATCGCACCGGGAAGGACGAACCTTGGGCGATACGCGGTCTGGTCCATCCGGCATTCAATGAACCCTGTTTCGCGGAATTCCACGGCTCGGACGATTTTCTGAACTTCGTGCGCTCCTGGTGCAACGGACTTGGCCCTGAGGATTTCACGTATGGCGGTCTGCTGTTGTGGTGCAATCCGCGAGAGTCGGAACATTCCCTCAGCTGGCACCGTGACGCGACGTGGTGGGGGACCGGAAAGCCCTATTTCGCGCAGCGTGAGATCCGGGGCGAGGGACCCGAAGCGTATACGGAAGAGGTGGAGCGGGAGCGCTGGGCGGAGATTCGCGCGAACAACGCCAGGTCGATTACCGAGCGGAACGGGGTGAGCATGTTCCTTGCGCTGGTCGACGAAGAATGCCACGAACTCATACCCGGCAGCCACAATCGGTGGCGCACGCCCTACGAGCACGACGTCCTCCTTCCCAAGGCCATGAAGGAGAAGGGCGTCCCGCACACACCCAGTTGGAACGGCGTCGACCCGTTGCCGGGACAGGTCGCCGTGAGGCTGAAGGCGGGCGAAGCTCTCATACGGATCGGCTCGAATATTCACACGGGCCATACCGTCCCCGAAAGAGAACGGAATACGCTGTCCATCGGATGGTCCAGGTGGTCCGGGCCGTTCACGGGTGAGCCCGCCGTGGCCGACGTGCGAAGCGCGTGGCAGCTTGATCCCGAGGTGCGGGAGGCCCTGCCCTACGATTGGATGAAGACGGCTTGGGACCGATGGGCGGAGACGCAGAAGCTCGGCGATACGCTCGAAGACCGGTACCCCGCTTACGACATCCGGCGGATAAAAGCCGGAGATGTCGTGGGCTGGCGCGGCGAGTTGGAGCGCCAGGCCGCCGAGGCTGGCGAGGCCTGGCAGTCCTTCCAGCGGGCCGGATAGGGTGTCGCCTCGCTCTTGTTACCTCCGCGGTTCCGCCGGAGTCAGGACGAATGGGTGTCGATCCACTTTTTTTGAACAACCGTCCTTGACAAACGTATATAAGATGGCGTTAATTCTGACAGACGAAATCCGTTTGTGAGGCAGAGGATGATTCGCGCGCTTTCCACGACATGTCTGGCAGTTGGCTTCGCTCTTGCCGCCATCCAGTGCCTGTGCGGGGTGTCGGTTCAGGCTGAAGCATGCCACGCCCAGCCGGTTGAGGCGGACTGCTGCTGCGCCGGAAACGGTGGCAGCGTTAAAGATGCCCCGCAGGAACTGCCTTCCGCGATTCAGTCCTCAACGCCCCGTTTTCCGGGTCCGGATTCCCACATCGCGCCTCCATCGGTCCGTTCCCCCGCGTCCTTCCTCTCACGCCTGCCCCGCACGGTTGTGTATCAATCGGTTGCTTCCCGTCAAATGTCCTCGCTGTACCTGATGAATGCTTCGTTTCTGATCTGATTTCCCGCCCTGTCAGCCCGTTGAAAAAGCCCATCCGGCTTCGCATGCAGAGCGACTTTATCAACGGACTGCTGACTGCGTCTTCCGCGGTTCAGTATCGTTCTTCTCCTCATTGACGTCGCACGAATTTCAATCGCTGGACGAATATCCTCCGGCTCGAGTGCGTTGTTTCGCGCGTGCGCGGCCGTTTTTCCCAGCCACGGAGGTGATCAGTCTTGAAGGGATTGCTGAAACTCATCGGGATGTGTCTTTTCCTCATACCCGGGATTGCCGGCGCCGCGGCGTCGGACCTGGACGTATTGATCGACTCGGCGCTCGCGAAAAATCCCGGTCTGGAGGTTCTTGAGCACCGGTTGGCCGCAATCGAAGCCCGGGTGCCTCAGGCTGGTGCGCTGCAGGATCCGATGCTGGCGCTGGATTTGCGCAACGTACCGACAAGCAGCTTTGACTTCAACAGTACGCATATGTCCGGCAAGCAGTTGACGGTCAGCCAGCGGATACCGCTTCCGGGCCTGTTGCGCGCGAACGAGCGGGCGGCGGAATCTGCCGCCGGCGCTGCCGGAGAAGTCCTTGCGGACCGTACCGGAACGATCGTCAATCTTGTAAAGCAGGGATACTATGCGCTGGCGTTTCTGGACAGGGCAATTGAAGTGACGGAACGGAACCGGGCGCTCCTCCGGGACCTGGTTCGAATCGCAGAGAAGAAATACGTGGTCGGCCGCGGACTTCAACAAGACGTCCTGAAGGCCCAGGTGTCGCTTTCCGCGCTGCAGGATCGACTGATCGGGCTGAATACGGACCGCAGGCTTGCGGAGGCGCGGCTCAACCGGGTCCTGAATCGGCCGATGGATACCGCCGTGAATGCGCCCGGCGACGTGATTGCGACGCCATTCGACCTGTCGGTGAAGGACGCCCAGCGGCTGGCCATGGCGCACCGCCCGCTGTTGAAGGAAATTGACCATACCATTTCCAGGTGGGCGGCAACCGAACAGGCGGCACGGCGATCGGGCCGGCCCGATCTGACGTTTCGCCTGGGCTACCTGCAACGCGCCCACGTGGCGCCCGATCCCGTGAGCGGCAGCGACTTTCTGTCGTTCGGCGTGAGCATGAACCTTCCGATCTTCAACGGACGGAAACGGGACAGTCAAATTGCCGAGGCGCAGGCCAATATCAGAATGGTCAGGGCGCAGAAAGAGGACGTCAGCCGCGAGATCCTGTTTCGGGTGGAGGAAATCTGCCTTGAAGTCGACCGGCACTGGAAGCAGGCGGAGCTGTTCCGTACCGCAATTCTGCCCCAGGCGCAGCAGTCGCTGGAATCCGCAATGGCGGGATACCAGGTGGACAAAGTGGACTTTCTGACCTTGTTGAACAACCAGGTCTCGTTGTTTCAGTTTGAAATCGAACACTATCACCATCTGATCCAACGCGAGAAAAAGCTGGCGGAACTGGAAGCGGTTATCGGAAAACGGCTGTTTTAGCGCGGTTTCCCGATATCGCCTCGGTTTCAGCAACCGTACGCATTGAAGAGGGAAGGGTCGAGTTATGAATTCGAAAACCATCGTTGTGACGATTCTCGCCCTGATTGTCGGAGTGGGCCTGGGAATGTGGATCGCAGGAGAGGACGGATCGGCGACTCAGGAGTCGGGACCGTCCGTGCACCGGTGCCCGATGCATCCGACAGTGGTGTCAGACAGGCCCGGAAGCTGTCCGATTTGCGGAATGGACCTGGTGATGGACCAGCCAGGCGGGTCGGGACACGAAGCCGACCACGGGGAGGAAGCCGGCGAGGTCCGGATCGATCCGTCCACCGTGCAGAATATGGGGGTCAGAATCGGGGTGGCGGAACGGCGCCCGTTGAGCCGGACCGTTCGCACCATGGGACGTGTCGATTACGACGAAACAGGAATGACGGACGTGAATACGAAGGTAACCGGATGGGTTGAGAAACTGCATGTTGACTTCACCGGTCAGGAGGTGAAGAAGGGACAACCGCTGCTGGATATCTACAGTCCCGAACTCGTGGCCGCGCAGGAGGAGTACATCACGGCGCTGGACTATGTCCGGCGGCTGGAGGCGGGCGCGTCCGCCGAAGCGCTGGATGGCGCAAAGGCGCTCCTGAGCGCGGCGCGGCAGCGATTGATGTACTGGGATATTGCGGAAGCGCAGATTGCGGACCTGGAGCGGACGCGGGAGGCGAAGCGGACCATGACGATCCATTCCCCGCAGGAGGGCGTGGTTGTGCATCGGGCGGTGTTCGACGGCGCGCATATAGAGGCCGGAGAACATCTCTATCGAATCGCGGATCTTTCGCGCGTATGGGTCTACGCGGATATATACGAGTACGAATTGCCGTGGATCAGCAGAGGGCAGTCGGCCGAAGTCGTGCTCTCCTACGCGCCCGGTCAGGTGTTCAAAGGGGCGGTCAGCTATATCTATCCGTTCCTGGAGCCAAAGACCCGCACCGCGAAAGTACGGATGATATTTGACAACCCGGAACTGCAATTGAAACCCGAGATGTTCGCCACGGTAAAGATCCTCTCCGAGGTGTCGAAGGAGGCCGTCGTCGTCCCTGCCGAGGCAGTGATCCGGACGGGAGAGCGAAGCGTCGTGATTCTGGATCTCGGGGAAGGTCGTTTTTCGCCGCGCGAAGTGTCGCTTGGGGTGGAGGCGGACGACGTTTTCGAGGTGACCGGCGGGCTGCAGGGAGGCGAGCGGGTTGTCGTATCGGCGCAGTTTCTGATCGACTCGGAAAGCAACCTGAAGGCGGCGCTTGGAAACATCGGCGCACAACACGAAACTTCGGCGCCGATGCAGCATCGACATTGACGGTCGGGCAACGCAACCGGGTTCAACCGGGGAATCCGGAACCGTGACCCATGCCAATGGACCGGACAAGGAACTCATAAAGAAAGTAGATCGTATGATTGGTCAAATTATCGAACTCAGCCTCCGGAACCGTATTCTGGTCATTATGGCCACGATTTTCGCAATCGCGTGGGGGGGATACGCGATGTTGAATACGCCCCTCGACGCGATACCGGACCTGTCGGACGTGCAGGTGATCGTAATGACTGATTATCAGGGGCAGGCGCCTCGAGTGGTGGAGGACCAGGTGACCTATCCACTCACCTCCGCCATGCTGGCCGTGCCGAAGGCAAGCGTCGTGAGAGGATATTCATTCTTCGGACTGTCGTTCGTCTATGTGATTTTCGAGGACGGTACGGATATTTATTGGGCCAGAAGCCGCGTCCTGGAGGCGCTCGACACCGTTTCGAACCGCCTGCCCGCGGACGTTGCGCCGCGGCTCGGGCCGGATGCCACAGGCGTCGGATGGGTGTACGAATACGTGCTGGTTGACAGTACGGGGCGCCGGGATCTTTCGGAACTGCGGTCCATCCAGGACTGGTACCTGCGTTACGAACTCAGCAGCGTGCAGGGTGTAGCGGAGGTGGCGGCCGTAGGCGGGTACGTGAAGCAGTACCAGGTAACCGTGGATCCCAACCGGCTGCTGGCCTACAATATCCCGTTGCAGAAGGTCAGGAACGCAATCCGGCGGAGCAATAATGACGTTGGCGGGCGCATCGTGGAATTCGGTGAATCGGAGTTTATGGTCCGCGGCCTGGGGTATCTGCGTTCGACGGAGGATATTCGAAACGTCGCCGTCGGTGTCGACACACGGGGCACCCCGGTAAGAGTTGGTGATATCGCCACAGTCCAGCTGGGTCCCGAGCTGCGCCGGGGCATGGCGGAATGGAACGGCGAAGGCGAGGTCGTGGGCGGAATCGTGGTCATGCGATACGGCGAGAACGCCCTGGCTGTGATCGATCGCGTCAAGGAGAAGATCGAATCGCTAAAACCCGGTCTGCCCCAAGGCGTTGAAATCAGGACCGCATATGACCGGTCCGCGCTCATTCGCAGCGCCATCGACAATCTGCGTAACAAGCTCATCGAGGAGATGTCGGTGGTCGCGCTTGTGTGCGTCGTGTTCCTGCTGCACTTTCGCAGCGCGTTCGTGGCGGTCTTCGCGCTTTCAACCGGCGTGCTGGTTTCTTTCGGAATGATGTACACACAGGGTGTGAGCTCCAACATCATGTCGCTGGGCGGAATTGCGGTTGCCATCGGCGCGATGGTCGACGCGTCGATCGTGATGATCGAGAACGCACATAAACACCTCGAGCAGGACAACGGGAAGGTGAGCCATCTCGAGATTGTCGCTCGAGCGTCAAGGGAGGTCGGTCCTGCCCTCTTTTATTCTCTTCTGTTGATCACGGTGTCGTTCCTTCCCGTGTTCACGCTTCAGGCTCAAGAGGGGCGGTTGTTCAAGCCTTTGGCCTATACGAAGACGTACGCGATGGGCGGGGCGGCGCTGCTCGCCGTCACGCTCGTTCCCGTTCTCGTGAGCTTTTTCGTTCGGGGCAGAATCCGGCCGGAGGCGCGAAATCCCAGCAGCCGGTTCTTCATCTGGGCCTACCGACCTGTCATCGACTGGGTCTTGAGGCACAGGGTCGCCACGGTTCTGCTGGCCGTGGCCGTGCTGTTCGTGACGCTCTTTCCGTTCAGGAGCACGGTACTCGATCGATTCTCCGATGCGCCGCGGAGCGTCACGTATCGAGCGCTTCTGAGGCTGGACCACCTGTTTCCTCTGGAGAAGATCGGTTCGGAATTCATGCCGCCCCTGTACGAGGGAGACCTTCTCTACATGCCTACCACCCTGCCTGGAATCTCCGTGACCCGTGCGCGTGAATTACTGCAGCAGACGGACA
This sequence comes from Gemmatimonadota bacterium, assembly GCA_028874335.1. Taxonomy (GTDB): domain Bacteria; phylum Latescibacterota; class UBA2968; order UBA2968; genus JAAXHE01. The sequence continues at coordinate 107,805 of JAPPJY010000058.1, read as the reverse complement.
AGATCATCAAGTCGTTTCCGGAGGTCCAGGACGTATTCGGGAAGATCGGGCGCGCCGAGACCGCAACCGATCCGGCGCCGCTTTCAATGATCGAGACAACGATTACGCTGAAGCCGGAAAACGAGTGGCGCCCGGGCATGACACCCGAAAAGCTGATCGACCAATTGAACCGGGCGATTCAGTTCCCCGGCCTGACCAATTCGTGGACAATGCCCATCAAGACAAGAATCGACATGCTGTCGACCGGGATCAAGACGCCGGTTGGCGTGAAAGTCGCGGGTGAGGACCTGGAGGTGTTGCAGCGCCTCGGCGAGCAGATCGAAGGGGTGATCCGCAATCTGCCGGGCACACTGAGCGTGTTTGCCGAACGCGTCGCTGGCGGAAACTACCTCGACTTCGAAATCAACCGGGAAGAAGCAGCGCGCTACGGACTTACGACAGGAGACGTTCAGGACGTGATCATGTTCGCGGTCGGCGGGATGAATATCACAACGACCGTTGAAGGCCTGGAGCGCTATCCGGTCAATCTGCGCTATGACAGGGAACTGCGCGACAACCTGCCGGCGTTGCGCCGGGTGCTGGTGCCAACACCCACCGGCGCCCAGATTCCCATCCAGCAACTCGCGGACATCCGGATCAGAAAAGGGCCGCCGGGGATCAAGAGCGAGAACGCGCGTTTGAACGCGTGGGTGTACGTGGATATCCAGGGCATCGACGTTGGAACCTATGTGAAGCGCGCACAACAGGCTGTGTTGGAGAGCGTGTCGATGCCGCCGGGTTATTCGATCACCTGGAGCGGCCAGTACGAGTACATGCAGAGGGCGGAGAAGCGATTGAAACTGGTCGTTCCGCTCACCCTTGGAATCATTTTTCTGTTGTTGTATCTCAACTTCAGGAATATTACGGAGAGCCTCATTGTCATGCTGTCCCTGCCGTTCGCAATGGTGGGCGGGATCTGGCTGATGTATCTGCTGGATTACAATATGAGTGTTGCGGTAGGTGTCGGATTCATTGCTCTGGGCGGTCTGGCGGCCGAGACAGGAGTCGTCATGCTGGTTTATCTCGATCATGCGTACGATCGTATTCGGAAGGAGCGAGGCGGCGAGATGAACGCTTCGGACCTGAGGACAGCGGTCATCTCCGGCGCCGTGGAACGGGTCCGGCCGAAAATGATGACTGTACTCACGACGCTGCTGGCGTTGCTTCCCATTATGTGGGGACACGGCATCGGGTCGCAGACGATGAAGCGCATTGCCGCGCCGATGGTGGGCGGTGTCGCTTCGTCCGCGTTGCTCACGCTGATCGTGATTCCCGCGATTTACGCGTTGTGGAAAGGCCGATCGTTGAAAGATGGGAGTTGATTAAAAATGGGTGTTGTCATATATTCGAAGTTGCATGCATCATTGTCCGGGAAGGCTTTCGTCTTTCCCTTTTTCCAGAGGAGATAGATCCATGCGCAAGTCCGTTTCTGTTCTGCTGTCCAGTGTGTTCGTATTCTCCCTTATCGCCGCCACCGGCTGTTCCACGGCCGAGACCCGTACCACCAAAATCAATGTCCCCACGGCACAGTGCATGATGTGTGCGAACAATATAGAAAAGGCATTGAAAAAGGTGGACGGCGTATCGGAGGTAGCCGTCGACATGGATGTCAAGGTTGTCAGCGTGACTTACGATGCGACGCGTACCGAGGTGGCTGCGTTGGAAAAGGCAATCACCGGGGCGGGTTATCAGGCGAATCAGGCCGCTGCCGACAGCGCGGTCTACGCGAAACTGCCGGACTGCTGCAAGGTTCCTCAGACCCAATAGGCGCCTCCGGCGCAGCGGTTTATATGTCGGGTCAACATTCCGGTACGTGTTCGGGCCCGCCGTTGGCGACCGCGGTATCAATGAGCAACGGGCGCCGGGGGGCGTCTCCGGACAAAGGCATTGGGGGAGTTGATGTTTAGCAAGGAAATTCAATCGGCGCTGAACGAGCAGATCAACAGCGAATTCCTCGCCTGGTACACCTACCTGGCCATGTCCTCCTATTTCAAATCGGTCAATCTGAACGGATTTGCCAGGTGGATGGGAAAGCAGGCCCAGCGCGAGATGGCGCATGCAATGAAGATCTACGAATTCCTGCACGAACGGGAGGCGCCGGTCGGGTTCAAGTCGATTTCCGAACCGCCCGCGGACTGGCGTTCGCCGCTGGACGCAATTTCGGAGGCATACCGGCGTGAACAGGAATCCAGCGGCCGGATCAACGATCTGGTCGATCTGGCCATGAAGAACCGCGCCCATGCGACCAATACGTTCCTGCAGTGGTTCGTGAACGAACAGGTGGAGGAAGAGGCCGGGCTTCGCGCGATCGTGAAGAAGCTGGAACTGGTGGGTGACGATCGATACGGTCTGTTCCTGATCGATCGCGATATGCGCTGACTCCCGCCGGCCTTGTTGTCGTGTGGCGATCTGAATTCGGCCGCTTCTGGATTGGGTACCGGGGCGGCCTTTTTTTACCCGGGGCTGTGCAAGGATGGTCTATGTCGAAGACTTATGGAAGAGATACTCCGGCGCATGGGCGCTCAGGGGTGTGTCGCTGACGGTGGCGCGCGGCAGGGTGCTGGGCGTGCTGGGAGAAAACGGAAGCGGAAAGAGTACGTTGCTCCGGATTCTGGCCGGCGTGACGCGTCCCACCCGGGGGCGGTCGCGGATCGGCGAGGTCGAGACCGGGTTCGCCACAAAGCGGGTGGTGTCCTTTCTTCCCGAAGTCGATCCGTTTTATTCGTGGATGAGGGTGGGAGAACAGCTGGCTTTCCTTTCGTCGTTCCATGCGACCTGGGATGCGGGGCGGGCAAGGAGGCTGCTGGAATTCATGAATCTGCCCGAAGACCGCAAGGTGGGCGCCCTCTCGCGAGGGCAGCGGGCGCGGCTGAAAGTCGTCTCCGCATTCTCCTGGTCCCCGGAAGTGGTGCTGATGGACGAACCCCTGGGGGGAATCGATCCGCCGTCGCGCAGGCGCATCCTGGACAGTTTCTTCAACGAGTTTCGGCATCCCGGGCAGACGGTGTTGATTTCAACGCACCTGGTATCCGACGTGGAACCGTTTATCGAAGAGGTCCTGCTTCTGCGCGACGGTGAGACATTCGCCTCGGGTCGGACGGAGCAGTTGCAGCAGGAACACGGAAGGTCTCTGTCTGAGATCTTCGAAATGGCGGTTGCCTGACGCACGAGGCCAACAGCGTATGAAGATGTTTTGTGCTCTGTATATAAAGGAGTTAAAGGACGCGAGGAATTTATCCTGCATCCTTGCCATTGGCACCCTTGTGGTGCAGGGTTGGGTCCTGTTGTCCGTTGAAGCGCACGTGATCGCCCTGTTTTTTTCAGCGTTGCCCCTCTGGGCGATCATGTTTGTCCTGCCGTTTCTGCTGGCTTCCTCGTTCAACGGGGAATGGCGAGCCAATACAACCTATCTGCTCTTTGCGCTCCCCGTCCGGGCGGCTGTCGTGTGTCTCTGCAAATACGCCGCGATTCTGAGTATCGGCCTTTTGCTGTTCTCGATTGCCGGCGCAGGCGTCTATGCCGTGGTTGCGCGCGCCCCCGGGGAAGACGTATCTCAGATTCTGGGTTTCTTCGGTGTAACACCAGCGTCGGTTTACGGATACACCGCCGGGTTCCTGGGATGCTACGCGCTCCTGACGCTTGGCATCGTTACGGCCGTGGAAGGCGCCAGGTACACGGCATCGCGACTGAGGGGACTCGTGACGGCCGCTTCGTTTGTAACGTGCGTGATCCTATATCTTTCGATGGCAGGCTATTTCGTGAACGGTCTGCTGGGGAGTCTTCCAACCGGACCGGCAATGATGGCATATACGGTTCTCGCCGGCCTCGTCTTCATGCTGATCGGGCTGTTCCTGTTTGAAAAGTTCGTGGAAATTTAGACCATTATTGTGGTGAATCCGGATAGAACGTGCGCATGCATCTAGTGTTCTTTCACGAAAACGAGTCGCCTGAATTCGACCGCCGAGTCGCCCGGCTCACATCCCTTCGACCGGCTCAAGGCGGCGCCTTCGACAGGCTCTGGAATCGTCGAGCGAGACCTGAGCCGCTCCCTGAGCTTGTCGAAGGGTCGGCGAAGGGACATCGACGGATTTCGAAACGCGGGCATTTCGACAAGCTCAATGACCACGTTTCAGCGAGACGGGATGAATCGTCGGTTGAATGGTGAGGAATTTTTGGGACAGGACAATAAAAACGACGGATTTGAAAGGACGAACCCATGCCCGATTCGAAAGGGTCAGCCGGGAAGTTGAAACAGCCGAAGAGATGCTATCCGGACACGGTGCTGGCGAGCCGCGGCACACCCACATCGGCAATTGTCTGCCCGGACGATGCGCAGTATCGGGAACTGGCTTCGGAATTGCAGGCAGCGATCCGTGACCTTTCCGGCGCGGACGTTCCCATTGTGTCGGACGCGGACCCGACGACGCCTCCGGACCGCCATCTCATTCTGCTGGGAAACGTGAACGCGAACCGCGCGGTCTTCCGTCTCTACGGATACAACTATACCCCTGCGGACGACCTGTATCCGGGCCGCGGGGGATATCTCGTTCAGACGATTCACGACCCGTGGGGAAACGGCTCGAACGCCGTGGGTCTCTTCGGCAGCGACCCGGATGGCGTGCGTGCCGCGGTGGGGCGGTTCTCGGCGAAACTGGAAAAGGGGGAGACGCTTTCGACCGGTCCTCTGTTCGACGTGAGGTTCGGGGCCGACGCACTTCGGATTCCCGGGCTCGAAGACGAGCCCGACGTGGATTCGGAGATGGCGGCCGCGGAGGAAGCATTGCGCCGGGGGGAACATACGGGCCTTTGGGGCCGGATCGGCGAACGGGGGCTCTTGTACGGGCTTACCGGAAAAGACGTCTATGCCGAGCTGTATAAGCGCCTCGTCTATCGAATGTACCGGCACGCGATGTCCGATCCGGACAACTACGGCGGCATCTGGGGATTCGACGCCGATTTTGCGCTGCATAAAGTGATGCCGGGTTGGGACCTCGTCGAGGAGAGCCCGGTGATCTCGGAGGACGACCGGCTGCGGATTACCCGGATCCTGTTCGAGTTCATCAGCGACTGCGTGTCACACGTGGGCGATATGGAAGTGCCCCGCGTGAGGCACAACCACACCACGTTCGCCGCATTGGGGCTGCACTATGCCGGCGCCTATTTCCGGAAGTATTACGGGATTCCGGAAGCGGACGCGTGGCTGGCGCTGTCCGACGCGTGTTTCCGGTTCCAGGCAAAGGCGTTCAAGCCTCACGAAGACTGCAGCGGGTACCAGTGGTTGACCCATTACCACCTGACCAGGTATTCGCTCTCCAGTGGAGATATGACGTTCTTCGAGAACGGGTGCGCCCGGAAGGCGGCCGACTACGCCGTCCTGACAACGGACAATCTGGGCTATGCGCTGCCCTATGGCGACAATGCCTCACCTTTCGGATGGTGGAGCGAGTTGCCTTATCTGCGGGCTGCCGTTTTCGCGATGGGCGACGGTCGATATCAGTGGATGCTCGAGAGGAAGACGGCCGTCGAGCCTCGATTCGCGGCATACGAATACCACAGACGGGTGACCCCGATCGAGCCCGCGGACCTTGACGGCACGCAGGTGTTCCCGGTGGATCCGCTGTATTACGCGTCGAATCAGGGGAGAGACCATCTGCCGTTGAAGAAAACCGTCGACAAGGTCGTATTCCGGGACGGGTACGATCCTATGGCGCAGTATCTGTTCCTGGACGGGCTCTCGAACGGAGGACACAAACATTACGACGGGAATTCGATTTGCCGCATAACCCAGCGGCGGCGGATCTGGCTGGCCGATTGCGACTATATCAAGTCGTTACCCAAGTTTCACAACGGCGTGCTGGTCTTCAGGAACGGACAGTCCGCCGAGATTCCGCCGTTCGTGGAGCTCGAGCGCGCCGCGAACTTCGACCGATCGGGCTTCTCCGAGACCACGCTGCGCGACTACAGCGGGGTGGACTGGCACCGGAACATCCTCTGGAACCGGGGCCGGTTCTTCCTGGTGATCGATGAGATGGAAGCCCTGTCGGACGATGATTTCGGTTTCAGGGCGATCTGGCAGACGCTGGGCGACGTGGCATTGCGCGGCGGCGGCCTGACGGTGGAGCAGGACGGAGAGCGTTTTTTCATCCAGGGACTGAAGGGACCATCGCTGAAGCTGGAAGACGACGGGGAAACGGGCAGGAACTGGACGGAATATCCGCACGCGAAACCCGTCGTACGGATCCTCCAGCAGATCGTGGACGTACGATTGAAGGCTCATGAGACCTATCGGTTCTTCAACCTTCTCTATTGCGGCGGTGAGCCGGCCACACGGAGTTTGAAGTTGACGCGGCTGACGGATGGCGCCGTCCGGATTGACGGCAGTGAGGAAGTCGTCTACGCCGGCACGGGAGAACCCGGTGAACCGGTCGAGATTCCAGGCGGTCCCACCGTGGCCGCGGCTCAATTCATGGTCTCTCCGTCCCGTTTCGCGGTCGTTGACGGCACGCGGGTCGGGTGGGGAGGGGTGGAGCTGCATTCGGAACAACCGGTGTCTATGGAGTACGATCCGGTTCGGTGCGAGGGTCGGGCGGCCGCCCGGCAGGGCGCCAGGCTGTGCCTGTGGTCGGATGGTCGCTCGGGCGTTAGTGTCGACGGAAAAGCCGTGGATGCGTCCGTTTCCGGCAACATGGTGTCTTTTACATTGCCTGCCGGCGACCATCGATTCCGCGTGGTTCCTGACGCCGTAATGTCTCTGCGCAGGGCGGCTACGCGTACGGTGCGCCCGAATGTGTCCCAGCCTGAATTGATCCGACCCGGCTGGGGCCGCACGGGTCGATTGAAGCCGCTCTGGACCTTTGGGGAAGAGGGACCGTTTCTCTCGTTGTACGCGGCAGACCTGATGCGGGACGGATCGGACGTGCTGGTGGCGGGCGGCCGGGGCGCGTCCGTATGTGCGCTGCGGGATGGCGCCGCGCTCTGGCGGTTCCGCACCGGAGGCGAGGTGAGATCCGTATGGGCCGCGGATCTGGCGGGTGACGGCAGGGCACGGGTCATTGCAGGGTCCGCGGATACGAAGGTCTACGTGCTCAGCGCAAGCGGAAAGGTGAAGTGGGACTATGAAATCCCACTTTACTACCGAAAGCCAATGCTGAAGACCGTATTTGCCGGCGACATCAACGGGGACGGCAAGCTGGAGGTGATCGCCGGCGCCGAGTCCTGGCGCTACTATGCGTTCACGCACGAGGGAGAGCTGCTGTGGTATCAGATGACCGTACACTCATCCACCCAGGGCTGCGCGGCGGATATCGACGGCGACGGCAGGGACGAGGTGATTGCTGGAACGGAATACCATCGCTGGCACTGCATTGACGGCAGCGGCGCGATCCGATGGTCATACCATCCCAGTACCGGCCCACGGACCAATTCCGCCACGGCGGGCGATCTGGATGGGGACGGCATGAAGGAAGTGGTCTTTGCGGGGGCCGATACGCATATTCATACCCTTGGCGCAGACGGCAGGCTCCTCTGGCAATTCAATACCGGGGACGAGGTGACGCAGGTCGTAACGACCGATATGGATGGAGACGGGCTGGACGAGGTGGTGGCGTCTTCGATGAGTTTCAACGTGTACGTGATCAAGGGCGACGGGCGGACCGTTGTCTGGCGAGCGGACCTCGGGGAGGTCGTGCGTTGTATTGCCGTGGGTGATTTCGACGGCGACGGAAGACCCGAGGTCGCCGCGGGGACGGAGGATGGCGTCGTGCACCTGCTTGCCAACGGCGATGGACGGACGCTGGCGCGTTTCAAAACCGGCGGCGCGCTGATGACAATGGCCGCGGCGGACGTGGACGGCGACGGTATTCCTGAAATCGCGGCGGCTTCCGGCGACGGGGCGCTTTACGTATTGAAGCGGTAAGCCGACCCCGTAGCGGTGCGAAGACCGCCAGGAGTTTTAAGACAGCTACTAAAGACCCAGTTCATCCGCGATGCCGGCCATTGCGTCACGCACGAATGCGATATGTTCGTCCAGGTCCACCCCGAGTTCCGATGCCCCCGTGAGGATGTCGTCCCGGCTGACGGCCCGCGCGAATCCCTTCTGTTTCATCTTCCTGCGGACGGACGAGGTCTTCAGGTCCGCCAGTTTCCTCGAAGGTTGCATCAGCGTAACGGCGACGATGAACCCGGTGAGTTCATCCACGGCGAACAGGGCCCTGTCGAGCAGGCTGTCCCTGGGCACGCCCAGGTACGTGGCGTGAGATTTGATCGCGTGGATGATGTCCGCTGGATATCCTTTTTCCGAAAGGATGCGGACGCCGACCATCGGGTGCTCTTCGGGGCTGGGGTGTTTCTCGTAGTCGAAGTCGTGCAGCAGCCCGGTGATGCCCCACAGATCCTCGTCCTGCCCGAATTTTCGGGCGTAGGCCCGCATTGCCGCTTCGACAGCCAGCATATGCTTGACGAGGTTCGGATTCTTCGTGTGTTCGCATAACAACTGAAAGGCTTCATCCCTGTCCGGTAGTGACATCAGGGCTCCTGTTTAATATGATGTGGACGATGCCCAGGGTTTTCCGTTTACCTTTATGGAGAGTCTTTGCGGCAAATTAAAGATTGGCGCCGGTCAGCGTTTCGAACAGTTTTCGGGTTGCCATGGAGTGACTGCGGCCCTTGCGCTGAAGGACGCCCAGCGTGCGTATCAACGGCTTGCCGCGAAGCGGAAGCGCTCTGAGCGTATCTTTGAACCGGCCCTGTCGCAGCGCCGATGAAGGCACCAGGGAGATTCCGATGTCGACCTCGACGGCGTGGATCAGGGTCGCGATATGGTCCAGTTCCATGACCGGTCGGAGGTTCACGCCGTGTTTCCTGAAGTACCGGTCGACCGCCGTCCGGGTAGGAAATTCAGGTGTGAACAGGATGAGCCGCTGTTCCGCAAGTTCACCCGGGCTGACGTTCGGTTGCACGCTGAGCGGGTTGGATACGGAGCAGATCACCACCATCGGGTCTTCAGCAAACTGGACCGCGTCCACGTTTCGCTGGGAGCGGGGAAAGGCGACGACACCCAGGTCGATCTGGCCGCTTGCCACGTTGTCGTAGATATTCCTTGCCTGGGTATACGACAATCGCAGATTGACCTTGGGATGACCCTTGATGTACGTTTTCAGGAACGCGGCCAATTCCATCATGCCCACGCTGTAAATGGCGGAAAGTCGTACGGTGCCTGAGATTTCTCCGCTCAAGGCCTGCAAACGATGCTGCATTTCATCGAAGCGCCGGACGATCTCCCGCGCATAGCCGTAAAAGACTTCGCCTTCCGCGGTAAGGGAAAGCCGTCTCTTTTCCCGTTGCACCAGTTGCCGACCCTGCCGTTTTTCGATGCTCTTGAGTTGCTGACTGACAGCCGACTGGCTGACGTCATTGAGCAGGGCAGTCTTGGAAAAGCTCTGGGTTTCTATGAGGTCGCAAAAGACCTTGAGGCTTTCTGTCAGCACGAAATGGTTCCCGGTTCGGAATGGATGTTTCTTCCCGGACGTGACGGGGATTGCGATCGTACGTAGCGGCGTCCATAGTCGAAGTTTTACGGGCGCGCGAACGGATGGTCATTCGCCATCGTCTATCGGTGGATCGCGAAGGGAAAACTATAAGATACGCGAAAGCAAGTCAACAGAAAATCTATATGACCGTGCAGCGATCGAGGCGGTGTAACGAGGGATAAATCGGACACGATCCGCGCCGGAATGAATACGCGGGTCCGGGTAGAGGATCCGCCTAACTGCCTGCTATGTATTAATTTTCTTGTGTCAATCCGGCGATGGGGGTATATTTCGCGTTCCGCCCCAATCGGTTCCGGCGGTGCGGGAAAATGAAAACGCAACGGATTTAAGAGGAAAACTGATCGTGAATTGGTTTGATCGATTGAAGTCCGGCATCCAGACGCTTGTCCGCCGGACGATGCCCGACAATCTGTGGATCAAGTGCGAACGTTGCCATCAGACGCTTTACAGCAAGCAGGTACGGCAGGGGTTCGGGATCTGTCCCCATTGCGGCGCGCACTTCAGGATCGGTTATAAGGAGTACCTGGATCATATCCTCGACGAAGGCTCTTTCAAGGAGATTGCCACGGAGGTAAAGTCCGCCGATCCGCTGCAATTCGAAGATCGCAAGCGTTATGCCGATCGGATCCGGGAGGGTCGGAAGGCCACGGGCCTGGACGCGGCGGTCAGCGTGGGCATCGGGAAGATCGATGGCTGGCGCATCGGTGTGGGGATTCACGAACCCGCGTTTATCATGGGTACGCTGTCGTCGGCGGAGGGCGAGCGGTTTTGCCGGCTGATCGATCGGTGTATCACGGAGCGTCTGCCCCTCCTCCTGATCTGTCGATCGGGGGGCGCCAGGATGCAGGAAAGCGCGCTTTCGCTGATGCAACTCGCCAAGATCAATGCGAGGCTTGCGCGGTTTGCAGACGAGGGTCTGCTGTTCATTTCAGTACTGACGGACCCGACGACTGCCGGTGTGTCCGCCAGTTACGCCCTGATCGGCGACGTCAATATCGCGGAGCCCAACGCGTTGATCGGCTTTACGGGCGAGCGGATTACCGGTAGTTCCGTGGGTGAGGACGAACTGGAGGCGCTCCGTCGCGCCCAGCGCGCCGAGAAGGTCCTTGAGCACGGATTCGTTGACATGATCGTGCCGCGCAACGAAATGCGGCAGACGCTGGCCAGGCTGTATTCGCTTTTGTTGAACTCGCGATCCGGCGCAAAGGTACGGGTTTGACATCATGTGAGGCCTGACGTTCCCATCTCCGGGCTGCAAACTCATCAGTCTCAATTCGAAAGAGTTGGAAGCGCGGCGCGACGAAAGCTGCCGAAACGGGGCGTAGCGGTCATCCAGAAGGATGTTTTGTCAGTTGACGTCCAACAACCTGGTTTATCCTGGTAATCCGCAGTCTAATCACCTTTGTCAACTTGCACATATACGAACTAACGTCACCGAAAAACGACGAATCCTGGTTAGCCTTAATCCGAAAAAAACAGCAACGCGGCGACGCGATAAAACCCTCCGAAACGGGTTGTTATCGACGTTTAGCAGGACGTTTTTTCCGTTCACGTCCAGTGACCTGGTGTATCCTGGTAATCAGCCGTCTAATCACCTTTATTTACAAGCATATATTCGAATTAACGTCCCCGAAGACTTACGAATCAAGGTTAGAGGCTGACGTGGGTGCGGGTCTGAACGTCTATGTGACGGTTTTTCTGTTTCGGAAAAACCGTGTTTTGTTACTTGAGCGTGGGTCCCGCAAGCGGTTTGCGCCGGGCCGATGGACAGGAGTCGGTGGCCGGGCGGAACCCGGTGAGATGGGCGATCTGGAATCGGCGGCGCTCCGCGAGGTGAGCGAGGAATCCGGCATCGAAGCGGAGGATATCGAGAATCTCGAGATCCGCGTCGTTTTGTCCCGGATTGAAGACGGCGACCTCACCACCGTAGTATTCTTCTCGGGGCATACCGGTCGCGAATCCTTGCATCAATGTAACGAAGGGCGTCTGCAGTGGGTCGAGTTGGATCGTGTGGATGACCTGGACCTTGTCGAAAACGCCAGATATGCGTTGAATCTGGCCCTCCCGGCAGAGGAATCCGCGTCCCCCGGGCTGTTTCTTGCCGTGGAAGACGCGGCGTGCGGCGGCGCCATCCGCGCGGTGAGGGTGAATCCTCCGGCATCCGGGAATTCGGCCGGAACACGGTAAACACAATGAAATTCGTCATTCGGGCCGGCGGTTTCGGTACCCGCCTGTGGCCTTACAGCCGGACGTCGAGGCCCAAGCAGTTCCACAGGATGGTGGGAGAACGCACCATGCTGCAGGAGGCTGTCCACCGGATCCGGCCGCTGGTGGACGTGCGCAACCTCCACGTTTCAACGGGCAGCGACCTGGTCGCGCTGGTTCGTGAACAGCTCCCCGAACTGCCCGGGACCGGGTTGATCGTCGAGCCGGCGCTGCGCAATACAGGACCGGCCGTGGGACTGGAATGCGTACTTCTCGAAAGCAGGTACCCCGGCTGTACTGTGGCCAGCCTGGGCTCCGACCACCATATCGGAAGGCGCGGGGAGTTCTGCCGGCTGCTTCGTGTGGCGGAAGAAGCCTTGGAGGAGGATCCCGACGCCCTCTTTACGCTTGGGGTGAAACCCACCCGCGTGGAGACGGGGTACGGCTACATCCAGAAGGGGAGCGTTGCCAGGCGGGTAAACGGTGAGCCGGTCTACAGCGTGGCGCGGTTCAGGGAGAAACCCGATGAGCCGACCGCGAGGCGATACGTTGATAGCGGCGACTTTCTCTGGAATAGCAACATGTTTGTCTGGAAGGCGCGTACGGTCCTGGCGCTGTTCGAGCAGTTTGAGCCGGAACTCCACCGAATCCTGATGCGCATTCAGGCAGCGGTGGGCTCCGGGTCGGAACAGGATGTCATCGCGCGGGAGTATCCCCGGATGACGGAGGTGGCCATAGACAATGCCGTCATTGAACGAGCGCCACGGGTGGCCACCCTGGAGGCGGATATAGACTGGAGCGATATCGGCAGTTGGGGCGCGCTGACGGATATCCTTCCCGTGGACAGCGAGGGCAATCTGGTCTCCGGCGAGGTATTGAATCTGAATTCACGGGATATCACGGCCTTTGGCGTCGAGGGCAAGCTGATCGCCCTCGTGGACGTGGAGGGTCTGGTCGTTGTCGATACGCCCGACGCGCTGTTGATCTGCCGGCGCGATCGGGCGCAGCGCGTGAGAGACGTAGTCTCGGCGTTGCGGGATGACCGCGCAGGGTATCTTTAGTCGGAACGGATTCTGAATCGACGGCGCCGTTTGCAGTGCGGACGGCCAGGCAGGCTCAGTTCCGCGAATGGCGAGCGTGCGCGACGACGCGGCGACTCGGATTGGCATTGGAGAAGTCGGCATGAAAATACTCGTGCTTCAGGGACCTAACCTGAACATGCTCGGGAAGCGGAAGGCGGATCACTATGGTCTCGCCACGCTGGACGAGATCCACGCCAGGCTTCAGGAACGCGCGAGCGCGGTGGGCTGCGAGCTGGAATTCCTGCAGTCCAACCACGAGGGCGTTCTCGTCGACCGGGTCCACGAGGCGAGGGAGCGCGTCCAGGGTATCATTCTCAATCCGGCGGGTCTGACGGGGTTCGGTTACTCGCTGCGGGATGCCGTTGAAGACAGCCGGCTGCCAACGGTGGAGGTGCATCTGTCGAATATCCATGCCAGAGAAGCGTTCCGGAGGCATTCCTGCTTTTCGGCGATCGTGGTCGGGCAGGTTGCCGGATTCAAGTGGCGCGGATATATCGCGGCGCTGGAGATGCTCGCGGATTTGCTCAGAGAAGAAGAATAAAGCAGGACAGGTTGGCTGGACAGCGAAACGCCCCGGAGGGATCCCCGGGGCATCTTTGTGTTTCCTGCATCGCATTCCGGCCGCGCGCGGTCAGTTTCGCCTTGCCTTGATCATGTACCGCACGGCTTCGGCGACGATGCAGGCGGCGCCTTCGATACCGGTCTGCCGGGTATTGAGCGTCAGGTGATAGTTTTCGGTAGCGTTCCAGGCGATTCCGTAGTGCCGTTTGAGATAGCGTTTCCGGTACTCGTCCATCTTGCGGATGCGTTTCGTTGCTGCGTCTGATTCCAGATCCTCCCGCTCCATAACCACCTGGATCCGGTAATCGATGGGGGCAACCACGCGCAGATGGAGGGTGTCCGGCCGATCTCTCAGCAGCGCCTGCCCGCCCCGGCCCACCAGAATCACGTTGTCCCGTTCGGCCAGGCGCGCGACGACTTCACGCGTGATGTTGACAAAGGCTTCCTCGTCCGGAAGGGGCAGAGCGGCATCGCTTCGCCCCGTCAGTTCGGGAACCGTCGCGGTCGCCCACCATTCGTACTCGGAAAGGCCGGTAATGGCTTCCGGATGCCCCGGTGTCAGGAACTTTCGAATCACCCGCATGGCGGGATGTTCAGGGCGTTCGTCGAAACGTTCGGCTTCAGAGACCGGGACCTGGGCCTCATTGGCCACTTCCACCAGCAGGTCTTTGTTCATGCAAAGATAACCCAGCAGATCCGCCGCCTTTTGTGCGACCGATCGTCCGTCGCTGCCGTATTCTCTTGAAACGGTAATCACACCCATGGGGAGCCTCGCCGATGTGAGATGCCGCTTTCGGATTCAACGTTGCGCGGAAAGTCAGGGGATTCAAATATCGGCATAAGTTAGTGAGTATTTTTGATTTGTCAACAGGTTTAACAGTACGTTGATAAAGTCGCTCTGCGGGCAGGCAAGCATTTCGTGGAAAAAAGAGATCCGGCGGTTAACGCCGCAAAAGAGGGACGGCCAATGAAGAATCGGGTATGGATGTACAGGCACGACGAGATTCAAACCGAAAGACCGTTCGGAATTGACGTTGACGGATCGGATTGGCTGTGGGAGGGTTGCGGGCGCAACCGATTGACAGGCCATAATTTACATACAGCGGAGACGGTCCGGATTCCGGTACCCGATATGGCGGGTCGAGCTGCGGTCCAGGTCATCGCCTGGGAGGACAAGCTGTTGCTCACCCTGGGGGACCTGCCGTACTACCTGGTTTTCGATCCGGAGCGTCGGACATGCGAAAGGCGGCAGATCCCCGCAGCCCGGCCCATCGTCTGGTACGGACTCAAGACGCCTTGCGGAAAGGTGCTGTTCTTCGAGCGATCGGCGTCCAGAGTTCTGGTTCTGGATGGTCCGCTGGCGGAACCGCGTGTCGTGGACTGCCCGTTCGAAGGGCAACTGGCGGGCGGATGGTGTATTGAGGAGATGGTCTGGTCGCCATTGACCGATCCCTCCAGAATTGTCAGGTTCGATCCCGGCGAGGAACGATTCGTGGACGAGCGCCCCGGTCCCTATCCGGAAGCCTCGTTATCCGGGCACCTCATGCATCGCGGCCTGCTTTACACGTGGGATGTGTCAAGGGGCCGGATCCTGCCGCTGGAACCGGTCCGCGGCCGTTGGGAAGAACCGATCCCCGCGCCCGACCACGGTAGTGTGTACGGATTCATGGGTGGAGGGTTCGGCTTCGGGGGACGTGCCTATATCTGTCTGAGTACCTATATGCATCCGAGCCGGCTCGATCCGAAAACGGGCCGGATCGTGATCCCTGACGGGCCTCTGACGATTGACGGGGAGCCACCCCGGTTTCTGGATCGTTTCCTCGTATTCGATCCGGATTCCGGAACCTTCGACTACCTCACGGCGCCGGAACAACCGGACGGTGTCCCGCTGCTTTGTTATCACTGGACGGACGGCGAACGGTTCGCCATTACCGGCACCACCATACCCTACGCGCAACCCGGGAAATTGGGAAAGGCATTCGGTTCCTGGATCGTACTGCAAAGCGAACCAGCCGGCCGGGAACCGGGTTTCTGCAATCATGACACGGCGTTTGACCGGGGTGCGCATCTGAACCGGTACCGCCGCACGTACGGCGCGGAAAGGTCGCTCTATCTGCCGCATACGCCGTGGACGCCGCCCATCGTGAATTTGGAGGGTCCCGCGACGGACTATCCGCCCGGGATGGAGGCCGAACTGGTCCGCCGTGCCGCCAGGACCGATCGGCCGGAGTACCTCGAGAACCTTGCCCGGACCATTACGGCCGGGGTGTCGACGGACGCGGAGGCGGTCAAAGCGGTTGCGGGATACGTGAATCGGGCGCTGTACTACAATCCGGTCCAGATACCCGATACCCGGGACCCGGTCGCCATACTCGAAGGACACGATGCACGGTGCGGGCAGGGCGTTACGGTCACCGTGGCGATTCTGGAAACGCTCGGTATTCCGGTGCGGACGGTCGGTCTCTCCCATCACGTGGTTGCGGAGGCCACGTACGACGGCGGCGACCATATCGTGGACGCGCTGTTTTTCGGCGCAAGCCAGCCGCACAAGGCGGGGCGCGTGTTGTCCGTGGCCGAACTGAAGGCGGATATCTATTTCGCCGATGGCTTCGCGCAGGAGTGTTTCGCGTACGATCCCGAATTGCTCGAGAGCGAAGACCGGTTCTGGATTCTGGGGTACGTATTCGGCATCTGGGGGTCCGAACCGTATTACTCGTACTACCTGGGGGCCGATAAGGCGCATCCGCCGACGTTTCCGCTTTCTCTGCCGGCGCAGCGGATTGGCGGGCGAGAGGTCCGTTTGAACTGGGCGCGGTCGATAAAGATGGGCGGCGGCGGGATCGAGTACGACGTGCGGGTTTTCACGGATCGGGCGTGTCGTGAGGAAGTGATGGCCGAAACGACCGGGGACACGTCAATTGTCTGGAGGGTGCCGGAGGTCAACAGAATGTACTTTGTGGAAGTACGCGCCGTGGACGATCACCGGGAGCGGAATCCGGACACGTGGTATCCGGCGTCGCGGTCCAACTTCGTGCTGGTTCCCGAAGACCAGTACGGCTGGTACGGCGTCATGTAGGGACGAAGCCGCCGATATTCCGACGAGAGACGGGGCGGCTATTTGTCGGAGGGACTGCTCCGGTCCACCGGAACGTGAATCAGCGTGGGCCGTTCCGAATCCAGGCCGTCCCGCAGCGCCGGCAGGATCTGGCCGGCGCGTTCAATGCGAGTACCCCTGGCGCCAAAGGCTTTCGCCATTCCCGCGTAGTCGATCGGACCCAGTTCGGAGGTGATCCCGCGGCCATAGCGCGCCTCGTGTCCGGAAAGTGTGATGCCCCACGCTTCGTCGTCGGCCAGAAGGACCACGAATGGCAGTCCCTGGCGGGCGGCGGCCTCGAGTTCGGCGACGGTAAACGTGAGCGCGCCGTCGCCCGAAATGAGGATGACCTGCCGGCCCGGATACAGGAGGCGTGCGGCCATCGCGGCAGGAATGCCGTAGCCGACAACGCCGCTTGCACCGCAGGTGAGCCAGTGGCCGGGATATCGGTCGCAGAGGACCTGGTGGGCCCACTGCCCGATGTTGCCGCCGTCGATAATGACAATGGTGTCGTTGGTCAGGACGGCCTGTACAGCGTGGATGATATCGAGCGCGTGCAGGCCGTTTCCCTTGCGGGAGGCCACGCACCTCCGGCGAAACGCGTCCCGGCGCCTGGTGGCTTCCTGGAGCCAGGCCGTCCCGGGCGCGATCTTCCGTGATTTCGCGGCCTCGGTCAGCTGGCTGAGCGCGGACCCGGGATCGGCCGCCACGCGAATGTGGGCGCCCGCGCCCTGATTGAGTTGGAATGCATCCGCGTGGATGCGCACGATCGTTGCGTCGGGATGTACCGCGGGCGGTTGAAGGTAGCCGACCCGGTAGTCGCAGGCCGCGCCGGCCAGCAGAACCAGATCTGCATCGGAGAGGAGCCGGGGACCGCCGCTTGCCGCGCCGACAACGCCCATAAAGGTCTCGAAGGGCCGCGGGATGGCGCCCCGGTCCCAGATCGGCGCCACCACCGGAACAGCCAGGGACCGGGTGAACTCCGCCAGCGCCTCGCTACCGTCCGCATAGTGTGTACCTCCGCCGGCAACCAGAAGGGGACGGTCCGACTGCGAGATCAGATCGGCGATACGGTCGATTTCTCCGGGATGTCCGAACGCGACGGTGGGCGCCGGATGGCCGGTGTCGTGAACCCGTACGACGGCGTCGGCGCGGATTTCGGCGTCCAGGACGTCCTGGGGAACGGTCAGGTGTACGGGTCCCGGCCTGCCGGACATCGCGGCTTCGAAGGCCTCGTGCAGCATCTGCGGTATTCGCTCCGGATGGTGGATGGTTTCCGCGTATTTGCACAGGGGCGCCGCGATGGCAACCTGGTCCAGGTCCTGGAAGTGACCGAGCCCAGCCGTGCCGGAAGGTCCGCTTCCGGTGATGAGCAGCATCGGCGCCCCGTCGAAATGGGCGTTGCAGACGCCGGTGAGCGCGTTTACGTGCGCCACGCCGCTGCTTACGGCGCATACGCCCACGGTACGGCTGAGGCGTCCGACGGCTTCCGCGATATACCCTGCGGCCTGTTCGTTTCGAACGTCCACAAGCCGTATACCCGCCCGGTCGCAGGCGTCGTCCAGGTCGTCCAAGCCATGCCCGCAGAGGGTTGCGACGAAGCCGACGCCTTTCTTCTGAAGTTCCGCCACCAGCAGGTCCGCACCGTTCATGCACGCCTCCAATGGAACTTTCGAGGGTTTCTATCAGTCAACAGTTTACAGGCATAACCGGTCCGGGAAGGGCGTCCGTCTCCGCCGAGGAAAGCCCTTTGCGCCGTCACGCGCGATACAGGTCCAACGCGGCGATGGCGTCCGCAATCCGGGACGGTACGAGGTGGCCGATGTAGTTGCCTTTTTCCTTAAGTGTCCTGACTGCCGTGGAGGAAATGCGCGAATAAACGCGTTCAAGCGCGATAAAATGGATTCGGTCTGCAAAGGCGGCATATTCCGATCCGGTCTTCAGTCTCCGTATGGCATTCGGGTCGATATTGTCGCGGTTGGCGGCCACGATGTGGGCGACGTCAAAGAGTGCGGACAGCTCATTCGGCATGTTCGTATAGTACCTGCGGTCGAACAGCCTCAAAAGCGTATCGTAGCCGACGACGAAGAACAGTCCGGTCGATTTCGGATAGAGCGGGCGAAGGGCACTGGCTTTATCCACGAATCTGGCGTGGCTGCAACCGGCGACGGAAACGTTTGGATACGGTCCGGCGTAGTGTTCGAGCATGGCCAAGCGCTGCGCCAGCGGCGCCCCGTAGATGGCCTTGTCCACGTTTGCGTGAGACAGCAACAGCAGAGCTTCGGCGGCCCCGCAGGTTTCTGCCGCCCGTTTCAGCATGGCTTCGTGTGCAACGGTCATCGGGTTGAAGGAAGCATCCATCACAACCAGGTTGCCACCGGACCGGTCGAGACCCTTCGCCGCTCTCCGTAAAAAGGCCGCCCTCGGCGGACCGCCGGGTTCGAGCGCTTCCATGAAGCATTGCAGTTCCTGCAGTTTCCGTGGATCGACCCGCATCGGCAACCCGGCGAATGGTAATTCGTGCCCGTTTGTTGGATATGGTAGGACGGGGTCCGGTGTAAGTCAATCGAATTATCGGGGGGATTTTCCGCTTGACATCCGCCGTCTCAACCTTACCATTGAATGGGGGTTTCAGGTCGGGTTGAACGTCAACATCGAGCGAAAGGCAGATGAATGGCGGGGCGGCCCTTTCGGGGGGTGTTCGTCATCCTGGCAACGCCGTTTTCGGACGATGGATCGCTTGACGAAGACGGGTTGAGGTCCGTGGTGGAATTCTCGATCGCGGCGGGCGCGCATGGGCTGGTCACGCCGGCAAACGCAAGCGAATTCAGCGCGTTGTCCGACCCGGAACGGCTTCGCGTGATCGAGGTCGTGGGCAGGACGGCGCGGGGCCGGCTGCCTTTCGTCGCTGGCGTGTCCGGAGTGAGTTCCCAGGTGGCTGTGTGGCTGGCGAAACATGCGGCCGACGCCGGCGCCGACGCCGTGATCGCCATGCCACCCTATGTGTCCAAGCCTGCGGCCGATGGCGTGAGGGCGTATTACGAAGCGATTTCCCGGACGACCGAACTGCCGATATTCGTACAGAACTATCCGCTGCCGATCGGCGTGCCATTGTCATCCGCGTTGTTGGGTCAGCTTGCGCGCGAGATCGAACGGGTGCTTTACGTCAAGGAGGAAGTCCCGCCGGTCACGCACTCCGTTTCCGCGGATATCGCTGCCTGCGGGAAATCGGTGGAGGGCGTGTTCGGGGGTGCGGCCGGACGATTCCTGATTGACGAAATGAGTCGGGGCGCGGCCGGAACCATGCCGGCCTGCGACGTCCCCGACATGCATACTGCGGTATGGAATGCCTGGCAGGCGGGCGACGCGTCCGGCGCACGCGAGGCGTTCAACCGCCTGTTGCCGCTGTTGAATTTTGAATCGCTGCACAGCGTACAGGGTTACAAAGAGGTGCTCCGCCGCCGCGGGGTGATCCGGTCGGCCCACGTCAGGACCGCCGCGACCGGCCCGCTGGATGCGCACGATCACGCTGAACTCGATGCGATTCTTGCCGAGATCAGCGACCTTTGGTCGGTTTAATCACGAATTTTACGGAGGGTGTTATGCACGTTGGGATGCGGATACCGCCAATGGGAAGGGAATTGGGTCTCGAGGGTGTGGTGGCGTGGGCGAGTGAATGCGGTTTCGGGTCTGTGGATGTGCCGGAAGTCGACGCCGGGGTTCGCGGGACCTTCGACAGGGCGGAGCTGGCGATCGGTACCGTCGACTGGGGTGTGGGTGGAGGCCTGCTGAGTCAGGACGCCGAGGTGCGCAAGAGGGCGGTCGCAGCCATGAAGCGGCGCATTCACGATACGGGTGTCCACGGTTCCGGCGTTGTGTTTCTCTGCCTGGCGCCGGACGACGGCATGCAGTCCCGGTCCGACAGTTTCGAGATCTTCAAAGCCGTTTATCCCGGGGTGGTGGACTATGCGGAACAGCAGAATGTGCATCTGGCCATCGAACCCTATCCTGGAGGCGGGCCGGGCTACGGCAATCTGGGATGTACGCCGGAGACGCTTCGCGCCGTATTCGAGGTCGTGCCTTCGCCTCATCTTGGGATCTGCTATGACCCGTCGCATTTCATCCGGATCGGTGTGGACTATCAGCGCCTGTTGATGGAATTCGGAGACCGCGTCCGGCACGTGCATGCCAAAGACACGGAGCTGCTGTCAGACGGCCTTTACCTGTACGGCAGCCTCGGACAGAGCTTCGGAAAGAGGTATGGACACGGGGAAGGCTGGTGGCGGTACTGCATTCCCGGATGGGGAGAGGCCGATTGGATATGGATTGTGGCACGGCTGGAAGAGTTCGGCTATGACGGCCCGCTTGCAATCGAGCTGGAAGACGACCGCTTTATGGGAAGCACGGCCCTGAATCAGGAGGGGCTGCTTGCGGCCAAGGCGTATCTGGAGGACATCATTCGTTGACAGTCCGTTGAGAAAGTCGCTCTGCAGGCGAGGTCGAAGACAAGGCGCGCAACCGAGTCCCATCCTTCGATTCGGCGAGGGCGCGCAACGCAGTATTTCGACCGCAAGGGCCGGACGTAGCCCGGATGGGATTTTTCAACGGGCTGTCTCGTACGACTCGAATCAAAAAAAAACAGCCGGACCCGGAGGCGCGCGATGAAGAGATTCAAACCGTATTCGTTTTTCGTGGCACTGCTGTTCATGTCCTGCGGAGAAGACAATCCGCTGAATTACGATACGCTGGCAGGTACCTATACGCTACGCGAGATACAACTGGCGGGCGGCGCGGCGACGCAGACGCTCCGTCCGCCCGAAGCCATCGGCACGCTCGTGCTGACGACTACGGGCGACTTTTCCCTGAGCCTGAGCATCCCGTCGCTCGGGCACGAAGATCGATACTCCGACGGAACGTACGCCATAGAAGGATCGAGCATTCTCTTCCAGGAAGCTGCGACACTGGGCCTTGTCGGTACCAACGCCACGATCGACGGGAATGAGCTGACGTTGACTTCGTCGCTTGCCGGGTCCCAGGTTACCATGGTCTTCGTGAAGGTCTGACCCTCGTTGCAGTGGGTCGCCAGCCGGGAGCATGAGCCGGAGCAATAACTCGCAGAGGAGCGATGTAAATGGTAAGGGTGGCAGACGCCGTCGTGATCGGCGGGGGAATCATGGGTGCCAGCGTGGCCCATTTTCTCGCAAAAAAGGGTCTGGGTGATGTCGTGCTCCTGGAAAAACGATCGCTGGCCGCCGTGAGCACGGGCCATTCGGCCGCCGTGATCCGCACCTTCTACTCGAACGATATGACCATCCGGTTGTCCATGAAGGCGCTGGAGATGTTCTCGAACGGACAGGAGGCGCTGGGGGGTGACTGCGGCTTTCGCAATACGGGTTATATCTGTCTTCTGGGTGAGCATACCGCCGCCGCGGGCCTGGCGGTGCTGGAGGCCGAGCAGCGGAATCACACCCGGGCCGTGGAAGTGGAAACCGATGAGATCGGGGAACTCGTACCGGGTGTAAACACGGACGGGATTATCTCAGGCATCTACGAACCCGCGTCCGGGTACGCGGACCCGGTCAGGACGGTCAGGAATCTGGTGACGCGAGCCTCGGACTGGGGGCTGACGTGCTACGAGGGGGTGGGGGCAACGCGAATTCGGCTGACCGGAGATCGCGTGACGGGGGTGGAGACGGATGCCGGCGAAATCCGGACGGACCTGGTGATCAACGCGGCAGGTCCCTGGGGTCGACATATGGGCTTGTCCGCGGGCTTCAACTATTCGCTGCGATGGAGCCGGGAGAGCGATCTGGTATTGCGATTGCCGGAGGGATTCGGACGGTTTCCCGTGGTCTCCGATCCCAATCTCCGGGTCTATTTTCGACCCGACGGCGAAAACGGGCTGCTTGCCGGCCTGAGTTTTCCCAAAGAGGTGGAGCCGATGGACGTGGACGCGTACGATCCGGACCTGGACGGGCCCACGCGGCGGCGCATCGAGTCCGGGACCTTCGAACGGGTGCCCGCGTTCAGGCAGGGGGAATACGTGAAGGGCTGGGCATCGGTCTATACCATCACGGACGACTGGCACCCTCTGGTCGGACCCGAGCCGGGGCTGGAGGGCTACTATGCCTTCTTCGGCGGGAGTGGGCACGGGTTCAAGCTGGGCCCGCCGATCGCCGATTCGTTGACCGACGTCATCCTCGGCCGGACGCCCGCGTTCGATCTGCATCCGTTCCGTCCCAGCCGGTTCCAGGACGGCGATCAATTCTCGTCCGCATGGGGAGGAGGGAACCGGGGGTGAAGCCAGGGGTGGGTGAATTCTTCGACCGAGGCGACGCCCTCACGGGTGATTCGCCTTTCTCTCTTGTAGGGGCGACCGGCCGGTCGCCCTCCAGGGAATCCCGATGACAACCAACGCCAACCTGAACTGGATCGCGAACTATATCTGGGGAATCGCCGACGACGTCCTCCGCGACCTGTACGTCCGCGGCAAGTACCGCGACGTGATCCTGCCGATGACCGTACTGCGCAGGCTGGACGCGGTACTGGAGGATAGCAAGCAGGCGGTTTTGGACATGCAGGCAAACCTCGAACAAATCGGCTTGGTCGAACAGGAAGAGCCGTTGAGACAGGCTGCGGGACAGGACTTTTACAATACTTCCAGGTTCACTCTGCGCGACCTGCGCGCCCGTGCAAACCGCCAGCAGCTCGAGGCCGACTTCAGGGCCTGGCTGGACGGGTTCTCGCCAAACGTGCAGGACATCCTTGAAAACTTCGAATTCCGAAACCAGGTACCCCGTCTTTCCAGGGCCGATGCGTTGGGTACGCTGATCGAAAAACTCACTTCTCCGGACGTCAACCTGAGCCCGGATCCGGTGCACAACGGCGATGGTTCGGTCAGACACCCTGGCCTGGACAACCACGGCATGGGGACGATCTTCGAGGAGCTGATCCGGCGCTTTAACGAGGAGAACAACGAGGAGGCGGGGGAACACTGGACGCCGCGCGATGCGGTGACGCTGATGGCGAAGCTGGTCTTCCTGCCCGTCGCTGACGAAATTACATCCAGCACCTACCTGATCTACGACGGCGCGTGCGGTACAGGCGGCATGTTGACCGTGGCTGAAGAGGTGCTCCAGCAACTCGCAGCCGAGCGCGGTGAGCAGGTCTCCACCCACCTGTATGGCCAGGAAATCAACGCCGAGACCTACGCCATCTGCAAGGCCGACCTTCTCCTGAAGGGTGAAGGAGACGCGGCCGACAACATCGTCGGCGGCCCTGAGCATTCCACCCTGGCCAACGACGCCTTCCCGTCCCGCGAGTTCGACTTCATGCTTTCGAATCCGCCCTACGGGAAGAGTTGGAAGACCGATCTGGAGCGCATGGGCGGCAAAAAGGAAATGCGGGACCCGCGCTTTGTGATCGAGCACGCCGACGATCCCGAGTATTCGCTGGTTACCCGGTCCAGCGACGGCCAGATGCTCTTTCTGGCTAACAAACTCTCCAAGATGAAGGAGGGTGGCAGCCGCATCGCCGAGGTGCATAACGGCAGTTCGCTGTTCACGGGCGACGCCGGGCAGGGAGAGAGCAATATCCGGCGCTGGATCATCGAGAACGACTGGCTGGAGGCGATTGTCTCGCTGCCGCTCAATATGTTCTACAACACCGGCATCGCCACCTACGTGTGGGTGATCACCAACCGGAAGCCGGAGCATCGCCGGGGCAAGGTGCAGTTGATCGATGCCACCGAGTGGTACCGGCCGCTGCGCAAGAACCTGGGCAAGAAGAACTGTGAACTCGGCGAGGAGGACGTCCGGCGCATCTGCGACACGTTTCTGGCCTTCGAGGAAACTGAACAGAGCAAGATCTTCGACAACGCCGCCTTCGGATACTGGAAGGTGACAGTCGAAAGGCCGCTTCGGCTCGAAGAAATTGACCCCAACCGTGCATATAAGGCCTCCGAAATCAAGAAGTTAAAGGAGACTTGCGAACGAAGCGAAACCGCGTCGCCAGTGATAAAAAGGGTACACAAGAGAGGCACGGAAGCCGACCCGCTGCGCGGCCGGTTCGAGGCTACTGTCGACGGCAGGCCCGTCGTGGTCGAGTACGAACCGGACACCGACCTGCGCGACACCGAGCAGATTCCACTACAGGAAGAAGGCGGCATCGAAGCGTTTCTGCAGCGAGAGGTCCTGCCCTACGCCGCTGACGCGTGGCATCAAACGGACAGCGTAAAAATCGGCTACGAAATCAGTTTTACACGGTATTTTTACAAGCCCCAGCCCATGCGGACCCTGGAGGAAATTGGGGCGGATATTCTGGCGCTGGAGAAAGAGACTGAGGGGCTGCTCGGCGATCTGCCGCTGGTGCGCGAACCGCCGGCTGTGTACGGCAAGCCGCGCATCTACGTGGATACCTCGGTGATCGGCGGTTGCCATGACGATGAATTCCGCGAACAATCGACGCGGCTGTTCGAGGTTTTTCGCCAGGGGGACGCCACGATGCTCATCTCGAACATCACCCTGGATGAACTCGCGGATGCTTCGCTCCCCGTCAGGCAGGCGACCAGCGCCGTTCCCTCGGAACACACGGAAATACTCGCCGTTTCGAGAGAAGCGAGAGAGCTTGCCGATGCCTACATAACGGCTGGCGCCATAGGTGGCGCCAACCGGGCCGACGCGCTGCACATTGCCACCGCGACTCTCGCCAGAGCCGACGTCCTGGTTAGCTGGAATTTCAGGCACATGGTGAATTGGCGGCGTATCAGAGCCTACAACGAGGTCAATCGTCAAAACGGATACCCCGCTATTGACATTCGTACGCCGGAGGAAATCGTCCATGACTGATGACACCCGGAAGAAAAAGAAATTCGACTCTGTCGAATTCATGCGCCGGGCCCGCGCCCGAATTACCGCCGAAATCGCCGGCATGACTGCCGAGGAAATGGTTGAGTGGTTCAATTCCAAACGGTATTCCGACCCCGTGCTGGAAGCAATGGCCGCGCGAATACGCAAATCCACGCAGGACGGGCCAACAGACAGTTCCGACAGCTGAACCGAAGGGAAACCGAAGCGCTTTGGGCACCACCTGGTGGACATGCGCAGCCGGATGGAGCTTGCAAATGAAGAAGCGTGAGAGCAACACAAAGGCTTTCGACTGCATAAAATGGACGCGCGAGGTCCGGGACCGGATCAACGCGGAACTGGCGGGAATGTCCCCTGAAGAGCGGCGCCGTCGGCTCAATGCGGCTGTCGGCAAGGATCCCTACTTCGCTCGCATTCCGAAGTCCAGGGTTGTGCGACCCTGGCAGGACGATGGGGCAAACGACGGCGGCCGGTCCGGCTCCGATTGCGATAAATAACGAAAACCGGGAACGGAACGAAGGCTTTTGGCTGCGTATGGACGCGGGAGATTCCGTTATGACCCATGAAGCCGCTGGCGAGAGGTTCGACTGCAACCGCTTTGTGCGGGAAGTCCGTGCGAGGATTGCCGAGGAAACAGCCGGCATGAGCCATGCGGAGCGAATCCAATACTATCGTACGTATCGTTATGACGACCCTGTTCTGGAACGACTGGCGGTGCCTTTGCGCGAATTGGACGAAGGCAAAAGAGGGTGAACCCTGATCGTTGACCTTACGAGCAAGGGTCGAGAAACAAGGGGTTGCACGTTCGTTCAAACGAATCGGGCGGAACCAGACGCATAAACACCAGATTGGATTCGGCAAAACCTCGCGGATCACCCGGCCAGATGGTTGGAAAACCCGGAAAATCCTGCCGATTGGGATGGCCAGGATCCCATCGCCGTAGGGGCGACCGGCCGTTCGCCCGCATAGGTGAATCCGGAACGAATCCACGTCGGATCGGATTCGGCAATACATCGCGGATAACGCGACCGGATGGTCGGAAGACCCGGTGAATCCTGATGCTAAGAATGGCCAAGACACATGGAGGATATACAGATGAGACAGAGCGAGATCATTTTCGAGGTAACTGAAGCGGTTGAAGGCGGATACGACGCCAGAGCGCTCGGGCATAGCATCTTCACGCAGGGAGAAGACTGGAACGACCTGAAGGCTATGGTACGAGACGCAGTGCGTTGTCATTTTGACGGCGAGAACATGCCGCGAGTGATCAGACTGCATTTGGTCAGAGTGGAGGCCATCGCGGTATGAAACTGCCCCGCGACCTCGCTGGAAACGAGGTTGCCAGGCGGCTCACGCGTCACTATGGCTACCTCGTGACGCGAACCAAAGGCAACCACATGACTGTGACGTTGACAATCGACAGTAACCGGCACAGCGTGACAGTACCGAGGCATCGGGATGTGCGAGTCGGGACGCTTGATGGAATCATCGCCGACGTGGCGGAGTTTCTTGGTCTGTCCAAACGCGAAGTACGGGAAACTCTCTTTGGTTGACTCCATGATCCCTGGCCCGATGCCTTATCCTGCATAGAAGAATTCCGGCGCATTAGAGCCTACAACGACGTCAATCGTCAAGAGGGATACGCCGCTATAGACGTTCGCAGGCCAGAGGAGATCATCCATGACTGATGACACTCCAAGAAAAAGAAATTCGACTGTGTCGAATTCATGCGCCAGGCCCGCGCCCGCATAACCGCGGAGACCGCCGGCATGACTGCCGAGGAAATGGTAACGTGGTTCAATTCGAAGCGGTATTCCGACCCCGTGCTGGAGGCAATGGCCGCGCGAATACGCAAATAAGCGCAGAACAGGTCAGCAGAACATCGGGACGGCTGAGCCGAAGGCATTCCGCGTATGCTGGAATTTCAGTTATACGGTGAACCGTCGGCGGATTCGGCGATACAACGCATATAGCCTGGCCAGATGGTCGGAAGGCTGGGAGAATTCTGTCTTTTGGGATGGCCGGGGTCCCATCGCCGTAGGGGCGACCGGCCGGTCGCCCGCGCCTGCATTGACGCCGCGACGGGCGCCGAACTCAGGAGAAACGGAAATGACAACGGAAACTCTGAATCAACATATCGAGATCACCCCGGGCATTTCAGGCGGTAAACCACGTATAGCCGGTCGTCGAATTACCGTGGAGAATATCATCATCTGGCACGAGCGGCTGGGCAGGAGCGCCGACGAAATCGCCAATGATTACGATATAACTCTTGCGGATGTGTACGCAGCACTGGCTTACTATTTCGATCATCAGAATGAGATTGACCGATCGCTCGAGGAGAGTCGATCATTTATAGATTCCTTGCGACAGAAATTCTCTTCGAAGATTCCGCGAAAGATCCAAGAGCCGACACAACATGGCAACGACTCGGCTGTTGAATACCTGTAGAGAGCAAGGAAAACAATAATAGTTCGGTCCAATTGAAAGCCGACGGCGCGAGTGCCAGGCGTCGGGCGCTGAAGCTTGGTATCAACCGGACAGCGTAAGAATCGGATACGAAATCAGCTTCACCCTGTACTGTTACGAGCCCCAGCCGATGCGGACTCTGGAAGAAATACGTGCGGGTATCCTGTTGGTGGAGAAAGAGATGGAATCGTTGCTGTGCGAAGTTCCGAGGGCATAATGAACGCCTCATGCGATCCAGAGATACGTCGCCGTCGCGCGATCCGATTGCGCGACAACGACTATTCGAGAGCAGGCGCATATTTTATCACCGTCTGCACAGTCGGGAGGGAATTACTGTTCGGCGAAGTGAAAGATGGTGAGATGGCGCTGAACGAATTGGGCTGGATAGTCGAAGAGGAGTGGCTACAATCCGCATGGATCCGCAGCGAGATTGAACTGGATGCCTGGGTTGTCATGCCCAACCATGTTCACGGCATCGTCATAATAGCCGACGAAAGCCGTAGGGGCGACCGGCCGGTCGCCCGTGGCGGTCCGCGACCGAAGTCACTCGGCGCCATGATGGCTGGATTCAAATCTGCCGTAACCAAACGCATCAACGCCATGCGCGGCACTCCCGGCGCATTGGTATGGCAGCGCAATTACTACGAACACATTATCAGAAACGAATCCACGCTGTATTGGATTCGGCAATACATCGCGGTTAACCCGCCCGGATGGTCGAAAGACCCGGAGAATCCTGCCAATAGGGACGGCCGGGATCCAATCGGCACACGGGCGACCGGCCGGTCGCCCCTACAATGGTGATAGATGATGATAACCTCGAATCTCAAACCCTATCCTGACTATATGGACACCGGCGTCGATTGGCTGGGGAAGGTGCCCAAGCATTGGGAACTTAGGAGAACGAAGAGTCTTCTTGTCCAGCGAAGCGAAAAGGGTTACCCTAACGAGCCATTACTGGCAGCTACGCAGACCAAAGGAGTTGTGCGAAAGGAGAAGTACGAGAATCGCACGGTGCTTGCATTGAAGGATCTCGAATTGCTCAAGATTGTACGCGTCGGCGACTTTGTAATTAGTTTGAGATCGTTTCAAGGAGGTATCGAGTTTGCGCGAGAACAAGGAATAATCAGCCCTGCATACACGATTCTATGTCCACGTGTTCCAGATCACCACGCTTATCTTGCCAGAGTGTTTAAATCACGCCCGTACATCGAGAATCTGTCGCTATTCGTCACAGGTATTCGTCAGGGCCAAAACATAGACTACGAAAGTCTCGCCCGTTCGTACCTGCCACTCCCACCAGTTCCCGAGCAGTCCGCTATCGTCCGTTTCCTCGACCACGCCGACCGGCGCATCCAGCGCTACATCCGCGCCAAGCAGAAGCTGATTGCGCTGCTGGAGGAGCAGAAGCAGGCCATCATCCACCAGGCCGTTACGGGCCAAATCGACGTCCGAACCGGCCAGCCCTATCCGGCCTACGAGGCCTCCGTTGTGGAGTGGCTGGGCGATGTGCCGGAGCATTGGCAGTTTCTCCGCCTCAAGGATGTCGCACAAGTTCAAACCGGTCTCACGTTGGGCAAAGATTATAGGAGTACGCAAACGATATCTAGACCATATCTGCGAGTTGCTAATGTTCAGGCAGGTTGTTTGGACCTATCGCAGGTCAAGTCTATCGATGTTCCCCGGGATGAAGCGGCTCGGGCTGCCTTGTTGCCCGGCGACGTTTTGATGACCGAAGGCGGAGATATCGACAAACTTGGGCGTGGGTGTGTCTGGCGAGATGAGATCCCAGGATGTTTACACCAGAATCACATCTTTGCGGTACGATGTCGGCGGGGGCTGCTGAGCCCGGAGTTTCTGGTTGGGCTAATGGGTTCAATCCACGGGCGGGCATATTTCGAATTCACCGCAAAGAAGACGACGAACCTTGCATCCACCAATAGCAACACACTGCGCAAGTTCCCGGTTCTTCTTCCAATTCTGGAAGAGCAGTTAACCATTCTCAAGGCGATTTCTGAGAAAACGAGCGGGCTGGAAAAGGCGATCGAACGAACAAATCGAGAAATCGCTCTCGTCCAGGAATACCGCACCCGCCTGATCGCCGATGTCGTCACAGGTAAGCTCGATGTGCGCGAGGCGGCGGCTGAACTGCCTGAGGAAGACGAATCGACAAATAAGTACTCTTGCGAGCAACTAGTCACGTAGGGGCGACCGGCCGGTCGCCCCTACCGGGCTTCCCGCACCGCCGCAACTGTTGCCCATCGACCGGCAAATGGGTATATTTTGTCACACAGAAACTGTGAGGCTGTGATTGTGAGGAACATCACCGTATCCGTCGACGAGAAGACACACTCGTGGCGATTATGTGCTGGTTTGACCCGGACAATGGAGACCAGGTTGCCATTGGTTCGCGTTTATGGACGATTTTTCCAGCCATATATTTCGCGACTTTCGTAGTTAATCAAACCCGTGTTTGGACAGGTGTGATCACGGCCAACGGCGGCCGATTCAGTTGTGGTGAACCACAACACGTTTACGGTTTGATCGCATACACCTGACGGACGTTGATGAACCTGCAGAAAAGCGCATAGTTGCAGCGGAGGTAAGCATATGATTGACTGGTCGAAATGCCCGGTGGTGGAGAGCGTGCCTGGCAAGGTGAGTGGGGCCTGGGTGTTCAAAGGGCCCCGGCTGCCGCTGTACGTCCTCTTCGAGAACCTTGCGGCGGGCGCGACCATCCACGACTTCATCGAGTGGTTCGGAGGTGTTGATGAATCGGAGGTGAAGGCAGTGCTGGACCATGCGGCACAGGAACTCCGTACCAGGGTGGTTCATGCGCATCCTGTTCGATAACGGGACACCCAGGCAGTTGCGCGTCCGGCTCTTCGGCCATGTCGTCGAAGAGGCCAGAGAACGTGGATGGGACGGGTTGGCCAACGGAGAATTTATCGACACCGCCGATCCGGATGGCCGCGCGCGCGCCCGTGGGGATTGACCATCCGTAAGTTATTGATTATATTGTGATACACAGAAAATGTGAGGCTGTGACCATGAGAAATATTACCGTATCCGTCGACGAAGAGACCCATCGGCTTGCGCGTATCCGTGCGGCAGAGTTGGACACGTCGGTATCGGCACTCGTGCGAGACTTTCTGAAGAACCTGGCTGCCGACGGCGTCGGCAGAACAACGGCCGAAGGGCAGGACGTTGAGACGGAAGCCGAACGCCGTCGCGGGATGTAGCACGCGGTGATTGAGAAAATCACTACCAACATCGGCGGATTCGGTTGTGGTGAAAGACGACACGTTTACGTTTTGCCCACAGACGCCTGGCGGACGCTGATGAATCGACGGAAGAGCACACAATCGAAAGAGAGGTGGCCGAATGACCGACTGGAGCAAGTGTCCCGCGGTGGAGAGCGTGCCTGGCAAAGTGAGCGGGGCCTGGGTGTTCAAAGGGACCCGGCTGCCTGTGTCGGCCCTTTTCGGCAACCTTGAGGAAGGCGCAACGGTCCACGACTTTATCGAATGGTTCGGCAGGGTTGACGAAGCAAAGGTGCGAGCGGTTCTGGAATTCGTAGTGGAAGAACTTGATGCCAGGGTCGCCAGGGTCACGCACGCAAATCCTGTTTGATCACAATGTGCATGGCTGACGCCGAAGCATCGACAGAAGAGCACACTGTTGCAGCGGAGGTGAGATTATGATTGACTGGTCGAAGTGCCCTGGGGTGGAGAGCGTGCCTGGCAGGGTGAGTGGGGCCTGGGTGTTCACCGACAGCAGACTGCCTGTATCCGCCTTGTTCGAGAATCTGGAGGCCGGCGCCACCGTCGAGGAATTCATGGAGTGGTTCCAGATGGAGGATGAGTGGAAGGTAAGGGCGGTCCTCCAGCACGTGGCCGACTCGCTGAAGGCGTCCGTGCCGGTGAGCAGCCTTGAAGATACTGTTTGATCACTGAACTCCTGCGCCGCTCCGAAGGGAGCTCCACGGTCACGAGGTCGATACCGCGAAAGAGAGAGGTTGGGACAGGCTTGGCAACGGCGACCTGCTGGACGTTGCGAACAGTGAGGGCTACGAACTGCTTGTCACTACCGACCAAAGTATGAGGTTTCAGCAGAACCTTGCTGATCGGCGTCTGTCCGTGATCGTACTGCTCTCCACCACTTGGCCTTATCCGATGGAGGGAACGGAAGCCATTCGGACTGCTATCGAGGGGATCAAGTCTGGAGAAGTCCGGGAAGTCCCCATCCCGATGATAGGCGAAGCATAGTGCGGACCACCGACACCAGCGAGAAGGCGCTGGTGCGTCCTGTATGAACGACCCTGGTCGGCTATCGCTGCAATCGCCTCCGGGGTCCGATTGTAGGGGACAGGTTTCGAAGGTGCCTTTACCACGTCAAGATGGTAACCCGCCCAGCCGCAGGTCTTGTCCGTGGGCCAGTTGATGACGATACTGTGCTACACAGAAACTGTGAGGCTGTGACAATGAGAAATATTACCGTATCCGTTGACGAAGAGACACATCGGCTCGCGCGTATCCGTGCGGCAGAATTGGACACGTCGGTATCGGCACTCGTGCGAGACTACCTGAGGCGTCTTGCAGCGGACCGCGCAGGCGGCACAGCGGACAACGGGCCGGTCACGGAGCAAGAGGCCGAGCGTCGGCGCAGTATGTTGAACGAGGTTTCAGATAAAATCCGCACCACTTCACCCGGATTCAGGACCGCCGACAACCTGTCTCGAGAGGAGCTGTACGACCGGGCCCGCGCGCGGGCGGAGGCCGAGGGTGAACACTGATACCTCTGAACGCGGGCTTGAACGCCTGATTTGCGCCGCCCTGACGGGCCAGGGCTGCGAGCCCCCTGTTTCGGGCACCGTGGGAGAACCGCCCGCCGGTTACGGCGGTGTCGGCTGGAGCTGCGGTAATCACCACGACTATGACCGTGAGTTCTGCGTCGATCTGGCGCAACTGTCGGCATTCCTGCGCGCCACGCAGCCGGAGGCCGCCGACGCGGTTGGAATGGCAACCAACGGTGCACGGGCGACCGGCCGGTCGCCCCTACCAGGTCAGGCCGGTCCCGTGCGGCGCGCATTTCTGACCCGTCTCCAGGGCGAAATCAGCAAGCGCGGCACCATCGACGTGCTGCGTAACGGCATAAAGCACGGGGCGTTGAACCTGGAGCTGTTCTACGGCACGCCCTCGGCCGGCAACCCGCAGGCGCAGGAATTGTTCGAGCTGAACCGGTTTACCGTTACGCGGCAGCTTCGCTACAGCCGGGACGAGGCACAGCGGGCGCTGGACATCGGGCTGTTCGTCAACGGATTGCCGGTGTTCACGTTCGAGTTGAAGAACAGCCTCACCAAACAGACGGTGGACGATGCGGTCTGGCAGTACAAAAAGGACCGGAACCCGCGTGAGAAGCTGTTCGAGTTCGGGCGCTGCATCGCGCACTTCGCGTTGGACGAACGCGAGGTGCGTTTTTGTACGCATCTGAAGGGGAAGGCCTCCTGGTTTCTGCCTTTCAACCGCGGCTGGAACGACGGCGCGGGTAACCCGCCCAATCCGGACGGTCTTTCAATCGCCTATCTCTGGCGCGAAGTGCTCACCCGGGAGAGCCTAACCAACATCCTCGAGAATTACGCGCAGGTAGTGGCGTCGAAGGACGAAAAGAGCGGAAGGAGTCGAAAGACTCAGATCTGGCCGCGTTACCATCAACTCGACGTGGTGCGCCGACTGCTGGCCGACGCGGGCGACCGCGGCGCCGGTCAGCGATACCTGATCCAGCACTCAGCCGGCAGCGGCAAGAGCAACTCCATCGCCTGGCTCGCGCACCAGTTGATCGGGCTGGAGAAGGACGACGCTCCGGTCTTCGACTCGATCATCGTCGTCACGGATCGGGTCATCCTGGACCGCCAGATTCGCGACACGATCAAGCAATACGCCCAGGTGGCGGCCACGGTAGGACACGCCGACCGTTCGGGCGATCTGCGCGAGTTTATCGAGAGCGGAAAGAAAATCATCATTTCCACGGTCCAGAAGTTTCCGTTCATTCTGGACGAAATTGGCAATGAACAACGGGGGAAGCGCTTCGCCATCATCATCGACGAAGCCCACTCGAGCCAGGGGGGGCGCACCAGCGCGGCGATGGCTCAGGCGCTGTCGGAGGCGGGCGAAGAGGACGATCAGGATACGTTTGAGGACCGGATCAACCGTCTGATGGAGTCGCGAAAGCTCCTGCCGAACGCCAGCTACTTCGCGTTTACCGCCACGCCGAAGAATAAAACGCTCGAGATCTTCGGCGCTCCGGAGTCGCAGCCTGACGGTACGGTGCGGCATCGCGCCTTCCACAGCTACACCATGAAGCAGGCGATCCAGGAAGGATTCATCCTGGACGTACTGTCGCACTATACGCCTGTGGCGAGTTACTACAAGCTGGCGAAGACGGTCGAAGGCGACCCCGAATTCGACGCTCGGAAGGCGCAGAAGAAGCTGCGTCGCTTCGTGGAGGGCAGTGGGCACGCGATCCGTCTGAAGGCCGAGATCATGGTCGACCACTTCCACGACCAGGTGCTGAAGCAGGGCAAGATCGGCGGCGCGGCGCGGGCGATGGTGGTCACGAACGGCATCGAGCGCGCGATTCAGTACTATCATGCCATCCGCGAGTATCTCAAGGAGCGCAAGAGCCAATTTGAGGCGCTGGTCGCGTTCTCCGGCGAACATGATTTCGGCGGCGGCAGGGTAAGCGAGGCGTCACTGACCGGCCTGCCTTCGGCCCAGATCGCCAGGCGATTTCAGGAGGATCCGTACAGGTTTCTGGTGTGCGCGGACAAATTTCAGACCGGCTACGATGAGCCCCTGCTGCACACCATGTACGTCGACAAGACGCTGTCCGGCATCAAGGCCGTGCAGACGCTGTCTCGCCTCAACCGGGCCCACCCGAAGAAACACGACGTGTTCGTTTTCGACTTTCTCAACGACACCGATACGATTCAAGATGCGTTTTCTGACTTCTACAAGACGACGATTCTGGCCGACGAAACCGACCCGAACAAGCTGCACGACCTGCAGGCCGAGCTGGACGGCGCCCAGGTCTATTCCGAAACGCAGATCGACGAATTTGTGCGGCTCTATCTGGATGGGGTGGAACGCGACCTGCTCGATCCGATCCTGGACGTTTGTGTCGCGGTCTATCGACACGACCTGGACGAAGACGGCCAGGTCGCATTCAAGGGCAACGCCAAAGCATTCGTGCGAACGTACGCCTTTCTCTCATCCGTCCTTCCGTACAATGTTGCCGAATGGGAAAAGCGTTCGATTTTCCTGAATTTCCTGGTGCCGAAATTGCCGGCGCCCGAGGAAGAGGATCTTTCCAAGGGAATCCTCGATGCGATCGACCTGGACAGCTACCGGGTGGAGAAGCGGGCGATGCAAAAGATCCTGTTAGAGGACGAAGATGCCGAGATCGATCCGGTACCGGGTTCAGGGGGAGGGCATCAACAGGAGCTGGAATTGGACCGACTCTCAAACATACTTCGCGTATTCAACGAACATTTCGGAGATATCGAATGGGAGGATAGAGACCGCGTCAAGCAGCTCATCACAGAAACCATTCCGGCCCGCGTCGCCGCCGACACCGCGTTCCGAAACGCCCGGGTGAACTCCGATCGGCAGAATGCGCGCATCGAGCACGACAAGGCGCTGCTGCGCGTGATGACCGGAGTGATGAAGGATGACACCGAACTGTTCAAGCGATATATGGACGACAAGGACTTCAAGCGCTGGATGGCTGATACAGTGTTCGGCCTTGCGTACGATCCGGTTGGCACGTAACGTCGGTCAGGCAGTTGTGTGCTCATTCTGTGGCTTAATTCCGACCGAACCCATCGGGAAAATCCTGTACACACAGTTCACAGGTAATGTAATTCGCATTCGAACCGACTGCCGTGAAATTGCCGCATGAAGATTCGGGAACTATTGAGAGAATTGCGAAAGGACGGATGGCACGAAGTGCGCCGTCGCGGGAGCCACCGGGTGATGCGTCATTCGACCAAGCGCGGCATCGTCGTGGTAGCTGGAAATCGCAACGCGGACATCAAGGCTGGTACATTGAGCCAGATACTCAAACAGGCTGGATTGAAAGAAATTGACATCGGGGATGAAGATGGCACAGACTGAGTATCTTGTCATAGTAGAGAATTACGGCCCCGGCTCGTACGGGGCGTATGTACCGGAACTTCCGGGGATCGGCGTGGCGGGTGCAACGGAGGATGAGGTGCGTGACCTCGTTGCCGAAGCGATCAGGTTGTATCTAGACGAACTTGAGCGGGATGGTGATTTGAAGTCGACATCGGTTGTGGTGAACCACTACACCGTTACGGTTTGACGATAGGTGCCTGGCGGAATTCAGCTGCGCGATGCGGGAGGTCCTCAACGTCATCGGAGCGGCAGAGCTTGGTCCTTCAGTTCTCTAATGGACAGAGTCGAGTCGCCGGGCCAGGGGATATCACGACTACATGCAATCGCGACCGAAGGGCGAATACTCGACATCTGGTTCCGTGCCGCCCGTTTGCATACTCGCTCAGCAACGACTTCAGGTGCCGAATGACCGATACAGTATTCGGCCTTGCCTATGAGCCCGCAGGTACGTAACCAGCGCTAACGACCTTTGATTCTCGTTTTAGATGCGGGCATGAACTAAACGTACGACCGAGTGAGGGATTCAGATATAGGTATCGTAGGGCAGGTGGGAGGATTGCAGCCAACGAAAACCGCGGAATTGGGTGGATCTTCCCACCTCGTTCCGCGGTTTTCTTTATGTCCGGTTTGACAGGACCTGGTTCTCGTAGGCTTCCATATCCGGAATCCAGGCAGCGCCGGGGGGGACACCGGTTTTCAGGCAGATCATGTCCCAGACGGCGGAAAAGGGCATCGTCTTCATGTCTTCCATCAGGGCGAGTTTCTGCGCCAGTTTGCCCTCCCGTTCCAGCCCCTTCAGTTGCCGGGTGGGATCCAGCAGCGCGTAGAGGATGGCTTTTCGCGTCGCGCGGGCGCCGATCACGTAGGCGCCGATGCGGTTGATGCTGGCGTCGAAGAAGTCCAGGGCCACGTACACGCGGTCCAGGGCGTCGCACCGGACGATTTCCAGGAAGACGTTTCGCACGTCGTCGCCGAAGAGTACGACGTGGTCCGAATCCCAGCGGATGGGCCGGCTGGTGTGGATGAGCAGCCTGTCGTGGAACGGCAGGTGTGCGGGGATCTTGTCCGCGATGGATTCAGTCGGATGAAAGTGGCCCATGTCCAGGCAGAGGACCACGCCCCGTGACAGGGCGTAGTTCGCGTAGAAGTCGTTGGAGCCCGCAGTATAGTCTTCCACGCCCAGGCCGAAGAGCTTGCCCTCAACGGCGTCCACGCAGGCCGGTCCGATGCCCAGCGTGAGATCCAGGACGGCGTCCAGGGATTCCACCAGGCGTTCACGGGGTCCGAATCGGTCCGCGGGATGGTCCTTGGCGCCGTCGGGAATCCAGTGGTTGTTCACGCACACGTCGTCCAGGGCAGCGCCCATGGCTTCAGCAATTCGCCGGCTGGCCACGCCGTGGCGGATCCAGAAAGCCCGGGTTTCCCCGTCAGGATGGGCCAGGGTGTACCCATCGTTCGCCTTCGGATGGGCGAAATACGTGGGGTTGAAGTCCAGCCCGATTCCGTTTTCCTTCGCCCACGATATCCAGCCGGCGAAGTGTTCCGGTTCCAGGCGGTCCCGGTCCACGACTTTGCCGCCCGTGTCGCCGTAGGAGGCGTGGACGTTCGCGCGGTGCCTCCCCGGCAACAGGTTGATCGCCTGCTTCAGGTCGGCGCGCAGTTCATCCCCGTTTCGCGCCCGGCCCGGATAGTTCCCGGTGGCCATGATGCCGCCGCCCTCCACGGCTTCGTCCCTGACTTCAAGCCCCGCCACGTCGTCGGCCTGCCAGCAGTGAAGCGATATAGGCACGTCCGCGGCTTTCTCCACGGCTTCGTGCGCGTTCACGCCAAAGACGGCATACTTCTCGGCGGCCTCCTGGAAGGTGGCCTCGATCTGCGCGTCGGTTCGAGCCGACCTGTATAGCATCCTGATTCTCCCTGACGGTTTACCGGGAAACTGAAGGGTTCCACGGTCCCTGCCGATCTTCGCCCGATTCCCGCATGGAACAGACAGACAGTAACATCGTGTCGTGTTCTCAGAGGCTATCGAACACCCGGCAGGGTTGCGATCTTATCCTGAAGCCACGCCTTCAACCCGGCGAACCGGAATGACCCGGCTTCCAGGTTCCCAACGATGAACGCGTATGCCTCATCGTCGTCACAGTCGATAAAGTGGCCGTTCAGACGCAGGAACGTGTCGGTGACGAAAAAGGCCGCCCGTTTGTTGCCGTCTATAAACGGATGGTTGTTGGCGAGGCTCTCCATGAGGGCGGCGGCCTGGTCGATCAGACCCTCGTAATATCCAAGCTGCGGACGCATGAGCGCCGACGCGAGCGCGCCTTCATCACGTATTCCCGGTGCCCCGCCAAACGTGTTGATCAGGACGTCGTGCAGGACGATGACTTCCTGCATGGTGGGGAAGTCATGGGTCATCTGGCGAGCATTTCACCCAGACGGCGATGTCTTTCCACGCTGGCCTGAAAATGGGCCATGATCTCAGCGCGCGGCTTTTCCCGGTTGCGGTTATCGATGTATTTCCGCATGGCCTCTTCCAGCACCGCCTGAAAGTGGCGGCCTTCCTTACGGGCAATCTCCCGCATGGTGCCCAACAGCTCGGGGGCAACCTGGCTGGAGAATTTCTCTCTTGGCATATTCATAGCCGAACGACTCCGTTTTTATTCAAAAATGGGCCTTCGAAGTCCGACTGTCAAGATTTATCTTGATAAAGATGGGTGACCAATACACGATGACGATCACGGGCCTGTTCTCCATCGGCTCCAACGTCGTGATTCACACTCCCGGTTGTATCCCTGCACGTATCGAACCGCCGCCCGTCAGCCAAATAGCGCCTGCAATTCGGGCAGGAGATAGGCGAGGGCGATGCTGACGAGCAGTCCGCCGGTGATTTTCGCGAAATCCGTCGCGACCAGCCGCGTCACTTCCCTGCGGCTGCGGTGCCGCTGATTCCAGGCGACCGCGATCTCCCGCCCGGCCAGGAGGCCGACGAAGACCCACGTCGTGCTCATCGGAAGTTTGCTGACCTCTTTGAACAGCAACAGAACGATGCCGTAGATCAGGTCGACGAATGTCGCCGACCGGATGTCGGTTGTGTTGGTCTTGGTGAGCACCACCTTCTGAATGGCGCCGCCGTGGTTGTAAAAGATAATGGCATGCAGCGCCAGCATAACCACCATCGATAGAAAGAACCATTCCGCCGTGAGGCTGCGAGGAAGGAAGACGAAGATATTGGCCAGGTCCTGTATCAGCCACTGGCTCCACAGGAAGCCGGTCGAACACCACTGCGCCACGACCCACCAGCCGCTCGTGGGCCCCTCTGTTTTGTGAAAGCGGGACTCGAAGCCACTGGTGACCCATCGATAGATCAGAATGGCGGCCAGGAACGCGGTCGCGTAACCGGCGAGTGATTTGACCAGCATGGCCGGCAGGGCTTTTGGCGCAAAGATCGTCAGGGTGAGAAACGTGGTGCTCACCGGGATGCCCCAACGTGTCAGGAGGAGCAGGACGAAAGGAGGGACGCAGTAGATCCAGGTCCACTGATCGGGTTCGGGGATCTTCTCCAGCCTGCCGTAGGAGACGTCGTCGTGCATCCACCACCCGTAGACGAGGACGACGATCAGAATACTGCAGGCAAAGATCCAGAGCACCCACCAGGGGCGTCTGGCGTTGGAGCTGAGAAAGGTTCCAAGGGTCTGAATCGCGTCGTTTCCAACGATAGAATAGGCGCCAAGCAAAAAGCCGACAACCATGATCACTTCCTGACTCACAGCGGTTCTCCTCCAATCGACAGGGTTTGGCAAACGGGAATTGTGGACCGGGTAAATTGCCTCCTGCAGGTAGACGGAGACGGTCTCCGGATCTGACGCCTGCAGAATATCCGGGCGTCGTAGTATGATGTGTCGCAAGATCGATTGACATGGGCATCACGCCGTCCGCGGGCTAAAATAAAAGGTGACTGATTTCGAGTCAATTCGGGCAGTTCTGATCCACAAGTTTGCCGGATTTCACCGTGGCCAGCGGTTCCCAGGAGCCGCCTGGTCGTTCGACGCCGAGTACGTCGGCCAGACGTCCGTCGGGATTCCACCGCAACACCGCGATATCGGCGCACGCGCCAGGCGCCAGTGTGCCCACCTCGCCCTTCAGCCCCAGTAACTCGGCGGGCCTGGCGGTCGCCCGCGCGAATACTTCCGCTTCGGGCATGCCCGCGGCGATATACTTGGACATCGTCCTGGGCAGGTGGTGGGGCGGGTCGGCGCCCACGTGCGCATTGTACTGGTCCGTGGAAATCGTATCGGGGTAGAACCCCTCGGCGATGGCCTGCTCCGCGTGCGGAAAGCTGAAAGACTGCATCCCGTGGCAGCCGTCGAACAGGACCCCCCGTTCTCTGGCCTTCCAGACGGCGCGCCGCAACCTCCCGCCGGCGGTGATGGTGTCCGGGCGGGGGCTGAACGTGTACGTGAAGAGGTCTCCCGCACGCAGGAGCGCCAGTTGGTCTCCAAGCGGAAAGTCGACGTTGAAACGTGGCCCGTAGAGGATGGGGCGCCCGCTGCGTTCGGCCGCTTCGACGCCCCGGCGCATGATCTCTCGAGGGTCGTGCGCGAGGCGAGGTTCGAGTACCGTGTTGAAGGCGATGCCCCAGATGTCCTCGCCCGCTTCAGCGATCGTATCCACGCAGAGATCGACGTCGGCGTTCTCTACGTGCTCGAAACAGTGGTCCGGCGGCGATTCGCCGGTTTTCGACAGATGCAGCGCGAGACGCACCCGCGTGCGGCAACCGTGGATGACGTCCCGCCGATAGGCCGGCCAGTTGAGGGCGCCGGCATCGCCTTGCGAAAGACAGGTGGTGACCCCGCAAGGAAGAAAGTGCGTATCGGGGTCGACGCCGAAACGGGAACCGCCCCTTGCCGGATGGGCGTGGATGTCGACCAGACCCGGAAGAAGCAGCGCGTCCGGGTAGTCGAGCGTCAGACCCGCGGCCCCGCTCACGTCCGGGCCCGAGGCGACGATGCGGTCACCCTGTACTGCGACTGCGCCCGGTCCGTCCAGGCCGGTGGCCGCGCAAAAGATCCGCCCGGCCCTGATCAGCAGGTCAAAGGCGTCGGCTGTTGTGGTCATGGATTGTTCCTGTTCGGTGGAGGATGTGTGGATGTGACTCGAGCGCCCGGTTGGGCGAGGGGACCGCATTCGTGTCATGCCCGGGCGGTCCGGGTCCAATGGTTCTGTCTAACCAGCGGGGTCCAGCCAAACCGTCTGTAGAATTTCCCGGCGCCCGCTTTTTCGTCATCTCTATCGACGCTGAACACAACCCGGTTGCACCCGGCCAGCCGCAGCCACTCAATGGCATGGCGCATCACCCACGAACCGAGGCCCCTGTTCCGCATCGCTTTGCTCGTTTCCACTTCCAAGAGTTCCCCCCATCCGGATAGCGCCGGCAACTGCCCGCCCAGGGTGAGATCTGAATCACATTCAACGTATGCGACTTCCAGGCCTTCCAGCCGCGCGACGAATTGCGTGCTGAACGTCCCCAGGTCGCGATGAATCGACACGCCCGCTACGGGGGCTTCGCCCGGAGATGGAATACCCTGCAGGGTGCCGCCGTAGACGGATTCGTCGACTTCCGCGCCGCGTGTATAGCCGAATTGTTCCAGAAGCTGGCCGATATGCGGCCATACGTGGGGCACGCCCACGCATGTCGGTACGGGCAAGGGCCCCGATATCTGCTGGTCCGTTGCCCGCCACGTGTCCATCTGACGCAGGCACTCCTTTAAAACCTCCTCACCAGCGAGATGCTCCTGCGGCCAGAACAGCACCCAGGCGACTTCCGCGGTTCCCGTCCAGCGCGTGTCGTCTCCGTACCGCAGCAGATGGGCCGCGGCGCAAACCCGGTCGTTGACGACGGAGACGATGGATCTTCGTTCGACAACCCACGGATCGGTAACATGTTCAGCAGGATTGCGCTTCAGGCGCTCCCACAGGTAATCGGCGGTCATGGCCCACCCGGGAATGACGGCGCCGAGGTGTGCGTTAACGAGTTCCAGGACCTGTGGCAGATGGTGTCTTTCCAGGGGTTCGATCTTCACCATAATTCGATCCGGTGGTTTTGGGGTCCGAATCCGAGGCAATTTAGACCATTTCAGGCGCGCATCAAGGGAATTTTGTGCGAACTGGGCTTACCGCACGAATGTCGGGTCCTCACCGCGCGCTTTCAGACGCATTCCGCCAATCTCTATAGCGCTGCCGCCAGTACGCGTGCACTCGATCGTGACATTCACCAGAGATGCTCCGGCCGGCACTGTGACCGTGGCGTGTTGTTCGGTCCATTCGGGGCTTTTCGTTGAAAACGCGTGTTTCTGCGTCGTTTCGACCTCGAAGAACCGGAACGTCGCCTCGATGCCGCCTCCCGGATGCCCGCGTGTCCAGACCGAAAAGGTATTCGCGCCTTTTTCCAGACCGCCCAACCTATCAACGCTGCAGATTGCCCCGGCATTCCGTACAGTCAGGAAAACGCCGTTGGCATCGGGTCCTCCGTCGTTCCGGACCACTTCTGCCGGCAGCATGTCGTATCCGTCCGGAACGCCGTCCGCATTCAGATCGACACTCAATTCGGGAAACACATTCACTTCAGGGTCCGGTCGGGTACGATAGAGAATCTCCGCCCACTCCGAATACGTCCTCACCGGGACACGGTTTTCCTTGCACCAGGAGAGGATACGGTCAACCCTTTTGAGATAACCGTCCCATCCGTCCGGCATGACGTGCTCCCAGAAGTGGCTGTGGCCGATAAGCACGCGGTGCCCGGCGATCCCGTCCGCGATTCGTTTCAGGTTCCAATCCAGGTCCCGCGCCTCGTCGTCGAAGTTGCCCCACTGCATGCCGAAACGCTTGTCCCCATTGGGATCATCCTCGTTGAAGCACTTTACAGACCGGTCGGGGTATGTCGCGGCGGCCACGTATCCGTACAAGTCTCCGAAACAGGCCTTGACGTCTTCGCGCCAGAAGTCGGAGCATCCTCCCGAGCCGGGCTGTATCCACGTTCGGGGGCGATCAAGACCAAGGCTTTCGAACAGATTCAGTGAAGACTCGGCCAAAAGCACTCGAGCGTCCAACGTCATCCGGACGTCGGCTTTGCTCAGCTTGTGGAAGACCACGTCCCGCAATTCACCCAGATCGACGTTGTC
The DNA here is from genome assembly GCA_028874335.1 of Gemmatimonadota bacterium. Classification (GTDB taxonomy): domain Bacteria; phylum Latescibacterota; class UBA2968; order UBA2968; genus JAAXHE01. The sequence goes on along the minus strand of JAPPJY010000058.1, from coordinate 64,573 downwards.
TTCGTCCCAGAAACTGCGTAGCGCCAATACGACGTCGCCCGATCGTTCGATCTGTCTGAACCGAAACACACTGTCTATATGGGGAACGCAGACGGCGATGAATCTCGTCTGGTTCGGGTCGTTCAGGACGCCAGGCGTCCGGCTCTTCATCAGGTTGCCCGAAATATCGGCGCGATACTCCGGAAGCGTTGCCGCAGCGATCGGGGCGTAGGTCAGATAGACGCGCGTTGCGTCCACGTGGTCGACCCCCGGCATCGCGCGCCAGGCATCGGCGTCGGCGCCTTGAGGGAGGGGGAGCTTGTCCACGCTGTGAAGGGGCGTGTGGTCCATGATTTCGTGCCCCCGGTCCTGCAGCGACCTGACCAGCCTCGTATAGTCTTCGTCGCCGGCCATTCTCCCCGGACACAACGCGGCGCAGAACTTGAACCCGTGCCGGTCGAAGACCCTCGCGAACTCGACCCACTGTCGAATCGGCTTGTTGTCGTCCACGCGGAAGCAGATGCCTCCGCGTTTGTCTGTTCTCACGTTCCGGGATTCCTGGAATTCGTGCTGCCTTCAGTCATCGCAATAATGCGCGTGTGTACAGGTTGCGTTTCTTGCATTCCGCCTCTGCACGTCTGCCGGGTCGGGTGCCACTTTCGATCCGCCTGGTTTCTTGTTACCATGGCATGTCACAGAGAGTTCCATTCCATACAGGATCGATCCAGGATCCTTAACTCAAGGGAGCGTCCCCATGATCTACGAACACCGCATCTACAGAGTCCCGGAAGGCCGGATGCCGGACATCCTCAGCCGGTTTGAAAACATTACGTTCGACCTCTTTGACCGTCACGGCATCAAAGTCTCCGGATTCTGGACTCGAAAAGATGCCAATGAGCTGATCTACCTCTGTGAATTTGAAAGCGAAGAGGCGATGGAAGCCGCGTGGGATGCCTTCCGCGCCGACCCCGACTGGATCGCGGCGCGGGAACGAACCGAAGCCAACGGACCCATCGTGGACGAGGTTATCTCCGACGTCCTCATCCCAACCTCCTTCTCGCCGATGCAATAGAGGAGCAACCCTCCCGCTGTTCCGGATGCCGCCCCGTTATTTGGATGGAAGCGTACGGACGTAATCCAACGCCCTGTACACCCAATCCATCAGGTCTTCGTCGAGTTCGATTCCGGGCGGCTCAACGAGCGCCCACCCCTTCATGACCCGGCCCGTAATGTCGAACGGCCGCGTGTGCGGCTCGGCCAGCGTCCGCTCGTGGTGTGCCCTGTTGAGACGGACAATCAGGGACCCCTTCCACGTGCCCGCGCACATGTTGCCGCTGATCATGAAGCAGACCCCGCCAAACATCCTTTTCTCGGAGAATCCGTCCTCGTCAGCCAGGATCGTCCGTATCCGACCGATGAGTTCCTCGTCGCCCGCCATTCACTATATCTCCTCGAAGAGTTTCCTCAATCTGAATACCGTGTTCTGATTCCGGGCGGTGAGCTTCTGATACTCCCGCGACGCCGGAAGCTTGACCCACGTGGACCGGGTCAGACGTGCCCTGGATACCGTCCAGAAGATCACGCCAGGTCCGGCGGTAACGGTCTCAGACTCCAGCCGAGGCGGCCGGAGCCGCGCGAGGATGTCTTCCGGGTCGGCTCCTGCCAGCGTGAAGAGCGCATGATGCATCTGCGCGTCGTCCTGGCCCCATTTTTCGGGTGCCGCGTCGACGGCGGTTCGATATGATTTTCGAGAAAGGACGACGGCTCGAGCATTGTATGAGAAACGTTCGGAAAGGGCGCGTTCGATCTCACCCGTCAGCGCCGGGACGTCGGTATCTTTCGACCGAAACAGGATGTTACCGGTCTGGATGTAGGTGCGGACGCTGGAGAATCCCAGGCCCTCGAAGCAGCCGCGGAGCGCGTCTTTGGGAACGACATTCTTCCCGCCGGCGTTTACACCCCGCAGGAGCGCCAGGAATCTCGGATGTGTTTCCACTTCGCGTGACATCTGCAATGCACTCCCGTTGGCGACGAAGCGCGGGGCTACCGGGCGCCCCTGCTGAGGAGAAGCTCTGCGATACCCTCGTGACCGCGTCGATTTGCCCACGCGAGAGGCGTCGCCCACCCGGCGCCGGCCGCGTTGGGATCGGCGCCGTTGTCCAGCAGCAGCCCGACCAGTTCCGCGTTTCCTTCGCGTGCCGCGACCCCCAGGGGCGTAGACCGGTCTTCCTCGTCGATTGCGTTGACGTCGGCGCCGAAATCGAGGAACATGCGCACCATTCCGGCGGCGTCGGACACGGCCCGGTTGGGGCGGCAAAGGTCGTGCAACGGGGTTCGTCGCTGCCAGTCGGGCAGGTTCGGATCCAGCCCGTGTTCGAGGAGCCGGCGCGTCATCCGCGGGACGTGGTAGAGGTAGGTCTTGCAGGCCGTGAGCACGCGCGGCATCGGGTGTTTGCGCTGCAGGAACATGTCGAACATCGCCTCGTGGGCATCCGTGGATTCTCCGCGGTCCTCCATGCGCCCGCAGCCGCTGATCGCGGCGGTGTAGGGTGTGGTCAGGTACTCGCTCTCCTCGCTGGAAAACGGATCGTCGGTGTAGCGGAGGATCGCTGCCACCGTCTCGAACTCGCCCCGCTGCACGTAGCCCCACGCTCCGGATGCGCGCCCGCCGTAGCCGTAGAGCAGGCCGCGCATGGCGTCCGAACGGGCGCGGATCGCGGGGGACCCGGAGGAGTCCACGTGCCCGTTCGGATCGGCGCCGGCTTCAAGCAGCCATCTTGCGACTTCGAGGTCGTCTTCCACCGTGGCGATCATCAGCGATGAACCGTTGGGGCACAGGCGACCCTCCGGCAGGGAGGGGTCGGCGCCGTTGTCCAGAAGATAGCGAACAATGTCGCGGTGGCCGCGTTCCACCGCGGCCGACAGTGGGCGCTTCTGAAGTTGCGCGCCGCCATTCACGGCGGAGGGGTCGGCGTCGACAAACGCCTTGACGGCATCCATGTCTCCTCTCGCGGCAGCCAGTGCGGGGCTGTCGCGGGACCCGGCGTTCAGCAGAAGTTCCACCAGATCGGGACTCGCCTTCGACCGGTGCCACATCAGGTCTTTCCAGTACGTGTAGTGTATGGCGCGGAAACCGGCGTGGTCGGCGGCATCCACGTCCACGTCGCTGTCCAGGAGCGCCTTTACCGCCGCGCGGTCATTCGCGATGACGGCGAGATGGAGCGCGGTCCTGCCCTCTGCGTCGCGCTGTAATTCGATCCCATCCGTACCTTCAAGCAGGCGTTGGATCTCCGCGTGGTCTCCGGCGTCCATCGCTTTGTGCAGCCGCTGGTCCGGCGCCTCCGAAACGGGCCCGGAGGCCTTCCTGAGATAGTCTGCGACCGAAGTATGTCCGCGGTCTTCGGCCATATTAATCAGATCGCCCACCTCGTCGTAAGCATAGGCTTCCCACAACACTTTCGTTGCGTCGAGACTGCCCTCCCTCACCGCAAAGTGGACCGGCGGGGTGTACCAGAACTGCAGCCTGGCGCATTCCGGATCCGCGCGCAGGTGTTTGCGCAGGGCGGCGGCATCGTTCCGGATCGCGGCGCTGATCAGTTCCCAGTAAAGGCGCCCCTCGGCCGTGTTCACGCACCAGGACGGGCGGTGCATGGCGTCGATGATTTCCTGCGGCGTTCGTTCCGATGCGCCGGTTTTTTCGGTGGTCATTCCAGTCCTTTCCGTTACTTTGCGTTGACTTCCATTCGCTCGTTCCTCCTTCACGATTCTCTGATCGAAGCTGAACACGTTTTCGCTGGCGGGGTCCACCGTGACCTCAATCCAGTGTACGTCCGACGCGCCGAACGTCTCCACGCGCGCGAAATTCGCGAAGCGCCTGCCGCCACCCTTGCGCCGAAGCGGCTTGTCGATCCGGAAATAGTGCGAGTCTCCGTGAGCAAGGACGACCGGCCTTCCGAATCGTTCCGTTTCCTCGCGTAGCGCGTCGAGGATCGCCTTGAAGTGAGGCGGGTCGGGCGCCGGCCTTCGCTCCAGCCCCATCGACGCGTGCAGGGTAAGAAACAGCGCCTTGCCGGACCCGGACGCCACCGAAAAAGCACGACGAAGCCATGCGATCCCCGCATGGGTGCGCCGTTCGACCGCCGCGTCGTGCCGTTCCGTCCTCACCGGGACCGCGCCAACCTCTGTCGAATCCCGGCGTTGAAACCCTCGCAACCCGTTTCTGCTCCCCACAATGTGAATGGTCGCGAAGTGAACCCCGGCCCGTTCCCAGCGGACATTCTCGACAAACTCGCTGTATTCGGGCAGCGACGCCTGGGATTCAACCCGCATCGTCCGCTTGCCGAGCGTCATCCCGGCACGGGGATAGAAAAGTGAACGCAGTTTCCGCAGGCGTTCCAGCGGATCGAAGCGGCCGGCGATCTTGCGATGACAGTCCGTCCATTCGTTGTCGCCCGGCGTAAGGATGAACGGGTCATCGAAGCGATTGAACCTTTCCAGACGACCTTCCAGAACCGCGTCCGTGCATGGTTGTCCGCCACGTTTGATGTCGCCCGCGTGGATGACCCATTGTACGTCGTCGTCCGAGTTGATCATATCGGTCAACCTTGCGAACCGGATACTGTCGGCATCGGCGTACGGCACGTCTCCGATAAGGGCGAACGAGAAGGTATCGGCGCCGGCCCGGCCTGGAAAGGACACAAGGGCGACCGCGACCAGAACCGTTGCGAGTCTCACGTTCGTTCCAACCAGCCGTCCAATGACGACCGCGTGTCTGTCCAGGTTCATCGTGCGTCTCCGTTCAGTCGTCATTTCTCTTCAGGTCGTCCGGTCCGGGTTGCTCCGAACCATTTAAGGTACTTGGCGGCGGGACACCGGCCGGGTATATTTCCGTTTCGAAAAAACCGGGCATTTTGCGTCGATTGATTGAGTGTCTTCAAACCACACTATGCGTGGCCCCCGCTATATATCCCCAGGATCCATGCCTATGAACACCACCGACCGTGACTTTTTCGCCCGCAATGGCTACCTGAACCTCGGCGTCTTCCTGGATCCCGACGAGGTGCGCTATTTCCTGGGTCTGTTCGACGAGGACCGCCGCCAATATCCCTACTTCTGGCACCCGTACGGATACCACCAGGAAGCCAACTACAACGCCCTGATTACGACCTCCGAATTCGACAGGCTGGTCCGCCATCCGCGAATACTACCCGCAATCGAGGAATTGATGGGCGGTCCCGTCTGCTTCGGCGAGATCGGGCTACGCGGCATGGGTCCCTATACGGGCGATCTCCACCAGGGATGGCACCGCGACAGGCCCCACTGGTCCGAGCACCCCCTGCGCATGGACTACATCCAGTTGATGGTCTACCTGACCGACGTGGACGAGGGCACCCACTGCTTTTCCCTTTCACCCGAGTCGGTCGACGACGCGGTCCTGGACGATCCGGCGGCGCAGCTGGTACGGGGCGGCGTGTACGATCTCCACGGCCCCGCGGGCACGTGCGCCCTGTTCAACGTTTCGGTTCTGCACACGGCGACCACGCGCACCACGCAGGCCCAGCGAAAAACCGCGCAGATCTACTACGGGCACCGTCATCGGCCGCCGTTGGCTAACGACTCCGGGATTCCGGCGGTGTTCTGGCGGGACGATCCCGACCCGGAGACGCGCGCGTTTTACGGCGTACTCAACGAGCGGACCCGCCTTTACATGGCCGCCTTCGGGCCGCCCGAGGACTGACCAGGCGGTTTTTTACACAATCGCATCCTCACCCGCCAGTACCGCCAACCCCAAGAGTTACACGGCCGCCTCGGTTCGCCGCTTCCTCGGCGCCGAGCCCGATGCGAACGGCTTCGAGGGCCGTATCCAGGTCCGATCGCCAATCATCCCTTCTTCCGTGCACTTCCTCCAGAAAGAGGCTTTCCAGAGACGTCCCCGGTGCCGAGGGCGGCAGCGATACCTCTTTGACGTCGGCGGACGAGAGCCGCCAGCCCCCGTCCTTTTGGACCAGCGTTCCTTCCTCCAGCACGATCCGCTGAACCTGTTCGGCGTTTCCGATCGAAATCCCGCCCGCCCAGGTCCATTCGGCCGTCCCGCCCCCTGCGAATCCAACGGCAACGCGATTGACGAAGCGTTCGTATGTGCCGTTGCTGTCCATGCCGTCATAGTGGGCGTACCCCTCCACCCAGGACGCCGGGCCGAAAAGGTCCACCAGAGGGTACACCTGGTAGACGAAGAAGAGACTCGGCGGCCCCGACGCGGGAATGTTGAACAATACCTCCGGCCGCGCCCCTCTCCCCGGCGTCAGCCGCACGAAAAGCGCCAGCAGCAGTCCGCCCAGCGATCCCACGGTCTCCTTGAGCTGCCGATGGGCGCCGGACACGACCTCGGGATGCGCCACGCGCAGCACCGTGCCGGTCGAGCACGCGAGGTCGACCAGGGCGGCCCCCTCGTCGACGTGCCGCGCCACAGGATATTCCAGGAAGACGGGCTTGCCCGCCGCCAGGGAGGCCCGCGCGATTGGGCCGTGGCTGTCGTTGTTGGTACAGACCACAAGCCCATCCACGTCGGACCGGTCGATCAGCGCCTTCCAGCTTTTCAGCAACGGCAGATTGTGCTGACGGGCCAGTTCCGCGCCCGTGCGCGGGTTCCTGGCTGCCAGTGCGGTCAGCCTGCAGCCCTGCAATTCTGAGAATGCGTTCGCGCGGCTGTGTGCCATGCCGCCCGATCCGACCATGCCCAGACGAATTGAATCCATAGTTTAAATTCCGGTTATTAAGTTATTTAGAAGTTCTTTTCGCCGTCGTCGAACCGCCGGAGCAAGTCACTGGTGTCGTCCAGTGTCACCACGTCCACGTCGCCGCGGGTCTGCGGAAGACTACCCCCGTAGACCAGGCCCCTTTCCGCGACCTGCGGCAGGAGCCTGGCGACCCGGTTCAGTGCATCGAAGTAGTCGGATGCCACGGTGGCGCCGGACTTGATCTCGACGGCGCCAATCCGATTTCCCATTTCACAGAAAAGGTCGCACTCGAGGCCGCGTATATCGCGGAAAAAGGACAGATTGGACCTGCGTCCGCGATTGAACAGGTACTTTGTTGCCTCTGCGACAACGGCATTCTCGAACAGCGCGCCACGCAGCGGGTGGGTTGCAATCTGACCGGCGTGTTCGATTCCGATCAGATAACTTGCCAATCCGACGTCGTAAAAATAGAGCTTGGGCGATTTGATCAGACGCTTGCGAATATTGGCGTAGAAAGGCGGGAGTTGAAAGACGACATAACTGGCTTCCAAGATTGACAGCCACTCCCGGGCAGTGGTATGGGAAACGCCCGCGTCTGCGCCTAACGAGGAAACATTCAACAGCTGCCCCACGCGCCCGGCGCACAGGCGCGCGAATCGACGAAAACTGGTGAGGTTGCGAATCTCGCCGAGGCGGCGGACGTCTCGCTCGACGTAGGTTTCAAAATAATCTCCCAGCGCCTGCCGTGGCTCCAGCTTCTGATCGTGGATTCGAGGATAAAATCCGGAGTACAGGATATCATCCACCCTGTCGCTTGCGCCCGCGCGTCGCCGTTCGTCGAGGGTGAATGGCAGAAGGCACAGCAGCGCCGTACGTCCAGCCAGGGACTGGCTGATTGAATCTGAGAGCCTGAACTGCTCACTGCCCGTGAGGACGTAGAGACTGTTCCCACCATTTTCATCGGCCAGGACCTGAAGGTAGGAAAGGAGTTGCGGGACCCGCTGAATTTCATCCAGGATGACGCCATCGCCGTGCTGCGAGAGAAATCCGCGAGGGTCGGTTTCGGCGAAGAGGCGCTGATCGGGCGCCTCCAGGTTTATGTACTTGAGATGGGGAAACGAGGCGCGGCAGAGGGTCGTCTTGCCGGACTGCCGCGGTCCAGTCACGGTAACAAAGGGATACTTCTTGAATAATTCGACCAGTCTGTCTGTGAGTTCACGATGGACCATAAGTATTGACAAATGTACCGAAGAAACGACATATTTGCAAGTACTACTTTCAATTTTACACACAAGGTGACGATATGCCTTAAAGCGTTTCCCTTTCAGTTGTCTCAACCAGACGTTGATACGATCTCATATTCACCGATACCGACAACCGTGACAATGCGCTAAATTGACGTTGTTCAATACACGGAGAACATAGTTCTACGTCAACTCACAAAAGGAGGCGTTACAATGTTCGATCCCAGGGAGGTTGGACGACGGATTCGGGAACAGCGAAAGCAGAAGAGGCTTACCCAGGAACAGCTCGCTCAGGCCGTATGCATCAGCGTACAGGCGGTTTCCAAGTGGGAAAACGGCGAGTCGATGCCCAATATAGGGACATTCCCGGCCCTTTGCAAAACGCTTGGCGTCTCTGCCGACGCGCTGCTCGAAATTTGCCGCGCAGCCGCGTCATCCGGTTATCATCCTGCTCATCCTGTCCATCCATGTTTCTTCGTATTAAAAATTCGCGTACAATAGTATTGCCAACGCATCGGCGGGAACGTAATTTAGGTGCGTTTTGAAGGGATCCGACACGCGGATATCAGGATTTGCCGGTTCAACATCCTGCCATAGAGGGAAGCCAAATGACTTACGTTGTGGAGCGCCCCGCGGGTTTAGACCAGATCGATCACGAGATGCCGTTGACGTCGTTCGACCCCGATCGCATTCTTGAAAAACTGGACCTGACTGCGGCTGGGCTGGAAGCCGTGAAACGGGCGGCCGACGCCGGCGACAGGACGGGCGCCCTTACGGCCCTGCGCGACTATTACAGGGCGAAATTTCCGCTGGGGGAGGCGGTTGAAGAGGGTGATCATACTGAGGCGGACAAGATTTGCCGCCGTATCATCCAATGGGGGCCGTACGACGAGGCGCAATATGGCGACGATTTCGACTGGGAGTGGGACCCGCCCGGGGATATCGAGTGGGTATGCGTCGTCTATCGTTTTTACTGGGCTGCGCCGCTCGTAAACGCCTACGCGGAATCGCGTGATGAAAAATACGCGCGGGCATTCGTCGATTTGGCGTCCGACTGGATATCAAAACACCCGCTCGAAAAACACACCAGAACCCATCCCGTATACAAGTTTTGGAAGGGATTCGCATGGCTGGACCTGCAGACGGGCATCCGGGCCACGAACATCTGCGCGGCTTTTCGCGGGCTGATCCAGTCCGAGGCGTTCACGCCGGAGTTTCTGGGCGTGCTGCTCGCGAGTGTGTACGACCATCACACAAAAACGACGCTGATTCCCATGGGCCTCATCCACAACAAGGCGGTGTTCGAACAGCGCGGGTTTATCAACGTCGCCTATACGTTCAGCGAATTCAGGGAAGCGCGCGACTGGATGGAACTGGGGTTGGCGCGCGTGGAGGAAAACATCCTGGCGCAGACAACGACCGACGGCGTCCAGCGGGAGTGGTCGTTCGGATATCACCAGGGTGTCCTGCGCGACGCCGTGGAAATCCTGTCGCGCCTCGAAGTCTTCGACATCCAGGCTTCGGCGGAATTCCTGGAGCGCGTGCGGAAGATGTACGACTACATCTTCTGGATCGCGTCGCCGGATCTGACGCCGCCGATGTTCGGAGACGGCTCCCGCCCGATGGTCGCCACCGACGACCGGTCAACGTGGCCGCTCTACGGTGAGTTGATGGACGCGTCGAAATTGTTCGGAGATCCGAAATACGCGGCAAGGGCGAATCTGGATCGCGAAGCCCTGCCGGACCGGAAGAGCCGCGCGTTCCGGGAGGCCGGCTTCTACGTGATGCGAAACGACTGGGGTCCCGATCAGATCCACATGGCGCTGCACTGTTCGCCGCCCGCGATTTCAAGCCACGACCAGCCCGACAACGGGACATTCGAGCTGTACGCCTATGGACGCTGGCTGATGAACGATACGGGCTTCTATACCTATGGCCGGGACAAGGAGGCCCGGGCGTGGCACCGGCAGACGTCGGTTCATCAGACCCTGACGCTGGACGGGAGGGACATCGTCGACGACGCGCGCGATCTGATGTGGGTCTCCGAGGGGGCGGACACAGACGTGCTGGTCGTTGAGAACGGGTCCTATCCCGGCCTCATCCACCGTCGTTCGGTCTGGTTTGTTGACCGTCGCTTCTTCGTCTTGCTAGACGAGGCGATCGGCATTGCGCCCGGACAGTTGGACCTGCACTTCCAGTTTGCGCCCGGCGATGTCACCTTCGACAACCCGCAAAGCAGGGCGTTCACGCGCTTTGACAATGCCAACGTCCTGGTGCAGGCGGCGGCCGGGTCTCGGGCATCGATGGTCGAAGAAACGGGCTGGTTCGCCTGGGAATACGGCCATCGCACGCCGCGAAAAGCGTTCCGGTTCGCGCTCGACAGCCGGGCGCCCGCGGCTTTCGGCGCCGTCGTCTTTCCATATCGAGGTGCCAGTACACCGACCGTATCGGCGGAATTGCCCGCCGGCATCCAGGCGGGAGATGACCGCGTTGAGATGACCGTCAGCGATTCGGGGAAGACCTGGCGTTTGGGAAGAGACCTGGCTTCGGGTGAGGGATGGGCGCGTTGACCGGCGGATTTCAGACGTTCGGCACCCCGCACCTCGTTGCGATGGCGTTGACAGTCGTTCTGCCGGTGCTGCTCTCGCTGATCGCGAAACGGGCATCGTCCCGGTCAGCCGCCACATTGGGCATTGTTCTGGGGGTCCTCCTCCTAGGCAACGAGGTGACCCACTGGGGCTTCCGGATCGCCGGATACGGCCCCGATGTCTTCCTCCGATATTTCCTGCCCCTTCACCTCTGCGGCATCGCGATGTTCGCGACTTCGATCGCCCTGATGTTTCGCAATCAGACGGCGTACGAAATTGCCTACTTCTGGGGCCTCGCGGGGTCGGCGAACGCGGTTATTACACCCGGCAACCTGGCGGTTGACTATCCGCAGTACCGGTTCTTCCAATACTTCATCGCACACTCCGGCATTGTTGCGGGGGTCCTGTACGCCACGTGGGGCCTGAAGATGCGGCCGACGCTGGGCGGGCTTTTCAAAGCGTTCGTCTGGCTCCACGTCCTGGCGGCGATTGCCGCGGTTGTCAACCTGCTCTCCGGTTCGAATTACATGTACCTCTCCACGCCTCCGTGGGGCACGGTGTCGCCCTTCTTCTTCCTGCCGTGGCCCTGGTACCTCGTCTTTCTGGACCTCATCGGCCTGGCCATGTTTTTCCTTGTCTACGCCCCAGTCCCCATCGCCAGGTGGTGGGAATCGCGACGGTCCGCCTGACGCCCGCGCGTGAACGCATCCGTGTATTCCCGGTTTCCGACTTCCGGCCGGTCGGGATGGGGCAACGTGTTCTCAAACAGGACAGCTTGAAAAGGCTACGTTTTCCCGTGTGCCCGCAGCGTCCGGGCGACGTCAGTGTGTCTTTTCTTCTCTGCCCAGGCGAGCGGCCGCGCCCACGGATGTTCGTGCGGAAGTTCGGCGTCCGCTCCTCTGCCGAGGAGAAACTCGACCATCGGCAAATGACCCGCCCGGCACGCCAGCCCAAGCGGCGTCGAACAGTATTCGGGTTCTATTGTGTTGATCTGAGCGCCGTAGTCCAGCAGAAGGCCGGCTTTCCGGACGTCTCCCTCGTGCGCGATGTTGTGGAGCGAAGAGATCCCCTGCCAGTTCCGGTAATTTGGATTGGCCCCTTTTTCGAGCAGGAATTTCGCCGTTTCGTAGACCCGGAAGAACGAGCCGTGGTTCGTGCCGGAAATGGCCGCGCCGTGCTTCAGCAGCAGCTTCACCATTTCCAGCCTGCCGCGCCGGGCGGGGTTGCCCAGTTTCGCGTTCGCGATCTCTTCGGGGTTTTGCGTCAGTATTTCGTCGACGCCCTCCAGGTCGTTGGCGTTGACCGCGGCGCTGATCGGGGGGATGATATCCGTCCTGCCGCCGTACGATTTCATCAATTCGTAGAGTTCCGGGTGCTTTCTGGCGTGGTGGAATGCCGTGCCGGTGGAGTCCACGTTGCCGTTGGGGTCGGCGCCGTGTTCGAGAAGCAACTCGGCGGTGGCGGTGTGTCCATGGAATGCCGCCTCAAGCAGGGCCTTTCCGCGGGGCGCGTCCGGTTCCGGCGCATTCGGATCTGCGCCATTTTCAAGCAGAAGCTCCACGATATCGTGATGTCCGCGGCCGGCCGCGATGGATAGAGGCAGCCTGTCGCAGGTGTCGCGGAAATTGGCCAGCATTGGTTCCGCGTCCAGGTACTCCCGGACGCACCGGGTGTCGCCCAACGCGGCGGCCACGAGAATATTGTAGTCCGCGCCCCGGCCAACCAGATAACCCGCCAGCGCTGCCTTCTTCCGTATGAGTATCCTGTCTCGCCATCCGGCGTAGAGTGCGATATGGATTGGCTTCTGCCCGGTGCTGAAGCCCGTCCCGGCCTGTGCCTGAATATCTGCGCCATTGTCCAGGAGCAGTCTGGTCAGATGGAAGTCGCCGATCGAAACCGCCTCGTGAAGGGCCGTCGTCCCGTTCGCATTGCTTAAACCGGTCCGTTCAGGAAAATTCCGGACGATGTCTGCCGTTTTCTCGTAATCGCGCGCGTGAACGGCATCGATGAGCTCGTTCGCGAGGGGTTCCGTTTCACGACTGTACCCGCCGCTCCGCTCGCTGATGGCTTCTTCCAGGATTTTCACGATCTCCTCGTGTTCCCGGTCGGCCGCCAGGTTGACCAGCGAATCGTGGAAAATCCGCGTCCGGTAGAAGGGACTGGCGCCCTTTTTCAGGAGATAGCGGACAATCTCCGCGTGACCCTCGCGGACCGCGAACTTGATGGGTTGGGTGTAGTAGTGTACGCAGCGGACAAGGTCAGGGTTGGCCTCGACCAGCCTCTGAATCGCTTCCAGGTCGCCCCGTATCGTGGCGCAGAACATTGCCCAGACCTCCGGGCCCTTGCCCTTGCTCTCTGCAACATAATCGGAATTCTCCAACTCGGGTGGCTTGGCCATCCGTGAAATCACCCAGTCGGCGTGGGCGCTATCCGTGTTCCTTGCATCGCTGGTCATTTAAGGTCTCCTCGTTTGGCGTCTCATGCGATGTGCGTCCGTCGCTCGTTCGCCTGAACCGCAGCACAACCGTATCACTCGGCCCTTGAAGGGCAGTCGCAGAAACCTGCATGTGGGTGGGGCGGACATTCCTGTTTGCCTGCCTCTGGCTTGCTTCGTCCTTACAGTAGGCAGTTGAAGAGCTCACAAACCGGATGTCGCGTCGAACCTTGATACTGTTTCTGCCTACTCTATCTCAACAGTCCGCAGTTCCGGAACAAGCGTTCCCTGAGGGGAAACTGCAATGTAACCCATCGAAACCGGAAGCCGGAACCGGCGTGGTCCGATGCTCCCCGGATTCAGACAGCGAGTCGATCCAATCGCGCTTATTTTCGGTATGTGAGAATGGCCGCACACGACGAGATCGAAACCCGCGGGATCGGCTTCTTCGAGGATGTGCGTCACGAGAATCCTTTGCCCGCGGACGGTCAGCACGAGACTCTTGGGCAGGTCGCTGCAGGGCGGAACCAGGTCCACGTTACCGCGGACTGCGTACACCGGCGCGATGCGTTCCAATCCCTCCAGCACCGAAATCTTACCCACGTCCCCGGCGTGGATGATCGCCCGGACGCCCTGAAGGAGCGCTACGACCCGCGGCCTCAGGAGTCCGTGGGAGTCGGAGACGACACCCAGGCGATCGCCGGCACGGAATTGAGGCACGTCTTGCCGGGTCGGTTGCGGACGGCGTTCCCGGGAGGACGCGGACGGTCTATCTGGCATAGTGAGGCTGGTAGAGCTGAATTTCAAATCCTCCCGGGGCCACGAAATACGTCACGAGTCCGTAGCCGTTGTCCCCGGCCCCGCGGGTAATGGCAACTTGACCATACGCTTGTTTTGCTGCCGACGAAAACTAAGGGCTACTCGTTCGCACGTCCAGCTATTTCTGTATGCCCGCAGATTGCAGCCTGCTATATTATAACAAGTTACAGGAGACCCCAATATATGCTGGAGAACGTACTCATGCAGCGTGCGCTGGAGGTCTTCTCGCGCGGCTATTCCTTTACGCGGAGCTTTACACATCCTTATACCGCAAGCCGGGAGGGCGCGATCTGGGTGGTGAGGGATGCGCCCAGAAAACGCGGCACCTATCGACGCGAGGAGTGGATCGCCCACGGCGTTGGCGCGGAAGAGATCCATCGGGTAGCCTTGGAGAATACCCGCGGACAGTTCGGCATTTGCGCGATCTGTGCGGAAGGGGAATCGGACGCCGGCATGCGCGCGGATTTCAAGGCGCTCAACTATCGACTGAATTCGACGGAGCCCGTCATGGTTCACCGGCTGCGGCGCATCCCGCGTCTGACGGACCCGCTGCCCATTGAACGTATCCTCACTGCCGAGATGGCCGACCGATTGAACAAGACGACCCGGACCCGACAGATCCTGCCGGAGCATCTCTTTTCTGACGCACCGCTGAGGCAATATGTCGCGCTCGAAAACGACGAGCCCGTGGGGTGGGTTCAAAGTATTGAAGTGGATGCATCAACGTGGTGTTCGAACATGCACGTGGCGCCGGCTGCCCGGCGTCGGGGGATTGGAAGGGCGTTGATGTGCCGGATGCTTCGCGACGACCGGTCGCATGGTTCACAATTGGCGGTCCTGACAGCAACCCACACCGGCGCGTTGTTGTACTCCTCAATCGGGTACGTACAGATCGGAACCTTGCTGTTCTATACGCCGAAAAAGCGGTAGCAGTCGCCAGACTGAGAGCCATCCAATGTCAAGAAAACAGAGAATCGCACGGTTGCTGGACGAGGCCTGGAAGACCAGGGGGGCGTCGGATTACAAACGCGGCAGACGGCTCGTGGCTGAGGCGGTGGAGCTCTGCCGGGAAGACGACCACGAGTCCCTGGGCAGGGTGGCGCACGTATACGGCCAGTTCGAGAGGGACCTTGGCAACCGGGAGCAGGCCCTCAACTTTTATCTGGAGGGATTCAACCACTACGCGGCCGGAATGCATCCAGAAAAGATGGCCCACGCGCTGCGCCACGTCGCGGACGTCCGGCGGGACCTCGGCGACCGGGAGGGCTCCGAACGGGATTACAGGACGGCAATCGAGATGTACCGGAATCTGGATCCTGCGCCCGCCCATTCACTGGCGAATGCGCTCCGGGGTTTCGCCATTCTGCTCGAACGTACGGGGAAGCGCGATGAGGCGCTGCAAATCTTCGAAGAAGCGCACCGGTTGTACGTCCAGGTGGGCAACGCCCCGGGCATCGAGGAGATGGGGCGTAGGGTGAAGCAGCTTCAGAAATAGAGAATCACAGCCGAGTTCACGGAATAAGATCGCGCGTCTTCAACTTCAAATTGCCATCCCGGCTGCGTAAGGGCGTCCCTGGTGGGCGCCCTCCTTAGCTTGGCGACATCATTTCCCGTTGCCGCTCCACATACGCTTCCTCTTCAAATCACCGTCCGTTTCCACACACCCTTCCGGTAACGGACCCAGGCCAGAAGGCCCTGAGCGACGCCGGCGATGAACCAGGCGATCCAGATGCCCGTGGCATCCATATTCAGGTTAAACGCCATCACGTAGGACAGCGGCAGCATCAACACCCACTGCGCCACAATGGTATAGTAGAGCAGGGGCCTGGTCTCGCCGCCGCCCGCCAGGACGCCTCCAACGACGATGGACAACGCGGAGAAGACCTGGGCGGCTGTAATGTACAGGAGCATCGTGTATCCCATGTCGATCACTGCCGCGGCGTCCGTGAACAGGTCGACGATCTCTCGCGCGAAGATACAGATGACGATGGCGCAGACGGTGACGAACGTCATGCCCAGCCGGATCGTGTTTGCGGCAAAGCGCTCAGCTTCGCCAATCTGTTTCGCCCCAAGTCTTTGTCCCACAAGCGCGGTTGCCGCCACGGAAAACGCCATGGCGGGCATGATGCCGATCATCCGCATCTGCAGTCCAATGGTCAGCGCGGCCGTTGCGGCAGTCGGCCGGCTCGTCCACCCCACCACGCGATAGATCAGAATCCTTGCGCCATTGCGGAAGAAGCCCTGCACCCCCGTCGGTACGCCGATTCGCATCATTCGCCCGATAACGTCGCGGCTGAACGGAACTCGCCATTTCCATCGCATGTGCACCCTCGAACGGCCCGACGTGAGCAGGTACACGCCGACGGCGCAGCCCACCGCCCTCGAGACGACGCTGCCGAGCGCCGCTCCGGTCACGCCCAATTGGGGCAGACCCCATGCGCCGAAGATCAGACCGTAGGTGAGCGGGATTTTCAGACAGATGATGAGACACGAGATCTTCAGGGGCGTCCGGGTATCCCCGGTGCCGCCGAAAATCCCGCCGATGATGAAATTGGGCATCATGAAGACGATGCCGGCAAAGTAGACGCGCATGAAGGGCACCGCGTGCGCCAGCACGTCTACCTGCGCGCCAAGAAGGACCAGGGCCGGGCGGGCGATCGCGCTCCCGACAAGGGCCAGGCCGGCCGACAGCAGGACCCCCATCAGGATGGCCTGTTGCGCCGTATGGCTGAGGTCATCCCGGCGGCCGGCCCCGTAGAATTGTGCGACGAGGGTCCGCGATCCGGTGCTGACCGATATCGCCATCACCATGATCACGAACAGGACCTGCCGGCTGAGTCCCACCGCGGATATCGCGGCCGGCCCCAGCTGCCCGACCATGGAGATATCGATGAGCCCCTCCATGGCGTCCAGCATCGACGCGGCCACAACGGGCCACGCAATGGCCCAGACCTGGCGCAGGACCGGCGCCTGGCCGGAGGGTGTGGTGTCGGAGTCGGGAGAGGATAGAGGGCGGGACATTGGTGGGATGGGGGCGCCTATTCGATGGTACTCTCAGTGGTCAGCACGTGAATTTCGACTTCAGGCCAGTGTTTTTCAAGGATTTCGGTGATTTTGTCCTTAGGGCCGTAAAACAACATGACCATATTCTGTTCCACGAAGTATCTCTCAAGAAACGACCGAATTTCTGCATCGGTGACCGATTTAATTCCGCCTTCCCGGTTGGGATAGTCATAAATGGCGATATCGACCTCGTTGTCCAGATCACGTCGGGGCGTCAAATCCTCATGAGAGTCGGCGTTGGCGAAGTCAGGGTTTTCGCGTAACTCGGCTATCGTCTCCCAAAAGCGGGGGTTGTCGGCAAGTCCAATGACGTAATCGGCCAACTTCTCTGTCAGTGTCTCGCTGTTTTCCAGTCGGGGATCGGCGAAGATCTCCAGATACCTGACGTCATCCGATTTACGAAAGGAGCACGATGTACTGTAGACGAGTCCACACTCTTGTCTCAGATAGCTGTAGAGCAACCCGCTTACGGGGCCCGTCCCAAGCGTTGTCGATATGATGCTGGGAACGAATTCGTCTTCACCGGCAGTGCCACATGGAATGAGCCAATAACTGTATACGTTCTTGAGATGGGAGTAGTAATCGACTACGAATGCGGAATGTCCGGGATGGCCGCCGGGTTTCCGTGCTTGCGGCGATCGGACAAACCCACCTTTCTGGCGGAATTCCGTAAACGGTAGAAGAGATCTTGCTATTGCCATTGAATCGAGGTCAGAAATCGCCTTAAAAAAGACGACTTCTGTCGTAAGGAGTCGATCGTGATATTGCCTGATATCCTCAAGCGTAATTCGTTTCATTGATTCACGTGAGAAAATTCTATTTAATCCCATCGTGCGTGCAAGCGCGAAATTTCTCACAAGTCTATGGCTCCCAAACGCCGCTGCTTTTTCATATGATGTTTGCAACTCTTTTTTGGCATCGTCAATGACGGAATCGGCAAATGCCATGTTCCGAATCAGGTCGTTCACAATACCTACGGACGCTTCGAAGTTCGGGGAGAGGGCTGAAACGGAAACTGTCTGGTAAGGGAAATACGTCCTGACTTCAAGCTGTGTGCCCAATGATTCCAATCGAGCAGTGAAACCGTGCTTCTTTGAGTAATTCCGGATCAGTTTGGAGACGATTGTAGCAAGTCCGGTTTTTGAGTGATCCTCCTGGTTGCTCCCGGCTCCAAGAAACACGATTTCAAGATTGGTAATTGGCGCCCGGTCGTCATGCCGATAATACATCCGGTGATTCGGAATCCGGGCGGCCGCCGGCAGCGTACAGACAATGAGAAACAGGACAATCTTAATAGTGGTATTCACGAGTATCGTCATCGCCACGAGTCTTTCCGGTGAATTTCTGGATAAGTTTTCCGACAATCAATACGGTTAACAATAGTACAGTCGCAGGAACAACGACAACTAGGAAATCCTGAAATCTCCTCTTGTGCCACCACCGCTCTTCCTTTAATGTCCACGAGAGCGTGATGGACTTCTCGTCGTTGAGATGTTCATTGGCGATCCGCGAAATGTCGCCGATGTCCACCCGCCGGATCTGCCGGATCATTCTCGGATAGTGAAGAGGATCGCCCGCAAGAACAAATGCCTCGCCAAATCCATAGGCCATCTCCGACCGGTCGAAAAACTCAGAAAACAGATGCCGCAGTCGTGTATTTCGGGCGGCCGCGAGATCATCTTCAGTGATGCCGTGCGTTTTTATCTCTTCTAATTTTTCACGTACGGCGCTGCCTACGGTCTCAATGGGTCGGTTTGCCGGCATTACGGCATCACACGCGATCAGACCGAATCCTCTGTACCCGCCGGTCCAGACGCTAAACCTATTGACCAATTGCGAATCCAGCAGCGAAGATCGTAGTGACTTTGAGGGCCGTTCCAGGATTGAGGCCAGAATGTGGAATCCAGCATGGTCAGGATGGTCAAGGCCGGGTATATGCCAGGCCTTGCTGAAATTGGACCTAATCAGGGAATCGTATTTCACATTATATCTTTCGCCAAGTGCATTGGGATTCGGAAATCGGGGTTCTGCTGGTAAACTTTCTTCGCGAGTGCCGCGGTCAGGATAGGCTTCGGTCAATCTCGTGAGTACATCGTCCATATATACATCGCCGATGACGACAACCAGGCGTCTCTTCAGGCGCAGGACGTTGTGAAAGAGTTGTTTCAGGTCTCCGGATTCAATCCCGTCTATCAGCGCCTCGGTGCCCACCCCTTCAAAGTTGTCCCTTCCGTAGACCAGCCCCCAGAAGTGATTCGAAAACCGGTTCCCCCAATTGGCAATATTCCTGCTGTGTTCAGTCAATACGATCTGTTTTTCTTTATAAGTCCACTCCCAGTCGATACGCGTACCAAAATACCGCTCCCGGTCAATGTCAATGGCGAGACTCATCTTGTCACTTGGAAATCTTAACGTGAAATAGGTCACGTGTAAGCCCGTGGCGGCGTGACTTTGTCCTCCATTTCGGGCAATTAGCTGTTTCAGTTCTTCGGGCGAGCCGCTTCCCGTACCCGCGATAATGTGTTCGAGGAAGTGCAGTTTTCCCTGCTCGCCTTCCGGTTCATCCGCATGGCCCATCGCATAGAACGTCTGATATTCGAAGGTTGGGATTGTCGGGTCTACCACGATGACGGCGTCGAGCCTGTCGTTGATGGTATAGTGATGGGCGACGAGTGCGTCTGACAGAGATTCAGACCCAACGAGCCGGTATGCGAAGCATGGGTCCGTACATAAGCAGAAGATTATCGCCGCATATAGGGACGTCTTTGCCATGTCGGGGACCCGAAAAATGGCAGGATGCATCGGGATAGGGATTCGCCAATGCTTGAAATCGTCAAGACTCAGGCGACAAGACAACAGGGTCCGAGGCTAGATGCGTGGGCGAAATGACGGATGAGAGAGGAGCCTGGATGGTTGATCTGATCATGCTACGGTGGTGCTGAGTTCTGCGAATCGAATGAGTGAGGAAGGTGATATTGATCAAGTCGGACGGCGTCCGGACAAGGTAAGTACGAACATATTTCAGAACCAACAGTCAATCAAGGGAGGTCTACAGCGCATCAGTCGTCGGTAGGAACCAGCGGTTCGAGTTGGGCGATCAACGCTGGCAGATCCTCCGTCACCGTATCCCAGACTCGTAAGAGGTTGACTTTGAAATACCCATGCACAAGACGATTACGCATTCCGATGATTTCATGCCATGGAATATCTGAATGTGTTTCCCTCGTCTCAGGGCTCACATGGGTTGCCGCTTCTCCAATGATCTCTATCGACTTTAGGATTGCGTTTTGGTGAAGCTCGCTCTGTGTGAATTGTCAGTACGTTAAACCGGAGGCGAATTTAATGGCCTTGCGCGTATGAATCAGCATGTCCAGCAAGTAGGCTTCACTTCGCCGCGTAAATCGTCTCCGCTGATCCAAGGATGGCTTTACGGCGAATGGTGTTGCAGCTCGCCTCGATTGCGTCTCGTTCCAGTAGATCGGCCGGCCGACCGAATAATTCAGTCAGTTCATCTTCCATGTGTACCATGTCCAGGAGCGTTGGCCGCGCTTCGTCATTGAAGCTGACGAGTATATCGACGTCGCTTTCGGGACCCAGTTCGTCGCGCAATGCGGATCCGAACAACGCCAATTCGACGCCCCCCCATCGTTCGCAAAACGCATCGAGTTCTCTCGGGATCTTGGTATGTTCATTCATTCTAAAGAGTGCTCTGCCACCCTAATTCCCGATGGCGGTCTTGTTGGTTATTGGTCTGTCTTACCTGCCAAGTGTCAGATTCGCGAAACGGGATTTCGGAATGTGTTAATATAGACGACGTATCCAGCACTCTTGTGAGGTGGTCAACCGCATTGAGCCAACGTAATTGGATCATTGGTCCGGCCTCGCATTTTGTAGCAGATTGAATGATACGCGACCACCCAAATACGTATGTACATCTATATCTTTGTATTCTTCCTTTTGGACCCGTCGTCTCGGCCTTACAGGCTGTTTATCAAGCTTCCGACTGTTCTTCATTCCGATAAGATAGTATCGAATGCCTGGCGTCCATCTACTTTTATTTTTCTCGTCGCCGTGAATATGACAAGCGGAAACCAGGTATTTCAGAATCGGAAGTGACCTCCGAAGTTGCTCCATTCCTTTCTTATTTTCCTTCAGAGTCTCTTTCAACTCAACGAATATGGCATAATCCTCACCGTCTGAACTCCTAAACAGAAGAAAATCGCAGATCCTTTTCAATACACCACGTCTTGTGCCTGGCAAATGCCCAACGACATCCATATTTATTACTACAACATCTGGTGGCATTTGTGTCACGGCAAGTTCAGTCACCTCTTCCTTTAGAACCACTTCGCTACTGGGTTCATAGGAAATCAGAGCGTTTTCGGCAAGTATCGACTTCAGTTGGCTCAATTGCACTATTCCGCTGCCTCCGAGTCTTCCGAAATTCGAGACGTCAATTCATTTGCTACCGCGTTTATTTCATCGATGGTTCCATCGAAAACCGGCATATCAATGCCAAATTCATCAACGTCGCATTTCTTCAGTCCGTTATCTTCAGCTATATACGCCCGAATGGACTCCGGTTCCAGCGCATCGTCAGGTCGGTATTTTAGTTTTTTAACAACCGATTCTTTCTCGGCGAACGTACTGTTTAACATGACCAGATTGTTGATTTCCTTAATCAGGTAGTCGCTGTGGGTTGTAATGAGTACTTTCAATCCTGCACGTACGAATCGCGCCAGCAATCGCGCGAGTAGAATCTGGTTGGCGGTATCGAGATGGCTTTCCGGCTCGTCAATGATGAGAAGGTGACCGCTGCTTGCAACGTGACGCAGGAAAAAGTAGAAATCTGATAAACCTCGGGCGGATGACGAGGCGTTGTGCAGCGGTATGTTGAAGCTGCGTCCCTTTCCCCGAGCCTTGGATATAAACCGTATCTCTTCTTCAGACGCGCGGTAATAACCGCCCATCATGTCCTTGATTCCGTCATGCAGCTTGTGTGCATGAAGTTCGCTTTCCTTTGCACGTAAGTCCGGAATACTACGAGTGTAGTCGATGTTGTGTTTAATCGGAAGTGCATATCGGCTGGTGGCGCCGTCAATGAACATGAACCTGGAACTCCTGCCCCATGCTTTGTCGTCGCCCATCTTCTGCAGCAGGTCGACCAACTGGTTCTTGGTGAAGTCGAGCTCTCTGTAGAAAAGTGAGATACCAAATCGCTCCGAGGAGAGAATAAAGGTCTCGGATGGGATTTCAGGAAACAAGAAACGAAGATACAGGTGCGAAAGCGCTTCATCGATATCTGACCGGAGGTATGGCTGTTTACCCTCCTCGATATACAGACTGGCTTTTTCTCCATCGTAATTCAGCGATAGGATTGCGCCGTCAGATCGGATAGTCTCGTAGATTCGCTTACCGTTAGAGGGATCGCGCGCGAGTTCGACATCAAGCCTGGCGCCGTCAAAAACGCCGGTAGGAGAACTGAACACTCTAGACAAACGAGTATCCGAAAACGTGCGGGTCATATCGTCCATTAACGAAGACCGCATTTCGTTTCTCATTGTCCAATCTACCGGTTGTTCAGCCTGAAGGATCTTTCGCATCCTGATTGCAAGCATCTCCTTGATGGCGTGAGCCGTGCCTGCTACGCTTTCGGCGTCTACAATAAGCTCAGGCCATTCCTCGTACATTTTCAGAAAGGCATATAGCGTATACGCCATGTAGGTCTTGCCGGTATTGTTTCGGCCCGCGATTATGGTAAGTTCTCCCAATTCCAATTTGGCATCCTTGACGGGACCGATGTTGCTGAACCGAAACGTCGCTGGTTTCATTTTGGACTTCACGATATTCAGTTTATCGGCCGATGCCATGGTGATGCCTCTTTGATGGATGCGAGGAAGTCCACAATATGCAAGCGATGTACACTTTGGTTACGCCAAACGCTGTATTATTGATTATATACAATCCATTGCGTTTCGGGTCAACCCAAAACAAGAATAGAGGTCTGTACTGACCTCCATTCTTCCATTGGTTATATAGTTGATATTTCGTGTCTTACGTAGCACCTCTTCATTCAGCGTTTCCGTCTGGACCGCCTGTGACCTTCGTCTTACCTAGAACAGCCGCTGCTGGGACATGGGGGTGAGGATATCCGGGTCGTCGTTCCGGACGCTGTTGACACGGGTGCTGACGGCGCGGATTTCGTATGGACCGGCGCGGGGATTGCGGGCCAGGTCGACGAGCGTTTCGGCGGGGGATTCTTCATCGAGCCAGACTGAAAAGTGTTCGGGATTGATGACGGCCGGTTGCCTGTGGTGGACGTCCGCGAGCGGCGCGTCGGCGGCGGTGGTGATGATGGAAAAAGACTCGAGGGCTTCGCCGCCCCTGTCCCAGCGTTCCCACAGGCCGGCGAAGGACAGCGGCGATCCGTCTGCCAGCGCCAGGAAGTAGGGCTGTTTGCCGTGTCCGGCCCGCTGCCATTCGAACCAGCCGTCGGCGGGCACCAGGCACCGCCGCGAGCGGAAGGCCGCGCCGAATGCCGGTTTTTCGTGTACCGTCTCGGACCGGGCGTTGATCATGCGCGCGCCCATTTTGATGTCCCTGGCCCATCCGGGCACCAGCCCCCATCGGAGCCTGGCGATCACCCGGTCGCCGTTCTCGTCAGTGCGGCATACCGAGAAGTCCTGGGTGGGGGCCCCGTTGTATCGGGGCTGCAGGTCCGGCGTCGCCAGGGGTTCGGCCAGGGCGTAAAGCTCATGGAGTTCCCGCCAGGTCATCATCTGCGTGAAACGCCCGCACATGGGATGTTTTCCTCCGTTTTTCGTGCCAACCCGGGAATGCCGTCCGGGGGTTTTCGGTTCGGGTCGCGCTGAGAGCACCGTGCAATTTCGGCCTTACGGGAAATGGTGTCAATGGAAATCCCGGCTCTTGTGGCGGGCCGCTCGGGTGTCCAGCTTCGGCTTCCAGATTTTATCAACCACCAGGTGGGTGACGCCCTCTCCCACCTGCAGTTTTCCGGTTACGCCCATGCAGGAAAGCGTTTTGGCCAGCAGGGAATAGCGCTTGAACGTCCTTTCCCAGATCACCAGGTTCACAAACCCCGTCTCATCCTCCAGGGTCATGAAGGTAACGCCTTTCGCGGTTCCCGGGCGCTGGCGGCAGATGACCATCCCCGCGTAGCGAACCCGGCGTCCGTCCTGCATCCGGTTGATCTGGCGCGCCGTGGGCAGTCCGCGGGCGGACAGCTGGGAACGCAGCGGTTTCAGGAGGTGCCCCCGCGTACTGTGGTCGGCGGCCTGATGGTCCCAGGCAACGGTCTCCAACCCGCTCAGGGGAGGAAACCGGGGTTGCGAAACGTGGTTGTTCATCGGCAGCGCCGGCGCCTCCGGGGTTGCGATACCGTGGACCTGCCAGAGCGCGCCGCGCCGGTCCAGGTCGAAACACTCGAAGGCGCCCGCCTCGGCCAGGGTCTCCAGCTTGTCCTGGCGAAGCCCGCCGCGCCGGGCGATGTCTTCGAGGTCCTGAAAAGGGCGCTTCCTCGTGGTGTCCGAAAGCCGGCGTCCGTCCGCTTCGCCCAGTCCGCTGACGTAACGCAGCCCCATGCGCACGGCGAACGGAGCGGCCGACGTGCGGGATGAGGCCGGCTCGAGGGTGCAGTCCCAGTCGCTTTCGCGTATGCAGACGGGCCGCACGGCAATGCCGTGCCTGCGGGCGTCGTTGACGATGGTGGCGGGCTCGTAGAACCCCATCGGCTGGGCGTTCAGCAGGGCGCAGACGAACTCCGCCGGATAGTGGCATTTGAGATAGGCGGTGGCATAGGCGATATGAGCAAAGCTGGCGGCATGGCTTTCGGGAAAGCCGTAGTCGCCGAAGCCGCGGATCTGGTTGAAGATGCGTTCGGCAAATTCGTGTTCGATGCCCTTGTTGACCATGCGGGTGACGAGCCGGCGATGGTGCCGCTCGATGCGTCCGGAACGCCGCCACGCCGCCATGTCCCGCCGGAGCTGATCGGCCTCGCCGGGGGTGTAGTCGGCCGCAACCATGGCCAGCTGCATCACCTGTTCCTGAAACAGGGGAATGCCCAGGGTTTTCCTGAGAACGGGAACGAGGGAAGGGTGGGGATAGTCGACTTCCTCGTCCCCGTTGCGCCGTCGCAGATAGGGATGCACCATGCCGCCCGTGATGGGTCCGGGACGCACAATGCTGATTTCAATCACCAGGTCGTAATAACTGCGCGGCTTGAGGCGTCCCAGCATGGCCATCTGCGCCCGGCTTTCGATCTGAAACACCCCCACGGTATCGCTGCGGCAGATCATATCGAAGGTTGGCGCGTCGCCCCGGGGAAGGGCGGCCAGAGACATGTCCCGCCCGCGGTGCCGCCGCATG
Source organism: Gemmatimonadota bacterium (assembly GCA_028874335.1). Classification (GTDB taxonomy): domain Bacteria; phylum Latescibacterota; class UBA2968; order UBA2968; genus JAAXHE01. Next base: position 39,324 of record JAPPJY010000058.1, on the reverse strand, counting down.
AGATCGAAGCAGAGATGCAGATGGGTGAGGGCGCCCAGCCCCAGCAGGTCCACCTTGAACAGGCCGGCCTGCTCCACGTCCTCCTTGTCCCATTGAATGACCGTTCTGCCGTCCATGGTGGCATTCTCGATGGGCACCAGTTCGTGGACGGGGCGATGGCCCAGCAGAAAACCGCCGGGATGGATGGAGAGGTGGCGGGGAAAATCCTGGATCTCTTTCACCAGGGAAACGAGATGGCGCATGGCCGGGTTTTGAGGGTCCAGCCCGGCCTGCGCGATGAAGGCGTCGCTCCAGCTTTCATGGGACACCAGCTTGGCAAGGCGGTCCAGGCTGGTTGCCGAAACCTCCAGCGCCTTGCCCACTTCCCGGATGGCGGACCGGTACCGGTAACGCACCACGTTGGCCACCATGGCGGCGCGGTCGCGCCCGTATTTTTCGTACATGTGCTGGATCACTTCTTCTCTCCGGTTGTGTTCGATATCCAGGTCGATATCCGGAGGCTCGGCCCTCTCCCTGGACAGAAAGCGTTCGAAGAGAAGTTCCACCTGGGTCGGGTCCACGCTGGTGATCCCCAGGGCGAAGCAGACCGCCGAGTTGGCGGCCGACCCCCGGCCCTGGCAGAGGATCTTCTGACGGCGGCAGTACTCGACGATCTCATACATGGTCAGGAAGTAGCCTTCGTACTCCAGTTCCTGGATCAGTTCGAGTTCCTTTTCCAGTTGTGGAATCTGCTCCCGGAATTTTTCGCCCATCCGCCGCGCGGCGCCCTCGAACGTCCGGTCGCGCAGGTACTGGATGGAAGTCTTGCCCTCCGGCACGCGTTCCAGCGGATAGCGGTAGCGCAGTTCCTGGAGCGAGAAGGAACAGCGATCGGCAATTTCCCGGGTCCGCCCAACCGACTCCGGATCGTCTGCAAAGAGGCGGTCCAGGTCGTCCGGAGGCGTCAGGGCGTGCCGGTCGTTCGGCCGGATGCGCCGGCCGGCCGTGGACAGGGTCACGCCTTCCCGGATACAGGTCAGGACGTCCTGCAGGCGGCGCCGTTCGGGTGTGTGATAGAGGACTTCCACGGCGGCCACGGTGGGGAGGCCAAACCGGTCCGCCAGTTCCCGGAGCCGGATTTCCCGCAGGATCTCCTCCGCCCGGCGGTGTCTGGCCAACAGGATGTACAGGCGGTCCCCGAATGCCGTTTTGAGCCGTTCCAGCACGGGCTCCGGGCCGCCCTCCGCGGGGGCTTCCGGCCCGCCCCGGCCGATCCACAGGGCGATCAGGCCGGGATTGCGGCCACACACTTCATCCAGGCCCGGCGTACACGTTCCCTTCGAGGAACGCAGATGTCCGTCGGTCAGCAGGCGGCAGAGATTGCCGTAGCCCTTCCGGTTCTGGGCCAGCAACAGGATTTCCGATCCGTCCCGGAGGCCGATCTGCGATCCCGCGATCAGGTGTATGCCCGCCTGCAGGGCCTGAACGTGGGCCCTGACGATCCCGTACACGCCGTTCCGGTCAGTAAGCGCCATGGCCGGAAGGCCGTTCCGCCGGCAGGCCTCGACCAGTTCTTCGGGATGGCTGGCGCCTTCCAGAAAGGAATAGTTACTCTTGCACCAGAGGGGGACGTAGGGCGGATTGGGGGTGGGGGTTGCAGTCATTCGACGCGGCCCTGGGCGTACCAGCGACGCGCCTGTTCGTCGTAATAGATCCAGAGGCGCTCTCCCCGGTGGTTCTTGATGAACCGGTAGTCTCTCCGGACCTCCCGATGCCACCATCCTCCGCTGATCGCGTGTCCCGGCGGATGTCCCGCGCCCGGCGTCGGCTTCCGGTTTTTCGCGTGGTAAAGGGAAGCCCCTTCCAGGTGTTCGGGGCAGGCGTGGACGCGCCGCACCAGGGGGCGCAGGAGGACCGGTTGGGGACTGGCGACGGCAAGCTTCCCGAAGGGCTGCCACTCGAAACGGGCTTCGGGCAGGTGCCCCGGTTTGAGCCGGGCCGACAGCACGGAATCGGGGCCGAACTCGGCGCGGACCCGGGCCAGGGCATCCAGGGCCGCCTCGAGATTGCGGCGTGGGTTCTGCTGCAGCAGGTCCAGTGCTTCGGTGGAGACGTACACACCCTCCGCCTCGAGGGCCAGTTCCACCGGGGGAGCGCGGAACGAGACCGTTTCCAGGTGCAGACGGAGCAGATCCAGCAGGACCGGCGCCTCCAGGGTCGGCCTTGCCGGCTGGATGCGCTGGCGATGACGCTCTCCGTCTTCCAGCAGCAGTTGCAGATGCAGGGCCGCCACCGCCTGGCACCGTGCTGCCGTCGCCCGCAACAGGGGGTCCAGCCGCTGGCGGATCCAGAAGAGGAGTCTCTGTGCATTGGATTCGGGCTCGTCCAGGTCTATCCGGACGCGGAGAGGCTCGGGGATCTTTCGGGATTGAATCGGCAGCGACAGCGTTCCCGACGCAAAACGGTAGAGGTTCCAGGCCTCCTCGCCGAGGTGGTGCACAATGCCGCCCGCGGGAAGCGCCAGGAAGTCGTTCACGGTATGGACCGCCAGTTTTTCGAGCCGGTCGCGCAGCTTCGGGTCGATTTGCAGATGCAGCAGCCGCACCGTGCGGCTTTCCGCCTGCTCGACCTCCGGGGAAGGGAACACGATCACCCGGCTTGCCGACCTGGCGACGGCATAGCTGCCGAAACGGCCGAAGCCGACGACGATGCCGGCCTTTAACGCCAGCCTGGAAAGACGGGCGTCGATCTGCCTGGCCCAGTCTTCGAGAGAGGTATGGAGCTTGTCGAGCCCGCCGGCATCGACCCAGAAAATCCCGGGCTCGTCGTTGGAGGGCTCGATCCGGGGGCTGAAACGCTCCAGAAGCCCGTGGACCTGCCGCACCGCGGCCTGGATTTCCCTCTCGGAAACCGTTCCCGCGCACAGGTTCTGATCCAGCGAAAGGGCCGCGGCATAGCGCATACCCGTGCGGATGCCGGCCCGGCCGGCCGCCGGGTTCACCCAGAGGATGGGGCTCTGAGGATTCTCTTTTTCCACCACGGCGACCGGCCTTCGCTTCCACTCCGGATGTTTCCTCAGCAGGAGTTGCAGCGGCAACGCGCGGATATTAATGCAGGCCGTCCGGCCCGCGGCAGATTTCGGTGTGGCGCCAACCCGGTCCATGGCGTCTGTCCTTCAGAATTTCGATGTCGTACTGGAAGCGGTCGACCCCCATGCGCCGGCAGGAGGATTGCCCTCGCAGACAGACCATCGGTCCCAGCGAAGGCGTCTCCCTGGCTTTTGAGGTCAGGCAGAGCAGGGCGGTGTCGTGGGCCCGCGCCAGGTGGGCCAGGCGCGCCTGCAGCGGAAACGGAATGGCGGGATCGGCGTGCAGGTCCATCACCATCAGGCCGAAGGCGCCCGACCTCAGGAGCCGGTCCGCCGAACGCGCCGCGGACTGGGCGTCGGGCACGTGGATGACGACGAGGGCATTCAGGTCCACGCCGTTTTCGGCGGCATCGGGGGCGAAGAAGGTATCCGGCGTGGCCGTGATCCAGGCCACCGGTTCATGCCCGAGCTGCGCATCCAGCACCAGCCGGAAGGCAGCCGTGAGCAGACCGGCTCCTGAACCGGAAGAGAGTTCGCAGAGGCGCCCGGCCAGATGCGCCAGCGACCAGCGTGGCGTTTTCGTCCGGGCCCTGATCCTGTTCAGATCGGTCCGGAGGCGCTGTAATCCGCTGTCCTGCAAGGCTGAAAAGCGTTCTCTTTTAATATTGTCCGATACGTCCCGCACCTGGATGACCTTTGCCGGGGGTGAAAAAGGTTCCACATGCTCCTGAAGAAATGTTCACAAACAAAAAACAGACATATGTCTGTTTTGTCAAGTGTTTTCTTCCGGCTCTATTTTACCGCGGGTTCCGGGCACAGGGAAAGGCAACGGCGTTAAGGGCCCTGGTCGAAACCCTGTCCGAACACCTGAACGCCCCAGACCGATCCCTCCGCTTCCGCAACCGCCACTCCCACGTGCGTCCAGTGCTTCGCCAGGATATTCGCACGGTGCCCCGCGCTCAGCATCCAGTTGGCGTGCATCGTTTCGACAAAACGCGATCTCGCCACGTTCTCACCCACGCGGTGGAAGGGCAACCGCCGGTAGTCGGTGTGCCACCCCGCGTCCAGCCCCGTCATGGAAAAATGAGATACAAAACCCATGGCAAGCATCTCTTCCAGCCGGATACGGGCCACGTACATCAACTCGGGATGTGGAAACACCGAACCACGGCGAATCCGTTTCCGGGCCGCGTTGATTCGATCGATCAGAAGAAGCTGGGCGGCCTCGTCCCCCGGATACGGTACAATGGAAAGCACCTCGTCTTCCAGCCTGCCGGGATTGCCGACAATCACCGATTGATGGGAAGAGGTGTACGTACGCGCTTTGGGCAAGACAACCTGGACCTGTATCCGACAATGCCCTGCCTCCCCGAACCGGAACCGCGCGTGAAACCGCCGTCCCCGCCAGACCACGTCGCCTTCAATCGCGTCACCGTCCGGCACGAGAAAACCCATCACGTTTACATCTTCAACCTCGCCGTGGACCTGTCCCGAGACGGTCAACTCCTCGCCGACGGCAACCGCCTCCGGAAGCCGGTCGACCGTTGCGAGGTCCGTTCTCAGCCGGCCCGGATACGCGTAAGCGGCAGGCATCCGGACTTCCATTCTTCCGTCCGGCCAGGTGGTGAACGTCCGTCCGTCCGTACCGGTCTGCACCAGCCGCCCATCGGGAAAAGTCTCGCGGGTCGAACCGCCCGATATATCAACCGTCGCACCTTTATCTGACGGAACGATCAGCAGGGAACCCTGACCGTGTGGCGCCGACGGAGCGCTGCCAGGCGCCAACGCGGCCCTGCCAGGTGGCGACTCTGGTGAGCGCCCGTCCGCTGTGGCGTCGGGCGCGCCTCCGGCAGGACTGTTTCCCGCCGGGGGGGCGGGAACAGCTGCCTTCCCTTCGGCTTCATGCATCTCCACAGGTACGTTGGGAGGGACCCCGAGGGTTGTTCCGTCCGGAAGTTGCTGAACCAGGACGCCATCCAGATTGTGCCCGACAACCCGGCCGTCCTCCCCCTGGTGTACCCGCGTTCCCGTCGCCATTCGCCACTCGCGGCGGCCATCAGGATAGGTGATTCGCTGGTTCTTACGCCGGTCAGTATACACGACCCTTCCGTCCGGATACCGGTCTTCGCTGGAGCCCTTGGGAAATTTCACGCTGACCCGCCCGTCGGGATATTGCCATCGCTGCCGCCCGTCCGGAAAAGTCGTCCATACGCGTCCGTCCTCGAAGCGGCGCCGGCGCATTCCACCTCCTGGACGCGATGCGCTCCTCGGGGCCAGGAAAACGCCCTTCATCACCCGCCAATAGCCAACGGGCGGAAGCTGCAGGCCGCCGTCACGCGTATAATTCAGGGAGTGTATGACGCCCCTTTGGATTGTTCCGGCGTCCTCAAGCGCTTCCAGGCTGTCCACCGTCTCACCGGTAAATCGCGACAGGCGGGGGTATTCTCCGGGATGTAGATGGATGTACAGATAGTGAAAGGCCGACACCGCGGTCGACGTATCGGGCCACTCGTATGCCTTGCCGCGTCCCAGCATCAGCGCCACCTGCACGCCGCGTTCCGTCCACCCGGTCACAAGTGCGCCCGATGGAATCCGATAGATTCGACTCCTGTCGACCAGCCGGACGTTTTGCACGAGACGGACAGTGTCCAGTCGCACGTCATAGATGCGCGCGGGAATCCGGATCTCGTCTCCGGCCGATACCTCGGGGTTTTCGTACAGTGGAATTGTGATATCTTCGGTTTCTGTTGCCGACCTGTCGGGCTGCGCGCGCGACACAAAGGCTTCGTCCAGCAGCGCCTCCTCCGTTGCGCCTCCGGCATCTCCCAGATAATCTGCCGCCGGTTTACCGGATACGTACCGATAGGTTCCCGGTTTCGCGACCGCGCCGGAAACCGTCACCCCTTCGTCAGGCTGACATCCGACGAAGATCAGGATAAACACCAGGACAGGATTCTTGAGTGTGTTATCGGGAGACATCGCACAAATCTCCGTGTGTGCCGGGCCGTCGCCAGATCATCGGGGCGGCTTGTTCGCGGACAGGAGAGACGCCGGCGCGGACCAGCTGTACAGGTGAAGACCCCCGGGCGTTCCCCCCGGGGGTCTCGCGTACACGAACAGGTCGCCGGAATCGGGTCTGGGAATCCGGCGACCTGTATTGAAACGCTTTAACTTCGGCTTTCTGGCAGGCTGAGAACTTTCTGAATTTGTGTTGAGGGACCGTCAAATACCGTCCGTCTTCGGCAGGGCGGACGCGTTGTGACGAGGATTCCCTTTCTCTCGCTGGCTGATTGCGAGAGTCATGCCTGCCGTTATAGGCTGCTCATCCCGCTGCGGTGCTTATCCTTTGAGGCGATTCAGCGTCCTCTGCACGAGCACGGTGACCACACCGGCATACAGTGAGACACCGGCCAGGTCGACGATCGCATCCAGCTGCTCGCCGATTCCCGGGATGTTGCCCAGCACGTTGGCCATACCCGCGCCGCCGACGGCAAGTGCGAGCACGAGGTAGGCAGTTGCGTCCTCAGCGTCGATCGCAACGCCCGCATAGGCGAGACCCAGGATGACCAGCACGAGCGCAAGAATGCCCTCACCGAGGAACGCGTCGCCAGCCAGGCCCCCAATGATCGCACCGAGGGCGATGAGACCTACGATAACTCTACCTGCCATGTCTACCTCCCTAAAAATTAGTTACGTGCCGCGGTCCGTGGACGATTTCGGCCGCAACGGTTACCGACGGAGCGGCGTGGGCGTCGGGTATGCCTCCCCGTCACGAACATCCTGCAAAAAACCACCTTCAGAATCCGGCGCGTCAGCTATTGTGGACCGGTGGAACCGGTCAATACGATCAGCCTGGGGTGCTTCCGTAAGGTGATTCGCGGATGGATCCGTTACTTTCGATCCATTCGCGTGGAATGTTTTGACGATTGGCAGGTTGGCCTGCGTTGCTTGAATTATTACTGAAGTGTAGGCCGTTGTACCACAAAGTATAGTGTTTCTACAATGACGCCTGTCGCATATATGGTGGAGTGCGTTGGAAAGGGTGTTATAAATGGTCTTCCACGTTATCCTAATAAAAGCATTGGCAAAAGCCTTGTCAAGTGATTTTATCGTACGTTATTCAGGCTGCATAATTCCGATTTTTATCGGAACAATTCCTGCCGCTATTGCGCACCGCCGCCGCGCTTGGATCGTGCCCTGCCGATCTGACCGTGGTCCGGGAGATCTCGGGAGTCTGTCATTTCACTCCTCCAGCACTGCGAGACACGCCTTCAGTCGCGGGTCGTGATCCGCGTATTGTCTCAACCACTCCGCGACCGTCTTGCCATCGGCCATCGCGGCTTCCGGATCCGCTCCGCTTGACAGGAGAAATCGCGTCGTCTCCGCGTGTCCGTGACCGGCGGCGCAGTACAGGGGAAAGTGCCCGTTGTCCGTGGTGGCATTGACGTCGGCGCCATAGTCGACCAGCTTTCTGACGATGTCAAGGTCGCCGTTTCGACAGGCGTGGTGCAGTCCCGTGTCGCCGCGCGCGTACCGTTCACGCGCCAACCGCGAATCGGCGCGAAGCATGGCGCCCACCCGCTGGACGTTGGCCAGAAAAACCGAGTAGATGAACTGCCGGGCGGCCTCGCTTCCCGGTTTCGTATGCGCGTCGAGTCCGCCGTAAGTGACCAGCAACGACACGACGTCTTTGTTGTCGGGCACTTCGGCGGCATAGTGTATCGCGTAACCGTCCTGGGCCGCCAGGTCGGCGCCGCGGTCGATCAGGTACTGAACGACTTCGCGGCGGCGCCGCAGGCCGGCGTGGAAGATGGGGCGCCATCCGAACTTGTCGTCCTGGTCGACCGCCCCCGGGCGTTCCTCCACAATCTTCTTCAGTGTGTCGAGGTCGCCGGTGCTCGCGGCTTCATGAATGGAACCGGACTCCATCGTTTTCCTCCGTGCGCGCTTGAGGCGAATCCGCGGCAATCGCCCGCGAGTCAGGGCAATGCGTTGCAGGACATGATGCAAGATAGGGCGCGTATCGGCGTGGAACAAGGAAAATGCGCCTTATGCGGCCGCAATGCGCCGGAAACGGAGGCGGTTTCTTGACGCCTATATATAGAATAGCTATATTCGCACGGTTCGCCTGTAGCGGCCCGACAGCGTATCTCTTCAACACCGTCCAATCAGGAGAGGCCGGTCGATGTTTCCCGAACTCGACGTCCCGGTGAGCGCCGTGCGCGGCGTGGGCGCGAAGCGGGAGGAACTGTTGTGTGAGGTTGGGATATCCACCGTCGCGGACCTCCTTCTCTTTCTCCCGTACCGGTACGTGGACCGTACGCGCCAGTCGGCCATCGCCGCGCTGCCGGCAGGCGCGGAGGTCACTGCCGTCGCCTCGGTTCGCGGCGGAAACGTGGTGCCTGGCAGACGGCCCCGGTTTGTTCTCGTGCTGGAAGACGAATCGGGAACCCTGGAATGCGTCTGGTTTTCAGGTCACCGATATCTTCGGCGGGCGTTCTCGTCCGGCGACCTGCTTGCCGTCGGGGGCAGGTTGACCCGGTTTGGCCGCAAGCGGCAGATGGTACACCCCGACGTGGAGGTGATTTCGGATGGCGAAGAGGGAACGCGGGTCCATACCGGGCGCGTGATCCCCGTCTATTCGACGACGGCGCGGATGAAGGCCGAACGCCTCACCAGCCGCGCACTGCGCCGCGTCATCTACCATGCGCTGGAAGAAGTGCGCCTGCCGGAACCGTTGCCGGACCCGATGAGGGACCGGTTCGGGGCGCTCTCGCTCGGCGAAGCCGTGAGAAAACTTCACTTTCCGGACGAAATGGCGGATGTTGATGCGGCCAGGCGCAGGCTCGCGTTCGATGAACTGCTTTACTTCCAGCTGCGGCTTCGGTCGTTGCAGGCGTTCCAAAGTGAAAAATCGGGGCCCGTTCTGCCTGCGGCGGGCCCGCTGACCGAAAAAATGCTGGGGACGTTGTCCTTCGAACCCACCGGGGCGCAACGCCGCGCGTTGACCGAGATCGGCGAGGATATGGCGCGCGCCAGGCCGATGCGCCGCCTGTTGCAGGGCGACGTGGGGTCGGGCAAGACGTTGGTGGCAACGGCGGCCATGCTGTCGGCGGTGGATGGCGGCGCCCAGGCGGCGCTGATGGCCCCGACGGAGATTCTGGCGGAACAGCACGCACGGACCATCCGGGCCCTTGCGGCCCCGCTGGGGCTGGTGGTCGCGCTGCTCACGGGTCGGCAACCTCAACGTGAGCGACGCGAGATCCTTCAAGGGCTGGCCTGGGGTCGCGTCCAGATGGTGGTCGGTACGCACGCGCTCCTGCACGAGGGCGTGGTTTTTGACAGGCTCGGTCTCGCGGTCGTGGACGAGCAGCATCGGTTCGGGGTCCTGCAGCGGGCCGCACTGCTGGAGAAGGAAGGCGGCGCCCACCTCCTGGTGATGACGGCCACGCCCATCCCGCGGTCACTGGCCCTGACGCTCTACGGGGACCTGGAGGCTACCGTGCTGGACGAGCTGCCTCCCGGTCGTCAACCGGTGAAGACGGGATGGCGTGCAGCGGCCAACCGCCCAAACGCCTATCGTTTTCTGCAAGAACAGGTTTCTGCGGGCGGTCAGGCCTATATCGTCTTTCCCGTAATCGATGACTCCGGAGCCAGGGACATCAGGGCCGCCGCCACGGCATACGAGGAATTGCGCAACGGCGCGTTGTCGGGATTGAGGCTGGGGCTGCTTCACGGCCGCCTCCCTCCCGCCGAGAAGGAGGCGGTGATGGCCGCGTTCCGGAAGGGTTCACTGGATGTACTGGTCTCCACCACGGTGATCGAAGTGGGCGTGGACGTTCCCGGCGCGACGGTGATGATGGTCGAACACGCCGAACGGTTCGGCCTGGCGCAACTCCATCAGCTCAGGGGACGCGTGGGCCGCGGCGCCGACGTTTCGTATTGTATCCTGATCGCCGATCCGGACGGTGACCTGTCGCCGGACGCGCGCGCGAGGCTGGACGCCATGACCGCCACCGGCGACGGTTTCGAAATCGCGGAGATGGACCTGAAGATCCGCGGGCCCGGACAGATCTTCGGCACCCGGCAGGCGGGGTATCCTGAATTTCGTTTCGCCGACCTGACCCGTGACGTGGACCTGGTCCGGTCGGCCCGGGAGGAAGCGGCTGAACTTCTCGAAAAGGATCCAAACCTCGAGCGCCACAACGCGTTGCGCCGGCGCGTCGAATCCGTGAACCTCGATGGGCCGCCCGACCGCGCGGGGTGACGCGGAGCGCTATCGTTTTGCGGCGCCGGGCGCTTCATTGAAAGGGGGTTTGGGGTTGACACCTTCGGGCTTTTGTGGTACATTCAAAAACTGCTCCCGGTGAGGTTGGCAATGCCCGGAAACGCGCGCCGTATCGCGGTGGTCGGTTCAATCAACCGGGATACGATTTGTACGCCCGACGGGACCCGCACGGAAAGCTATGGCGGCATCCTTTACAGTATCGCGGCACTGGACCGGATAGGGTCCGCCGAGATTTTTCCGGTGTGCAACGTGGGGAAAGACGTTGAAGACGCGGTTCGGCGTCTTCTGGGTTCCTGGGCGTCCGTGCAACTGGATGGCGTCCGGTTCGTACCCGAACGGAATCCCCACTGTTTTTTAACCTACGATTCCGGGAACCGGAAGCAGGAGACGCTCCTGGGCGGCGTGCCCGCGCTGCCGGTCGAGCGGCTACGGCCATTTCTGGACTGCGATGCGGTCTGCTTCAATTTCATCACCGGGATGGAGCTTGAACTGCAGACGATGCGGGCCTTTCGCCGCGAAGCCCGCGGTCTCGTGCTGATGGACGTACACAGCCTGACGCTGGGAATCGACAGCCGCCGCCGCAGGTTCTTTCGCCTGCCGCCCTGCTGGGAGGCGTGGTTGGCCTGCGCCGATATCGTACAGATGAACGAACATGAAGCCGGTCTCCTCGCAGGTGCGCCCCTGCGCAGCGCGGGGGCCGCCGGCGAATTCGGCGAGAAAGTTCTGGACCTCGGGACGAGCGCGCTGTTGATTACGCGCGGCGAAGACGGCGCGGATTCCGTTGTCAGAAATCGGCGCGGCGGCGTGGAAGTTCAACACTATCGGGCGCGGCCGGCGGATGATCCGGTGGATGAGACCGGATGCGGCGACGCGTTCCTGATGGGCTTTACGTGGTCGTATCTCAATAACGGCAGTGTTCCGGCGGCCGCCCGGTTCGCGAACAGGGTCGCCGGCGTTACGTGTTGTCTGCGGGGCATCGAGCAGATGGACCGAATCGGTGACTATCTGAAGCAATAGCAGGTTCGCCCGCCGCATTCTTACGTTCCGGCGGTATTTCGGCGCCAGCCATTTCATCAAGGGGTTTGTTCTATGCAACAATACGATTTCCCCGGTCGGCCGAGTTTCGACCTGTCCCTCAGCCCGCGACTGGTCTATTACGGTCTGGGCGTTCTGATCCTGTTATGGCTGCTGAGCGGAATCTACATCGTGCAGCCGGCCGAACAGGCGGTGGTGTTGCGGTTCGGCAAATCCATGGGCGTGGAGGAGCCCGGTATCCACTACCATATCCCGTGGCCGATCGAGTCGGTGGAAATCGAACGGGTGAGCGAAGTGAAGCGGGTGGAGATCGGGTTCCGGACCGTCGCCATTGAGCCGGTGCCGCGCTATCAGCCCGTGGCCAGGGAGGCGTCCATGCTCACCGGCGACGAGAATATCGTGAACGTGGAACTGATCGTTCAGTACCGGATCAGTGACATTGAAGCCTATCTGTTCAATGCCGCGGACCAGGTGCACGCCGTCCGGAGCGTGGTGGAAGCGGCGCTGCGGCAGGTGCTGGGCCGATCGCCGATCGATGAAGCGCTCACAGAAGGGAAATTCAAGATCCAGGGAGAGATCGAGGAACAGGTCAAAGAGGTATTCAATCTCTACGATATCGGATTGCACGTTGAGAACGTGAAGCTGCAGACGGTCTCGGTGCCGCGCGAGGTGGACCACGCATTCAAGGACGTCGCCAGCGCCCGGGAAGACCGGGAGCGGCTTCGCAACGAAGCTGAAGCCTATCGGAACGAAGTGATTCCCAGGGCCCGAGGCGAAGCGGAGAAGATGGTACGGGAGGCGGAGGCGTATACCGTGGAACGCGTCAAGCGGTCCCAGGGTGACGCGGAGCGATTCCTGGAGGTGTTGACCGAGTACAGGAAGGCCAAAGACGTAACCGAAGTCAGGCTTTATCTGGAAACCATGGAGAAGATCCTGCCGGGTATTCAGAAATACGTGGTGGAGTCCGACGGCAAGGGGAGCGGTTTTCTGAACATGCTGCAGTTGCAGCCCAGGGCCGCTAGAAGTAATCAACCAGCGACTGCAGGGGGAAACTGAATATGAAATCGTTGATCAAGGCAATCGTGGCGGTCGTGCTGGCGGGTCTCCTCATCGAATCGGTCCTGTTCACGGTGGACGAGCGTGAACAGGTGGTGGTGACCAGGCTGGGAGAACCCAGACGCACCATCAAGAGCCCTGGCCTGCACTGGAAAGTGCCGTTTGTGGAGCGGCTTCACTCCTTCGACGATCGTCTGCTCTACAGCGACGCGGATCCGGCGCCCATCTACACACTGGACAAGAAGAACCTGACCGTCGACAATTTCGCCAGGTGGCGCATTGTCGACCCGCTGAAATTCCTGAAGTCCGTGCAAACGGTTCGCGGCGCCCAGTCCCGGCTGGACGATATCATCTACGCGGCGGTCCGCGAGGAGTTGGGCCGGCGGACGCTGGACGAGATCGTCTCCGGGAACCGCAGGGAGATTATGGACATGGTCACGACGCGGTCGCGACAGGACGCCGCGGAACTGGGCGTGGAGGTGGTGGACGTGCGCGTCAAACGCGCCGATCTGCCCGAAGAGAACAAGAAGAACGTATTCGACCGGATGCGGGCCGAGCGCGCCCGGCAGGCCAAGGAGTATCGCGCCGAGGGCGAAGAAGCCGCCCTCAAGATCCGCGCGGAGACCGACCTGGAGGTCACGCGGATCAAGTCCGATGCGTTTCAGAAGTCCCAGCTGATCCGCGGCCAGGGGGATGCCGAAGCGCTGGCGATCTATGCGAGCGCATTCCAGAGAGACCCGCGGTTCTACGAGTTCCAGCGCACCCTCGAAGCCTATGAAAAAACACTCGGCGAAGGGACCACGGTCGTGCTGCCCCTGCGCACGGACTTCTTCAAGTATCTGGGTAACAGGAAACGGCGATGAACGTCCGGCGGTTCTGCCCGTTGATATGGGTGGTCTGCCTGCTCTGCCGGCCGGTATCGGCCACTGGCTGGGAACGACTCGAACGGGAAGGACTGACGCTCCGATTTCAGGATATCGATCGCGAGCCGGCGCGGGTGCTGCTGGATGAGCTGATTTCCGCAAGATCTGACGTCGCGCGGAAGCTGGGCGGCGGGCAGGACGTCCCTATCATCGTCTACGTGGCCGGTTCACAGGCGCTTTTTCAGTCCGTTACCCGCGGACTCATCCCCCACTGGGGCGCGGGTTGCGCCTTCCCCGCCGAACGGATCGCGGTGTTGCGCCTGTTGCCGGGGCAGCGCGGACAGGTCCTGAAAACCGCGCGGCACGAGATATCGCATATTCTGCTTCACCAGTTGGCTCGCACCCGCGTGCCGCGCTGGTTCGACGAAGGCGTGGCCATGTGGGCCGCGCAGGAATGGCGGCTACGGGAAAGCACCGAGCTCTCCTACGCGATTTTCTCCGGCGGACTGATTCCGCTGGATGAAATCGATGGGGTGCTCGGTTTTTCTTCTTCAAAAGCGAGCCTGGCCTATACCGAAAGCCTGCTGGCCGTCCTGTACCTGATCCATCTGGGCGGTCCCGGCACCGTAGCGCAGATCGTCGAATCGCTCCGCGCGGGCGCCGCGTTCGACGTCGCACTGTACCGGATCACTGGACTCACGCCCCGCAAATTCGAACGCGAGTGGGCCGAATACGCCGAGGGCCGGTTCAGCGCAACGGCCCTGTTGACATCGGCGGGGGCGCTGTGGTTCTATATGACGCTGCTGGTTCTCGGCGTATTCATCGCTGTCCGCGTCCGGAACCGCCGGATTATCGAACAATGGAATGAGGAATCGCCTGAAGACGCGTTGCCGCTGCGCCTCCGACTCCGCGTGCGCCGCTCCGGAGACCGGACGTGATCGTTGGGGTAACAGGGGCCATCGGCGCCGGCAAGAGCCGTGTTTGCGACGTCTTCGAACGGCAGGGCGGGGTCGTGATCGAGGCGGACGAGGTGGGGCGTGCGGCCGTGGACGACCCGGCGGTATTGCGGTCGCTGACAGAGGCATTCGGCAGGGGTATTTTGGATGAAAACGGCGTCCTGATTCGCCGGGAACTGGGCAGGCGCGCTTTCGCGTCAAACGCGGCGCGGGACCGCCTGAACGCCATCGTTTGGCCCACGCTGGTGGAAGAGTTGAAGGACCGCGCCCGGAGCGCGCTCGCACAATATCCCGAACGCCCGGTGGTGATCGATGCGGCCCTGATCCTGGAGTGGGGGGACCACCACGAGCTGTGCGACGTTCTGGTGGTCGTCACGGCGCCGGAGACGGTCCGGATTCACCGGGCGATGGAGCGGAAGGGGTTGACGGAGGCGGAAGTCAGGGAACGGATGGCGTGTCAACTGCCGGAGTCCGAAAAGGTTGAGGCCGCGGACTTCGTGATCGAAAACGCCGGGTCCGCTGCGGAACTGGAATCGGTCGCGCTTTCAGTCTGGCGACAGATTTTCAGACCCTGACGAAATAGACTTCATAGAATTGCGCGACCGATTTCCATTGAATCGGAACTGCAAACGACATTCGTTCAGACGATTGAATGACCCCGATGGCGTCGCCCGTCGGGGTTTCTCCGTTTCGTGCAGCGGTGTTCAGAATGCCATGGCCTTAAGGAAACGATCGTATTGTAACGACCACATAAGGAAACGAACGTTTCATAAATACTTGACAAAGATACGATCATTTCTTAATATTTCGACAAAGGAAAGGCGGTTTATCCTCCTATGTTACGTGTGACCGGCCAATATCGAATTGTCAGCACCCTCGGCGAGGAAGTTCGAGCGTTTGTACCTTTTCCGCTCCCGCCAGGCGATCCACCGCTGGCATTTGACGGTCGGACAATCGGACTCCACGACGCGGCGGATGCGGCCCTTGCTCGTCTCCGGATCGCGGGCGTAATGGTGCCCAGCACCGAATGGTTTCTATTCGGATTTGTGCGCAAGGAGGCGGTTATTACCTCCCGGATTGAAGGGACGCAGGCCACGCTACGTGACGTCGTTACTTTTGAAGCCACAGGTCGAAGCGAACTCCCCGACGATGTTCGTGAGATTTGCAACTATGTAAAGGCGCTTGCGCATGCCCGAGAACAGATCGCGGACCCGGATGGACTTCCTCTTAGTATCCGCCTGCTTCGCGACACACACCGAATCCTGATGCAGGGCGTTCGAGGCGAAGGCAAAGGGCCCGGCGAAGTACGCCGGTCGCAGAACTGGATCGGCGGCACCCGACCCGGTAACGCCCACTTCGTCCCGCCGCCCCCTGAAGAGGTCCCTGAAGCTCTGTCGGCGCTGGAACGATGGTTGTACGAAGACAGCGATTTTCCGCCGCTGGTGCGGGCTGGGCTTGCGCACGCGCAATTCGAAACAACTCATCCGTTTCTCGACGGAAACGGTCGCATCGGCAGGCTGTTGATCGCGCTATTGATTGAGCATTGGGGGCTTCTCGACCGACCGCTCCTGTACCTCAGCCTCGCGTTCAGGCGCAGTCAACAGGAATACTACGCGCGGTTGACGGCCGTTCGCGACAAAGGTGATTGGGAAGGCTGGACCACGTATTTTCTGGGATGTGTGCGTGACGCCGCCGAAGATGGTGTTCGTGTCGCGGAGGCGCTTCATTCCGTCGTGGCACGGGATCGCCGCCGGCTTCTCGCCAGCGAACACGCAACCGTCGCCGCGGTTCGGTTGCTCGACCTCCTTCCGCCACATCCGGTTGTCAACGTTGCATTGGTTGGCGAGTTGCTGGAACTGACGGCGCCAGCGGCCCGCAAGGCCATAGAATTACTTGAAAGCCTCGCCGTGCTTGCTGAAATCACGGGCAGGCAGCGTGGTCGATACTATTCCTACCACGAATACCTGGACATCCTGACCGGTGACGACCTCTGACCGGCTGGTTTGTCCGCCGTGTTGATCGAGGCAGGGCGCCAGTGTGCCGACGGCGCTGAACTTGGAGTTCGCGAAACATTCGAGCAGAGTGAAGCGTGTCGCTGGCTCGGCTGCGTCAGTATTCGACGGGCGGGAGTCACAGCTATACGTACTGCAATGAGAAATTTTCCTTACTTTATTGTAAAAAGAAATGAAATGTCGTATATTTCAAGGAAATGGGAGGCGCCGTCATGTATGAATCTTCGATCACCAGCAAGGGACAGACCACAATTCCGAAGTACGTGCGGGAGGCGCTCGGCGTTCAGGCGGGTGACAGGGTTCGCTACGTCATTACCGACGGCGACGTGAGACTTCTGCCCCTGCGGCCCATCAGCCGGCTATTCGGCTCGCTTCAGCGCCCTGGCTCTGTCGTGACCATCGAGGAGATGGAACGGGCCGTATCCGACGGAGCAGCCGGCAAATGATCGGCCTGGATACCAATGTACTCGTTCGCTATCTGGTACGCGATGACGAGCAACAGGCCGAGGCCGCCCGTGCACTGCTGGAGTCACTGACACCGGAGCGTCCGGGATTCGTCTGTCGCGAGGTAATCGTCGAACTTGCCTGGGTGCTTGAACGGGCATACGGGTTTACTCCCGTCCAGATTTCGAATGTGTTACTGGAACTTGCAGCTACGGAGAGCCTTGTCATGGAAGAGGCCGGCGACGTGGCGCGGGCCGCGGTGCGATACCGGGTTTCCGGCGGCGGGTTCTCGGATCTGATGATCCTGGCGGCTGCCGAACGGTCCGCAGCGCATCCGCGCTACACCTTCGACAAAAAGGCGGCACGGATCGACGGCGTGTCACTCCTGTAGATCTCTCATTCGGACACCACTAAAAACACTTGATATGCGTACCGGTACGCGATACATTCTCAGCCGCGTACCGTTCTCCGTCAACGCGGTTCGTTTCGTCGGCAAGGTCATGCACAATCTGGAAAATCCCCGCCCGGTGATCCCCTGCACAGCGCCTTCCCTCGGACGAATCTATTCGAAGTGACGCCCCCGGCCCGAGCTCTCTGGATTACAACCTGCTGTGAACCAGCCGATTGACAAATAGACTTGAACGTAAGCGAAGTTCGCTGGGTACGGTGTTGAACTGTGTTGCTACAACCAGCGCGGGGTAAATACCATGGCTATTGAGAAACCGCCTCATCCCGGTCTCAGCATCGTCGAGAACTGGCTCGACCCGCTTTGCCTCAACGTCACGGACGCCGCGAGGGTGTTGGGCGTAGCCCGTCACACGTTGTCCAGGGTGCTAAACGGACACGCCGCCGTCTCGCCCGAAATGGCGATTCGTCTGGAGAAGGCCGGATGGTCCGACGCCGAGTACTGGTTGCGCCGGCAGACGGCCTACGATCTTCTGCAGGCACGCGAACAGGAAGACCGCATTCAGGTTGAGCGCTATCAGCCTCAGCCCACGTTGTGGGAAGGACATGGCCTTTTCAGGAACACCAATATCGCCATGATTCTGGGCGCCGGAACGTCGGAAGCGGCGGGCTTTCCTTCCGTTCAGGACCTCACCGACCTGGTTGTTTCCGGACGGGGGGTTACCCGGCACGGCGACGGGTGTTTTTACCTGAGCGGCGGAGAAGAACCGAAAACGGCGGAAGTCAGGTTACCCATGAGCATGGTGAAGCGGCTTCATGAGGAGGCTGAGACGTACCTGTCCACATTCGTCGACCGGAAGGCCAACTATGAGGATATATACTTCCTCGCGCGGCAGGCGCTGGATAATGAGTTGGGTGAAACGGAGAATCCGGCGCTTCGCCTGTTTGTGGAGAGGCTGAGAGCCAACTGGCTGTCGCTCACTCATACCGCAATGGAAAGAGGCGAAGCCGCTGTACATACAACCGAACCGGTTGTTCCTGACGACCTGGGTGGCTTGTTGTGGGAAACGTGCAACTACATCGCGGACGTCGTCAGGCGAAGTCTTCTGCGTTACCGGCCCGAACCGGACCGGGTCCGCCAGTTGAATGCCGTCGAATACGCCTGCAAGGCCTTCAACGTAACCTGTATATCGACGCTTTGTCACGAAACCCACGTCGAGGCGTTTTTGAAGGACCGGAACGTTGCGCTCGCCGATGGATTCTCGGACGGCGAGGATGAAATTTCACCCTGGAACGGCGATCTCATATCCGAGGCGAAGGTTCCATTCCTGAAATTGCATGGTTCTGTCGACTGGTACCGCTACCGGGACGGAAAGGTCAGACGCATCCCGCCAGACCTGTATCCCCAGCGCATCGAGGTTGACGGCGCCTTTCTGTACGCGGAAGATATTCCGAGGATGCTGCTGATCGGCAGTTTCAACAAGCTCTCGGACAATGGCTCAGGGATCTTTCGCGAACTCCGGCATTGCTTCAGATCGACCATTGGAAAAGCGAACACAATGGTTGTCTGCGGCTACGGCTTTGGTGACAGGGGCGTCAACAATGAACTGATCGATTGGTATGCCGGAAGGGAGGGGCGCCGGTTCGTGATCGTTCACCCGGAGCCTGACCACCTCGCCGAAAACGTGCACGCGGCCCTCCGGATTCATTGGGAAACCTGGCAGAAAGCCGACGCGGTCTCAATCATCGAGAAGAGATTCGAAGATATCGAAGCCCCTGAGTTCGTGGAAGCCATTGCACAAATGGCGAATCATTGACGGACCGATGGGACATCTGATTGATGTCGCCTTAGAGATCGGTTAAGGGAATAGCGGTAACATCCGGCGCAAGTGGCAAGCGGATGTCTCCCGGATGTACGACGAATCCGCGTCCGGCGCTTCCCTTCATATCATTCTGGATCCTCCTGATGGAGGCGGCCATAGCCGGACGGGGCGTGGCGGACAGCTTTACTTCGATGGGGACGAGCCCTGCGTCTGCTTCGACCACGAAATCGACTTCGGTTCCCGCCAGGGTACGCAAGAAATATATCCGCGGGTCTATTCCACGGTGGGTCAATGTCCGAACGATTTCTGAGAGAACCGCCGTCTCCAATATCGCGCCGCCCATGGGCCCCGATGCGGCATGGTTCGGGTCCTTTAGACCTACCAGGTAGCACAGTGTCCCGACGTCGCTGAAATAGACTTTCGGTGATTTGACCAGCCGTTTTCCGATGTTGGCGTGGTACGGTCGAAGGACGATGACCTGGTAGGTGGCTTCGAGTACTGACAGCCAGGCTTTGATCGTATTGACGGCAACCCCGAGGTCGCGTGCGACATCGGCAAGGTTCAGGAGCTGGGCGCTTCGGGCCGCCAGTACGCGAAGGAAATTCTGATATTGGGTCAGGTCGCCGACCTGTCGCAGCGCCCGCACGTCCCGTTCGAGATAGGTTTGAATATAGCTTGAATGCCACAGAGAGACATCCCGGTCGGGTTGGATCGCGAGTTCCGGATAACCGCCGCCAAGGAACTCCTGCCACAACGCACCGAAGCCGGAGCGCGGACTCGCGGATGACTGGCTTTCGAGCTCCCAGGCGAGGGGCGCGTGAGGACGCCCATCGATTTCACGCCTCGACAATGGCAAGAGTCGTAGAATGGCAGCACGGCCCGCCAGCGACTCGGTAATGTTTTGGACGAGCAGCAGATTCTGGGAGCCGGTTAACAGGTATTGACCGGCTCGGCTCCGGTCTGCGTCTATCCTCTCCTTGATATAGGAGAGCAGGTCGGGTGCGTATTGTACCTCGTCGAAGATCACCGGCGCGGGATACAGCTCCAGGAATCCTCGCGGGTCTTCGGTAGCAGCCGCGCGAACATCCGGGGGCTCTACGGATACGTAGCGAAACTGCTCGCTAAACAGACGTTTAAGGAGTGTTGTCTTGCCGGACTGGCGCGGACCGGTCAGGATGACGGCCGGGAACTCGCTGACCGCCTTTCTGAGGACAGGTTCAAGAGATCGTTTGATGTAAAGCTGGGCCATTACTGGAATATTTGCATTTTGAATGCAAAATGTCAACTGAAATCTTGTGCATCTGTGTCACGCCTCGTGCGAATACGACGCCATTGAGAACATCGTCAAGATCCAATCTGTAGCACCTCGGCTGTCGATTGAAATGATCATTTGACGCATCACTGCGGGCTCGTCCAGTGAGGCGTTTTGCACGTGCGTTCAGACCGCTCGGCGTACACCATGGCGATCTTTCTACTTGACAAAATGCCACGAAATTGTGGAGATTTCCAAAGACGGGTTGCTGCGGATGCGGGACGATCGGCAAGATCGAATGTGGCACTGCGAGTGGACGTGTGGAAGCTGGGATACGAGATGGAAATGTAACGGTACGTATGCGGGAGAAATATCGGGCCGATTCGCATACCAGGATGAAAACAACCTCTCGATTCACGGATTAAAAAGACACGGGGGTAGCGTAGGATGAATGATGTCTTCATCTATTGGGATAACTCTAACATCTTCATTGGCGCTCAGGACGTTGCTGTTGACCGGGAAGGCGAATCTGCCCGATCACGGGTACGGATACATTTCCCGAATATGTTAAAGTTGGCGCACGCGGGGCAAACCGTCAGGCGGGCTGTTGCCGCAGGTTCGGTCCCACCGGAATTGAGAAGTGTCTGGAATCGACTGGAAAACAGCGGTGTGGAGGTGAGGCTGCTGGAACGAGGCACCCTGTATGGACGCGAACAGGGCGTAGACCAGAT
The DNA here is from genome assembly GCA_028874335.1 of Gemmatimonadota bacterium. GTDB lineage: Bacteria > Latescibacterota > UBA2968 > UBA2968 > JAAXHE01. The sequence continues at coordinate 18,392 of JAPPJY010000058.1, read as the reverse complement.
ATTGCAGACAGAAATGTTGCGGGATGGTTTCGACAACAACGGAGACCCGGGTACAGTCGTCATGTTGACCGGCGATGGCGCGGGTTTTCTCGATGGCGTTGGATTTCACGCCGATCTGTCTCGAATGCAAAAGCGGGGATGGCGTATTGAGGTCGTATCGTGGAAGTACAGCTGCAATCGAAGGATGAGGGAATGGGCGCAACAGTACGGCGTATTTGTGGCGCTGGATGATTTCTATGATAGCATAACGTTTCTGGAACATCCGAGGCCGGGCGACCCTGTTGGAGACCCTCGTCTTTCCGTTTCAATTGATTTGAGCAAGAGACAGCTGGCTGATTGAGTAACGCCGCGCTGCTGATAACGAATCCAATCGTCACGGCAAGGTGGTCAGGGACTCCGCAGCGTTTCCCGGCGCACCGTCGTACCGTTTCAAACCGGGATCGTGGACATCCAGTCCACCCGGGTAACAATAAAGGCCCTCTCAATTCAGGGGGCCTTGTTGTTTTTCCGGGTTCACTCATTCACTCATTCTTCGCCCGACTTCGGTTTCTCGCTCCACTTCTGCGCAAGTTGCCTGGCTTCCGCGATCTGGGCGGGCGTCATCGAATTTTCCAGGTTGTCGCGTACGACGCTGCCCATGCTGTCTCCGGCAGCGGCGGCAAGACTGCAATGCGCGTAGGCTTTAATGTCGTCCCGCTCCACGCCCAGACCCATGGCGTACATCATCCCGATTTGGGATCGCGCTCTTGCAAAGCCCTGGTCAACCGCGCTGCGGAACCACTTTAACGCCGCGGCGTAGTCCCGCGGCACGCCCCGGGCGTTGGCGTACATGATTCCGAGCAGGTACTGCGCGCCGGCGTGGTCCTGGCCAGCCGCGGAGCGATAGAATTCGATCGCTTTTGCGAGGTCTCTCTGCACGCCCCGGCCGCGGGAGTAGGCGGTTCCCAACTTGAACCGGGCGTCGGCGTGTCCCTGATCGGCGGCGGCGCGGTACCATTTGACCGCCTCTGCGTTGTCCCGTTTCAGGCCCAGACCCTGGGCGTACATCCATCCGAGGCTGGCCTGCGCGTCGGCATGACCCTGATCGGCGGCGAGACGCAACAACCTGACCGCTTCCGCAAAGTCCTGCTTCACGCCCTGCGCGCTCGCGTACATGGCCCCGAGAAGGAATTGCGCCTCGGCCTCACCATTCATGGCGCGCCGCCGCAGGTTCTCCACGCCATCATCGCTTTGTTCTGCCGCGAAGCCCGCCGAAGCGAACGCGAGAATCGCGAGAGCGATTACAGTCAGCCGAATCAGACGATTCACGTTCTTCATTTTCACCTTAGTTAGACGCTCGCCCCATTAGCTTATCGAGACAGTGAGGAAGCGGGTGTGAAGGTGGGGCAGACATTCGTGTCTGCCCTCAGGCTGGTTTTCGTAGGGGCGACCGGCCGGTCGCCCCTACAGATTTCGCGCGGCGGCTCTTATCTGGCAATCTTTCGCATGACAGGTTGCGGGATAAGGGGCCGGTCCCGTCAACGCCACGGGTGACGCTGTCTACGTCTCCGACTCTTCCCCACCCAGTTCCTCCAGGCATGTGTCCACGACGACGTCGCTGGTGGTCGCTTCGGCCGTGATGACGCGGGTGGCGCCCGCGGCGCGCAGTGAGCTCTCGTCCATGTCGTACAGGGTGCGCGCGATGATTGTGGTGTCCGGTGCCGAGCGGCGAATCGCGCGGACGGCGACCTCGGTCGCACGGGTGTCGTTGATCGTCACCACAACCAGACGCGCATCCCCGCATCCGAGTTCTTCGAGGACTTCCGTCTGGGTGACGTCGCCGTACACCGCCAGGTCGCCCGCCGCATGCGCCCTGCGGACGTTGTCCACGTTGACGTCAACCGCGACGCAGGCGAACCCCGCGTCCCTGGCCGCTTGGCAGACCTCCTCGCCTGCGCGGCCGTATCCGGCGACGATAACGTGGTCGCTGTGCGGTTCGTGCGTGTCGATCCCGGGGGGCTCGGCGTCCAGAATCCGGTTGAGCCACGGAATGCGGGTGACCCCCAGCGCCAGGTGAGGGGCGAGCGCGATGGCGATGGGTGTGAGCAACATGGACAGGATGATCGCGAGGAGGAGGTTATCAGACAGTGCGTCCCCCAGAAGCCCGGTTCCCGAGGCCGCGTTCAGGAGTACGAACGAGAACTCGCCGATTTGACACAGCGTCGCCGCGGACTGGATTGCCACGCGGAGCGGAAGCCGGAGGATCAGGCCCATTCCAAGCACGATGACGAACTTGCCAACCAGAATCAGTCCGCAAAGCCCGAGTGTCGGCAGCAGGTGCGCAAATACCTCGGAGACATCCAGCAGCATGCCCACGGATACGAAGAAGAGGCTGGCGAAGGCTTCCCGCACGGGTATCAGGTCGGACATCGCCTGGTGACGAAACTCGCTGCCGGCGACGACCAGGCCCGCAAGGAACGCCCCCAGCGCGAGCGAAATTCCCGCCATGGACAGGACCCACGCAATGCCGAAACACACGAGAAACACCGTGAGCACAAACAGCTCTCTCTCTCTCGATCTGGCGACGAATGCAAGTATGTAGGGTACCGTTCGGTTGGCGGCAACAAGCACGCCCGCCAGAATGGCGAGACCCGTGGCGGCTGCCACCGCGATCTCCCACGTGGTACCGTCCTGACCTGCCAGGAATGGAACCGCCAGAATCATCGGAACCACACACAGGTCCTGGAAGATGAGTATCCCGACGGCAAGGCGGCCGTGCGGCGCGTCCAATTCACCCCGGGCGGAGAGTCCGCGCAGCACGATGGCCGTGCTGGAGACCGCGACGATGAATCCCAGAAAAACCGCGGGCCCCGGCGTCATTCCAAACCAGCCTGCTGCAAGGGCGGTGCAGAGAATCGTGGCGGATACCTGGATGCCGCCGCCCAGCAGTATGGCATTCCACATGCGCCGCATATGACTCAGGGAAAGTTCAAGGCCGATCCCGAAGAGCAGCAGGACGATCCCGACCTCGGCCATCACCTCGACCTGATGCGTGTCGTCCACCAGACCAAGCGCCGTGGGTCCGGCCAGCATACCCGCAAGAATCAGACCGGCGATCGACGGGATGCCCGCGCGGCGCAGTACCGTTGCGACCAGGACCGCCGAACCCAGTATGATGATCAGATCCCCGAGAAATTCGAATTCATGCACGCTGTCCGGCCTCCACGATTTGTCGAATTAACATCGGCCCTTGAAGGCAGTGAGGTTACCAGTTTCTGCGGCCGACGTACATGCTCCGGTTGGTCATCGGTAGCGCGACGCGTTGCCCGTCCAACCGGTGCGACTCGATCATGCCCATCAACATCTCCTGGCTCCGGCGAGCCAGGTGGACCGGTCCCTTTGTCTCACGGTCCGCATCTATGGCCTCTGCGATGTCTGCGATGCCCATCACGGTTCCCGTGGCGCGTGGTACATCCGGGAACGGCGTCTCTTCAAAGAAGACGTGGCTTCTCTTGCGGATTTGGCATTCCCGGCTGTTGTTGAGGATGCGGATCTTCCCTTCGCTGCCGCAGACCTCGAATTCGGGACCGGTGCCCGCCGTGTTGTAGCCGTGGACGCCATTGGCAAAGCGGACGTAGCCGCTGGTAATCGCCGGATCGACGTCCAGCCGGTTGCCGTCCCAATCCGAATCGCTGCAGACAACGGTACCTTGTACGTAGTCGACTTCCGGGTCGCCGGCGAGGAAGAGCAGCATATCGGCGGCGTGCGTCAAGCCCCAGAGTGCCGAACTCGCGCCGTATTGTGCGATCGTGCACAGGATGTTGCCGATCTCGCCGGCATCCACCAACTCGCGTACCTTGCGATAGACCGGTATATAGCGGCGCTGCGTGCCGTAGTTGAATTTGACCCCGTACCTCCGGACAACGTCGACCATCGCATCCGCTTCTTCCATCGAACAGCAGAGCGGCTTTTCGCAGTAGATGCCCCTGACGTTGTTTTCGGCGGCGAAGACTGTGATCTCCGCGTGAGGTCCGGGTCGGGTGGCGATGCAGACGATGTCCGGCTTCTCTTTTTCAATCATCTGTCGATAATCAGTGTAGGCGCGCCCGGCGCCGTAGCGTTGCCGTATGGATTCCGCTTTCCCGGCGACCACGTCTGAAACCGCGACGAGGTTGGTTCTGTCGCAGGCGACGGCGGCAGCGGCGTGCGAGAAGGGTTGCCACAGATAGCGATCCGGACGGCTTTCGACTTCGTCGTCAATTGTCGCGCCCATCCGTCCGCATCCGATCAGGCAGGCTCTGTAGGTGCGCGGCATAATGTCCTTCCGTGACGCGTTACCGCTTCCACCATGAATCAGTGCGATCCGCGGCCCTGTCAGGGGAATGCAGACCGTTGAACCGGCGGATTTGCGGGCCGTTGTGGAGCGAACTGCGTATCCGTACTTACTATATATGATGTAGACGGGATCAGGTCAATCTCGAAGTTTGACATGCAACAGGAAACCGCGGCGATATCGGAGAGGCATGCAAGGTTTCGAATCGGCAACGACCGCACCTGTAGGCATAATTAAATCGATTGCACAAATATGGTGGATTCACTATATTGAGACATGGCCGCTGGCGCGCCGAGACCCGTGGAATGGAGGTTAAATCGATGAAATCGGGAAATGTCAGGATCGAATGCGGCAGCGGAAACGTGTTCGCCGATCTGGGACTTCCGGATGCCGACGCGCACCTGCTAAAAGCCGAACTGGTTGCGCGGATCGACAGGATCATTCGCAAGCGCGGCCTCAAGCAGGTGGAGGCAGCCGGGATGCTCGGTCTTTCTCAACCCGATGTGTCGCGGCTGCTGCGAGGCGACTTCACGGAATACTCAATGGAGCGGTTGCTGCGCCTTCTGACGAAGCTGGGACGTGACGTGGATATCGTCATTCGTGAAAACCGCTCGGCGCGGCAAGGCCGACTCCGGGTCGGAACCTAAGTCGCAGAGGAGTTACTTACGGTCGCAGAACACACCTGTCAAAAATCGTCTTTTCCAACCGCCATCACGAAATGATCCATCTGTAACCGGAGCGAGGGCATCCTGCCCTCGAACTTCGCGTCACCGACCCCTATCCGACGTCGAGGGCAGGATGCCCTCGCTCCCGGGAACGCCAACCACATCGGTCCCCAATCGGTTCCTGTCTTGGACAGCAGTGGTCGCAGATAATCCGCCGAATTTCCTGCAAATGACGTGGATTGCGTGTCGGATCTTTCAATGGACGATATTTGTAATGAAAGGGGACACCCATGAAATTGTCCGGCCAGATCAAACCAATCAGCTATCTCAAAGCCCATGCGTCGGAGATCGTGCGCACACTCGGTGATCGGGGAGGGCAAATGGTCATTACGCAGAACGGCGAAGCCAGGGCGGTACTGCAGGACATCGACAGCTTCGAACAGACGCAGGAGGCGTTGACGCTACTCAAGATACTCGCCCTGGGCAACCGGCAGATTGAGGCAGGTCATGTAAATTCCGCGACGAAGGTGATCGCGCGGATCCGGGAGCGGACGATGGATCGCTGACGGCCTTTCACGTTCCGTAGACCGGCGACGCGGTCTTTGACGTGTCAGTCAGACAACAAGACCATAGTCCAAGTTGTGAATAACTAATTGAAAATAAAACAGATATAACAATCCCCCGCAGGGAAGATTCCCACGGGGGCTTTCGTTTAGATGAGCGGTCGGGAAGCCGCTGCCGATCGTCTTTACTTCTGACGTCGAATCTCCACGTACCGTTCCAACCGCGCGACCTCGCGGTCGTCCACGTACTTGCCGATTTCACGGCGGAACTGCGCGATGCTCGTATACGGACGGTACTCCTCGAACTCGTGCGCCATGCGCTTGCCCACGCCGGGGATGGCGAGGATTTCGGCTTCGGTGGCCGTGTTCAGGTCGATGGGCACGAAGACGTATCGCCCCATGCGCTCGATCTCGGCGTCGTCCACGTATTTACCCATCTCGCGCTTCCACCGGGCGATGGCCGTATACGGTCGGTACTCCTCGAATTCGTGCGCAATCCGCTCTCCCACACCCGGCACCAGGAGCATCTCCGCGCTGCTGGCACTGTTCAGGTTGATCGGAACGAACATCTGCACGTAAAGGTTCTCCGCTTCCTCCTGGCTCAGGTGCTGTGCGACCAACGCGTGCAGCGCTTCCATATTAATGAACGGGCGTTGCTGCTGAATCGCGTCGGCGAGTGCTTGGCTCATCCCCGGGAGTGCGCCGAGTTCATCGCCTAAAGCGAGATTCGGGTTCAAAACCACGGGTCTGCTCGCGCCTTGCGCTGGAGCATCTTCGGATCTGGGCGTCTCATTCACTTCTGGGTCGGCGCATGTCCACAGTAGCGCGAGACCCAGGCAGCACACAGCAAGGCGGGTTAACGCTCGTAATTCCGGGAAGTTTGCCATATTCTCCTTTATCGTTTCGAATTCAACTTCATAGCGTGTCGAACCCGTGCCAGCCGGGCAGGGCTGCCGACTGGCGGACCCACGATGTCATCTGCGCTTCGTCGAGCTCGTCTTCGTAGATGTCCACCCAGCGCGAGTCCCTGTCCTTGCCCGAGCCGGGAGGGACGGGTCGTAGCGACGCGCCGTTGAGGAAAGTCACCTTGACGTAACGGGTGAAGACGTGGTAACTCGCGAACCAGCCCCGGCCCTCGATGCCATACCAGGGCGAGTTCCACCTCACGGCTTTGCGCACGTCTGGTACCGTGCGAACGATGAGGTCGTCGAGGCGTCGCCCGACGTCGCGCTTCCAGCCTGGCATGGCCGCAATGTACGCCTGCACGGGGGCGTCGCCGTCGGCCTTCGCGACCTGAGGATTGCCTCCCGAGAGGAGTACCGGCTTCGCGCCGGTCTTCCTTGCAGTGTCGGGCGCCTTCCCGGACGTCCCGGCATCCATGGCGTTCCCTCCGATCTGCGATTCCGGGCCGATTGGAAACACCCGGTTACAGCTACGTCCTTGCGGGTTTTCGGTCCCGGCCATCGCTTCTGATACGACGAGGCCCCGGAGGATGCGTCCTTCGGGGCGTTATTCAGTCGCCTGCGATGACGGTCGAAAAATGGCTCCGGCGGTAGGACTCGAACCTACGACCTAGTGGTTAACAGCCACCCGCTCTGCCAGCTGAGCTACGCCGGAACCCTGAGAGCCATGAGCGGGAGGAAATTACCACATGGGGCCTGTGGTGTCAAGCACAAAATCGGTTTCGGAGGTCGTTGCGGACGCGGCACAATGGACCGTTATCCAATACGGTACCACGGTCGCCGGCGGTCGTCTGTGTGCCGGCAATCGGCCTTGACATCATGCACGGCGCGGTCTAATTTTGGGCCATGTCGTTTCGAGACGTAAAACCCTTCGCACGGAGATGAAATGAATCCGATTGCACAGCGGATTCTGACGCGACTGCGGCGGCCTGCAAGTGTCGGAAACGTAAACTTGCCGGATGAGTTCGTGTGGCCCGCGTACGACGGGTACAGCCTGCCGAACGTGGCGCCAACCGTGTTGCGGCATTTCCGCATAGGCGGGATCCGTTCGCCGTGGCTGGCGGAAGAGGTCGTGGGCGGCGAACTCGTCGGCGCGGAGAAGCTGGTCGTCACGCTGGTGGACGCTTTGGGCTACCTGACGTTGACGCGGGCGATGGACTCCGGTACGGTACCCGGTTTCCATGCGCTGGCTGAGCGGGGGCGGTTCGTACCGCTCACGTCGGTTTTTCCATCCACGACGGCGGCTGCGCTTTCGTCGTTTCACACGGGGCTGCCGCCGGCCGGACACGGCGTCGCGGGCTACCGGATGTACATGCCGGACCGGGGATACGTGGCGAATATGATCCGATTGAGCCCGGAGGCGGACGAACGGTTCGGGCGCATGCTGCTGAACAGCGGCGACGCCAGGACACTGCTGGGCGTGCCCACGGTACACAGGCTGTTGACGGCGGCGGGGATTTCGTCCTATTGCATGATTCACCGGTCGCTGGCGCACAGCGGCCTGTCGGAGATGTTGTACGACGGCGCTACCGACGTGATTCCGTTCGTGAACGCATCGGACCTGTTCATCCAGGTTCGAAGCATGTTGACCTCGGACCCGGGTCGACCGGCGTGTATCTGGCTGTATACGGACACCATGGACACGATCCAGCACAAATACGGCACCAGGGGCGACGAACCCGAGGGTGAGATCTACAGCCTGGGCTACTCGCTTGAAAGGGAGTTGCTTGCGCCTCTCGAGGGCAGGGACGTGAACGCCGCACTCATGCTTCTGGCGGACCACGGGCATATACAGGTGGACGAGGAGGACATCGTACAGGTCGCGGAGGTACCGGGGCTGAAGCGCCTGCTCGCGGCCCCGCCGACGGGTACGGCCCGGTCGGCGTATTTTCACGCGCGTGCCGGGGCCGTGACGGATGTCATGTCCGCTCTTGAAACCGGACTGGCCGGATCGGCGTGCATTGTGGAGACCCGGCGCGCGCTGGCCGGCGGCCTGTGGGGAAACGGGCCGCGCGCGCCGGAACTGTCAGGCAGGATCGGCGACGTGCTTGCACTGATGCGCGGCAGCGCCACCCTGTTCCACGCTTACAGGGACGACGCCGTTCCGTCCGATATCGCGGGCGGCCGGCACGGAGGGCTGCACGAGCGGGAGATGCTGATCCCCTTCTTCATCGCGAGGCTGGGCAAACGCCGGTGACGCAGGATACCCCCGGGGCATTCAGGTTGAGACGACCGGTCTGCAAGGCCCCTTCATGCGGGAAAACGGTTGACGTCGAGCCTGGAAACCGGTAATTTTGTCGGACCATCAAGTAGATTTTTGGGAGACGATTTTCCGCCCGGGTGGTGCGTGTATTGACAGACGCGGATGAAGCGGGAATGGAACTGGCGCTTGCCGAGGCGCGTGCAGCAGGCGATGCCGGCGAGGTGCCGGTCGGCGCCGTGATTCTGCGGAACGGGGCGGTGGTGGGACGGGGGCAGAACCGCATTCTGAGGGACAACGATCCCACGGCGCACGCGGAGATGCTGGCCATCCGGTCCGCGACGGCACACACCGGAATGAAGTGGCTGACCGACTGCGTCGTCTACGTCACGCTGGAACCGTGCGCGATGTGCGCGGGCGCGCTGGTACTGGCGCGGGTGTCCCGCTTGGTGTTCGGCACGGAAGATCCTAAAACCGGCGCCTGCGGTTCATTGCGAAACGTCGTCGACGACCCGAGGCTCAACCACCGGATCGACGTTCGTCGATCCGTCCTCGAAGAACCCTGTTCGGAGATGTTGAAACGGTTCTTTCAAGAATTGCGCCGGAAAAACGCGTAGCGCACTGTCGAAAGCCGGTGTCGCGAACGGTTTCCAGGCGTGTCCCCGCATTCGAGCGGAGAGGTGCTGGAGCTGGTTGAACAGGCCGGTCTCGAAAACCGGTGTGCCCTTACGGGTACCGTGGGTTCGAATCCCACCCTCTCCGCCACTTATTTTTATGTAACTTACTGTCTATAAAACGTCTATTTTAGTAGACGGATAATCTCTCCTGCGATTCATTGAAGCTCTTCGATGCGCCCGTCCAGGAGTACTCCGTCTTCGAGACTCATGCCAATGGAGTCACGCATGCCTGACGAAGATCGGGAGAAGACGCCGAATTCCCCGGCTCCAGACGATGCCGCGCTATTCGGTCGAATTGTCGACATCCTCGAAGAAGCGCGGAGTCGTGTCGCCCGAACGGTCAACAGCGCGATGGTGGTCGCGTATTGGCTGATCGGACGTGAAATCGTTGAGGAAGAGCAGAAGGGACAGAAACGAGCTGACTACGGCAGGGCATTGCTGCAGGAACTCTCGCGACGACTCAGCAAACGGTATGGCGGAGGATTCTCCGTGACCACCCTCCAAGATTGCAGGAAGTTCTATTTAACCTATGTGCAAAGATTGGCGATTCAACACCCATTGGGTGTTAAATTCACCATACCTGAAATTGGCCACTTAGCGGGTAACGATTCCAAAGGCGAGATTCTCTCCCAAATGGGTAGAGAATTGGGCAAGGGCGGGAAATCTTACCCACCGGATGGAGAATTGACGCCAAAACAGCGCCCAACGGGCGTTGAATCCGCAACAGGCTTTCATCCCGATTTGAGCTGGTCGCATTATCGCACCCTGATGCGCGTCGAAAACGAGGAGGCACGGCAGTTCTACGAACAGGAAGCCGCTCGCAACCGCTGGAACAAGCGGCAGCTTGAACGACAGATCAACACCCTGCTCTTTGAACGCCTGCTAAAGAGCCGCGATAAGGACGGTGTGCTGCAACTCGCCAATGAAGGACAGGCAACCGAACACCCGATTGACATCATCAAAGACCCATATGCCTTGGAGTTCCTCGGGCTTCCTGAGTCGCATCAATTGCTTGAAAGCGATCTGGAGAAGGCTCTTACGACCCACATGCAGGAGTTTCTGCTGGAATTGGGGGCTGGATTTGCCTTCGTCGCCCGGCAGAAACGACTCACGCTGGATGGAGACCATTTCTATGCGGACCTGGTCTTCTATAACGTGCGCCTCAAGTGCTATGTGATCATCGACTTGAAAACAGAAAAGCTGACTCATGGCGACATCGGCCAGATGCAGATGTACGTTCACTATTATGATCGTGAAGTATCCACCCGGGAGGACAACCCTACGATCGGCTTGATCCTCTGCACCGACAAGAACGACGCCGTCGTTGAGTACGTGCTCGACAAGAGCAACGAGCGTATTTTCGCCAGTCGTTACAAGCTGGAGCTTCCGCCCAAGGAAGAGCTCCGCAGACTGCTTCTGAAATGGCGTTCCGAGAACGAAGAAGGCAAGTTATGAATTAGGCCAAATTGGATTGAATGCTGACCACGCCTGATGTGAACCAGGAACGTCTGGAACAACCCCGAGTGCATTGAATACCGTTGGTTTGTGAGGGCCGACTCCAAGAGTAACTCCTTCACAGAGAACGAAGTCTTCCAAGCGTGGGACTCTCAGAAATAGGCGACAGGCGGCCTTGACTACGATCTGAAGGAACAGACAATCGCCAAACTCAAAGAGATCGATGGCATCTTCATCTGCCTTGAGCAAGCCCTAAATACGACGAAGAAATGGAGTGATTATTACCACCGGGACGTTCACGTCCGCAGCGCGTAAGGAAGCGACCAGGGTCGGCGCACCACCGATCGACCTGATCGACTGCGACGAATTGTGTGACCTGATAGTCAAATATGAAGTCGGTGTAGAGGCAAAGAAGCGAATCGTAATGGATGTAGAGGTAAACGAGTCCTACTTCGCTGAAATCTGAACCCTTCTTCCACCCGGCTCGATGTATTGCACTTACATCGAATCTCAGCGATCATTGGTCAAGTCGTAACTCTTCGAAGCACGCATTGTGTCTCTTGGGTATCGGGCCTTGAGACTGAACAGACGAATTCGAGTCGTCCAACGGTATCGGTTTCGTTTGAAATGGGGTAGATGGTAACGATGCTATTTGTTGAACCGCCTATACAAACCCCTCGTCGACAAGTCGGCTTCCACGCGACGTAATCTCGTGGCGTTCTCCCGAACTGCCCACCATTCTGCACCAGCTCTCGGAGACGAGCTTGGGATGAATTCCATCCTTGTCCAACCGGTAGGAGAACCCTCCTGCCATGCCCGGTACGGGAAACCACATTTCAGGCGATTCCAACTCCAGCAGTGGCTCCAGTTCCGGTAATCGCAGTTCCTGTTCGACCACCAGGCGTTCGGCGCGACCGCGGATGACGGCGTGAAAGTGCGCTTGAAGTCTGACAATTGACTCTCGTGGGACATGGTGCCTGAATACGGGAGTCAGAGTCGGGAGCAGGTGCCGATGCCCTCGCCTTTCGGCCACGTCCACAGGTCTCTCTCCCCGAGCATTCCTTAGCGTCCGCCAGGCGCCCAGACCGATCAACCGCCCGGCAACCTCGACAGTCACGCCGTGCCACGCGGCATGATGCAGAGGGGCATACCAGGACGGACCGTCGGGCCGGGTGGCGTTGACCCAATCACCGGGCCGGGTTGGGTGCCGCCAATCCCTGTATTTGTGAAGAAGCTCTATGACGCGCCTCCATTCAGCATCCCTGGCCGCGTCGGCCAGAGCGTGCCGGTCGATGGCTTCGTCGTTGTCGCAGAACCGGGTCTGCGTGAGTCCGTTCCAACAGATGGTGCGGTTCTCCGACATGATCTGCCTCTCCATTCCTGACGTCAACCACTCCGACACCGACTGAATCAAGGAATCTAGTAAAAGCGGTGGATCGGGTCAACTGCGGAGGGTCGACATAAAACATCATTCTTTGTCCATTTTGAGACTGGCGGGGAGAATCTGATTTCGCCCTGGAAAAAGTTGCGGATATCGGGTGAATATTGTATCTTAATATTGTGAGAAAGCGGCGTGTTGTGGTCGTGGAGACAGTGAGACGAATGCCGGCCATCCGCCGCTATTTTTGAGTCTCGAACCGATTTTGTGGAGAGGTGCTGGAGCTGGCTGAACAGGCATGACTGGAAATCATGTGTATCCTTTTTGGATACCGAGGGTTCGAATCCCTCCCTCTCCGCCATGAAACCTTTCTCGTCCCGGTCCGGCCGGTCTGCTGTCACGCAACGAAGATTCGCTTCTCGGGTCCGGAAAAGTTCCTATGCCGCATTCCATCAGGATAACCCTGGGAGAGATTCAACTGGACGCTGAGCTGAACGATTCCGAAACCGCGTCCAGAATCCTGGCCGAGTTGCCCATCCGGAGCGGATTCAACACCTGGGGCGACGAGATCTACTTTCAGATTCCCGTCACGGCCCACCCGGAAGACCCTCAGGAAACCGTGGAAGCGGGAGATCTCGCCTACTGGCCGCCCGGTAAGGCGTTCTGCATCTTCTGGGGGCCAACTCCAGCCAGCCAGGGAGACGAGATCCGGCCGGCCAGTCCCGTAAACCCCGTCGGACGGGTGCGATCGGGCGTGGAGGCGCTGAAAACGGCCTCACGGGCAGACGGGATATCAATTGAAAAAAGCGATGCATGAAGAGCGGATGCCCTCGTCCTGCTCCTTGCCTCTCGCGCAATCGGCGTTTTGTGGGGCTGTAGCTCAGTTGGGAGAGCGCCAGAATCGCACTCTGGAGGTCGTGGGTTCGAATCCCATCAGCTCCACCAGAAACACAGCCGTCGGCCCTCTGCGGCGGACGGCTGATTTAGAAGCTGTATTAAAAATCCCCAGCGGTCTTCGCGCGGCTGCAAAAGCGCCGGTCGGCGTTGGTCAAACCCACCCGTATAGACTAATATGGGCGGGTTTTCCCGCCTTGACCGACACTTTTTCGCTCGCGCTCGGGAACTCACTGGTAATTTTAACACAGCTTCTTATCAGGTCGTGCTAGACGGGGAAGTAGCGGCGCCCTGTAGCCCGCAATCCGCTATAGCGGGGTTGAATTCCTCGTCTGAGGCTCTTCATTCCGGGACGTGATTCGGACAGTACGCGGTGTCGATCGCCAGGTCCTGCGCAACGGACGATTGCCGAACCCCGTCAGGACCGGAAGGTAGCAGCGGTAGGTAACCCGGCCCGTGTGCCGCGGGGCCCCCTGGCGGGAGCTTGCGCTTTCCGAAAACCCCGGCTTGAAAGCCGAAGCGGGGTGCACGGCCTTTTCAGCGTACCTTCCGGAAATCGTCTTCCTGTTCGTGCGTGCCCGATGGACGGATGAGAGGCTTGCACCGTATGGCCTATCGTGTAATCGCCCGCGAATGGCGGCCGGACGTTTTTCAGGACGTGGTCGCGCAGGAGCATATCGTTCAGACGTTGCAGAATGCCATCCGATCGGATCGCGTCGTCCAGGCGTATCTGTTCTGCGGCCCACGCGGAACGGGAAAGACGACGATGGCGCGGCTGTTGGCGAAGGCGTTCAACTGCGAAAACGGTCCCACGCCGGAGCCCTGCGGCAGTTGCGGATTCTGCACGGCGATTGCCGACAATAAGAGCATGGACGTCCTGGAGATAGACGGGGCGTCGAATCGCGGCATCGACGAAATCCGGCAGCTGCGGGAGGAAGTCGGATTCGCCGCAACCAGGGGCAAGCGCAAGGTCTACATCATAGATGAAGTACACATGCTCACCGCGGAGGCCTTCAATGCGCTCCTGAAGACGCTCGAGGAGCCGCCGCCTCACGTGGTGTTCGTCCTGGCCACCACGGAGCCGCACCGGATGCCGGAGACGATTCTTTCCCGCTGCCAGCGGTACAATTTCCGGCGGATATCCACCGAGGCCATCGTCGGGCAGCTTCGAAAGATCCTGGATGCGGAGGAGATCGAATCGGAAGACGAGGCGTTGTTTCTTCTGGCGAGGAAAGCCGACGGCGCGCTGCGCGACGCCGAGAATCTGTTGGACCAGTCCATCGCGTATACAGACGGGTCCGTCTCCGCCGGCGCCGTACGGGATCTGCTGGGCGTCATTCCGTCGGACACGTTCTTCGAACTGACGCAGGCCATGCTCGATTCAGACACGGCGACGGCGCTGCACAAGGTGGGTCTTGTGCTGGATGGCGGCGGCGATGCCGGCGAGTTCACGCAGGGATTGCTGGAACATGTCCGGCATCTGCTGGTGGCGCGCGTATCGGATGGCCTTGCAGGCGACGATCTGTCCGAGGCCGACAAGGCAAGATACCGTGAGACCGGCGCGCGATTTCGCGAGGAAGACCTCCTGCGCATGTTGCAGGCGGTTTCCGATCTCGAGGCGAGGCTGGGTCGGGTTTCAAACCCCCGGTTCTGGCTGGAGCTGACCGTGTTGAAGCTGGTGAAGATGGCGCCATCCGAGTCCGTCATGGAAGTCATGGCGCGTCTGGACCGGCTTGAAGGCCTGCTGCGTAAGGGCGGGACATCTGCCGAGCGAAAACCCGGACCTGCCCCGCCCGCCGGCGCAAGCCGCGAACCGGCGCAGGCGGTCCCTCAACGTCCAGCGGGTCGAACGTCATCGCCGGACCTCGCTGATGAAGCGAAGCAGCCTGTCGCCGCCCCCCCCGCGCGGCCGCCGACCGCACCGCCAGGCGAGAATGAACCGTCACCGTCGGAAAACCTCACGTTCGATGACGTGCGGAAGAAGTGGCCGGACCTTATTGAGCATGTAAGGATGCAAAAGATGAGCCTCGGGACGTTTCTGGCCGAGGGAAGACCGGCGGCATTGAAGGATCGCGTGTTGGATCTGGTCTTCATGGCCGACAAAACCTTTCACGCCGAGCAGGTGAGGCGCAACGAGGCGTATATGGAGGAAGCGACGGCCGAAGTCCTTGGCGTTTCCCTGCGTGTCCGGTGTGAATTGGGCGAGGCCGAAGCCGGCGGCGCAACGCAGGACGACGGCGAGCCGGCCGATGAACGCGTCCGGATGGCGATCGAAGTCTTCGATGGAGAGGTTGTGGGAGGTTAGCACCACCACGGGAGAGCGCAATGGCGAAGGGCATGGCAGGTATGATGAAGCAGGCCCAGAAGCTGCAGGCCAGACTGGCGAAAGTACAGGAGGAACTCGCGTCGAAGGAGGTTGAGGGATCGTCCGGAGGCGGCATGGTGGTGGCGCGGGCGAACGGACAACAGCATATTGTGGGCGTCCGCATCGACCCGGAGGTGGTCGATCCCGAAGACGTGGAGATGCTGGAGGATCTGATCATGGCCGCCATTCAGCAGGCCAGGGAGAAGGCGCAGGAGATGGCCGACCGTGAGATGCAGAAGGCAACGTCGGGCATGTTGCCGCCGGGCGTCAACCTGGGCCTGTAGGTACCGGCCGCCGCTCGATTTCCCATGCAGGAATGCGGTCGGGATATCCGCTTTCGAGGAGAGTCAGGATGGCTTCCAATGCCATCGATCGGCTGGCGGCGGGGCTGGGGCGGCTGCCGGGCATCGGCGAAAAGTCCGCGCGGCGAATCGCGCTTGACGTTTTGACCTGGAAGACCGAAGACGTGCGCGCACTGGCCGAACTGCTGGTGGAGGTGAAGACCCGTGTCCGGACGTGTGGCGCGTGCTTCAACCTTTCGGAGAGCGACCCATGCCCCATCTGCGGGGATGAGCGGCGTGACGGGTCTCAGGTGATGGTGGTGGATTTTGTCGGCGACCTGCTGGCAATGGAACGCATGCAGGCCTATCGCGGCCTGTATCACGTTCTTGGCGGGCGCATCTCTCCCCTGGACGGTATCGGACCGGAAGAACTGAACATTCTACCACTCGTTGCGCGGCTGAACGGCGGCGGTATCCGGGAGGTCATTCTGGCGAATGGTCCCACCGTCGAGGGCGACGCGACAGCGCAATACCTCAAGCAGGTCCTGGGAACACACGACGTGACCGTAACGCAGATCGCCAGGGGCCTTCCCGTCGGCAGCGACCTCGCCCTCGCCGATCAGGTTACGCTTTCCCGTGCGCTGGATGGACGCAGAGAACTATGAACCGTACCGACACACTCCGCGGCAGTTCGCAGGGAATCCGGCTGCCCAAGCCGCAGCCTGCCGACCGCATGGCCACGTTTCCCAATTTCCTGACGGGTCTGAGGATTGTCCTCACCCCTGTCTTTCTGGCGCTGATTTTTTCGGACAGCGGATTCAACAAGATCCTGGCACTGCTGGTTTTCACCGTGGCCTCGCTGACCGATTTCTTCGACGGCTGGTTCGCGCGCCGCGACAAAACCGTAACCAGCCTCGGACGATTCATGGATCCGCTTGCCGACAAGCTGCTGGTTTCCTCCGCCCTCGTCTCCTTCGTACTCCTGGGGATGGTGGAAGCGTGGCTGGTGGGCGCCATGCTGATCCGGGATGCCGTGATTACCAGCCTGCGCGTATACGCGATCCGCAAGGGACGTCCGGTCGTCACGTCAAGACTGGCGAAATGGAAGACCATGCTGCAGCTCGTGCTGGCGTTCGGCATCCTTGTGTTCATCAACGTGCGTGTGATCACCGCTGAGCTGACTTCTCAGCCCCTGGTGCTGGTGGATTCGGGTTCGCAGATGGTGCTGAACGTCCTGGTAGCGGCGGTAACTCTGCTGGCGGTCGTATCGGGCGTCCTCTACCTGGTGGAGCATGGCCGTGACCCGGCCTGAGCAGGGGATCGGAGGCCGCTGACTTGAGTCCGTGGACCCGGCTGCTTGCCACCGGCTTTTTCTCCGGATACGTACCGGTTGCGCCGGGCACGGCAGGCACGGCAGCCGCAATGGTTCCGTACCTGGTGGCCAGTTGCCTTACGCCGGGTTTCGGAGCGCTTCCGTGGGTCCTGTTTCTGGTCCTGGTTTCCGGGGTGGCGGTTTACGCCGCTTCCGCGGGAGAAGATGCCTGGGGTCCCGACCCCGGGCCGGTCGTTATTGACGAGTTTGTCGGATTTTACGTCACGGTAGCCTTCCTGCCGCTGTCACCTGCGGTGGGGGTTGCCGGATTTTTTATTTTCCGGGCACTGGATATCCTGAAACCGCCGCCGGTGCGCGCGTCGGAAAAGCTGCCGCGAGGATGGGGCGTGGTGATGGACGATGTGATCGCGGGGGTATACGGGAATCTTCTGATACGGGCCGGGCTGACACTGTGGAGCGGGTAACACGTCATGGCGACGCTTCGCGCATTCGTGGCCGTCGAACCTCCCGCGACACTGGTGCCTGTCTATCAAGCCGCGAGACGATTCCTTGCGGACCTGGACGCGCGGCTTAGATGGGTGCGGCCCGAAGGTGTGCATCTCACTCTCAAGTTTCTGGGAAACGTGAAAATTGCGTCCGTACCGGTCATTCTGAGGGCGATGCGGGCCGTGGCCGGCCGGACGCCGCCGATGGCGTTGCGTACATCGGGGGTGGGTGCGCCGAATCCGGATCGGGCGCGGGTGGTCTGGCTGGAGGTGGGCGGGGAGACGGCAATTCTGAGCAAGCTGCAGGCCGACGTTGAAGACGCCATGTTCAGGATCGGGTTCAATAAGGAGGAACGGCGGTTCCATCCGCACCTGACCCTTGCCCGCGCAAGAAGCAGGGCCGTGCGGTTGCCTTCCGAATTGACCGGAACAGTCCCGTCCGCGCACTTTAGTGTGGACCGCATATCACTGTACAGCAGCGAGTTACGCCCCGGAGGCGCTGTGTATAACGTGCTGGGCCACGCGCCGCTTTCCCGGTCGTCGGGACGGGGTTGACCCGCCGGTGTGCCAAGGCGCCGCGGGATGGTCTTTTTCGAACGGGCAGGGCTTGACTTCCCGCTGGACTGCGGATATATTATATTTTCGATCCGAATGCCCGCCCTGGTTTTTCTTCCTGCAGTTCGTGCAAAATACAGCCTTGATTAATATACAAATGTTCACTATATTTGGTGACCACACACGTTGCGGCGCAGAGAATCTGGCTCCTCTAGCAGTCCGTTGATAAAGTCGCTCTGCAGGCGAGGCCGAGCCATTGTGGCCGAA
>JAPPJY010000026.1 GCA_028874335.1 Gemmatimonadota bacterium | reverse complement strand
CACTGATTCCTACACACCATATCTTCCTGAACCCCCTTCTCGGAGGGGACTCAATTAGGGATTCGTGCGAGAATCTGATTGCAGGACAACCAACGAGGAGGCTTCTGTGGATCGGGAGATGAATAACGTGAGCTTTTGCCTGGGGGTATTCGGCCTCGGCGCGATCATCGGGATGGCCCTGGGAATAATCGCCGGTGTCTTACTGGCGCCCCGGAGCGGTATCGAAACCCGACAGACCGTTCGACGCAACGTGGACAAAGCCGTAAACAAGGGCAGGTCATACGTGGAACGCATCCGTGCGCAGAACGGCGACAGTGCGGAAGAATCCGCGGAGTCGTAGTGCAGGATGTTGGACGTCAAAGGCACATCGAGAATTCGTAACGCAGGCGCGTGGCCGGACGTGGAAATCCACCTGCGAAGGAGTGACTCTTGAAAAAGGCAATTGCCGCAGCGATTCTGGGCTTTCTGCTCAGCGGGGGGGAGTGGGCTTTTGCCGGAGAATTGTCGATTTACGGCTTTGTCCGCTTCGACGCCGTTTTCGACGATTCGAAGATGCAAAGCCACCAATTCGGCTTCTGGGTAAAGCCGGAAGAACCTGGCGCCGAGACCGATGGCAATTTGACCATGTACCCGCGTCTCACCCGCCTTGGGGCGAGGTTCAAGCCCGTGAAACTGGACGAAGGCTCCAGCATCAGCGGCCTCGTCGAAATCGACTTTCAGAACGGGGGCAGCGAATCGCGCCAGATTCTGCGCCTCCGGCAGGCCTATTTCAACCTGCAGCGGGGGGACTGGCACTTTCTCGCCGGACAGTGCTGGGACGTGATTTCCCCGATTTTTCCCATAGCAAACAACGACGGTCTGATGTGGCATGCGGGCAACCTTGGAGACCGGCATCCCCAGGCGCGGCTCACGTACAAACCCGAGGGCGGGTTTTCCCTGGCAATGGCGGCAGGTCAGACCGGGGCCGTGGACAGGAAAGACCTGGACAGGAATGGCATTCTGGATGGCTGGGATGCCGCATTGCCTTTCCTGCAGGCGCGGCTGGGATTCGAGCAGCCGAAATTCAAGGGGGGCGCGTGGGCCCATTGGGGCGCTGAGGAGACGGCCGAACCCGTGGGCGGCAAAACAAGCTTCACGTCGACCGCGGTGGGTCTGGACGCTTCGATCTCCCTTACCGATCAGTTCATGGTACAGGGCGAGGCATGGACCGGGAGAAACCTCACCGACATCCGCGGCGGCATCGGACAGGGGGTCAACACCAGGACGGGTGAGGAGATCGCCTCTACCGGCGGGTGGGCGCAGATCGTGATCATGCCCAATGCCCAGTGGAAGCTCTACGCCGGGGCAACGATGGAAAAGCCGGACGAGGATGCCGTGCCCTCGGGCGGACGTACCAGGAATGGCGCCTTCTACGCCGTCGGCCGATATCGGCCGTGGAAGCCGCTCCAGGTAGCGGTCGAATACCTTTATTGGAAAACCACCTACAAGGGACCGAACGACGGAATCGCCAACCGGCTGGACATCCATTTTACCTACAATTTCTAAACATGATTCGCCATTTTTCCGGGACGTTAAACCGAATATACGCAAGTTGATACAGGCGATTAAGCTGCCGATTACCAGGATACACCAGGTCACTGGACGTGAACGGGACCTCTCCCCCCGGCCCATCAGAAGCGGGTAGACGGTAGACGGTAGAGGGGGAGAAAACCGGGTAGACGGGAGACGTAAGACGGTAGAAGATGTCCTCGCCGGCTAATTTATCCCTCCTTGCCTCCGGCACGAAAAGAAGCCTCACAAGGCAGGATATCTCTACCCTCTACCGGCTACCGTCTCACCGCTTTTGGTCTACCCTCTTCCCGCATTCAGGCAAATCCGTATTTCAGCTGACGAGGAACGGAATGGATATTCCCAACTGCACCCGCGGACCCGATATCCTGAATGACCGGGCGTCCGACCTGACGCGAAGGTCGATGCTCCGTCGGGGCTTGCTCGGACTGCTGGCGTTGTCCTGGGGAGGTTGGAGGGACGTTGGCGCCCAGACAGGAGGATCGAACGGGGACTCAATCGTAAATCCGACTGGCGTCGGCGGCTCCGAAGGCGTCTATGACGACAAGATCGTCCTGGGCATGTCCGCCGCGTTTTCCGGGCCCTCCCGGGGGCTGGGCAGCGAGCTCTACCGGGGCGCCAGGTCTTACTTCAATCACGTCAATGAAAGCGGCGGCGTTGGCGGCCGCCAGATCGTCTTCAAGCTGTACGACGACGGGTACCAGCCGGACCCGTGTGTGAAGAACACCATGAAGCTCATGCTTGAAGATCACGTGTTCCTGTTATTCGGGTACGTCGGCACGCCCACGGTGACCCGCGCGCTTCCCCTTCTGAAGAAGTTCCAGGACGAGCGGGTCTATCTGTTTTTCCCGTTTACCGGCGCCCAGCCTCAACGTGAGCCGCCATACGGGGATTTCGCGTTCAACCTCCGGGCGTCCTATCGCCAGGAGACAGCGGGCCTCGTCGACAATTTCGTTCGTACAGGGAGAAAGCGGATCGCCGTGTTCTACCAGGCCGACGCGTACGGACGCAGCGGATGGGCGGGCGTGAGAGCGGCAATCGAGGCGCACGGCGAACACATTGCCGCCGAGGCGACCTACCGCCGCGGGCAGAGGTTTACCGGAAGCATGAGGCGGCAGGTTGAGATTCTGCAGAAGGGTTCTCCTGACGCCGTCATCTGCATCGGTTCGTACGCCGCGTGCGCGGCCTTCGCCCGCGACGCGATCGACCTGGGCCTAAAGGTCCCGATCGCCAATCTCTCATTCGTTGGCAGCGAGAATCTGCTGCATCTGCTCAGCGAGGGCCGTGACGACGCCGAGACGTATACCCGGTATCTCGTCAACTCCCAGGTCGTGCCCAGCTACGAAGACACGTCCATTCCGGCCGTGAGAGAGTACCGTGAGTTGATGGCGCGCTACAATCCGGCCGTTCCCAAGGAACTGGTCAAAGAGCCCTACAGTCCATTCGAGCAGAGCTTCGTAAGCCTGGAGGGTTTTCTGGATGCAAAGCTGATGACCGAGATTCTCAGGCGCCTTGGAGATAATCCAAGCAGGGCGGGACTGGAGGGCGCGGTATTCTCTGTCCGGGATTTCGACCTCGGCATCGGTGAGAAGGTCTCTTTCGGGCCCGATCGGCGACAGGGACTGCAAACCGTTTACTATACCGTTGTTCAGGACGGCCGGTTTGTCACCCTGAACGACTGGGAAAGCTGGCTTTCGTAATATGAAAATACAAAAGCTGTTTCAGAAGACCAGGTTCGGCATCTTTGCGCTTTTCGGGCTGATCGTACTGTCCACGTCGTTCCTGTGCATCTACACCGTAGACACGCAGTTGTCGGCGGAGTACGCGTCCAACAGCAAAGACATCGCGAAGACCATCGCCAACGCCAGCGTGGACATCCTGTTGAACCGGAATCTTGCGACGCTGCAGTCAATGATCGACCAGTTCGTAGAGATTCAGGGTATCCGTTACATCTACATCACCAGCGAAAAGGGCGAGTATCTTGCACATACCTTCGTTCCGGGTATCCCCGAGGAGATTCTCGAGAGCGATCCGTCCAGCACCGAACCGGTTGAGCGAAGCATTCCGGGTTTGGGCGATTTCCTGGA
This sequence comes from Gemmatimonadota bacterium, assembly GCA_028874335.1. GTDB lineage: Bacteria > Latescibacterota > UBA2968 > UBA2968 > JAAXHE01. Next base: position 28,741 of record JAPPJY010000026.1, on the reverse strand, counting down.
GGTGGGCAGCCCGATCCTGGCCGGCGTTGCCGGCACGGTACACGTCGGTATGGACCTGGACATCGTCGCGCTCAAGATTCAGCGCGCCATCGGCCAGCAGGTCATTCTCATCAGTATCTTTCTCGTTGTGGGCGTGCTGGCGTCGATCTGGCTGGTCAACCTGGCCGCAAAGCCGCTGGGTGGGCTTCTTTCCTATGCGGTGGATCTGGCCGACGATCGCAAGCAGGATAAGCAGGAGGACGACGAACTGCTTGCCCGCGACGATGAAGTAGGCGACCTCGCGCGGCTGTTTCGTCACATTTCGGGACATTCGCCTGGCGGCGGGGGACCGGGAGGGTCGGCCGAAAACTCGGGTTAACCGGAGGACGGGCGTTGCGTATTCCAAGAAGCGCTATCGCACTATTCTGCACGGTTCTGCAAGTCTGCTTCGGCACGGTTTACGCCTGGAGCTTCTTCCAGACGATTCTGGTGCATCGGGGCGGCTGGACACATACCGAGACTGCGTGGGCGTTCAGTATCGCGATTTTTACGCTTGGTGTCTCGGCCGCCTGGGCGGGCAACATGCTCTCCCGGTTGGGTCCGAGGTTTCTGGCGGTGACCGGCAGTATCCTGTTTTCAGGCGGATACCTGATCTCCGGGGCGGCGCTTCACCTGGACTCGATACCGCTGTTCTATCTGGGCTATGGCGTAATAGGCGGCGCGGGTATCGGACTGGGTTACGTCACGCCGGTCGCCACGGTCGCCAAATGGTTCCCCGATCGGAAAGGACTGGCCACCGGTATCGTGGTTATGGGCTTCGGCGTGGGCGCTTTCCTGCTGAGCAAGGGACTGGCGCCATTTTTAATCGTAACCACGGAGGGCACGCTCCCGCTTGTCTTCATCTGGCTCGGGATCATATTCGGCGTCATTCTGCTACCCTGCAGTCTGGCCCTCAGCGATCCGCCCGCGACCGTGGGCCCGGCGGGCGGTACAGCCGATGAGGCGCTGGAATACGGAGAACCGGACTCGGCCGTGACGTATCTCAAGACGACCCAGTTCGTGATCATGTGGATCGTCTTCTTCTTCAATATCGCCGCCGGAATCTCCGTCATCAGCTTCCAGTCCGAAATCCTCCAGGAGATCTGGGGTCTGGCGGACAACACGATAGAGCCAACCATGCTGGCCGAATACGGCGCCACGCTGATCGCCGTGAGTTCCATCTGCAACGGATTGGGACGCCTGTTCTGGGGATTGCTATCGGACAAGTTCGGCCGGGTTACGATATTCAGAGTTCTCCTCGCCAGCCAGATGGTTGTCTTCGGAATCCTGATGACGGAGACCAATCCCTGGGTATTCTCCGCCCTCGTCTGCTACGTCCTGCTCTGCTTCGGCGGCGGATTCGCGACCATGCCGCCCTTCGTCCTTGACGTATTCGGCACCAGGAAGATGTCGACCATCTACGGCGCCGTCCTGACGGCCTGGGCCGCCGCCGGTATCACGGGTCCCCTGTACGTCGGATATCTCAAGGATGTCTATCCCGATAGAGCGGTGATGTACTGCTTCCTCATCGGGATCCTCATGCTGGGCGCGGGATATCTTTTCACGTACCTGCTGAACGACGGCAGGATTCGCCTGGGGCGTCCCACGCTGGCGAGCACGCTGCACCGTTACGGGATTCCGGTTCCGGAGAAGTCCTGAACGCGACCACAGTCTAATTGCCTTGATTAACGTCAATTCCGATTCGAAAAAGACAACAGTCAAATTGGCCACAAAAAGCACAGAAGGGACCGGTGCCGGATGGGGTATCAAGGTCGTTCATAAGGATGATATTTTCGATCACGTCCATTGACCTGGTGTATCCTGGTAATCAGCAGTTTAATCACCTTTATCAACTTGCACATATACGAACTAACGTCCCCGAAAAACGACGAATCAAGGTTAGAACTGTAGAAATCCTCCCCCGAATCAACTGCCTACCAATCTACGGTTTATTCTTCCTCGCCAGCATCAATGTGAATCTCGCGGCCGTTCAACGCCTGTACCGGCCGGTTGTTTTTGTGAACTTTGGCTTCGAATGCGGCAATCTGCGCCTCAAATGCCTGACGTGAGGTAGGCAAAACGCAATGAAAACGGTATACGCAGGTATTCTGGTTGTTCTGCTCCTGACAATTCCGAACGCGGCAATCGCGCAGACGGAGTTTCACTTTCAATACGGCTCACACGTGAATCCATTCTCGGGGTCCGACCAATGGACGTTTGTGTTTACCGTACAGAACGCCTCGAGATGGAAACTGGGCGACAGTTTCTTTTTTCTCGATTACATTGACGACAGCGTCAGCGACGGATTCAACGACAGGGACTTTTATTCCGAGTGGTATCCCACACTGAGTTTCGGCAAACTGTCGAAAAAGGAGGTGCGCGTGGGTCCCATTCGGGATGTCGCCCTGGTTGCCGGCGTCAACGCGGGGGGCGACGCCAAGGTATTGAAATATCTCCCGGGCGTGAGGGCCTCCTGGAGTGTGCCTGGATTCCTGTTTCTGAATACGGACCTGACGGCCTATATTGACGACAATACCGGCGTGGACGGCGGCGGCGCGCCGAAGACCGGCAACAGCTTCATGTTCGACGTCAGCTGGCTGCTGCCCATCGAAGCGGCGGAGCAATCATTCACGTTTACGGGCCATGCAGAGTACATTGGCGGTCGTACCAACGAATTCGGCGAAGACGTCAACGCGTCTATCCTTGCGCAGCCGCAACTTGTGTGGGACGTGGGCAAGGCGATGGCGGGCGAAGCCAACCAATTCATGGCCGGCGTAGAGTTCCAATTTTGGCGCAATAAGCTTGGAACGGACGAGGACGAAATGATCGCGCAGATGCTCGTGGTCTGGCGCATGTAGCCTGGCCGCCGGGCGGATCGATAGGGAGAGACAGATGCCTTCGGAAGAAACCCGTACAAACGAAACCATACGGTACGAACCGGACGAGAGGCCCCCGCACACAGTCGCCGCCGCGGTCGGTTTTCAGGCCGCGGTTGTGGTCCTGGCGCCCGTGGTGCTCAGCGCGGTAATCATCGGCCGGGCGGCCAATCAACCGGACAGCTATCTGAACTGGATCGCCTTCGCGGCGCTGGTGGTCAGCGGCGTGAGCACCGTTCTGCAGGCGGTGAGGGTGGGGCGGATCGGGGCGGGCCACGTGCTCATCATGGGCACGTCCGGCGCCTTCATCGCGGTGTGCATTACGGCGCTGGTGAAGGGCGGGCCGGCTTTGATGGCGAGCCTGATCGTGGTATCCTCGCTGTTTCAGTTCGCCATGGCCGCGCGTCTTTCACTCCTGCGCCGCATCATTACGCCGGTTGTCGCCGGCACCGTGATCATGCTGATCGCTGTTACCGTGATGCCTGTGGTTTTCGGCCTGTTGAAGGACGTGCCCGAGGGGACGCCGGCGGCGGCGTCACCAACCGCGGCCGGCGCGGCATTCCTTACTCTCGTCGTGCTGGCGCTGCGGGCCCCCGCCTTCCTGCGGCTGTGGGCGCCGCTGATCGGAATCGCCGTTGGATGCGTGGTTGCCGCGCCGTTCGGACTGTACGATGTACGTCCTGTCGTCGACGCGCCCTGGATCGGTTTTCCGAGTTACGCCTGGCCGGGGCTGGATCTCTCCCTGAGCGCGGAGTTCTGGGCGCTGCTGCCGGCATTTGTAGTGGTCACGGTCGTCGGGGCGATCGAGACGGTTGGCGACGGCGTCGCCATTCAACGGGTCTCCCGACGCCGGCCCCGCGCAACCGACTTCCGCCTGGTGCAGGGCGCCCTCAACGCCGACGGCATGGGCAATCTGCTCTCCGGCCTCATCGGTACGCCGCCCAATACGACCTATTCCACCAGCATTTCACTTGCCGAACTGACCGGAGTCGCGGCGCGCCGCGTCGGGATATATATCGGGATCCTATTCGTCCTCCTGGCCCTGTCCCCCAAGGTAACCGCCCTCGTGATCGCCATTCCCAATCCCGTCGCGGCTGCCTATGTCACGCTGCTGATCGGCCTGTTATTCGTACAGGGTATGAAGCTGATTGTCGAGGACGGTGTCGATCACCGGAAGGCCACGGTGGTCGGCCTGGCGTTCTGGCTGGGCGTGGGTTTTCAGAATCAGGTGATCTTTCCCGATTTGCTTGGCAGGACGTGGGGGACGTTGCTCGGAAACGGGATGACCGCGGGCGGTCTTGCGGCCATCCTGCTGACCGCTTTCATGGAGTTGACCGCCCGCCGCCGGAAACGTCTCCGGGTCGAATTGTCCACCGCCTCTCTTCCGGGTATCGACAAATTCCTTCGCGGGTTCGCGGCAGGCATCGGATGGACGGAGCCGGCAACGGGCCGGCTGTGCGCCGCGGGTGAAGAGACCCTGTCGATTCTGATAGAACAGGCCGGGGAGAGTGCGCATGAGGATGAGCGGCTGCTCGTCATCACCGCACGGCGAGTGGAAGGGACCGCGGAACTCGAGTTTCTGGCGGCTGCGGCGGGAGAAAATCTGGAAGACAGGCTGGCATATCTGAGTGAACAGCCGGAGATCCTGGACGAACATGAAATATCGTTCAGGCTGTTGCGCCATTACGCTTCGTCCGTACGTCACCAGAAGTATCACGATCTGGACATCGTTACCGTTCGGGTGGAGGGCGCGTCATAGTATCGGCGAGCGACGCTGAACGACCGGGCGGAAGGGACGCTAACAGTCCGTTGAGAAAGTCGCTCTGCAGGCGAGGCCGAGCAACGCGGTATTTCGACCGCAAGGGCCGGCCGTAGCCCGGATGGGCTTTTTCAACGGGCTGCTAATACGGCCGCATCTGCACCGCGAGGGCGAGCGAGAGTTCGATCTCCGTGATCGCCCGAAACGTTGCCTGGCCGATCAGATCGAGCTTCCTCACCTGGTTGATGCGGGGGGCAACGCGCGCCAGTTCTCTTGACGACAGAATCTGACTGAACAGGTTGCAGGCGTGCGCCAGGCTGATGATCACCACGTCGCGGGGGTCGGGAATCTGGTCGCTGAACAGGATCTCCATAATCCTGAGCTTGACTTCCCGCTCGGCCTGATCGTCCACGGACGGGTATCGCCGCGACCGGAAGACCCACAGAAACCGGTCGTCCCGGCGTTCGAGGATGCCCTTTTCAACCAGCCGGTCAAGAGACGTCTCGCGAATGCCCGCGGCGCTGCGAATAGCGGTCCGTTCCACCCAGAAGCGCGCGTCGCGGGTTTCGTCAGCCTGCGAAATGTCGGCGAGCGTGGGATCGAGAAGGCTGTCCTGAACGGGGGTCGAGTCCACCAGGACCAGCCGGTCCGGATCGGTGTCGATTCGGTTTTCCATGGCCAGGTCCATCAGCACCCCGCCGGCAAGCGCATATCGCAGGGACTGATCCGGCACTCGGGCGAATCTGCCGTTGTCGTCGTCGAGTATGAGAAGCATGAGTTCTTCGGGGAATCTCAGCATCGTCAGTTCCTTTCCTGATTGGAAGTAGATGTTCAACATTAACCTCAATCCGAAAAAAAAGCAACGCGGCGACGCGATAAAACCCTCCGAAACAGGGCGTTATCGACGTATGGAAAGACGTTTTTTCCCTTCACGGCCAGTGACCTGGTGTATCCTGGTAATCAGCCTTCTAATCGCCTTTATTAAATAGCACATATTCGAATTAACGTCGTCGAAGACTTACGAATCAAGGTTAATGATAAGGTACGTGGGGGTTATGTCAAGCCTGTCGCGCAGCACGGGCATGGATCGTCTTTCCCGGATTCCTGAGGAAACGATACAATGAATTACGACAACCAAACGCTCCGGGGGGACATCTTCGGCGGCGTCACGGCAACCGTGGTGGCGCTGCCGGTCGCGTTGGCGCTGGGGGTTGCGTCGGGCATGGGCGCGGCGGCCGGCATGTACGGAGCGATCGCGGTCGGCTTCTTCGCGGCGGTATTCGGCGGTACGCGGACCCAGATCTCGGGACCTACGGCGCCGATGACCGTGGCTCTCGTGGTCATTGTCTCCAGCTACACGTCCAACCTCACCGAAGCGCTGACCGTGGTGGTCATGGCGGGAGTGCTCCAGGTGTTGCTGGGCCTTTCGAGGATCGGCCGTTTCGTGGCGTATACGCCGCACGTGGTGATTTCGGGATTCATGTCCGGCATCGGCATCATCATCATGGTGATTCACATCCTTCCGTTCCTCGGGTCGGCCCCGGCGCCGGGCGGTGTGATCGGCACGATCCGCGCGGTGTCCGATGCGATCGAGAACGTGAACTACAACGCGGTGGCCATTGCGGTCGTTGCTCTTGGCGTGGGCGTGGTCTGGCCCCGAAGGCTGGCCAGATACCTGCCCGGCCCGCTGCTGGCTCTGGTTGCGGGGACCATGCTCGGTGTGTTCTGGCTGGTGGATGCGCCGGTCATCGGCCGGATACCGACCGGACTGCCGGAACTGCGATTGACGGTGCCTTCGGCCGGCTTTCTGATGCACGCGCTGGAGCCCGCGCTCGTTCTCGCCCTGCTCGGCTCGGTGGACAGCCTCCTGACCTCCCTGGTTGCCGACTCGTTCACCGGTACGAGGCACAATCCGAGCCGGGAACTGGTGGGGCAGGGCATCGGCAATGTGATTTCGGGACTGTTCGGCGGTCTCCCGGGCGCAGGGTCGACCACCGGGACCGTAACCAATATACGCGCCGGAGGGGAGACGCCGGTATCGGGCGCGCTGTACGGGGTACTCATGCTCGGTCTCCTGCTTGGCCTCGGACGATATGTGGAGCCGATTCCACATGCAGTACTCGCCGGAATCCTGATCAAGGTCGGATGGGACATTGTCGACTGGCGTCTTCTCTCGCGGATTCACCGCCTGCGCCGGGAACACCTTCTGGTGATGTTGATTACTCTGGGCCTCACGGTCTTTATCGACCTGGTGACCGCCGTAGCGATAGGCCTTATCGTTGCGGGCATGGTACACGCGCGGCAGCTGGAACGCCTGGAGCTGGACAGCGTGGTCTCCGTGCCGCTGCTGGACCGGACGTTCTTTACCGGGGAGGAGGACGTCGACGTGTCCGCCTTCAGTCCGTACTCGGCTCGCGTGGGACTGGTGGCGCTCAGGGGAAGTCTCACCGTGGCATCCTCCCACAAGCTGGCGGGCGTGATCGGCGCGGATATCAGGGACCACGAGGTCGTTATCTTCGACTTTTCCGGGGCCACGTACCTGGATGACAGCGCAGCCATGGTCATCGGGCAGCTCATGGATATCGCCAGAAGCGAGCAGACCGAATGCATTGTGATGGGACTGTCAGGCCTGGTTCCGAGAACCCTGAACGCGCTCGGCATCCTGAAAAATCTGCCCAGACACCGCGTTGTCGAAACGCGGGACCAGGCGCGCCAGGCCGCGCGAGGGATTCTCGGAATATAGCCGACCGTCCGCGGTTTCCGGGCGCCTGCCGGGAAACCGGGGAGACAATACCTGACAGGAAAGGCGTTCGAGACGGGACCGAAGAACGATACATTGTAACGGTTCAAATGTTGACCGCCCGAATTCCGGCGAAATAATTCGGGGGGTTTCTTGAGAGAAACCCAGACATGCCCTTGTGAACATGAAAATTGCACTTATATTCAATATTACGGTTAAATCTTACAACCCGTTCGAATGCTGAAGCACGTACGTTCGTCGCCTGTCTCATTACGTTTCTTCAATCATCATGGTGAACAGGTCGGGAAGCAGTTTCAGTGGGTGGTATTCGAGGACCTTGCATGCAGCTTTCGCGCTCTGTTCGTTGGTAACCCGCAGCATCGGGAGGGATCGTCATGTTCAGCCGTGTTCGCAACATGTTTGTATTCGTAGTGGCAGCGAGTCTGACGTGGGGTTGCGGTCGTGAACGCCTGACAACGTCGCAGACTCCGGAGGCGGGGCAACAGTTCGGCCAACCCGCGGGCAAGCATGCTTTCAACGGCATGACGCGGGCCGTAGTGGTGGCCAACGTGACGGACGGCGAGACGCCTGCCAGTGGCGTCACGGTAGAATTCACGCGTTCGGTTTCAGGCCGCGCTGCCAGTTTCGAATGGTCGGGATCAACCAATGCGCGCGGTCAGGCTTACGTGGAGATCTCGGGCGCCGGGGTGACCGGCTATTACCGGGCGCGGGCGATGCGGGACGGCAGCGAGATCGGTTCGTGGTTGAGCATACCGGTCAACGGCGGATATCAGTCGACGGTTGAACTCCCGGTTGGCGAAAAAGCAAACGCAACCGGTTCGATCGCGCTGACGCCCGGCGGACTTCCCGCAAAAATCGCGATCGGCGTGGCCATGCCGCTTACGGGTCCTCAGGACGTGTACGGCCTGCCGGCGATGGAAGGCTTCGAGTTGGCTCAGGCAGAAATCAACAATTCTTCGATACTCGGCGGCGCAAGTATCGAATTTATCGTCGAGGATACAGAGGGCACGATCGACGCCGCCACTGCAGCGTTCAACAAACTCATCAACGAAGACGGCGTAGACGTTATCCTGGGCCCCGGTATCTCGACCGTGGGAAAGGAAGTGTTCCCGATCGCCCAACAGAACGAGGTCCTTGCATTCAGTTCGACCTCGACCGCCGTTGGCCTGAGCGCGATCGGCGATTATATCTTTCGCTCCGGTCTCAACGTAGGTACGCTGGTCCCGGGCGCTGTCAAGGACTTGCAGGAGAAACTTGGGTTTAGCCGGGTCGTGACAATGGTTGACGACGCCGACGTCTATTCCCGTAGCCTGGATGAGGCGGTAAGCAGTTCCCTGGGGGAAGGCGAGGTGGAGATTTTAAGCCGGGAGACGTTCGCAACGGGAGACACTTCGTTCACGGACCAGTTGAACAGCATCAAGGAGTTGAATCCGCACGCCCTCTTTGTTTCGTGTCTGGCGGCGGAAATGATTCAGATTATGATTGAAGCGCGAGAAATTGGCATTCCCGCGGATATTCCCATCATTATTCCCGAAATGACGATGGATGAAGTGGCCGCCGCCGGAGACGCCGCGGAACGTGTGATCAGCATTACGAGTTGGGCAACCAACGCTGCCACGCCGGGGAATCAGACCTTCATTGAAAGTTATATTACAGAAAACGACAGTGAACCGGGACCGTGGGCCGCGCTCTCTTACGCTTCGCTGTACATTCTCGCGGATGCTATCGTGGACGCCGGATCGACGAACGCGAGCGCAATTAAGGATGCGATGGCCGCTACCCGGGATGTCGACACGATTCTGGGACGGTTCTCGTTCAACGCCGACGGCGACGCGGTCTACGATCCCATTGTGCTGATTGTTCAGGACGGTGCGTTTGAGTTGTTCGAGTAAGTTCTCGTGTCGCGGTTTCTCGAAGTCATGACCCTGGAGGTCGTCGTTCCGGGAGTCCGTAGACAGGATCGGGAAGCTTCAGACGCCTTTTCCCGGACCATACCCGGTTCACGGCGAAAACGTCAATATCGCCACCGGCAAGGACGGCGACGCGGTTCTCGCCGAAATCCAGTCGATCTACGGCGGTACCCATACCAATCCGTTCTGGGCGCACTCGTACGACGCCACAGCGCTGCTTCTGAGCGCCATCAACTCGGTTGCGGTGGCCGATGGCGGAACGTTATACATAGACCGCGTCGCATTGCGCACGGAGGTGGGGGCCACGGCCGGCTTTCCCGGTCTCATCGGCGAACTCACCTGTGACGAGTTTGGAGACTGCGGCACCGGGCGTGTGAACATCTACCACCACACGGACACGAGCATTGTAGATCCGGCGCAGTTGCCCGTGGTCTATCGTTTCGAGCCGTGATACGCCGTTGGCAATCGGCATGAGGATCGGATTCGGTTTTCGATTTCTTTCGAGGTAAATCGGAACGTTGTTCAGGGATCGTCCGCACTGGTTTTAGGCGAAGTCCTGGTCCGGATACTCGGGTGTTCCCGCGATTCACCGGTCAGGATGATCTGCCCCGTCTGGTTGGGACCGAATAAATGACAGGCAGTGAAGGCTGCCTGTCATTTTGCGATCTGGAGGAAGACGAACCTCTGCCCGTTTCCCATATTACTTCCTTGAATATGTGGAGGTCCGGTTTGTTCAACAGTATCCGGGGTGTGCTGGTATTCGCGCTCATCACAGGCGTGAGTTGGAGTTGCGGCGGCGAACGCCTGACAACGTCGCAGCTTATGGAAGCGGAGGACGCGGTCGGGACTGCGGCGGACAAACTCGCTTTGGACGGAAACATGGCACAGGCCTCGGTCATCGTTCGCGTCAGTGAGGGTCAGGCGCCGCTGAGCGGCGTCACCGTCGAGTTCGCTCGATCTGTCTCCGGTCGGGAGGCGGATTTTGCGTGGTCCGGAGAGACGGATGTGCGAGGGCGCGCACGCGTCGAGATTGCGGGAAACCGTGTGAGCGGTTATTATAGGGCGCGGGCCATTCATGGTGGGACCGCACTGGGTTCCTGGTCCAGCATTCCAATCAACGCGGGATACGAATCCACGATTGAATTGCCGATCGGTGAAAGGTCCCGTGTGACCGGTTCATTGAGATTGACGCCGGGAGGCCTACCCGAGCAGATTCTGATCGGACTGGTGCTGCCCTGGGAAGAGACGCAGCGTCCCTTCAGTCAGCCGATTATGAATGGCTTTGAACTCGCCCGTGCGGTGATCAACGGTTCATCCCGTCTGGGCGGAGCGTCCATCTCTTTCATTGTCGGGAACTCCCGGGGCACCGCGGAAGGCGCGGTTGAAGCGTTCGACCAGCTGATTCATCACGACGGAGTACCGGTGATTCTCGGCCCGGCGCTTTCTACCGGGGCCGTCGCGGCCTTTCCCGTCGCGCAGCAAAACCAGGTGGTCGCATTCAGTTCAACATCGGTCGTACCCGGCCTGAGCGCAATCGGCGACTACATTTTCCGCGCCGGCCTCAGTCTCGGCGTACTCGTGCCCGGTGGCATTGAAAAGACAAAGGATAGACTGGGCTATCGCCGGGTGGCGACATTGGTGGATGAGACCGATTTTTTTGCACGGGCCAGCGACGAGGCGCTGAATAGCGCGTTGACCGGTGCGGACGTCGAGGTTCTGGTCAGGGAGACGTTTGAAACGAGCGATTCCACGTTTGTCGAACAGTTGACCCGTATTGCGGGGCTGAACCCGGACGCCGTATTTGTTTCGGGGATATCGCCGGCGCACAGGGTCCGGATCCTGGTTGAGGGACGACGGCTCGGCATACCCTTCAGTGTGCCGTTTGTTGTTCCGGAACTGACGATAGATGATGTGCAGGCCGCGGGTGAAGCCGCGGAAGGCGCGATTACCTTTACAGGTTGGGTGCGTACGGCAACGACACCTGGCAACCGGGAATTCGTCGAGAACTACACAGCGGAATTCGGGTCCGATCCCAATCACTGGGCCGCACAGTCCTATGCCGCCCTCGATATTCTTGCCACGGCAATCTCGGAGTCCGGGTCGACGGATCCCGGCGCGATTCGAGACAGATTGGCGGGCATCAGAGATCTGGACACGATTCTGGGCAGGTTTTCTTTCAATGCCGACGGCGATGCGGTTTACGATCCCGTTGTGCTGATTGCGCGTGGTGGCAAGTTCGAGATTTTCGAGTGAACGCACGTTTTGTGCTTGCACAGAAGTCGCACTCTATGCCAATAACCGATCTTCCGGGTTCGTTTCGCAGGTAGACTCCAAAGCGGAGGGCTGGCAATGACTGCCAATGCTCGCGGTCTGCTCTTGTTTGCGCTTGTGGCCACCGTAACCTGGGGTTGCGGGGGTGAACGCCTGACGACCTCGCAAGTACTGGAGGCTGACCATCAGACCGTCCAGCCATTGGGAAAACTGGCTGGCGGTGGAGACACCCAAGTCGCTCTGGTCGTAGCCCGCGTGACACATGGTGAGAATCCGGTAAGCGGCGTCTCCGTCGGGTTCGCGCGTTCAGTTTCAGGACGGGTGGCCGATTACGAATGGTCGGGCACAACCGAAGAGGATGGCCAGGCGCGGGTAGAGATCCGGGGGGACCGGGTGAGCGGATACTACCGGGCCCGTGCCATGCGGGACGGTGATCCGCTGGGGACGTGGTCGAGTATTCCGATAAATGGCGGGTATGAAGTGACGGTTGACCTGCCCGTTGGCGAGACCGCGCGCGTGACGGGTTCGTCCCTTCCAGCATCAGTGGGTCTCCGTGGTGAGATTGCGATTGGCATCGTCCTGCCCGTGACCACCCCACGCGGGCTGGAGATGAAGAACGGCTTTGAACTCGCTCGCGACGAGATCAATGCCTCATCCCAACTCGGCGAAGCGAGCATCGCGTTTATTGTCGAGGATTCTCGAAGCTCGCCAGAGAGCGCTATTGAAGCGTTCAACAAACTCATTCATCAGGACGGCGTTCCCGCCATTCTCGGCCCCACCCTCTCAACCGAGGCCAAAGAGGTTTTTCCCATCGCGCAGCGGAATCGGGTGGTGGCTTTCAGTTCGACCTCGAGCGCCTCCGGTCTGAGCGCGATCGGCGATTTTATCTTCCGTGTTGCGCTCAGCGTGGACGTCCTGGTGCCCGCCGGCATCCGGCAGACGCGGGAGAAGCTCGGGTATCAGAGAGTGGCGACGATATATGATCGGATCGACGTCTTCACCCGGAGCAGCGACGAGACGTTGAGCGGTGCGCTCGCTGAAAACGGAGTCGAGATCCTGGCCAGGGAGACTTTTGAGACCGGCGACACCACCTTTGCCGAACAGTTGACACGGATCAACGCGTTGAATCCGGACGCCGTCTTCGTCTCGGCCCTTTCAGCAGAACTGTCTGAGATTCTGATTCAGGGCCGTCGCCTGGGCGTACCCCCAGGTGTTCCCTTTATTACTCTGGAGATGACCTTGAATGAAGTGCGGGCCGCGGGCGCAGCCGCCGAGGGTGTCATTACCTTTACAGGTTGGACCAGACTGGCTGCCACGCCGGGGAACCAGGCCTTCGTTGAGGATTTCGAGGCGAAATACGATATTGACGCCAGCCGCCGGTCGGCGCAGTCCTATGCCGCACTTCATATTCTCGCGGAAGCGATCGCGACTGCCGGTTCAGCCGATGCGAGTGCGATTCGAGACGCAATGGCGGGTATCCGGGATCTGGATACTATCCTTGGCCAATTCTCATTCAACGCGGATGGCGACGCGGTTTACAACCCCATCGTGCTGATCGTCCGGGACGGCGAATTCGAGATTTTCGAGTGAACGTACGTTTCCAGGCCGGGGGCGAAAACACACTCTAAACCAGTAACCGATTTTCCGGGTTCGTCTCACACGTAGAATTCAAACCGGAGGGGATTGCCATGTCAACCCGTGTTCGCAGTTTGTTTCTGTTTGCGCTTGTCGCAGTCGTAACCTGGGGTTGCGGGCGTGAACGCCTGACGACGTCGCAGGTACCGGAGGGGGACGTTCGAACCGGCCAGCCGTTGGGTAAACTGGCTGTCGGTGGAGACGCCACGCCCGCCCTGGTTGTCGCCCGCGTGATACAGGGTGAGAATCCGGTAAGCGGTGTCACCGTGGAAATCGCACGTTCCATTTCCGGGCGCCCGGCCAACTACGAGGCATCGGGAACGACCGATGCGAACGGCGTCGCGAGGGTGGAGATCGGCGGTTCGGGTGGGTACTACCGGGCCCGGGCGATGCAGGACGGAAGTTCGCTGGGATCGTGGGCCAGTATACCGTTAAATGGGGGGTACGAAACCAACGTCGATTTGCCTGTTGGGGACAAGGCGCGCGTGACGGGTTCGTATGCGCGTGCCCTGGTTGCGTTCGGCGAGGGCGAGGCCGTGCATATCCGATCGCTGCTCACCCATACGATCTCGGCATCGCTTGGCAATCCGTCGCGCAACGCCGTTGAGCTGGCCGTCCGGGACTACGGAACCGTACACGGCCGCGACGTCGAACTCGGCGATCCGGTTGACGGCCTGTGCGGGCCGGAAGGCGGACGGGCGGGCGCAGAGCAGATTGTCGCCGATTCACGGGTGTTGGGCATCGTCGGCACATCCTGCTCCGGCGCGGCAGTGGCCGCTTCGCCGGTCATCAGCGCGGCCGGTCTGGTGATGATCTCGCCATCCAATACGTCACCGAGATTGACGTCCGATCTGGCGGGCAACGCGAGCGCCGATTATCACCCTGGATACTTCCGGGTTGCGGTCAACGACCTCTATCAGGCCCGGGCCGTCGCGGATTTCGCATACAATGAACTCGACCTGCGACGGATGGTCGCCGTAGACGACGGCGACCCCTATACCACGGCCCTCGTCAGCGCGTTCCGCGATGCGTTCGCCGCCGTTGGCGGTGAGGTTTCCGTCAGCGCGCGGATCGACAAAGGACAAACGGACATGACCTCCGTCCTCGCGGAATTCGCCGAAGCGGGGCCGGACGCTATCTTCTTCCCGCTCTTCGACGAGGAAGGCCTGCCGTTCGCGAAACAGGTAAGGGAATTCGACGGTCTCGAAGGCGTGACCCTCATCACGGGGGCCGCCCTGCTCGATTCGGAGTTTCTCGCTACGCCTCAATCCGAGGGCGTCTACGCGGCCGGACCCGAGGCGGATCTCGGCTCGAATGTCAATGCCGTTACCGGCAAGAGCGTGGACGAGGCACTGGCCGCGTATGACGCGGCGTACGGCGGGTTTCCGGGCACGCCGTACTGGGCGCATTCGTACGACGCCACGACTCTGCTTCTCAATGCCATCGAGTCCGTGGCGATTGCAAGGGACGGAGAGCTGATCGTGGACCGCAACGCGCTGCGCCGGAAACTCCACGCGACGTCCGGTTTCGTGGCTCTCGTCGGCACGCTCGCCTGCGACGAATTCGGCGACTGCGGCACCGGACGCATCAACATCTACCACCACACGGACCCGAGCGTCACCGATCCGTCCCAATTGCCCGTGGTCTATCGATTTGTGCCGTAGTGATCAAACCTGAGGATGTTCCATGTATTACTGGATACGCGGAGCCATTGTTGGGGCGCTCGTTACTGGCGTGTTTTGTGGCTGCGGCGGCGAAAGCAGGATGCCGTCGCTCGCGCCGGAGACGGAAGATCGGGTTGCAAAGCCGCTGGGTAAACTGGCCATAGGCGGGGACCGGACCCTGGCGGTCTTGAACGCTCGCGTGATGCAGGGTCAAAAGCCCGTCAGCGGCGTTACCGTCGAAATCGGAAGATCCGTTTCAGGGCGAGCGGCGGAATACCGGTGGTCGGGCACGACCAACGCTCGCGGTCAGGCGAGGATCGAGATCGCAGAGGTCGGGGTAACCGGTTACTATCGCGCGCGCGCGATGCGCGGCGTGAGCATGCTGGGATCGTGGTCGAGTATTCCGGTCAACGGCGGATTTGAAACGACCGTCGAACTGGTGATTGGCGGCAGGGCGAGTACGGCGGGTACGATCAAGTTGGCACCGGGCGGTCTCCCCGCGGAGATTGCCATCGGCGTCGTTCTGCCGCTGACGGGACCGCAGACCCGGTACGGATTTCCGGCGATAGAAGGTTTTGAACTGGCACGTGAGGAGATCAACAACTCGTCGAAGCTCGGCGGCGCCGGCATCAACTTCATTGTGGAGGATTCCCGCGGAACAGCCGCGGGCGCCGTTGACGCATTCAACAAACTGATCGACCGGGACGGCGTGTCCGTCATACTCGGTCCCGTGATTTCAACGGCGGCCCGGGAGGCGTTTCCCATTGCCGAGCGAAACGAGGTACTTGCGTTCAGTTCAATCTCGACGGCGGCGGGCCTGAGCGCGATCGGCGATTATATATTCCGCGCCGGCCTGAACGTCAATGCGCTGTTACCCGGCCCCGTCAGCGAGACGCAGGAGAAACTGAGGTATCGGAGGGTTGCGACGATTGTCGATGAAACCGATGTCTTTTCGAAGAGCAGCGACGAGACGATCAGAAGAACGCTATCCGGGATCGAAGTTGAAATCCTGGCGACTGAGACGATTGCCACAGGCGATACCACGTTTAGCGAACAGTTGACGCGTATCAAGGCGTTGAATCCGCACGCCGTCTTTGTCTCGGCCCTGGGCGCCGAACAAATCAGGATACTGATCCAGGCGCGCGAGGCCGGTATCGGCGCAAATATCCCCTTCCTGGTTCCGGTAATGACCGCGGTGGAAGTTGAGGCTGCGGGTGACGCCGCTGAGGGCGCGATTTCTTTTGTCAGCTGGTCAAGCGCTGCAGACACGCCCGGAAATGAGACCTTTGTGGCGAATTATCTCGCGAGATACGGTTCCGAACCAAGCACGTGGGCGGCCCAGTCGTACGCCGCACTCTACATAATCGCGGAGGCCATCGCCGGGGCCGGGTCAACCGATGCGGGCGCGATTCGAGGCGCGATGGCCGGTACTCGGGATCTGGATACGGTACTGGGCTCGTTTTCCTTCGACGACAGCGGTGATGCGGTTTACGACCCGGTGGTGCTGATTGTCAGGGACGGCGAGTTGGTCGTTTTCGAATAAGGGCCGGCAACTGACTGCAGGTTTCCGGTACTTATCCGCCGACCTGCGCGATTCGCTTTACGATCCACTCAACGTAGGCCTTACGGGTCATACCTCGTCTTCGCGACTCGCCGTCAATAAAGGCCGCAACGCCCTCGTCCAGGGTCATATGGGCGCGGACGTTGCGGCCTGTTACGCGGATTAACGGGACCGACACAAGCGTATTCCCGCGCGGAACTTCCAACTGCTCGAAAGCGCTCGGCAGCGAGATCTTCTCACCGTCCTTCTCGGCCTCGATTGCGTAATCGCGAAGGGCTTCTTCGGCGTTCACCAGCGCCTCGTCGACGGTGTTTCCCATAGCGACGATTCCGGGAAGGTCGGGAAACGTAACCCCATAGGCGCCTTTTTCGCCATCGATTAACGCAGGGTATCGATCCATATTTCGGTTCTCCCTAAAGGTTGATTATTCCGTCCAGCCCGCTCTCCTTGCGATCGATCTGGCAACGCCCGGGGATTAGCCTCAATTCAAAAAAAACAGCAACGCGGCGACGCGATAAAACCCTACAAAGCGGGGCGTTATCGACGTATAGAAGGACGTTTTTTCCCTTCACGTCCAGTGACCTGGTGTATCCTGTAATCGGCCGTCTAATCGCCTTTATTTACAAGCACATATTCGAATTAACGTCCCCGAAGACTTACGAATCAAGGTTAGGTTCTGTGTCTCGGCAGGGTAATGATCCCTCTGATGTCGGAGTGCCGAAAAATGTCATGACCGGAGCCGTGACGTGCCAGGTACCACCCATCGTTTTCGAGGAGGCGCCTGATTCGTTCCGTTCTGGTTTGCAATTCTGCGTCTCCGTGGTTATATATATGGCCGTTTCCCTGGGAAATGCCAACTCATTTCGTGCAAATAAATGAACTTTCCCAATCCTGACTCTCAGCGTAAATTCGAAAAAAGACGGCACTAAGGCGAAATCCCCTAGAGCGAACGAAGAACAGCGAGACGACACCATAGAATCCGATAACAGAAAGAACAACGGCGAGCGTGGAGGTCTTCAGATGTCCTCCGAGGCGATGCTGGACCTGGCTCGCAAGGCCGCCGAACTCCTCGTTGCTCGGACCGAAAACCTGCCTGAAGAAGGCGCATGGGACGGTGAATTTCGCCGGGAACTGGATGACCGTCTGATGGCGCCGCCGCCCGAGGAGGGGCGTCCCGGCGAGGAGGTGATGGAGCAGGCCGCAAAGGAGATTCTTCCCGTGGCGACCCGGCTCGATCATCCGCGGTGCTTTGGATTCATCCCGTCGTCGCCCACCTGGCCGGGCGTGCTTGCCGACTTTCTGGCAGCGGGGTACAACAGTAACGTCTGCACCTGGCTGGTTGCCAGTGGCCCGAGCCAGCTTGAACTGGTGGTTATTGACTGGCTGCGCAACTGGATCGGCTATCCTGAAAGCGCCGGCGGCCTGCTCACCAGCGGCGGCTCGGCCGCCAGCCTGGACGCGTTCGTCGCGGCGCGTGAAGCGGCCGGACATCCGGACCGGCCGACCGTGTATATGTGCGACCAGAGCCACAGCGCGCATATACGTGCGGCGAGGATCGTGGGTGTGCGTCCGGAGCGTATTCGAACAATCGCGAGCGACGAGCGGTTCCGGCTGGACATGGACGCGCTGGCGCGGTCCGTGGCAGAGGACCGTGCGGCGGGCTTCAACCCGATTGCGGTTTGCGCCAATGCCGGTACCAGCAGCACCGGCGCGATAGACCCCCTGGAGGCGATGGCGGATTATTGTGAGGCGGAAGGCATCTGGCTGCACGTGGATGCGGCGTACGGCGGCTTTGCTGCGGTTACCGAGCAGGGCAAGCGTCTCCTTATGGGGATCGCGCGCGCCGACTCGGTCGGCCTGGACGCCCACAAGTGGTTCTTCCAGCCCTACGAGGCGGGATGCCTCCTGGTAAAGGACGCCGGCGCCCTCGAGCGCGCATTCGCCGTGCACCCTGATATCCTGCAGGATACGGTGTGGGGTACGAACCATCCGAATATCGCGGACCGGGGCCTGCAGTTGAGCCGGTCCATGCGCGCGCTGAAGATCTGGATGTCGGTACAGACGTTCGGGATGGCGGCGTTCCGGCGCGCCGTATCGAAGGGGATGGAGCTTGCGATTCGCGCCGGTGAGTACGTGGAGGAGAATGAGAACCTGGAACTCGTGACGCCCGTGTCGCTGGGCGTGGTTTGTTTTCGTGTGAATCCCCGCGGCGGGGAACTGGACGAGGCGTCCCTGGAAGAAATCAACAGAACGGTGCTTGCACGCGTGTTCTGGGAAGATCGTGCGTTTTTTTCTTCAACGCTTCTGCACGGGACGTTTTCGCTGAGGCTGTGCATCATCAACCACAACACCACGTGGGAAGACGTCCGGCAAACCCTCGATACCGCAGAGCGTTTCGGGTTGGAAACCCTGAAGCCTTAGGGTGCCCCCCGGGGCCGCAGATTATTCGAGTATCATGCAGAACGCTAAGGATAGAGCGAGTCCAACTCCCGGTCGATCAGTCCGGTCTTTTCGGGGTATTTTTTCTTCAAGACCTGTACGATCCGACCGCTCGTGACGTGATCGACGAATTGTTCGGTCGTCAGGTCCAGTCCTCTTGTGCATACAGAAGCAACGGTCGTTCTGCGGGCGCCCAGTCTTTCTGCAACAATGCGGAAAGCCTCGGTATGGGATTTGCCCTTTTTCATTTCTCGAATAACCGGTATGAGACAGTCCTCAAGGCTTTCATACTCCCCCTTGTCCGATTTCGGCCCGTTGATACATCCTCGATTGACCACCAGCAGCGTCTCACGCAGCAACAGGCGCATGACCTTGCATCGCGCGTTCGTCAGTACTGTGTTGTCGTCGTTGCTCCGCTTTTCGAGTTCATCCAGCTCCACTCTCCAGGTACCCAGTTCCGACCTCAGCCGGCCTTCCCAATTGTAATACAGGCGGCGTTCCTGCACGCGACTCGCAGGTCGTTCGGGTCCCGCGAGGCCGGCTTTGTATTGATCGAACAGGGCATCCAATCGATCGTCGTCGTTCAATTCCGTTTCCCGGGTTCCGATTTTTTCGAGCAGTTCGATCCTGCGTACTTCGACGGCCCGTTTGACGCTCTGCAGTTCCCTTTCGAGCAATTCCTGGAAGAGTTCGGCGATCTGTTGCGCCAGTCCGTTTCCCGAAGACGGCATTGAGTCCCTCCCGTGATCTTCAACGTCTACCTGTTCGCGGCGCATCACGTACATTCGCGCCCTGATTCAGGACGCTGCCGCGGTGCTTGTGACGCATCATCGGATGGGTACGCCGCTGCCAACGCCGGGACGCAAACGACCTGCGGTGGGACGATAGCGGGCGCAAGCGGATCTCACGAGCGAGATACCGCGCGCCATCCTGCCGGGAGGGTTCCGATTGATATGCAAAATCAGTGCCGATTTCGATTTTCCAATTTAAATTATTAAATATCAATATGTTACTTTTTAAGGCTACAATCTCATTCTCGCAGATGTCGTCGCAATATGCGTCTGCCAGGACACCCGGTGGAGCGGAAAAGACAGGACTGTTCGGATATAACTATTTGATTATAAACGTATTAACAGGAAGTTACAGATATTGAAAACCGAATTGCGTTGCAACTCGCGACGCATGTCGCATTCTGCAACACATACCGGGCAGGCACGAACAGCGGGGCGGACGGGGGACTGCTGACGCCTCACCGTATTTCGCCGAATACTGACGGCATATAACCCACAGAGGAGGAAATCCATGAAGGGTCACGGAATCGCAGCTATCGTTGCAGGAATTGTCATCGGCGTCAGTCATATCGCCACCGCCCACGAGGGTGGACACGAGGAATCCGTTTCCGGATCGACGGCGTTCACGGCGGTCACCCCGATTCTGAACGTCGAGAGTGTCGAAGCGAGCATCGCGCACTACACCAGCGTTCTCGGCTTCAAGAAGAACTGGGACTGGCCGGCGGAGGAAGAGGACAAGACCTTTGCATCCATATCCAATGGCGAAGTGACCGTCTTTCTGAGCGAGAAAGGGCAGGGCGCCCGGCCGGTCTGGATCTATTACAGCGTCGATAACGTCGACGAACTGCACGAGAAGCTGGCGCGGGCGGGGGCGGAGATCAGGCAGAAGCCCGTCGACCGGCCCTGGGGGGCGCGGGAGATGCTCGTTGCCGACAGGGACGGCCACATTCTGCGCATCGGCGGCCCGAGCAACGGTGGGCACGGTGAAAGCGGGGAAGAACACGGCGAGGGCAAGAAGGAGCACGCTGGTAGCGAGGAAGACGACGACAGGGAGGAAGGACACCATTAGCCTCAATCCGAAAAAACAGCAACGCGGCGACGCGATAGAACCCTCCGAAACGGGGCGTTATCGACGTATAGAAGGACGTTTTTTCCCTTCACGTCCAGTGACCTGGTTTATCCTGGTAATCAGCCGTCTAATCGCCTTTATTTACAAACACATATTTGAATTAACGTCCCCAAAGACTTGCAAATCAAGGTTAGAAGGAGAAGCGGAACCTGCCCGCTTCCTGCGCACTTGCCTTTTTCGTTGAAAAAGTTTATCTTAAGTTAAACTTGAAGAAGGAGACAAGATGCCAGAAATCATCAACGCCAAACAGCTTCGGGCGCGTCTGAAGGAGGTTGTCTCAAGGGTGCGAGACGGCGCGCGCTTTACCGTCCTGTACCGCAGTCGTCCTGCTTTTGACATCGTCCCCGTTGGCAGTCCGCCAATCCAGAATACGCCGCTTGAAGCGGACCCCCTTTACCAGGCGCCTCCTGTGGGTGCTTCGGAATCGGGCGACGTTGCCGCGCGGCATGACGAGGTGCTGTACCCGTGAGGCAGATATTCGTGGATACAGCCGGATGGGTCGCTGCAGCGGATAGCCGGGATTCGAAGGGATCGGCAGTGCGGGAAGCCCGCGACAATTGGCTTTCGTCCGGGGGCCTTCTGACCACGAGCGACTACGTTATCGACGAGACGCTGACCACCATCCGGTCACGCCTTGGTCTGGATGCCGCTGAAGCGTGGTGGGGGCAGATCGACGGCTCATCGCGCTTGAGGATCGAGTCGATCCACGAACCGAGAAGGGAACGTGCCCGTGCGCTCTTCTTCGGGTACCGGGACAAGGAATTCTCCTTTACGGATTGCTGCAGCTTCGTCCTCATGCGGGAATTGCACATTAAACGTGTATTGACGCTGGATCATCACTTCCGCCAGATGGGGCTTGAGGTCGTGCCGTAACGCGAAACCGGATGTAGTGAGGTGGGGTCCTCTTCCTTCTTCCTTCTCCCTTCTTCCTTTTTTTGGGGTTCTTCATGGATCGAAACGAAGTTCGCGCGCATCTGACAGGCATCATTTCGTCGATCGCGACGCCGTTCAACGAGGACGGCAGCGTGGATTACGACGGCCTTCGGCATCAGATCGACTTCGTGCTGGAAGGAGGAAGCCGCACCGTGCTGCTGACGGTGGGGGACAGCCACTATATCTGTATGTCGGAGGCGGAGATCGTGGAGGTGACCCGGGTCGCGTGCGAGCATACGGCGGGCCGGGGAATGGTGGTTGCCGCCGACCGGTATTATGACACCCGGCGCTCGATTGCCTTTGCGTCATTCGCGAAGGATCAGGGCGCGGACGTTCTGATGGTGCTTCCGCCCAACTGGGGGCCGTCGTGTACGGTGGAGACGATGGTCGATCACTACGGCGCGGTGTCCCGGACGATGCCGGTCATGATCGTTACGGGCGCTTTTTCCGCGCAGGGTCCGGAATTCGGATTGAAAGTGATCGATGAAACGCTGGACAGATACGAAAACGTGGTGGCCATCAAGGACGACATGTGCGGGGATTTCGCACGCCGGCTCTGCCTCATCGCGCACGAACGGGTGGCGGTGTTCGCGGGCGGGCAGAAGGCGAACCACATGAATATGTGGCCGTACGGATGCGATGGCTATATGTCATCGTACATCACGTTCAAACCGGAGATCGCTCGGCAATACTGGAATGCGATCCGGAATGCCGACGTCGACGCGGCCAGGAAAGTCATCCACGAATACGACATGCCGTTTTTCGACTATATCGGCAAGCTGACCGGCGGATGGAACGCGGGGTTCCACGGCGCGATGGAAATCTTCGGCGTGGCCGGGCGCTGGCGCCGGAAGCCCTACTATTCGTTGAACGACGACGAGATGGATGGGCTCAGGGAATTCTTCAGATCGAAAAAGCTTCTACAGGAGCGCTGAGATGAAAATCGTCGATATCGATATCATTCCGATCAACCCGGGACTCGCCGCCCGGAACGCGGATCACAAGGTCCGTTTTCGCGCCATCGACCAGCGGACGATTTTCAAGGTCGTGACCGACAACGGAATCGTGGGCTACGGAGACTACCGGTCGGCCGCGCCGCCGAAGGAAAGCGTGGCGCAGCTGATCGACCGCAGTCCGTTCGACTTTCTCAATCACGAGACGCTGCACCTGGCGCTGGGCGGCGCGCTGTACGACGTGATGGGCAAGCACCTGGGCATTCCCGCGTACAAGCTGATGGGACAAAAGGTGCGGGACCGTGTTCCTGTCATGGCGTGGACCCGGCCGGCGTCGCCCGAAGACCTCAGCGGGGAGATCGTCCGCGCCGTGGACCAGGGCTATATGATGTTCAAGATGCACACCTGCCAGCACTTCGACGTGTTGGAGCAGAACCGGGCGGTGGAGGACGTGGCGCCGGAGGGATTCCTGATGCAGTGGGATATGAACCACAACAGGGCGATGGCAACGGTGCTGCCCATCGTGAAGGCCCTCGAGAGTTCCAGGGTGGTGGGATTCATCGAGGACCCGCTGCTGCTGACCGACGTTGACGGGTGGCGGCGGCTGCGGGCGCAATGCAATGTGCCGCTGGTGATGCATCTGCCCCCGCTGGGCGGGTTGCAGGAGATGATCATGGGCATGGCGGACGCCTATATCATCGGCGAATATTGCGGCGGGTTCGGAGATGCGCTCTTCCGGGGGTTCGCGTACGGAAAGGCGAACGTGCAGGCCGTTGTGCAGTTGACCGGTGGCACGCTGACGAAGGCGCTGGCCATGCACCTGGGGGCGGTGCTGCCGACGGCGGGACATTCGATCAATCTCGACGATCAGTACGAGGAAGACATTACAACGGAACGCATCGAGATCGCGGAGGGGTGTTCGCCGGTACCCGAGGCGCCGGGACTGGGGTTCGACGTGGACGAGGAGAAGCTCGCGCGCCTGGCGGCCGTAGGACCCACGGAAATGCCGAAACACGTGGGCGTGCTCTACCTGCCCGGCGGGAATCGGATGTATGCGCCGAGCATACCGGACGTGCGCCGGCTCACCGGATTCGAGGAAGGGTCCATCCGCGGCGTGAATTCGGAAGTTTGGGAGGATGACGGATCGGAGGCGTTCGCACAGGTCTACGAACGAATCCAACGGGAGGGGGCGTTCATGGAGAAAGAGGACTGAGCGATGAAGATCGCCGACATCCGGGCGCACGTCATGAACGTTCCCGCGGCGGACGGGAGGACACCCAGGCGGAACTGGGTCTTCGTGGAGGTGGAGACGGACGCCGGCATCACGGGGATCGGCGAGGCCACCACGGAGCACCACGAAATGGCGGTGGCGGCGCAGGTGGAGACGGCGCTGAAACCCAGACTGCTGGGGATGAATCCAATGGATATTGAGCACGTCTGGCAACTGGGGTACCGGGACTTCTGGTGGAAGCGGGACGTGGTTCATACCAGCGCGGTGAGCGGAATCGACATGGCGCTGTGGGATATCGCGGGCAAGGCAACCGGACAGCCCGTATTCAGGCTGCTGGGCGGAAGGGTCCGTGACCGGGTGCGGTGTTACGCGCGGGCGGACCTGGGCCTGGATTCGCTGGAGGCGCACGCGGCGCAGGCCCTTGAGGAGGGGTTCGATGCATTCAAGCACGGACACGGGCCGGCGGTCGAGCCGTTCGTTATGGACGAACAGGTGGACGTGGCCGTCCGGGAGATGACCCGGCTGCGCCAGGCGCTGGGGCCGGACGCAGCGCTGATGATCGACTGCGGCGGCGTATTCTCGCCCGTGGCGGCGCACCGCCTGATGCGGGAATTGCAGTCGCTGGGCATGTTTTTCGTGGAAGAGCCGATCGAACAGAGTACGGTTGAACCGTACGTGAGACTGAAGCGGGATTTTCCGGGAATGCGGGTTGCGGCGGGCGAGCGCTGGATCACGCGGTGGGACTGCCGGGAGTGGTTCGAGAAACAGGCGGTGGACGTGTGTCAGGTGGACATCTGCCACGCAGGCGGAATCAGCGAGCTGATGAAGATCGCCCGTTTGGCGGAGGTGTACGGGATCACGATCGCGCCGCACAACCCATACGGCCCGGTCGCGCTGGCTGCGGCCGCTCACGCAGCGGCAGCGATGCAGAATTTCGAGATCCTGGAGCACTGCCGGCTGCGCCCGTGGTTCGACGACGTGCAGACGCTGAGGGTGCCGCTCTCGCGCGGTTACGTGGACGTCGAGGAACTGGGGCGGCGGCCCGGACTGGGCGTCGAGCTGGATATGGAACTGGTCAAGTCGCGTCCGTATCAGGCGCTGCCCCCGCGTCGATACGAAGGACCGGATGGGGCGATACATTTGTATTGAATGCAGAACTCTCCCCTTGCAAAGAGCTGTCAGCTATCAGCCGTCAGCGGTCAGCTAAAAACGAAGAGCAAAATCAAGAGCTACCCCTCCACCCAGCACAGACCTCTCTCCCCGGCCCTCTCTCCTATCAGGAGAGAGGGAGAAAGGGCACACGTCCCGTGCCGGTCATTCATCAGGACGATCCGCGGTTGCCCAATATCCGTGAGGCGATGGCGTTTCTGCGCCCCTACGCCCGCGGGGCGTGGCACTGGTTCGCTCTCGACGCCCTGCTGAGCCTGCTGGCCATCGGCGCGGGTCTGGCCGCGCCGGCCCTGGCCGCCGTGACGATCGACGAGGCCGTGGAAGGACGCATCGGCTGGGGGTTACCTGCACTGGCCGTCGCTATGGTCGTGTCGGCGATCATCGACATCGTCGCGGAACCCGTGAGGGCCCGATTCCGCGCCCCCATCGAAAGGCGGCTGACGCGCGGATTGGTCGACCATGCGCTGGACCTCGGCCTGCCCGGCCGGCGGCCGTTCGACGACGGAGACCTGCAGAACCGGATCCGCTCCGAGGCGACGCAACTGCCGCGTTATCCGGAAACCCTGCTGCGGATCGGTACGGGGATCCTCACCGGCGCGGGCAGTCTCGCCGCGTTGTTATACGTACACTGGGTGTTTGTGGCCGTTGCGCTCGCAGGTATCGGGGGCGTCATCGTGCTGATGCGCCGGCTGATGGGCACGCTTACCGCCGGACAGACCGGAATTGATGAACTGAACAGCCGCATGGTAAACGCGTACACGGGCGCTCTTGCCGGAAGGCGTACGATACGCGCGGCGGGCACCCTGGAACGCGAGGTCGAACGGATCACGCGTCCGCTGCCCGGCCTGGCGGAAAAAACGCGCGAACTCATGGAGAACGCCGGCCGCGGCGGCGTGTTGGTGACCAGCGCCAATCACGTCGTTCTGACGGTTACCGCCATTGCCGGCGTGCTTCTGTTGGCGTCCGGCGGCCTGACCGTGGGCGCGCTGATGGCCGCCATCCGCTACGCGCAGATGACATACTGGAGCGTCGCCGGCGTATTGGACAACGGCTGGTTCCAGATCGCATACTTTCGCGCCCATGCGGCCCGGGTGCTGGCCGTTCTTCGATCTCCGGCCGCGGTGCCGGAACCCGGGTCGGACGCGTCCGGCGCCGCGGGACCCGGCGAGGTCAGGATCGAAGGCGTATCCCTGGGCGGGCCGGAAAGAGAAATCCTCCGGCGCGTGGACCTCCGTATCGCTCCAGGAACGACGGTGGCGCTGGTCGGACAGTCAGGCGTTGGCAAGACCACGCTCTCCGGGCTGATCGGTCGGCTCCAGGACCCGGACAGCGG
The DNA here is from genome assembly GCA_028874335.1 of Gemmatimonadota bacterium. Taxonomy (GTDB): domain Bacteria; phylum Latescibacterota; class UBA2968; order UBA2968; genus JAAXHE01. Next base: position 2,307 of record JAPPJY010000026.1, on the reverse strand, counting down.
CGTCGTTCGCATCGACGGCACGCCGGTTTCCGAAATGCCGCGCGACGTCCTCTCGCGCCGGGTGAGCTACGCATTCGAGCGGCCCGCGCTCTTCGGCGATACGATTCGCGACGTTATCGCGCTTGGAGCAGAAACCACCCAGGAGAAGGTGCGCGACGCTGCCCGACAGGTCGAAGCCGATGCGTTCATCGAGCGTCTGCCAAAGGGATACGATTCACCCCTACACGAGGCCCCGATGTCAGGCGGCGAACACCAGCGGCTGGGGCTCGCGCGGGCCTCGCTCCGGGATACGCCCATCCTGATTCTGGACGATGCCCTCAGCAGCCTGGACGTGGCCACCGAGGCGCGCGTCCTGGCGGCATTGCGAAGACTCGGGAGGTCGCGGACGACCGTCGTGATTGCCCACCGGGCGAGTACTGCGGCAGCAGCCGACCGGGTGGCCTGGCTCTACAAAGGCGAGGTCCGGCGTGTGGCGCCTCACGCCGAACTCTGGCGGGACCCTTCCTACCGCGCCGCGTTCCAGGGCGACACGGCGGAGGAGGAAGCTGAATGACGCCCATCCGATCGCTCTACGGCTACGTGTCAAGGCACCGCGGATGCCTGTTTCGTATCGCCGTGTGCAGCGTGGGCGTGACACTCGCGCCGGCGTTCTCCGGTCGCCTCATCGCCAGCGCCGTCGACACGGCGCGCGCGGGCGATCTCTCAGCGTCCCTGGTGTGGATCGGCGGGCTTCTGGTCGCGGGCGCGGTCGGCGTCTGGTCGCTGTTGCGTCTCTCGCACTGGTCGGCGATACTCACTTCGAGGGTACAGGTCGACCTGACTCGCGACACCGTTCTGCACACCCTGGGAGATGCGGTGCATTCGGACCGGGTCCTGCGTTCAGGCGCGGAACTCACCCAGCATGTACCGTCGCTCGTCGACGTGCTGGCGCACTTTCTGCGTCTGGGCCCGAGCGGCCTTTTCGCCATCGGATCCGCGGCCGGACTCGCGACGTTGTCGTGGACGCTTCTGGTCCTGGCTTTGCCCTGGCTCGTTGTTGCCGCGTTTCTGCAGATCGTGGTTGTCCGCGCCAAGGTCCGCAACGAAACGGCGTCCATGCTTGCGGAAGAGGATACCCACGGCGAGACGACCCGCGCGCTCCAGTCGGTGCGGGACCTGGTGGCGGCCGGCGCGAAGGGTTTCGCCATGGACCGGGTTGAAAACAGGATAAACCGGTCCGTCGGGGCGTCGCTCAGGCAATATGACCATCAGGCCGTCGGATTCGGAGTCGTGAACGCCGTCGCCACCACGTTGCCCGCCCTGACGGCCCTGGGCTTCGTCCCGTACCTGGTACGCAACGATCTGCTGAGCGCGGGAGAAGTGGTCGGGTCGTTTACGTACCTGCTCGCGGGTTTGACGGCGGCGACGGCGTTCGTGACGTACGGGCTGTCCAAACTGGTCACGTTGCGCGTCCACCATGCGCGCCTGCTGGCCTCCGTCGGAGACGGCACGGTACCGGTGAAGGGAGGTGAAGCGTGCATGCCGCCGCCACGACAGCCGGTATTGGCGGTGCGCGATCTGACCTTTGCGTACGGCGCAGGGGAGCCGATCGTCGAAAGCTTTTCATTGGATCTCCCTTCAGGAGACCATCTGGCCATCGTTGGACCCAGTGGGATCGGCAAGTCTACGCTGGCCGCCCTGCTGGCCGGGGTGCTGCGTCCGGACAACGGCACGATCACGGTCGACGGGGAGCCCTGTTTTCTGCGGACGGACCGTACAGGTCTGATTACGATGGTGCCCCAGGAGGCGTACGTTTTCGCGGGTACGCTGCGCGAGAACCTGGTGTATCTGCGGCCTTCGGCATCCGATGAGGAGATCGTCGCGTCCGCACGCGCGGTGGGGCTCGATCGTGTTTTGAATCGGCTGGGCGGCCTTGACGCGGAAGTCAACCTCACGAAGTCCGGCCTGTCCGAAGGTGAACGTCAGTTGGTGACGCTTGCGCGGTCGCACGTGGCGGCGTCGCCGATCATCGTGCTTGATGAGGCCACCTGCCACCTCGACCCGGCCGCAGAGGAACGCGCCGAGAGGGCGTTCATGGCCCTGGGCCGCACCCTGATTGTCGTCGCGCACCGCATGGCGGCCGCCCGGCGTGCGAAGCGGGTGCTGGTGATGGACGGCGGGGGTATCGACGTCGGCGGCCACGAAGAGCTGCTGGACCGGCACGCGCTGTACGCCGATTTCCATGGGCTGTGGCAGCAGGCATAAGGGCGAAGAGACGAGAATACGAGAATACGAGAATACGAGAATACGAGAATACGAGAATACGAA
>JAPPJY010000035.1 GCA_028874335.1 Gemmatimonadota bacterium | reverse complement strand
CCGTAGATCCCCTTTTTAGACCTCGAGGTTCGAGTTACCTTCGTGAAGTCTTGCCGTCATGTAATCGTAAGTCGCAGGGGACATAACGGCCATGCTCAGAAACCACCTCGTCATCGCGCTTCGGCACCTGTTCGCCAACAAGGGCTACTTCTTCATCAACACGATGGGGCTGTCCATCGGCATTGCGAGCTGCCTCCTCATCTTCCTTTTCGTCCGGCACGAATGGACCTACGATGCCTTTCACGAGAAGTCCGACCGGTTGTACCAGGTCGTCGCCGCCGGGTTCGGTGCCGCCGATAACCCGTACACCTCCGCGAGAACACCCCTTCCGCTCGCCTCCGCCCTGAAACAGCAGTATCCCGACGTAGTAAGGACCGTTCGCATTCGGAGTAGGGATGTGGAAATCCGCATCGGTGAAGAACAGTTCCGGGGGGAGGAGGCGCTGTTATGCGACGCGTCCTTCCTCGAGACGTTCTCCTTCCCACTGATCGAAGGCGATCGATCCACGGCATTGAACGACGTGAATTCCGTGGTGATCAGCCGGTCCGCCGCGGAGAAGTACTTTGGCGGGGACAGGCCGTTGGGAAGACAACTCCTCGCCGAAGGCGCGTTGTTGACCGTAACCGGCGTTACGGAGATTGCCCCGGCTAATTCCACTATCCAGTTCGACCTGCTCATTCCCTTCGACAAAGCGCCTGAAATAGATCCCTGGATCTCCAACGCCATCGGGCGGTGGAACTACTCATCCGCGTCCACTTTCGTCGAACTTTCGGGTCCGGAACAGGCCGCGTCGCTCGAAGGTCAACTGCCGGATTTCGTAAATTCAAACTACCCGTCGTACATGTTGCCGCAACTGATCCTTCAGCCCATAACCGCGATGTACCTGGACCAGGAAGTGCGTTTCGGCCTGGGACCCACCAGCGACCCCAGCCTGTCCTACATCCTGATCTGCACGGCGCTGCTCGTCCTTTTCATCGCCTGCGTCAACTTCATGAACCTGGCGGTCTGCCGTTCGTCCTCGCGGGCCAAGGAGGTCGGACTGCGGAAGGTCTTCGGGGCGAAGCAGGTCCAGGTCATGGGACGATACATGGGCGAGACCACGGTCCAGTGCGGCTTCGCCCTGGTGCTCGGCGTAGTTCTGGCCCACCTATTCCTGCCCGTATTTAACATGCTGGCGGGGAGAACGCTGGTCCTCGACTACCTTTCCAGCGGCTCCACGATCGCCGCGCTGCTGGCCCTGACCGCATTGATCGCCCTGGTGTCCGGCAGCTATCCTTCCCTGGTGCTCTCCCGTTTCAATCCCGTCGCCATCTTCAGGCGGCAGGTTCAGATCGGCGGACCCAACCTGTTCGTCCGGGGCCTCATGGCCGTGCAGTTCGGGCTGTCCGCGCTGCTCGTCATTTCCATCCTCGTCATGACCCGGCAATTGGATTTCGTCCGGACCGGGGACGTGGGATTTAACGCCGAGAACGTCGTCGTCATTCAAACCGATCCCGGTTCAGCCATCTACGACGTGTATCGAAACAGGATCGCTTCGTACGAAGAGGTCTTCCAGGTGTCCGGCGCGTCCAACACCATAGGCGATGGACGGGGCCTTGGGCAAACATCCTACACTGACCGGGACGGGAACCAGCTCGAGGCATACATGTTCACCGTGGATTACGACTATTTGAACACGCTCCAGCTGCACCTCGTCTCCGGACGCGACTTTTCCCGGGAGTTCGGAGGCGACGAGGCCGGGTCGTGCATCATCAACGAAGCCGCGGTACGGGAGATGGAGTGGGACGATCCCGTCGGCCGCAAACTGCCCCATGGCTATACGGTAATCGGCGTGGTCAGGGACTTCAACTTCCAGTCCAAGCACCAGGAGGTCGAACCGGCCATTCTGTCTCTCGCCCCGTTAGCCATGGGAGAGATCTCGAACCAGTTCAGGTTTATCCTGGTCCGTATCAGCGGCGAGGACACGTCCGCCACGCTTTCCCTGCTCGGGGACGCGTGGAGAGAAACCGTGCCCGAAGCCCCCTTCGAGTATACTTTCCTGGAAGACGATATCGCACGATTCTACCAGGATGAACGGAATCTGGCGCGCATCTTCAGCTACTCGGCGGCCTTCGCCCTGCTGATCGCCTGCCTCGGGGTCTACGGACTCGTGTCGCTGGACGCCGCGCGCCGCACGCGGGAGGTCGGCATACGCAAGGTGATGGGCGCCGCGGCAGGCGATATCGTCACCCTGCTGTCGAGACAGTTCGTCGTCCTCGTGGTCATCGGCAACTTCCTGGCCTGGCCGGCGGCGTGGTGGCTCATGAACGCGTGGCTGGCGGACTTCGCCTACCGCACCGAAATCGGTGCCGTCCCCTTCGTCGCGGCAGGACTGGTCGTCATGGCGATCGCTTTGCTCACCGTCAGCACGCATGCCTTCCGAAGCGCCATGCTCGATCCCGCGGACGCCCTGCGGCGCGAGTAAGTGCACTCATGACCGGGAAGCGAAACTACTAAATCGGCAAGACCGTTTGATCTTTGAGGGCTGTTCCGGTAGCTTTCTGTTATACACCGCTGTCGTCACGGCATGCCCCATGCTCAACGTTTGTTGTATACACATTGAAAACTGAGCAAGTAGGGTTTCACCCTATGGTAATTCGGTCTCTCCAGGCCTAACTTTAACGGGAAATGGCGCACTCCTACCGATTCAGAGGGTCGTGGTTACCGGTCATGCCCACTGATCGGTTCCTCAGCAAGTAGCAGGGAGAATATGAACGCACTACCATACAAAGGCAGGCATTAATTTGTATGTCCGGCACCTCCTGCTTACAGCGTTGATCATCTGTCCGGCGTTGACATATGCCCAACCCCAATCTCATACCAGGGGATCCGTGGTCAACCCGGTTAACCAGGGCAATGTTGAAGCGGGTAAAATCCTGTTCCAGCAGGGACGATTCAAAGACGCTCTCGCTCATTTCCAACAAGCGGTGCGAGAAGATGGGAATTCGGCCCCCGCGCACTACTGGCGGGGCATGGCACAATACGAACTTGCAGCATACCGGAAGGCGGTCGTCTCATTCAAGCGTACGGTCGAACTGGACGAGAAGTGGGCATCATCGGGCTACGCGGGACTGGGCAAGGCTTACCTGCAGATCAAATACCGGAGACTGGACGCTCGCAACGCCTTGCGCATGGCAGCCCGACTGGCGCCGGAGGACCCGGAAATCCAGTACCAACTGGGCATGGCCCATATGAACCTGCGACTGACCGACCGGATTGTCGGCGGCGCCAGGGACGGCCGTTCCTTCTTCCTCAAGGCGGCGGTACTGGATCCCGCCCATCCCGATGCGTTTTTTCAGGCCGGACGTTGTTACGAACGGCCCGTGTCGCGCGGGTCGCCCGGGTCGCCCGAATTCGACAAGGCGATGGCGGCCTATCTCTCGCAGTTCAGAGTGAATCCCCTCCATAACGACGCGCTCAGCCGTTTCGTCTTCCTGGCCTTGCTAGCCGAAGAGTATAGTCTGGCCGTGGAGCTGCTCGAAGGGGCCGCGGACGACCTGGGCGCAGCCGACGACCTGGGCGCAGCCGACGACCTGGGCGCATCGGGACCGGCGATCGTCGGGATCCTGCGGAAGCAATTCGGCACGCTTTCCGAAGCCGCAAAACCACGGCCCGACGTGTTGCATGAGGTGATTGAGACCTACTTTTCCCTTATCGAACCTGACGAAAGAGAAGTCTACCGGGACCTGGCGCACGTAGCCCCGCCTGACGAACTGGCGTCCTGGCAGGAAGCCGGCGGCAGCGAACGCGATGCGCGCTGGCACGCCTTCTGGAACGCCAGGGATTCGAACCCCGTCACCGTGGTGAATGAACGCCTCGTGGAGCATTACCGGCGGGTCATGTTCGCCCGGTACC
>JAPPJY010000065.1:25521-33430 GCA_028874335.1 Gemmatimonadota bacterium | reverse complement strand
ATCGCGTTTTCGGACTTTCTCATCCTCTCGGACCGATTTGGAAAGATCGTGCAACCGCCGCTGCCGGAGGACCGCGACGCGCTGGTGGCGCTGTACCACGCGACGGACGGATACAACTGGAGGAACCAGACGAACTGGCTCACGGACCAGCCGCTCGACACGTGGCACGGCGTCACCGCGGCGAATGGCCGGGTCACGGGGCTGAACCTGCGATTTAACAATCTCACGGGCGCCATCCCGCTCGAGTTGGTCAATCTCGCGAATCTCAGAAACCTGAATCTTTACGGGAATCGACTGAGTGGTCCGATCCCCTCCTGGTTTAGTAACCTCGCCAATCTCGAATACCTGAGCCTTGGGCAGAATCCGATAGGCGGCCCGATCCCGCCCGAGTTGGGCAACCTCGCCAGGCTCGACTCCCTGAATCTTTTGGGGTGTCAATTGACCGGTACCATCCCATCAGAGTTGGGTAATCTCGCCAACCTCGGATTTCTTAGCCTTTACTGGAATCAGTTGAGCGGTCCGATCCCCCCAGAGTTGGGCAATCTCGTCAACCTCACACACCTCGACCTTGGGCTCAATCCGATCAGTATTGGCCCGATGCCCTCCTGGTTACGCAATTTTGCCAATCTCAGACAATTGCGCATTGTGGGAAGTACCTTCAGAGGAAGTATGTTGAGCGGTCCGATTCCCTCCTGGTTGGGCAATCTCGCCAACCTTGAATTCCTTGAACTTTACGGCAATCAATTGAGCGGCCCGATTCCCTCCGAGTTGGGCAATCTTGTCAATCTAAGGACGCTGCGACTCGAGAGAAATGAGCTGAGCGGCCAGATTCCATTGGAGCTGGTCAACCTTGCCAACCTGCGATGGTTGTCACTATCTACGAATCAATTGAACAGTCCGATCCCACCAGAAATTGGCCGCCTGGACAGCCTTTCATGGTTGCAGCTTAGTGATAATCAGTTGAGCGGTCCGATCCCGGCCGAATTGGGCAACCTGACAAAGCTTAGAACCCTGTCGATTGGTTGGAATCAGCTCAGCGGACCGATCCCCTCCGACCTCGGCAACCTTGCCAACCTGCGATATCTTTATCTCAACGATAATGAACTATCGGGATCGATTCCGTCGTCATTGAGCAACCTGACCAACCTCGAGCTCCTCTGGCTATTTAGGAATCAGTTGAGCGGACCGATCCCCTCCGAATTGGGCAACCTCGCCAACCTGATTCGACTGGGACTCAACGAGAATCAGCTGAGTGGCCCGATCCCTGCTGAACTGGGACGCCTGGACAGCCTCACTCACTTGGATCTTTACAAAAACCAGCTGAGCGGCTCTATTCCCTCGGAACTGGGCAACCTGACCGAACTTTTCCGGCTGTGGCTGAGCGAAAATCAACTAAGCGGCCCGATCCCATCTGAATTAGGCAACCTGACCAAACTCAGCCGGCTGTGGCTCAGCGAAAACCAGTTGAGTGGCGCCATCCCACCTGAATTGGGCAATCTGACCAGTGTCAACACTATTTTCTTTCTTGGCAATCAGCTGAGCGGTCCGATCCCACCGGAATTAGGCAACCTGACCGAACTCTGGAGTCTGGATCTTGCTAGAAACGCATTGACTGGCCCGATTCCATCGGAACTGGGCAATCTAACCAATCTCACCGTACTCTGGCTATACGATAATCAGCTGAGCGGCCCGATCCCTCCTGAGTTGGGTAACCTGACTAACCTGACGGACGATCTGAGTCTTGGCTACAATCAGCTCAACGGCCCGATCCCCTCGGAACTGGGCAACCTCGCCAATCTCAGAAGGCTGAGTCTCGACGGAAATCAGTTGAGCGGCGAGATTCCGCCTGAGTTGGGCAACCTTTCTAACCTCAGGGAACTGTGGCTCGGGGGCGGCAACCAGTTGACGGGTGAGATACCTGTAGAACTGAGCAATCTTACCGAACTGATCGCGCTTCAAATCGACGACAACCGGTTGAGCGGTCCGATCCCGCCGGAGTTGGGAAATCTTGCCAATCTCGAACACCTTTTTCTTGGCTATAATCATCATCTCAGCGGTCCGATCCCCGCCACATTAGGCAATCTGACCAATCTCTATAATCTGGCTGTTGACGGCAACCAGTTGAGCGGAGAGATACCTGCTGAACTGGGCAACCTCACCAACCTCATTGAGCTGCATCTCGATGAAAACCAGTTGAGCGGCCGTATCCCGCCCGAGTTGGGCAATCTCGCCAACCTGACTCGACTGGAGCTCGGTTTCAATCAGCTGAGCGGTCCGATCCCGCCGGAACTGGGCGGCTTATCCAACCTTGAGTTTCTGTATCTGGGAGAGAATCAGTTGAGCGGGGAGATTCCGTCAGTACTGAGTAAACTGACGAATCTCACTTTCCTCTATCTCGACACCAATCAGTTGAGTGGAGAGATTCCGCCGGAAGTGGGCAACATGAGCAACCTCACTGAGTTGCATGTTGCTGACAATAGGCTGAGTGGAACCATTCCATTGGAATTGTTCAAATTGACCAATCTCACGCATATGGCGATCAGCCAGAATCAATTGAGCGGGGAGATTCCGTCAGAATTCGGCAACTTGACCAATCTCATTCACCTGCATATTCACACCAATCGGTTCAGTGGAGCGATTCCCCAAAGCCTGACCAGGTTGACAAAGATGGGGAGCTTTCACTTTGGGGACGCGGGAATATGCGCCCCCAATGACGCGGTCTTTCAATCCTGGCTTCACGGCATTGACGACTGGGGCGGTCCAACGTGCGGCGAGGAGCTGCGGGGTGGAACGGTGGCGGCGGTGTACCGCCTGCCTGTGGGTACGCAGACAGGTCCGTCGGATGCAGGCAACCGCGCCAACAGGACCTACAGCTTGCGCGCCAGCGGCGATTCCGGCACGCAGAGCGGGACGGCGTCCGGCAGTCGGTCTACCGGTCCGGACGTGAGGAACGACCCGCTCACGATGACGCTTACCCCCGGACCGGACGCGTTTAATGACCTCGAGTTCCCGCATCTTCCCGAAGCCCTGTTGACTGACGGGATGCCGGAGGATCAGAATGACATGTCCGATCCTGCGATTCTGGATCTCCTCGATCGGTCGCGCGGGACGTTGCCGGAAGCCTCGGGCAACCTTACACGGAGCGAGTACCTCCGGCTGTTGCGCCAAATGATCGAGCGGCGGGCTGCCTCCGGCGTCGCGCTGCCCTCGCCGTGACATTTCGACAATCCTTCGACAGGCAGGGTACCCTTCGACAGGCTCAGGGCAAGTCCTCAGGATGACCGCGGGAAGCATCGTGCTTGGCTGTCGGCCAGCATGTCATTCTGAGCGGAGTCGAAGAATCTCCCGTCTTCTCGATTGGACCTGTCGAACATGCCCTTTGAAGGCGAACCTGTGCGCGGACGCCTGGCTGGCCTTTCGGCCTCCTGTGCACAATTCTCGGGCTCACGTGCTAAGGGCACATTTCGCCAATGGCCGTGGACGATTCTTCCAGGCATCAATTTCGAGTGGTCTCGCGACTTTCGCAGTGAATCAATCCCGTCTTTCGGACGGGTCAGAAGGAGGATAAAATGCTGAAACGATTCGTGGTAACGATATGTGCGATGTTTGCGTTGGCCACCACCGCATGGGCCGGCGACCTGACGCGCGGCCTGAACGTCAACGGAGGACGGAACGCCTCCGCAACCCTCGCCTTCGACCGCGTCAACGATCCTGCCGGCCAGGCGGGCGCGCTGACCATCCGCGTCTCGCTGTCGCACGCGAAGAACCTGAAGGGGTACGGCTTCTCGCTGCAATACGACCCGGCGAAGTACACGTTCATCGAAGCCAGGGCGGCGACGGGGAATCTGCTCGCGGCAGGCGCGGGACCTCGCCCGCTCTTCCTGTCGTCCAACCGTACGCCGGGACAGTTGGATATCGGCGCGGTGAAGGTGGACGGGCGAGGCGCCAGTGGAGAGGGCGCGCTCGTCGATCTGGTCTTCAAGACAGACGCCGCGCCGGTCGCTGCGGACTTTCAGGTCTCGGAGAGCGTGCTGATCGGCCTGGACGGCAACATGGACGCGCCCGCGCGCGTGGACGTCGGCGATCTGAAACCGCTGCCCGACCGCTTTGGTCTGGACCGGAATATGCCGAACCCGTTCAACCCCGCCACGGTCATCGGCTATCAGATGCCCGACGCGGGTCGGGTGCGTCTGGCTATCTACAACCTGCTGGGGCAGGAGGTGCGCGTGCTGGTGGACGAGCAGAGGGAAGCCGGATCGTTCACGGCCACGTGGGACGGCAGGGATAACCTGGGCAGGCGCGTGGCCAGCGGCGTCTATCTGTACAGAATGCAGGCGGGGGACTTCACGGCGACAAAGCGGATGCTGTTGCTGAAATAGAAGCGGAACCGATCAACACCGCGGGACGCCGTGGGTGGTGGGTCCAGGAACCCGGTAAGGTCGAGATAGATGCCCGAAAACAGACCGAAGAAAGAGCGAAATCGTGAACCCACAGAAAAGGAGAATCCGATGAAACGCATTGCATGGGCAGCACTCGTGACGGCGGCAATTGGAACCGGCCTGCACTGGGCAGGTGGAATCAGGACGGCGCAGGGTGAATCCGAAGCTGAACCCGAACAACCGCCGCTGTGGGGGGCGCTGGCCATTGAAACGGGTCAGGGAACGGCCTGGGGCTGGGCGATCGATGCGCCATCGCTTCAGGAAGCCGAACGGCACGCCCTTGCCCAATGCGGCGGCAATTGCGGGGTCGTGATGCGTTTCAACGGCCAGTGCGCGGCGATGGCGGCAGGGAAAGATGGGGACGCCATCGTCTTCGGGTGGGCGAAAGACCCCTACGAACACCGTGCGAGAAACATGGCGGTGAACGCGTGCGCTGAGAAAGGCGGCAGCCTGTGCATGGTGCAGGTCGCGGGTTGCACGAGCCGATAAGGTGAGGTGGACGAAACAGACCGAATTGCAGTCAGACACACGGGAGGAACAGCCACGTAGCACCGACAACGAAAACCCGGCCGGCCAACGCAAGTCGACCGCGAAGGAGGACCACAATGACTCGTCTTAGCAAATTCGTTCTGATTGTCACTTGCATTACATCCCCTGCATTTTCCCAATTGCCTCCTGAGATTGTTCTCGATAAGCATCTCGTCGAACTGGACAACCTGCTGAGGAACAACGACCACAGGGCCGCGCTTGGTCTCATAGAAACAATCGTTTCCTTCCAGAAGGCCAACGGGCTTACGCTTCCTGCCGCATTTCATTTCAAGTATGCGACGGCGACATTTGCCGTAGATTCACTCTTCGCCGCCCGCGATGCCGTGAACGAGTATCTGTCGCTTACGGGCAAAGACGGAAAGCACTACAAGGAGGCCCTCGCCTTGCTACTTAAAATCGAGGGAGAAATTCCCAGCCCCGACACGCTGTGTAGGGGGAGGTATTATCGCAACTGTTGGCGAAAGGTGGCCAACAATCCCGATTGTCACCATTGGGTAGATAAGTGGAGCGTTATTCTTTCTGGGCCTACATGGTCAGGGGAATGCAAGCGTGGATTCGCTTCGGGGCGAGGCAGGCTGTCCGTCGTCGGTAATGAAAACATACACGGAAGGTTGGATCGTGATCTGCGTATAGACCGGGCAGACCGGGCAGACCTCGTGGGCATGTTCCAAAACGGGAAACGCGTAGGGGAGTGGAAAGAAAAATATAGTAGCGCCAATCCCGCCGAAGAGCCGACGATAGAAACGGGAGCGTATGTCAAAGGAATACGCAATGGTCGGTGGACTCGGAAGACGTATTGGGTCAGAAGCAAAATGCACGTTTCCGAAAGCGGGCCGTATCTTGATGATTTAAGGCATGGCAACTGGACAGTCCGATTCAGCAATCGTAGCGGTAGCGGAAAAAAACGGGGACCTTATGTTGAAGGAAAAAAACACGGACATTGGGTAATGAATTTCGACATTAAACCTGAAGCAGGAGACTTTGGTCATGGTCCAAATTTATCAGAAGGGCCTTTTGTTAATGGGAAAACACACGGACGCTGGGTTTGGAAATTCAAACATGGTTATGAATTTGGAGGCACATGCTCCGGTGGCAAGGCGACAGGCAAATGGTGGAGCAACCACCCGCGCAGAGGGGCCGAAACCTGGCATATGGAGGCGGGTGCGGACGATTCTCAGAAAAATTACGCAAATGGGCACTGCAAAAATCCGCAATAAGGCATCCGGACCGGGGAAGCCCCGGTACAGTAGCGCAAACACACACGGGAGGGGAATGAGTCTTTCGATGCAGGCGAGACCGAAACCAATTGGTTTTGCGACAAACGTTAAATCGAGATCAACAGAGCTCTACAGAATCAGGCAAGGTCGAGAACAAGCCCCTGAAACAACCCGGAGGGGCTTCAACGTGGTCGCAACACGTCCCCTGTGATGGAAATTCATGCACTCTCCGCCTTGCCTATAACTGGAGGGAGTTATGTGGGACTTGATACGCCGAATCTTGGCGTCTGTAATCGCGAGAATGATTTTCGCCGTTATCTCTGGGCAATTCATTTGGACTGTGGTTGTGTTACCGCAGATCGAACCGGAGCACAAGACCGAAATGATTCTCAAGGCAGTAAGTTTTGCGCAGGAACCTACAAGGACGGACAGTCTCCTCGTGATACAGTTTGAGCGGCAACGTGCGATAATTAAGGCTCACGACGATAGCGTCATGGCAAGCCTTGTGCGCATTGACAGCTGTATAGACCGCCATTTCCGCACGGTGAAATATCGTCTTTCGCGGATTGAAGAAGGAGAATCTCCCTGAAAGAAGACCTTCAAAAACTCGCGGACTGGGGACTGATGCATTCACTTATGGTCACTGCTGTCCAAGAACTGCGGGATTTTCAGAGATGAGTTCCGAGAAGAAGCTTGGCTGGTGAGCGCCGAATCCGAGCATGGGGTGACGCACTGGAACGAGACCAACCGGTGGATATCCGACCTCAAGGCCGAACTGGATGCTGAGTAAACGGGACACCATTCCAGGGGCGAGTCACAGAATCATTGTAGCATTGATGATACTGTGATACTCGGGGCGGGCGGACGGACGATTGCCGTTGAATATGGAAAGGAAAAACTATGAATGACACGCTGACCGCATGACGGAACTCGCACGGCCGGGTTCGAGCGGGGTTACGGCAGCTACGGACCCGCGCAGTTGGACTTGGCCGTAATGCTGTCTCTGGCCGGATCTCAGGCCCTGGCCGACCTGGGCTATGTCGTGGACGTGTCCCGCGCGAAACCGTACTCGCTGCAGGCGCCAAGGGCCAAGTCCGCAGTCCTGGCTGGCCGGACGTACCGAGACTGCATCCCAGAAGCCTCCGTGGCCGTGGTGGACCTGCAGGGCCACGCTGTGAGAACTTTAGGAAGGTGACAAATGAACGAAAAAAACGAACGAATATCAAAGTCGATCCAAGACAACCCGTGGATCTGTGTCATTTGGATAATCGCCATTATTATAAATACTATGTTGATTTATTGCTTGAACACTAAGTCGAAATGTTTTTGCCCCCCGATCAGTTCGAACCTGGATGCATTCGCGGACAAAGACAAATGGCTCCTAATATTTACAATTGTTGCATCTATGTTGGCACTGAGCATCGGTTTAATTTCAGCTCTCAGGCTTCCTCGTCAGATCTCATTTCGTCTGCAATTAATAGTCGCTCTTCTTGTAACCTTATTTATTACAATGTATTCCCGTGAGAAATTGGTCATGGAAACCACATTGGAAAATTTCACAGATAACAGAAACGCAGTAGAGGTCCTTGGAGACACCATTAAAGCAAGAGTTGGCAGTGTCGGGTCGTTAGTCACGATCGAAGCAGATACCTTGCGGGATTCCATTAGGATCGCCAGGGATTCCATCATTGCGAGCGTCGATTC
>JAPPJY010000065.1:0-25421 GCA_028874335.1 Gemmatimonadota bacterium | reverse complement strand
CCTTGCGGGATTCCATTAGGATCGCCAGGGATTCCATCATTGCGAGCGTCGATTCATCCAGAAGACTCGTCGTAACAAGAGTTGGCAGTGTCGGATCGTTGGTTACGTTTGAAGCAGATACTTTGCGGGATTCCATTAGGATCGCCGGGGAGTTAATTCTTAATCGTCTCTCCACACTTGATAAGATTATGTCTCGCCTTGAGCGGCTGGAGCGATTGGCCGTCCGGGATTCCATACAGAATGACCGGGCGACAGAATAAGATTCGACAAGCGAGAGTGTACCCGATGGCCGTTGAGACTCATGGCGACTGGAGCAGGGAGCACTTGGCCAGGATTGAGTGCATCACTGAACAGATTGACAACCGGCTGCCAGCCTTGGAGACCGGAAATGGTGGGTGAAAGGACTCCATTTCACGTCTTGGCCGTCCATTGTCGGCCTGGTGATCGTGATCTTGTTGACAGTGCGATAGGTTCAACGAGTTGGGCGAATAGCAGCCAGAAAAGACGCCGCGCCGGAGCGGCCCGCCCGGCTGCACTGCCTGTCCAACCGGACTGGTGGGGTTTGAATCACATCCGGATTGGAAGGATATCCTTACCGGACGGCGAAACCAACGGAGGAAAGACCATGAAACGTTTCGTATTGGCAACCATCGCTGCGGTGGGGGTTTTTGGGGCGGCCTGCCTATTGAGCAGACAGGCGACGGCACAGGTCTTGCCGCCGGATATGCTGGTAGACCAATACATGATGGAAGCGCAGCAGGCTTTGGAAGACACAACGATCCGTCCAATCTCGCGCTTCAGAGCGGCAATTTCAACGTATAAGAGAATAGAGGGCCTGGACGTCGAACCGCCTCCGGAGATTTACTTTTTCTATGGCAAGGTTCTCTTCGAATCCGATAAGAACGGCGACAACACATCGCGTTTCAGCTTCTACCTTTGGCGGCTGGGAGAACATAACCCGAACAGGGTTTGATGTGTTTGGCCGTGTTGTCAACAACGGAGAATGCATTAGGGTTTTAGGGAAGGTCGTGGCCAGAGACGGCAGGGGGAAGCTGGAGGTTCACGGTAGATTTATCGAGATGCGGCGCCAGGGAATATTTCGATAGCGATTTTTCAAGACGGGGGTGAAACGGGCGCAGGGCTATACTCTCTGCGCCCCTAAAGGGCCACCAGTGCCGGACCTCCACCAAATCGTGATCAATCCTTTCAAAAACCGGCGTGTCCCTGCCCCCGTCCTTAGCCTATCGCCTGTCTGTTTACACGCCACACCTGTCCGAAATCGTCTTTTCCAGCCGTTATCACGACATGATCCACCCGTAACCGGAGCGAGGGCATCCTGCCCTCGCTCCCGGGAATGCCAACCACACCGTTCTTATTACAGGGAGTATCCGATAGTTTACCTTTCTTCCACAGGATTTGCCGTCCAATCTGAGCCGCTCCCTGAGCCGTTGTCCTGAGCCTGTCGAAGGGTTGTCGAAGGGTCGGCGAAGGAAAAAGGGTGCCGAAACTCGGGCGCTTCGAAAAGCTCAGCGTCCCCGTTTGGGCAAGCTCCTCTGCACCGTATCAGACATAATAGAAGTCAACTATTAACGCTCTCGGTAATAAATCGACTTCTGTCCTGGACTGCCGTGGCCAAAAAGGGGGGCCTGCATTGGCACGTTGAAGCGACTTTCAAGGAATTCAGGTACTTACGCATCCAGGATCGTCTCTTCCAAACGACCCTGGACAACAGTGAGGTCGCATAAGCATTCAGACTACAAAGCCGATCAGAGGCTGCCGTAAGGTGGCCGCTTACCGTCGTCCGTACGTCTTCCAGGACCCGGAGCGAACCGTCCATTTGTCGAAGCGACCGACAGGTCAAAGCGAACCACGAAAGGAGCGACACGATGCAAGGGTTAATCGCACGCACGTTTATTTTGCTGGCCTTCTGCGTCGCCGTCTTTCTGCCCTCGGCGTCCGTTGTTGCGCAGTTGCCGCCCAGGATCATGGCGGACCGACATCTGATCAAGGCGGAACAGCTGGAGGCCACGTGGGACGGCACGGATAACTCCGGCCGACAGGTTGCCAGCGGCGTGTATCTCTACCGGATGCAGGCGGGGGACTTCACGGCGACAAAGCGGATGCTGCTGCTGAAATAGAAGCGGAACCGATCAACACCGCTGGGCGACGTTCGGGACGCGCTGAGTCGAGGGAATATGCACGCGCAAGGAATGCCGCATTGGAATCGGCGACTGGCTGTCGGCGGGCAGCGCGCTGGCAGGTATTCAACGAGAAAGCGCACCTGTAAAGTGTACTTTCCCGTTGAATCAATTCGTCACAAAGATATTCAGGACGTGGAATTCATTCAGGTTATTCATCCAGCAGCTGACCGAACGCGTCGAGGCTGCCTGCCTGTACCGCACCCCGCAGCAGTTCCTTGAGACGTTGCGCGTCGTCGACGTTCTCAATGCGAGCGGTATGTGGATGCGATGCAGGGACACCAAATCGAGTCTCCAGGACGGCGAGGATACTCTCTCGGAGCCCCTGTTCGATACCTTGCTCGATGCCCTGCTCGACGCCCTGCCGGGTGAGGTACTGAGCAAAGGATGACTCGCGTAAGAGATCCATCATGCTCTCCTTCGAAATGATTTCTGTAATGGTTTCCGGCAAATACGCCAATCCGCTGAGCAGCGACATGCCGGCAAGATAGTCTGACTTATCCGGCGAAGCCATTGGCCGCGCGTGAGCCGTACGCAGACATCGGCGCAACCACGCCCGTGACGCCATCGCTGCAGGCGGCTTCATCAACGGCGCAAAGGCGATCAGGCCCTCGTGTCCCGCGTCGAGTATGCCCTGACCGTCCACCTGGCTCATCCATATTTCTCACCCATCCGCCACTTCAAAGGCGGTTATATTGCGTGTATCCCTGCTGAACTCCACAGCAATCAGATGGATAGGATGACCCGGACCCCGGTATTTGTCCGCGTATCCCTTCTCCCGCAATTGCGCCATCGCGGCGCCCTCGGACGCCAGTTCCACGACCTTGAACTCGAACAGGTAGACGTTATCGTTGAAGTGAACGGCCATATCCGCGCGCCCGCGGCGGCTGCTGTCCTCTACCGTGACGTTTAACCCCAACGCCGCGAAATAGGAGTAGAACACGCTGGCATAGTATCCCTCGAAATCGGCGATGTCATTGATGGTGTACCACTCATAGGGAATACTGGCAAAGAAGGCGTGGAACAAGGTCTCGAGTCCGGCAAAGTCGTTGGCAATGAGCAGGTGGTAGAGTCGCACGCTGTTCGCCATCTGGCTGGACGAGTCTTTTACCAGGTAAACCAACAGGCTCTCATTGAGGCTCTGGCGCACTTCACGGTTGGGATAGCCGAGCCGGTAAAGGGACTTGCCTCCCAGGTTTTCCTCACCGGTAATGGTCAGGTACCCTGTTTGAAACAACAGGGCCTCCGTCGCGATTTCATCCACGTCGAAGGTCGACAGCAAGTCGCTACTGCCGATCATCTCGTCGAGTTTCAAGGAACTGACACGGCGTTTGAACAGGGTCTCGATGAGAAAGGTCGACGTGCCCGTCTCGAACCAGTAGGCGCCGAACTCGCGGCTATCGAAAAGCAGAAGGATGTCAAAAGGGTTATAGACCCTCTCCTCTCCTCGCCAGCTATAGCCATTGTACCAGTCGCGAATCTCTTCTTGATCCAGACCGGGGAGCTCTGGCGTGAACACGCTCTCCAGATCCGCGTCGGTATAACCGCAGATGGCCGAATAGCGCGCATCCAGCGTGATATCCTTGAGGTTGTTGAGGCCAGAGAAGAGGCGGACTTTGGAGAACTTGCTGACGCCAGTGAGGAACGTGAATTTGATATGGGCGTCGCTGGACTTGATCGTCGCGTACAGACCCCGCAGAAAATCGCGGTTGGCACGGGCGATTTCAGGCTTATCCAGCACATCCAGAATTGGTTTGTCGTATTCATCAACGAAAACAGCCACGCGTTGTCCCGTCTCACTGTGCAACATCCGGATGATATGGCGAAAGCGTGCTGAAGCCGTATCGTAGTGGCTTTTTACGCCGGTTTCAGTTTCCACAGCGTCCAGTTGCGCCATAACTTCCTTGTGCAACACCTCCGGTTCATCGAAGTTGCCGCTGCCGAAGTCGAGGCGCACGACGGGATAGCGAACGGACCAGTCCCAATGGTCGTGGATGTGAAGACCCTCAAAGAGGGATTCATTGCCCTCGAACAGTTCCTTCAGCGTGTCCAGAAACAGGCTCTTGCCAAAGCGACGTGGACGGGATAAGAAGTAGTGCTTACCCTCTTCGATCAGTCGCTGTATGTAGGCCGTCTTATCGACATAGTAACTGTTTTCTTCGCGGATCTCGCGGAAGGTCTGAATGCCGATGGGCAGTCTGCGTCTGGTCATATCACGCACCTTTTGCATAGCCATGCAGGGCGCCCTGAGGGAGGAGAAGCGGGTCCGTGTAAACAAAATACTGTATCACGGCATAAAGTCAATGGCAGCGCGTATTCGATTTCGGCGGTCGTCAAGATCGTACGCGACGCAGGGGCGCCGCAAGGCGATCTTCCGTCTGCAATCCGGCAGAAGGGCATTGAAACGGGCAGCCGCGGGGACGGTTGACTCGAACGCGGATTGGTGATATATTTGTATGGGGACTGAGAGAAGTTTGGACCAATTCATATCGGAGGCAGCCTATGTCCATAAAAATCAAACAATTTGTTCTGGTCCTGCTGTTGTTGGGGTTCGCGGGCTGCGGCGCCCCGCTTACGGAATTGTCGCGGCGTGGAGACGTCAAGGGCGTTCAGCGGTCCCTTGATCGCGGGAGCGACGTGAATGCCAGGACGCCGCAGGGCCACAGCCCATTGACGCTGGCTTCCAGAGAGGGTCATCTGGAGGTCGTCCTCGCTCTGCTCCGTGAAGGCGCGGACGTCGACGCTGTGGCGTGGACCGTCGGCGCCCACACCGTCGAAAGCCAGGACCGTTACGGCGGCTACGCGTTCATCAGGGAACGGTATACCAACCCCGACAGTTCCGGGCCCCAGTCCAGGTTCATGGCGCAGCGGACCCGGAGTTCGGCGTACTGGGTGTTGAGAGACGGAAAGACGGCGTTGATGCTTGCCGCCGAGGCCGGCCACCTGGACGTGGTAAAAGCGCTTGTCGAAGGCGGCTCCGCCCTGTTCGCCACCAGCGGCGGGGAAGTCGTGACCCCCGGTATGCCGTCGTATAGGGACTACGACGGGATCGTCGCGGGTTACACCGGCGCGCCGCCCGAAGACATCAATCGCGAAGAGGATAAACATGGCGGCAGTTACTATGGGCCGGAGCATGGCCGCGTTCTGTATTACGATGTTGTCGATTCGGATCGTCCTTCCTGGTCGATCGGCGGCAGCACGGCGCTGGACTTCGCATACCTGAATGGCCATAAGGAAATCATCGACTTCCTCCTGGAATCCGGGGCCGGAATGACCCCGTCGAGTCTGAAACATGAACTTCCGTCGCCTCCTGAGAACGGGACAGATGTCTCGAATAATTGAGCGCCTTACGGCGCGGGATTTCTCATGCTAAAACGGTCACACGGATGTCGTCGGTCACCTTCTGGAAGCCGGTGCACTGACGCGTAATGCCCCTGCAAAATAGGTCCCCAAGCGGTCCTTTCGGAATGAGATGCGGTCTCGTTACAGGGAAACGTGGCGAGGCCGTTTTCTGTTAGGTTCAGGCTGATCGCCTTGTTCCTGCATTCAGGGTGACGGATAATGGATCTGGTCATTAGCGGCGGGATGGTGGTTGACGGTACCGGCGCCGTTCCAGTCCCCGGCGACGTGGCCGTGTCAGACGGGCGGATTGTCGGCGTCGGCCGGATTCCGCGCCCTGACGGCGTTCCGCACCTGGATGCGTCCGGTTGCTACGTGGCGCCGGGATTTATCGATATCCACAGCCATTCCGATTTCACCCTGATGATCGATCCCAGGGCGGTGAGCTCGATCACGCAGGGCGTCACGCTGGAGGTGGTGGGCAACTGCGGGCACGGAAGCGCGCCCATAGGCGATCCGGCGCGCACGCGGTCGAACATATACGGGTGCAGATTAGGGTATGAGATCGACTGGCGCAGCGTGGGCGAGTACCTGGACCGCCTGGAGGACCGGCGTCCGGCTGTAAATGTGATGACCCTCGTGCCGAACGGCAACCTGAGGCTGGCTGCCTGCGAGGCGCTGGACCGTCCGTCCACGCCGGACGAGCTGGTGAAGATGAAACGCCTGGTGGCGCAGGGGATGGAAGAAGGGGCCGTAGGCTATTCCACGGGCCTGGAATACGGTCCGGAACGGGATTGTCTCGAGGAGGAGGTCACCGGGCTCTGTGCGGTCGCCGCGCGGTACGGCGGAATCTACACGACCCATACCCGAAACCGTATGGGCGAGGCGGAGGAGGCCATCGCAGAATCGATCCGTACGGCTGAAATGGCCGGTGCGCCTCTGCAGATCTCGCACATCTCTTCCGTCGCCAGGCTGGCGGACGACGGGGGTCGAGCCGTCGATCGGGCGCTCGAACAGGTCGACCGGGCGCGCGGCAGGGGGGTGGACGTTCAATTCGACATGCACACGCGGCTTTTCGGCACGACCAACCTGAGCGCGGCGCTGCCGCTGTGGGTTCTGGACGGAAATTCAGAGGCAATCGCGGGTCGGCTGCGCGATCCATCCGTTCGGCGTGAAATGAAAGATTGCGAGAGTATCGTTGCGTCTCTGGCGCAGGGAGACTGGAAGCGGATCGTCGTCTTCCACTCGCCCGTGCAGCCGGAACTCGCCGGGAAGCGCATTGCCGAACTTGCCGCCGCCGGAACCGGAAACGTCTATGATGTCATCTGCGACACGCTGATTGCAGCATCCGACCGGCTGCACGAAATAATGGTGATCGCGTTCAGCTATCGCGAGGCCGACGTCCGGCCGGCATTCGAACATCCGTTCTGTATGGTCGGCTCGGACGCGACGGCGCTTGCGACGGACGGGCCGTTGAAGGACGATACGTTCCACGGCGCCTATACCTGGGCATCCTGGTTCTTTCGCCATTTCGTCCGGGACCGGAGGCTGTTCAGTCCGCAGGAAGCCGTACGCAGGCTGACGTCTCTGCCGGCTTCCCGGCTGGGGTTGTCCGAGCGGGGCGTGATCCGCAATGGGGCGCATGCGGACCTGGCCGTTTTCGATCCGAACGTGTTCGCCGAGCGTGGAACCACGTTCGAACCGAACCGGACGGCCGCGGGCATGCGTCACGTACTGGTAAACGGCGGCGTTGCGGTGAATGACGGCGTCCTTTCGGGAGACCGGTACGGGCGGGTGTTGGGGCGCGCCTGAGGCCTGAGCATCTCCAGCTTCGTTGAACGGGAAGGGAGGAATTCCATGGGTCGAAACTCGAATTCACGACGGATCCACTGGAGGTTCAGCGACAAGAACCCGGTGATCGCCCCGGGTGAGTTGCACGAGGATATGGATAGCCGCCGCGCGGGCGCCGCCCACGTCCTGCAGCTTGGGGACCGGTACCGGATGTACTACTGGGGAACCGGAGCGAACGGGTTTCACCGCATTCTGGTTGCCGAAAGCCCGGTGGATGAGCCCAACGACTGGGAACCCGTGGGCGTCGCGCTCAGCCGGCAGCGTGACACGGATTATAACGACGAGGGGCCGGGTTTTCCGTTTGTGGTTCCGAGGGACGACGGCCCCTGGCTTCTTTATTTCTGCGGCTGGGGGAAGCCCAGGGCGGACGGCAAGCTTCCCAATACCACGGGCGTGGCCGTCAGCGACGACGGCGGGTACCGGTTCCGCTATCCGAAACGGGAACCGATCCTGCCGCTGGACCGGGACTGGGACCGGGAGGGAACCGGAAGCGTATCTGTCTTTCGGGCCAATGACCGCTACCATATGTACTATACGTCCATCGGGTCCTACTTCAACCGTCCCGACGGCGCGATCACGGGCCACGGAGACGTTATTCCCCGCATCGGCATTGCCTATGCGGCGTCGCCGGACGGGATCGCATGGACGAAGCCGATGAATGATCTGATGGTCAGCCCAAGGGGTTTCGACACCGAACCCTACGAGTACATCTGCTCGAAGCCCTTCGTCTTGCAGGAACCCGGAGGCTACCGGATGTGGGTGAACACGTTCGGCACGGCCTATCGGATGAGGAGTCTGATTGGACCCGACCTCCGGAACTGGCGCTGGTGCGACAGCGGACCGGAAGGGGAGTTCGGGGTGGGGAGGCGGGGCACGTTCGACGACAGACAGCGGTGCTACGTGAGTATCGTCAAACATGGCGAGGAATACCGGTGCTGGTATACGGGAAACCGGTTCGGCGCTACCGGGATGGGTTACGCGGTGGGAAGGCTCAAGAGCGAGACATAGCCGGATATTTCCGATGCGGATTCGGCGGGTCGGGTCCGCGTGTCGTCAGGATCGTCAAAACCAGGTGTAAACGCGGGAAAATCAGGAGATCGACCGATGAAGCTGGACGAGTCGAAGTTGCAGCAGTACGAGTACGAAGGATATACAACGGTGGATGGCCTGATATCGCCGGCCGAGGCGGCCGCGGTGCGGAACCGGCTTATGGAGTTGATGGAGGGTGGGCACGACTGGCCGGATCTGCATTTTCAGGTGCTGGATCCCGGGAAGTTCCGTAACAAAAAGGGTGGTTTCGTACCAGTCGGCGTCCAGAGGCCCGCCAGACAGGAGGCCGTCTTCCGGGAGATTGCGGACCACGACAATCTGCAGACGGCGATGTCGCAGCTTCTGGCCGGACCGGTGAAGCGATTTACGGATCAGGCGCTCATCAAGCACCGTGAGATCGACGGGCATTCATTCTATCACCAGGATTCCTACTACTGGAAGATCGAGCCGGGACGAGGGTGCAATTCCTGGATCGCGCTGGACGAAGTGGGCGTGGACGCCAGTGCGCTGGGAATTCTGCCCGGGACCCACAGGGATTGGACGCTGACGACCCACGAACGTTATTACGACGAACCGAACTATTACGCTGCGCGGACAGCGGAAGCGTTCAGCCGTTGGCGGATTCCAACGGACGGCGTGGACCTGTCAGGCGAAGTGGTGTTGCCGATGCAGCCGGGAGACGCCGCGTTCTTTTCGAATTACACGTGGCATCGTTCCGAGGTGAACGGTTCGGGCGAGCACAAGACGGCCTACGCGATCGCGTATCAATTGCGGTAACGGCAGGAGACGCCGACGGCTCGACTGGGGAACCTGGCCCAGGATGGTGATAGATCCGCATCCGGCATTGTTGCTGTGGAGAAGGTCAGTATGGTTGGAAGAAAACAGCGTGCGCCGACCTCACGCGTGCGCTTCGGCTTCGCGCGCGTGGACATCACGCCGCCGGTGGGAATCTATCACCGCATGTGGGGCGCGGCCAGGCACGACCGGGCCACGGGCATTCATCGTCCGATTCTGGGCGACGTGTCGGTCTTTGAATCAGTGGACGCGCCGGGGGGCATTCGGCTGGTTCGGGCGCATCTGGATCTCGTCGGTCTGGTCGCGCAACAGTATGCTGCTCTTGTGAAGGCGCTCGGCGATGCCGCGGAGGTCGGTCGGGACCAGGTCGAGGTCGGGTTTTCACACACGCATGCCTCCGGATGGTACGCGCCGGATCGTTTCGGCATGCCGGGAGGCGAGCTGATCGCGCCGTTTCTTGAGGACGTGGGGAATAGGCTGGCGGAGGCTTGCAAAGAGGCCATGTCGGAAATAAGGGAGGTGCTGATTACCTATGCATCCGGTAATTGCGATATGGCGGCCGACCGGGACTACCGTGATGAGGCGTTCGATGGATACGTGTGCGGGTACAACCCGGAAGGCAACGGCGACGATACCCTGGTGGTGGGTCGCCTGACTGAGGCAGACGACAGGACCGTGGCGACGGTGGTGAATTACGCATGCCACCCGACCACGCTTGCATGGGAAAATACGCTGATCAGCCCGGATTACGTGGGTGCGATGCGGGAGGAAGTCGAGCGGGTAACCGGTGCGCCCTGCACGTTCGCGCTGGCGCCGTGCGGGGACCTGGGTCCGAAACACGGATTCGTGGGGGACCTCGACGTCGCGGAGAAGAACGGGCGCCAGCTGGGGTTTGCGGCGCTTTCCGTTCTGATGTCGATGGGGCCGCCGGGTACGGACTTCGAGTATCAGGGGCCCGTAATCTCAGGGGCCACGATCGGCACGTGGGCGCACGCGCCGTTTCGACGGGAGCGATTGCGCGAGGTTTCCATTTTCGACGGCGGCGTGTATTCCGTGGACCTGCCTATGAAAAAACGCCGCGACCCGGAATCGCTCCGGGACGAGTTGGCGCGGTGGTCGGAAGCCGAACGGGCGGCCGATGCGGCCGGAGACGCCGCGGAGGCGCGGACCTGCGGCGCCCGGGCGGAGCGCGCCAGGCGCTGGCTGGCGCGAATCGCGAACCTGCCGCCGGGCGAGACCTATCCGTATCGCTTCTCCGTATACCGTATGGGAGATGCGGTCTGGGTGACGTGCGGCGGGGAACCCTACAGCGATCTTCAGGTGGCGTTGCGCCGGCAATTTCCCCGGTTCGCGATTCTGGTTTCTCCACTGGCGGGCAATGTGCAGGTCGCTTACCTGTTGCGGAAAGACGCTTACGGCAAGGGTCTTTACCAGGAGGAGCCGTCGAGTCTCGCGCCCGGATGTCTGGAGATCCTGACCGACGCGATTGCGAAACAAATCAAAGAGATCGTCGCTGAATAGCGGGGGATCAGGGAGGACAGAAGATGGCCGAACTCATCTATCGTCCGGCTGCCGACACGTATCAATTCGAAACGGAGGCGATGACCGGCGAAATCCGCGCGTCGGGAAACTATCACGGGGTGTGGACGCTTACGGATAAAGTCACCGGCAGGCAGGTGATCCATCCCGAATTTTCGGCATTGAACCTGTTCCGGCTGTTTGCGGTTCACCAGGGTCTGGATCAACCTCGTCTGATGGACCGGACCGTCGACGTCCTGGGCAACGCCATTGTTATACATTGGCCCGCTACCGAAACCCATCAGGGTGCGCTGACCGCCCGCTACGAGGTGGTCGAGCCGAATTGCATCGACCTGGCGGTGACGGTATCGTGCGAAGGGACCTATGCGGGATATGAGCTCTTCCTGTCGAACTACTTCGACAAGACGCTGCGGCCCCACATCTATCTGCACGGAAGCCGTTACGGCCGGGCGAGTGAGGCCCCCGAACTGGTTGTTCCCATGGTGAATGACGTTTTCCGCGGGACCGTCATCGTGTTTCCGCGCGACCCGCACGCCGCGAGGCGCTGCGTCGACGGCCGGTGGAACCGCAGTGAGAGCCATTCGCCCACCGTACAGATGTGCCCGGTCCGTTACTATGGCTATCCGTTCTCGTTCCTGACGGACGTCGGGAATCGTCTGGGCGTTGTACTGATGTCGACGGAGGCGGACTGCTATGCGATCAGCACACGGTACCACGTGGAAGACGAAGCCGATCGAATGACGGATTACAGCGCGTTCGATTTTTCGCTGTTCGGCGACGACCTCGTCCCCGGCAGCAGTCGCACGGTCAGGATGCGGCTGGCGTTGACAGAGATCGATGAGGGCGTGACCCAACCCCTGGCGCATTATCGGGCGTTTGCGGAAGGATGACAGCAACGGACCGTCAATGCCCGATACCGGTGACGGAAACGATTTCGGGGTTGAATCGCGGCACGCTTGTACCTATTTTTACCAGGATGAGAAACCTGAGACAAATTTCGGTCCGGCTGGCGTTCATAGTCTGTGCATCCGTGGCCGTGGCGGCCTGCGGAAAGACGCCGCCCACGGTGGACGACGATCTCTACGAAGCGTATCCCGGGTTGCCCTATGGGATCATGATCACCATCGCCGGCACCGGAGACCCGGGCAGGAATGCCTCCGGTTCGGGTCCGCTGGACACGGAATTGTATTTCCCCCAGGATATGGCTGTCGGCCCCGACGGCCGGACGTACATTCTGGACTGGAACAACAATCGGGTTGTCGTGATCGACAACGGAACCCTGCGCCCTCTGATCGGCAACGGCGAACCGGGCGCGGCGCCCGCGGGTCCCGCGCTCGAGGTAGGCGTCGATCATCCAGCCCATATTTCGTTCGATCCGCAGGGGCGGTTGATCCTGTCGGCCTGGCAGAACTCAAGGATCCTGCGATACGACGCTACCTCGCGCCGCGTGGAACCCATTGCCGGCCGTGGCGATCGCGGGTTCAGGGGCGATGGGGGCCCCGCTCCGGAAGCTTCGTTGAATCTGCCGAGCTCCACGGTTTTCGATCCGTCCGGTCGCATGTATATCTCCGATCAGGGTAACCTCCGCATTCGAAGGGTCGATCTGAACGGCGTCATCACCACTGTTGCGGGCACCGGACGGGAGGGGTTTTCCGGGGACGGCGGTCCTGCGACCCTGGCCGACCTGTATGCGCCCACGGGTGACGCCGCGCAGCCTGCCGGCCGGATCACGATGGATGGCCGGGGCAACCTTTATATCGCCGATACGTTCAACAACCGGATACGCATGGTGGATACCAGCGGCAGGATCAGCACAGTGGCCGGCGGCGGCAGTATCGGCGCAACCGCCGGTACGTACTCCGGAGACGGCGGGCCGGCAACCCAGGCCAGCCTGTCGCGCCCGAGCGACGTGGCCGTCGACGCGGAGGGCAACCTGTATATTGCTGACACAGGCAACCATTGTATCCGGAAGGTGGATACGGAGGGGACAATCACCACGCTTGCAGGCCGGTGCGGCGAGCCGGGTTTCAAGGGCGACAGCGACCATCCCCGGTGGGGAAAACTCAGGAGTCCGTATGGGGTCGCGCTCGATCAGGACGAGAATCTGTACATCGCAGACACCTTCAACCATCGGATCCGCCTGGTGTACAAGCATATCGCCGAACGATGATCTCCCGGCCGGCATGCGGGAAACATGATGTTCGGGATTCGATAACGTCTCTCGAGGGTTCGTCTATGTGTGGAACGAATCTGCTGCGAATCGCCGGTATCGTGCTGGGTGCGGGTCTGATCGGTTGTTTTACCGACGTCGCGGCAGCCGGAGGCGATAAACCCGGTCCCGTGCCGCGTGTACAGGTTGTCACGCTCGAAGGTGATACGCTGAATCTTGCCGACGTCTGCGAAGGCAAGCCATCCTTCGTCTATTTGTGGGCAACCTGGTGCAAGACCTGCAAGAAGGACTTGAAGAACGTCTTCAAGTTGAGGAAGAAATTCGGCGACAGGGTCCAGGTCTTCGGCATTGCCTGGAAGAACAGCGCAGAGGAAATTCAGACCTTCTTCGCGGACAGGAAGGAAACGTTGCACAGCTACATCGATTCGGATGGCCGGGTGTTCGAAGCCTTCGAGACGCGTTTGACGCCCACGGTTGTGATCGTCAACGCCCGTGGGGAGGTCCTTTTTACGGGTTACGGTTCCTTTCGGAAATACAGGAAGATTCTGGAAAAGGCGTTGAAAGGGTAGCCATCAACTGAATGATAGCCATAATGCTCGAGGAGAGTGCACGATGAAACGGGTTTTCATGGTTTTCCCTTTGATTCTGTTCACCCATCTGTTTAACGGAAACGAACCTGCCCTGGCGCAGCCGGGCGTGAGCTGACGCCGACCCGTACTCCCGGGCGGGAGAATGCTGCAGGGAAGTCTGATTACGAAAGACCTCCTGGTTCTGAGCGCGAATTACGAGTATGAGTACCTGGGCGATGCGATGTACGGTACCGGGCCGATCCCAAACATCAACCAGGAAGTCACAAGCATGTCAACGGTGTCCGTATTCGCGAGTTACGGGGTCACGGAATGGTTCGGCGCCGCCGTCGTGCTTCCCTTTCGTTCCATAACCAACGACAAGATCCTGCTTCCGGGTCAGTACGACAACCAGTATCAGGGCGGCAAGTATATCCGGCACGCCGCCGGTCTCGGCGACGTCGTTCTGATGCTGAATTTTGCGCCGCCTCTGCCGGAAGCATTGCCCGGGCTGCTCTTTTCGGCAGGCGTTAAACTTGCGAACGGTTCGACCCACGCGGTCGATGAGTACGGCAATCGGTTCGCGGACCTGCTGCAGGTGGGTTCCGGTAGCATGGACCCCATTTTCTCCGTCAGTCTGTCGCGCGCGTTCGACAACCTGTTTTTCTCCGGCATGCTCTTCACGCGCATTATTTCCCGCGAGAATGTCTACGGATACAAGTACGGGAACGAGTTTCAGGGCATCTTTTCCATGGATTACATGCACGGGGACATGCTTATTGCGGGTCTCAGCCTGAACCACGTTCACACGGCCCGCGATTATTTCCAATACGGAAAGATCGCCCGAAAACGCGGCGGTACCTGGCTGTATCTTGCGCCGAAGCTGGGTGTACGGGCAATGGAGAATCTGAGTCTGGAAGCCAGGCTGCCGCTTCCCGTGTACCAGAACGTCAACGAAAGCCAGCTGACCTCCGACTACCAGCTGCACGTGGGCGCCACCTATCATTTCTTTGCCCGTTAGCGGCTGCACAGCGTCGAAACGTCACAGGCGGGAGGCCGGGTTGGCGCCGAATGAAACCGAAAAGATGTGGGTCGAGCTGGCGCCGTACTATGACGTCATGTATCAATGGAAGGACTATCGGGCCGAATCGGAACGGGTTCATCAGTTGATCCAGGCGCATCGAGTGTCGTCCGGCAATTCCCTGCTGGACGTCGCGTGCGGGACCGGGGGTCATACCGAGTTTCTTCGGGACCGCTACGATGTCACGGGATTCGATCTGAATCGGGAGATGTTGAAGGTAGCCCGCAGAAAAATACCCGGTGTCACGTTTCTGTCCCGGGACATGACGTCCTTCAATCTCAACCGTCGCTTTGACGCGGTCATCTGTCTGTTCAGTTCGATTGCCTACGTCAGGACGTACCGGAACCTGAAGCGGACGATCGCCTGTTTTGCAAGACATCTGAAACCGGGTGGCATTCTGATTATCGAGCCCTTTTTTACGAAAGAGACGTTCGTTTCAGGATCGATTCACGGAGGCACGCTGGAAGCCGACGGCGTAAAGATCTCCAGGCACAACGTGAGTCGCCGCCGCGGAAACCTGGCCGTCCTCGATTTTCATATTCTCCTTTCTACGAAAAAAGGCACCCGGTATTTCCGCGACACCCACGAGATGGCCCTGTTCGACGGGGAGAGATTTCTCGAGATTATGGCGCATGCGGGTCTGCGGCCGAGGTACAAGGAAAGCGGTCTGATGCCGGGTCGGGGACTCTACGTCTCGCTGAAGGCCGACTGAACAGCGGGACCCGGCGCTGGTCGTCCCGGATCGCCGTTTGACGTCGAACGAAACGCCCACGCGATGATCCCGCGTTAACCCGAAGGCCCGTTCGCCCCCCGTACCGTTTCCTCCTTTGAGATCCCGCGTCCCTTCCGTATTATCAGGAAAAATCCCATCCATAATGAATGCGAATCACAGGAACGTCTGCCAGTCGGAGCGTCGCCCCGGGTGAAGGGGTCAGCCCCGTGCGCAAAGCCAGGAGTGAACCCTGATGGAACCACATTCGGACAACGGCAATGCAGGGAGCGATCGGAATCCGCAGGTTCTGGGCAAGAATTTCATGTTCCCGCCTCAGGTGATCGACGACATACATATCAAGTCGAATCTGGGCCGGTACCGCATGCGCGGCATGGCGCTCTTCAAGAAGATCCCGTCGTGGGACGACCTGACGTTTCTGCCGGGCACGCTCACCCGGTTCGTCATCGAGGGGTACCGCGAAAAGTGCGAAACGAGGACGGTACTCGGGCCCATGGCCGAACGGCCCCTGGTGCTGGATATTCCCGTATACATTACGGGAATGAGCTTCGGGGCGTTATCTTACGAGGCGAAGGTGGCCCTGGCCAGAGGGGCCACGATGGCCGGCACGGCGACGTGTTCGGGAGAGGGCGGAATGCTGCCCGACGAACGCCGGTATTCGGAGAAGTGGCTGTACCAATGCATTCAGTCCCGCTACGGCTTCAATCCGCACCACATGCGTCTTGCCGACGGCGTGGAGTTTTTCATCGGCCAGGGGTGCAAGGTGGGCCTCGGCGGGCACCTGATGGGCCAGAAGGTGACGGACCAGGTGGCTGAAATGCGTTCCTTGCCGGCGGGGATCGACCAGCGCTCGCCGGCCAGGCACCCGGATTGGCTGGGTCCCGACGATCTGGCCCTGAAGATCGAGGAGATTCGGGAAGCCACCAACTGGCAGATACCCATCCAGCTGAAGCTCGGCGCGGCGCGGGTCTACGACGATGTGAGGATGGCCGCCAAGACCGGCCCCGACAGCATCTACATGGACGGGATGGAGGGTTCGACGGGGGCGGGCCCCCATCTGGCTACCGAGGAGACGGGCGTGCCGGGTATCGCGGCCATCAGGCAGGCCAGAAAGGCGCTGGACGACGTCGGAAAGACCGGGGAGATTACGCTCGTCTATGCGGGAGGCATTCGCAACGGAGCCGACGTGGCCAAGGCGCTTGCGCTTGGCGCCGACGCGGTGGCCATCGGCACCGCGGCGATGGTGGCGCTGAATTGCAACAAGGATATTCCGGAGGCGGACTACGAGGGAACGGTGGGCGTTCCGGCGGGTTACTGCTACCATTGCCATACCGGGCTGTGCCCGGTGGGCGTGGCCACACAGGATCCGGTGCTTCGCAGCCGCCTGAACCCGGATGAAGCGGCCGAACGGGTCTACAACTTCCTGCATACCCTCGCCATCGAATGCCAGATGTTCGCCAGGGCCTGCGGCAAGACCGACGTCCATTCCCTCGAGCCGGAGGACCTTGCGGCGCTGACCATGGAAGCATCCGCCATGGCGGAAGTGCCGCTTGCGGGCACCCGCCATACGGTGGGACATCCGGAGATGAACAGGTTTTGAAATAAAGAAAAAGGAAGAAGGAAAAAGGAAAAAGGAAGAGGACCCCGCAGCACGGCCACCGGTCCTGCGCCCACTGTTTTGTGACAGCAGACTGAATCGGGAGAATCCGATGGACGAAGCGAAAGACGTGAACTACTACCTGAAGTCCACGGGGCTTGACTCGGACCGCGAGAAGGAGATCGGTCAGCACATCGGATATCGGTACGACGTGAACCTGCCGCCGGACTATACGCTGCTGACGCCGTTCCTGAAGCGATACCTGGAGGCGATGGGGTGGCGGGATCTGAACTGGCTGGAAGATGTGCATATGGGATACGAAGACGGAAAGCCCGCCGTATTCGACCGGAACATCAACGGCTGGGTGCTGGTACCCGAAGATATGGCGCTGCCCGACAACCAGCAGGAGCGTGATATGAT
Organism: Gemmatimonadota bacterium; assembly: GCA_028874335.1. GTDB lineage: Bacteria > Latescibacterota > UBA2968 > UBA2968 > JAAXHE01. The sequence continues at coordinate 8,085 of JAPPJY010000065.1, read as the reverse complement.
TGCGCGGGAACTGCTCGTCAAGTTCCAGATGTCCGAAAAGCATCCCGTCGTGGAACTTGGCGACGCGTACGGAATTGACCTTGATTCGTAAGTTCTCGTGGACGTTAATTCGAATATATGCTTGTTAATAAAGGCGATTAGAAGGCTGATTACCAGGATACACCAGGTCTCTGGGCAAGTTCGGAACCTCTCCCCCCGGCCGCCCGAAAAGCAGGGAGACGTGAGACGGAAGACGGTAGAGATTACCTGCCTTGTGAGGATTTTTTTCGTGCCGAAGGCAAGTAGGGAAGACATACCGGGCGAGGATTTCTTCTCCCGTCTCACCTCTACCGTCTACCCGCATTCAGGCCTTTTGTAGCCAATGTGACTGGTGTCTTTTTTCGAATTGAGGTTAACCCTGAAGACGACGGCGGCGCGCGCGGGTAGCGCATGGCCGGGTTGCAAACCCGGCGTACCAAACAACCTGGAGGCGTTATGAGCAAATCGAAGATGTGGGGTCCGGATGCGTTCTGGGGTCTCGACTACGACTGGGACCCCCAGTGGGTATTGACGCAGGAGCAGGAGGCGCTCCAGGAGAAGCTGCTCGACCTGTGCCGGACGACGCTGCGGGACAATGCGGTTGAGAGCGATCGCGAGCTCGTGTTTCCACGGAAGAACTTCGAGGCGCTGGCTTCTCTGGGCCTGCTGGGGCTGAACGTACCCCGCGAATGGGGAGGACTGGGAGAGGACCATACGTGTACGGCGATGGTGGTGGAGACGATCGCGCGTTACGGCTGCGCAAGTACGGCGATGTGTTATACCATGCACATCGGGGCTGTCGCAGCCGCCATGTTCCGGGCGCACGACAACACGACGCTTCAGGACCTCATGAAACGCCTCGACAAAGACGTGCTGGTGGGCACGCTGTCCTATTCGGACCCCGAAACGGGTTCTCATTTCTGGTATCCGATATCGTCGGGAGCGGAGCGGGTGGAGGGCGGCTGGAAGGTGCGAAAGAAGGCGTCGTGGACGACGTCCGCGGGTTTTGCCGACTGGTACATCGTGCAGACAACAAGCCCTGATTTCGGCGGTGACTATTCGAATCTGTCGTGTTTTCTCGTGATGGCCGACGAGGTGAAGGCGGAGCCGTCGCTTTGGGACGGCCTGGGTTTGCGCGGGAATCAGTCCGGCACGCTGGAGGTGGACAACGTTACGATGCCGGAAAGCAGGCTGGTGGGACCCGTGGGCGACGGGGCGAATTCGAACGACGAGACGGTGGATCCGTTTTTCCTGTTGTGCTCATCGGCCTGCTGGAACGGAATTTCACTGGGTATGATCGATATCGCCAGGCGGCACACCACCGCCAGGCGGCACGCTGACGTGGGCATGCGGGTTGCTGACTATCCGACCATCCAGGATTACGTGGGCGAGGCCGTGATCGATACGAACACCTCACGGTCCTTCGTCTACCTGATGGCCCGGGCGATGGACGACGTCACGAATCAGTGTGACTGGTCGATCCACGAGGACCTCTCCCGTATGCCAAGGGCGGACGTGCTGCACTGGATGTGGCAGGTGAAGTTCACGGCGGCGAAGAACGTGGCGAACGTCTCCGACAAGATGCTGCATGCCTGTGGGGGGACGGGTTACAAGCCCGACCTGGGAATCGAACGGTACCTGCGCGACGGCAAGGCCGGTTGGGTGATGGGCCCCACGAATGAGGTCCTGCGCCAATTTGTGGGCAAGAGCGTGCTGCTTGGGTTCGACTCGCTGGATTACTGGAACCAGTCCGTAAACGAGCGGCTATTGAGAAACGAACTCAAGAAAATGGATGGCGAGAGCAAGAAGGAACTCGCCCGTGAGCTTCTGGCCGAAACCGATCGGGGATGATGCCTGTAAACGTCCAAATGACCGGTACGGGACTGCTGAGGTGGACGCCGGGCAGGGAGCGTTACCGGGTGCCGGGCGGCGGGGCGATCGCCCTGGCGGTGTCGCAGGGCGACCGGCTGGCGGTCGTGGACGTGGAGGGGCGCCAGCGTTGCGAACTGGGCGTATTCGGTCCCGACGGCGGGGCCGATCCCGCCAGGCTGGGCGTCCGTGCTGACGGTGCGATGGAAGGATTCGCGGAAGCGCTCCGGCGGGGGGATGAAAGCGCGAGGGCGGCCGACGCGGCCCTGCGGCGCAGGGGCGTCAACCTTTCGGGCGCGCGGGCCGTGCAGGTGTTCGGCGAAGCGTCGGAAGCGGGCGCCGAAGCGCGCTTCGATGTGCAGGGGGACGCCGTCTGCGTGATTGCGGCGCCGGGCGGGCCGATGAGCGTGGATGCCCAGGATCCCCCGACGGACCTGGAAGTCGTGGTCAGGCGCTCGAATGGGGACACGCAGGAACGTCCCCCGCTGCCCGCGCCTCTGGGCGACGTGCGCCTGGACCTCGAGGTCGAGAAAGCGTCGGCCGTCGCCTACGAGGTCAAGGCCGGAGAATTCATCCAGGTGATCGACGTCGCCGGACGGCAGTGTTCCGATTTTCTGGCATTCGACGCCAGGCCGTTGCAGTACGGCGTTGAACGGGGCCTGGATGCGACCACGACGCGGACGCTCATGGGCTCGGCCTATCCCGGTCCGGGCCTCTTTTCGAAGTTTTACGACCAGGATATGCAGCCGCTGGTCGAGGTCGTTCGGGATACGGTAGGTCGGCACGATACATTTGCGCTTGCGTGCACCGCGAAATATTACGAGGATATGGGTTATCCGGGTCACGTCAACTGTACGGACAACTTCAACGCGGCACTGGACCCGTATACGATTCAGCCCCGGCGCGGCTGGCCCGCGGTGAATTTCTTTTACAATACGAGAATCGACGGGAATAACGTCCTGTTCATGGACGAGCCCTGGTCTCGTCCGGGCGACTACGTTCTTTTGAAGGCCTTGACGGACCTGGTCTGTCTGTCGTCCGCGTGCCCGGACGATATCGATCCGGCCAACGGCTGGGAACCGACGGAGATTCAGGTCCGCGTCTACCCTGAACAATACCGGTTTTCCAGAGGGATTGCTCACCGGATGACGGCAGACGCCGAGCCCAGGTTGACGAGGGAGACGGCTTTTCACCCGCGCACGTCCGCCCTGACCCGCCATTTCGAGGACTATCGCGGGTTCTGGCTGCCCTCGTGCTACACCGGCAGGGGCGCCGTCGAGGAGTATTTCGCATGCCGCGAGGCGGCGGCGGTGATGGACCTGTCCGCGCTGCGCAAGTTCGAGGTCCTGGGGCCGGACGCCGAAGCGCTCCTGCAGCACACGCTCACGCGGGACGTTCGCAGGCTTTCGCCGGGTCAGGTGACGTACTCCGCGATGTGTTACGAAACCGGCGGCATGCTGGACGACGGCACGCTGTTCCGGCTGGGACCCGAGAATTTCCGGTGGATCTGCGGCGACGATTACGGGGGCAAATGGCTGCGCGAACAGGCGGGTCGCCTCGGGTTGCGTGTGTGGGTCAGAAACTCGACCGATCAACTCCATAATCTTGCCGTTCAGGGTCCCCGAAGCCGGGATATCCTTCGCAACGTCATCTGGACCCCTCCTTCCCGCCCGTCTCTGGCCGAACTGGGCTGGTTCCGGTTCACGGTGGGCCGAATCGGCGATGGAAACGGTCCGGCGGTCGTCGTCTCGCGGACCGGCTACACGGGTGAACTGGGTTACGAGGTATGGTGCCATCCCAACGACGCGAACCCGGTCTGGGACGCCATCTGGGAAGCGGGACAGGGGTACGGCCTGACACCACTGGGGCTGGAAGCCCTGGACATGCTGCGAATCGAGGCCGGTCTGGTTTTCGCGGGCTGTGAGTTCGACGATCAGACGGACCCGTTCGAGGCGGGGATCGGCTTCACGGTTCCGCTCAGGCGCAAGAGAGACGACTTTATCGGCAAAGAAGCGCTGATCCGAAGGCGGTCGCATCCACAACGCGTGCTGGTGGGGCTGGAGGTATCCGGGAATGAACCGGTCGCCTCCGGCGACGACGTTTACGACGGGCGCGGCCGCGTTGGCGTGATCACCAGCGGCGCCCGCTCACCGATTCTGGGCAGGAACATCGCGCTTTGCCGAATCGCGACCGGGTACGCCGCGATCGGCGTGGAAGTCGAGGTGGGAAGGCTGGACGGCCATCAGAAACGCATTTCCGCGCGGGTGGTGCGGTTTCCGTTTTACGATCCGGACAAAACGCGGCTTCGTTCCTGATCACAGCTTCCGGGGCCGGCAATGCTTCCCCGGCCGGCGCGGAACCGCATGGACGGGAGGCGAAGTTTCGTGGCGGACGGCGCTCTCGTTGAGAGGGATTGGGAATGGCCTTCGACCCGATGGAGCAACGTCGGATTATGGGTTGTTTTGCAACCGGCGTCACCGTTGTCACGACCGTTGCAGGCGGCGAATACAGGGGAATGACGGCAAATGCCGTGACCTCGCTTTCGCTGGAGCCCCCGCTGGTCATGGTGTCCGTGGACAAAGGGGCACAGATGCACGCGCATTTGACGGAGAGCCGGTATTTCGCATTGAATATCCTCAGCGAGGATCAGGAAGCGGTTTCAACGCAGTTTGCCAGACCGGGCCCCAAGGATTTTACAAACGTGGCCACAACGACGATCCGGACCGGCGCGCCCATCCTCACGGACGCGCTGGGCCACGTGGAATGTATGCTGGCCGACGTGTTGCGGGCCGGCGACCACGATATTTTCGTGGGTGAAATCGTAGCGGGCGACGCGGGTTCAGGTCGTCCGCTCCTGTTTTACCAGGGAAAGTACCGCAGGATGTCGGACGGGACGGCTTCCCTGATCTGAAGCACACCTGTCACGGAGTCGCGCATTCTTCAGGTTCAATACGGAGGGATTGAGTGGACAACGAACTCAGCGCATTGACCGTCGTGTTTACGGAGTTCTATTACTGGATATGTATCGTGCTCATGTTCCTCATCCACGTCGGCTTCTGTCTGTACGAAGTCGGCGTGTCCAGGAGGAAGAATATGATGCACACCCTCATGAAGAACGCGATGCTGATTCCTCTGGTCACCATCACGTTCTATTTCTTCGGGTGGTGGATCTATTTCGCCGTTCAGAACGGACCCGGGATCACGGGCGGGCTGATCGAAGCCGCGTGGGCGACGCCCTGGAATGAGCTGATGGGGACGCATATGGGTGGCAAGCCGCACGGCGGCGGGCTGACCGGAGACGACACGGCGCTCTGGGCGCGGCTGAACGGCGTGTTCTGGGCGGCGTTTCTGCTGTTCTCATGGACGGCGGGATCGATTCTTTCGGGTGCGGTCATCGAACGCATCCGATCCGGCGCGTTCTGGATTTTCGCCGTGCTCGTGGGATCGGTCACCTGGGTGATCGACGCGGCGTGGGGCTGGTCCGCCGACGGCTGGATGGTTCAGGTACTCGGGTATCACGATGCGTATGCATCCGGCGTCATCCACGCGATCAGCGGCGGGTCCGCGCTGGCGATCCTCTATCACCTGGGACCGCGGATCGGCAGATTCAGGTCCGACGGTTCTCCCAGAAACTTCCCGCCGCAAGACACCTGGCTGGTCATTATCGGTCTGTTTCTGATCTATACGGGGTTCTGGGGCTTCTACGCTGCCTGTAACGTGCCCATCATGGACGTGGATCCCGCCGGCGACCGGGCGTTCTTTTCCGCCACCACGATTTACCTGACGCCCACGACGCTCAGCGCCATCACGTTCAACTTTCTGATGTCGCTCGCCGGTGGATTGATTATGGGCTATTTCGTGTCCAAGGGCGATCCGTACTGGACCTTCTCGGGCGGACTTGCCGGCATCATCACGGCATCGGCCGGCAACGACCTGTACCATCCGATGCAGGCGCTGCTCATCGGCGCATTCGGCACGTTCTGCATGTACAAATTGCACAATTGGGTCGAAAAGCGGTTCAGGATCGACGATGCGGTGGGCGCCGTGGCGGTACATGGCTATGCCGGGGTTATCGGGGTGATAGTCGCGGGATTCGTACTCTGGGGCTACCCCCCCGCCAATCCCGAGTACGCTCCGATTACGCCGTGGGGACAGACGCTCGGCGCTGTCATCATGTTTTTCGTGCTGGGCTTTCTTCCCTGCTACGTCCTGGGCGCGATCCTCAAGAAGCTTGGCGTACTGCGCATACCGCGTCGAATAGAACTTGCGGGCCTGGATCACGTGTCCATTCAGAACGAGACGGCGGATGCGGACGAACTCGTTCAGGCGGAAATCGATGAAGCGCAGGCGGGCGGCTAGAAAGGTTTTATGCGCGAGCACGACGGATTGCCGGACATCGAGATCGCGAGGCGGGCGCGTCTGCACCATATCGGTCAGGTCGCGCAGGCATTGGGCGTGCCGGAAGATCAGCTGGAGGTCTACGGCAGGCACAAGGCCAAGGTCTCGATGGACTTTTACGACAGGCTGGCCGGTAATCCCGCCGGCAAGCTGGTGCTGGTCTCGGCAATCAATCCCACGCCTTCCGGCGAAGGCAAGACAACCACGACCGTGGGCCTGGGCGATGCGCTGAACCGGCTGGGAAAGCGCACGGCAATCTGTCTCAGGGAGCCTTCCCTGGGTCCCTGTTTCGGAATGAAGGGCGGCGCTGCGGGCGGGGGGATGTCCCAGGTGGCGCCGATGGAGGACATCAACCTGCACTTTACGGGCGATATCCATGCCATCGGGGTCGCCCACAATCTGCTGTCCGCCGCGATCGACAACCACATTCATCACCGGAACCGGCTGCAAATCGATCCCCGGCGCGTCCTCTGGAAGCGCGTGATGGATATGAACGACCGCGCGCTTCGTGAAGTCGTCGTCGGTCTGGGAGGTACGGGGAACTCCTATCCGCGTGAATCGGGATTTGAAATCACGGTCGCGTCCGAAGTGATGGCAATTTTCTGCCTGTCCGAGTCGCTTGACGAGCTCCGGGAGCGGCTGGGTCGGATCATCGTGGCGCATACGCGGGCCAATGAACCCGTCACGGCGGCAGACCTCAATGTGCACGGGGCGATGGCTGTACTGTTGAGAGACGCGTTAAAGCCGAATCTGGTGCAGACCCTGGAGAACAACCCGGCCATCGTTCACGGCGGTCCGTTCGCAAATATCGCGCATGGATGCAATTCGGTGATCGCGACGAAGCTGGCGATGCGTCTGTCCGAGTATACCGTCACCGAAGCCGGATTCGGCGCGGACCTGGGCGCGGAGAAGTTTCTGAATATCAAATGCAGGCAGGCCGGTATCCGTCCGGATGTGGTGGTGCTCGTGGCGACGGTCCGCGGACTGAAATACCATGGCGGGACCTCCCTCAGGCGATTGTCGGACGCCGACCCGGCGGCGCTGGAAAGAGGTCTTGTCAACCTGAAGAAGCATATCGAAAACATCCGGCGCTTCGGCCTGCCCGCGGTCGTGGCCGTGAACCGCTTTCTTTCCGACACGTCCGCTGAGATTGCTCTGATACAGGACGGGTGCGCCGACATGGGTCTGCCGATCGTTCCTTCCCAACACTGGGCGAAAGGGGGAGCCGGCGCCGAGGCGCTCGCGGGAACGGTTGTCGAAGCCGCGGAATCGGCGTCCGGCGGCTTCAACTTTCTCTATCCCGACAGTCTTCGGTTGTGGGACAAGGCGAGGATCGTGGCCCGGGAAGTCTACGGCGCCGACGATATCATGGGGGACAAACGGTTGAGGGCCCGGTTCGCAAAGCTCGAGGAAGCCGGGCACGGGAGGCTCCCGGTCTGTATGGCCAAGACCCAGTATTCACTCTCGACCGATCCGGGATTGAAGGGCAGACCGAGAGGTTTCGACGTACCCATCCGCGACGTGAGGGTGTCCGCCGGGGCCGGGTTTGTGGTCGTGTATACCGGAGACGTCATGACGATGCCCGGGCTTCCGCGCAGGCCTTCCGCCGAAGCGATCGATTACGATGAAGCCGGACACACGGTCGGTTTGTTCTGAAAGCGGATCCTGTCTCGCTGTCAGCCACGGACGTTTCGTCGATTCGTTTCTCGTCTGTTCGTCATCTGGCTTTGCGAAACTGCGAATGTACGAAACTACGAATGTACGAAACTACGAATGTACGAAACTACGAATGTACGAAAC
>JAPPJY010000070.1:0-137953 GCA_028874335.1 Gemmatimonadota bacterium | reverse complement strand
AAGACGAGACTACGAAAAGACGAGACTACGAAAAGACGAGACTACGAAAAGACGAGACTACGAAAAGACGAATGATGTATTCCCGCTCTTTCGTAGTTTCGTAAATTCGTAGTTTTGTAAAGCGAGACTACGAGAAAACGAAAGGCGAAAAACGTGCAAAAACGAACGACGAAGAGACGAAAAATCCGTGGCTGAAATCGATTTTTAAGTTAGTGGCGCGAAAACGGGGATCGAATCTGCGGCAGATCGATCCCCGATCGGAACACGGACTGCGCTTTTCAGATGGTCAGGCCGAAGTAAATCCGGTTCTTGTCGATCTCGCGGCCCTGAATGGTATCGCGGGTGGGAAAGGCGATCTGGAAATAACCATAAAGGGGGATGCGGTAGTGTGTGAACATCTGCATGCGGAGCTCGAAACCCCAGTCGGTCAGGAAAGCGGAGCGTTTGAACCTGTCTTCTGAGTCAAGCCATGCGCGGAGGCTTTCAAAATTCCCGGTGGCGCCGGTTTCCACAAAGAGCGTCCCGTAGATCTTGTCGAAGTGGAAGGGCGGCAGTTCTTTGGCCGCATGTTTGAATATTGGAAAGGTCAGGCTTGCTCTCGCGAGCAGGGCTTTCCCGCCGGCCGTGGAGAAATATGGATACCCTCGGAGTGTGCCGAGTCCGCCCAGGTAATACCTCAGGGGATAGTAGAACACGCCCTCGGCGGAGGAGGTGTTCTCCTGGACGTCTTTGATCGGCTTGTCCTTGTAGGCGAGGAATCCCTGCAGCGCCAGCGTGGCTCTTCCAGGCAGACCGATGAATTCATTCCAGGAAAAGATGTACTCATTGATTCCCAACTTTGTCGGGTCCGACATGTAGGTCGGGGCGGCAACGCCGTCCTGATTTAGCTGGGACCTGAAAAGCGAGTCGGTGACGGAGGCGTTGATTCGCCGGTACCTCAAGGTGATCGCCCTGCCCCGGGACGGGTTCACGAACATGTCCTTGGCGGGCAGGAAATTGAAATATCGCCAGCCGACCGTGACATCGTTGCTCTTGAAGAAGCTGAGGTCGCGATAGAGGAAATCGTCGAAAACAACCTCGTCTTCGCCCAGGCCCGGAATCTGGTCGGTTATGTCGGTAATGACGCCGGCTCTGTTCTGGACCAGCCTCGTGCTGTCCAGTATGACCTGTTTCGTGTGGGTGCTCTCCTTGTACCGCCTGTGTCCCCAGGTCATTGAAAGCACCTGACGCCTGCCGATGCTGGCTTCAACGCCCACCACAAAATCGCTGAAGATATTCTTGTACTTGTCTTCCTGGGTGAGCGAGAGGTTGGTGAAACTGGTAACCCCGGGAACCAGACGGAGCGTGTCGTCGATCACGATCCGCAACGTGCCCGACGTGGTATCCCGGCGGGCATCCACAATGCCGCGATCGATCTGGCTGTTGATGGTCTGTTGGCTGGCGCCGATAAAGAATCTGGGCGCGTACGTCCTGTCTTCGGTGTGAACCGCCGGCAGGCCCTTCGTGTAGAACGCGGAAAAATTCGAGTTCAGATCCACGCCTTTCTTCAGGTTCTTGCCAATGGTAAAGCCGGCGTAGATATTGTCGCTTCCAAGGAGGTCTCCCCAGGTGGCTTCCGCGCCCGCGCTCAACTGATCCAGGCCGAACCGGTTGCCGATAAACGTCGGTCCCAGCACCAGGATGGGCACGACGCCGATGGAGGCCAGGCGGGGGGCGTACCGGCCGGTGTTGAACAGGTCGCCGACTTTCTTGCCCTTGTAGATGCTGCTGTAGTCCCGTACCAGGGAATCGGCCCCCGCGGCCGTCGCGGCGCCGGACTTCCGGATGCGGTAGATGTTGTAATTCGCGGCGTGGTAGCCCGAGTAGAGGACTTCGTCGCCGTCGGGCGATACCGAGGGCGAAAAGGCGCCGCCGATGACGTTCGTGAGCTGCTCCTGCCTTCCGGTCGCCAGGTCGAGGGCGTAGATGTTGAAGATGCCGGTCCGGTCGGAAGCGTATACGATTCCGCCGCCGCCGGGCAGCCATACCGCGTCGCGTTCGTCGGCCTTTGTATTGATGATCACTTCGAAGCCCGCATTGTTGGCATAGGCCAGGCTGTCGGGGAACGCGACCATGCTGTCGCGACGGGCGGCTTCCGCCAGCGCGAGGCTGTCGGCCTCGGCCTGGGCGCTGTCCACTTCGGTTTCTGCTTTCTTCCTTTCCGCGATGCGTTCGGCCAGCTCTTCTTTCGCGGTTTTCTTCGTGTCGGTCTTTTTCGGCCGGGGCGTGGCGTCCGCGTTGATTACGGCAATGTCGCGGTCTTCCCCTCGAAAGATGCTGAACAGCAGTCTGCTGCCGTCTTCCGTCCACCGGGGCGTATAGTATTGCGTTCCATTGTTGTTGTTGGTCAGATAGCGGACGTCCGTGCCGTCGAGGTTCACGATGCCGAGGTTGGATGTCCCGTCCCGGTTCCCCACGAAGGCGATTTCCGTTCCGTCGGGTGACACGGCGGGGTCTCTCCCACGCAGACCGACGGTGACCCGGCGCTCCTTGCGCGTGGTGAGATCGTAGATGAAGATGTCCCAGTTGCCCCCGACGGATTTGCTGTATACGAGGCTGTTGCCATCGGGTGTCCAGGAAAAGGGCAGATTGACGTATTTCCCGTACCTCCGGCTTCTGGCCACCTTTGTCAGTTTTCGTGTGGTCAGATCCATCACGAGCATTTCCATGATCGCGTAGTCGCTTCCCTCGTTGCTGATGAACGCCATCTTCGTGCCGTCGGGCGAGTAGGTGGGGAAGTGCTCCACGTCGCCGCGGTCCGAGAGCAGTTCACCCTCCCGCTCACCGGAAGCCCGGATGGAGTCCGCAAGGGCGCCGTATTTGCGGTCGAGATACGCGGTCCATTCGTCGTAGAGACCTGGCGCCGAGATTCCCGTGCCTTTCTTGACGGCGGACTTAAAGTTGACGATCGGCCTGTCGCGGGACATGGCGCGCACCGAGTCCGGTCCGTAGGTTTCGGCCAGATAGCTTAGAAAAGCGTAGCCCTGGTTGTAGACCTGTTCGGACTTGAAGCCGTCTTTGCCGAAGACGTTCATGTCGGTGTATGAAAGCAGGTCGTCTTCGAGCGCGGCCATCCTGAGGATCATATCCCGGTGGGTGTCCCAGATGTCCCCGCCGTACTTTTCAGCTTCGAACTGGGCGATACCTTCGGCGTACCAATTCGGCATCGCGGAGTGGTAAATCGGCAGAAAGAAGCCGAAGTCCGGATTCTGGTTGGACCGGCTGCTGCCGAGAAGGCCGAATGCAAAGGGCATGCTGTTGTGGGAGGCTTTGAGCGTGATATGGTGGGTGAGCTCGTGGGTAAAGACGTCACGCACCCAATCGTGTGTGCCTCGCGAGTCCCAGTTGAGGGGCGTGGACCCGAACGAGATGAGATTTCCAAGGTAGAACGACGAGGCGTTGCCCAGAATGTCGATGTCGGAAACGACCACGTGAACCGGTGCATATCGTTCGATGGAACCCGGATAGTGGCGGGAAATCTTTTCGAAGGTGTCGTCCGCGATTTCCGCGATGCGGCGCGCCGTATTCTCCGCTTCCGCGTAATAGATGGCGAAATACTTCGTGCGGATCGCCCGTGCGCCCGGGACGTGAAGGCCGAGCAGGGACGGGAAGAAGTGACGCTCGTGCCGCTCCCAGGTGTAATCGGGCATGGTGCGGTTCAATGGCACGTCGGCGATGTCCACGGTGGGGCCGTGTTTGTACTTTCTGGGGATCTGCTGGGCGTTGGAGGGGAACGGCGCGCTGGACGAAATGGCGATCAATACGGCGCTGAAGAGGCTGATGGACAGGTTCGTGGATCGGTTCACGTGCTTCTCCTGGACTTCGGGGGTTGAAATGGGCGGCCGCCGGGCGCCTTCGGGACACGCCCTGGCGCAGGTCCGCAATCCGGTCTGGCTCGCTTCCGCCGCGGTTCGGCCATAAAAGTATACAATTAGACTTGCGAAGACAACGAACAGTTCCAATTTCAGGCCGAATGGAGGTGCTGCCCGGTACGAAGAATACACGCGACGCTGTGGTTGCCGTCGATTTCGAGCAGTTCGGGCACGATCTTCGTGCAGGCGTCTTCCCGTTCGGGGCAGCGCGGATGAAAGGGGCAGCCGGAGGGGACGTTGGCCGGGCTTGGGACGTCGCCCGTCAATACCGTGCGTTGCTTTCTTACGCGCGGGTCCGGCTCGGGTACGGCCGACAGCAGGGCGCGGGTATAAGGATGCTGGGGATTGCCGCAGAGGGTGCTGCTTTCCGCGATCTCCACGATGCGTCCGAGGTACATCACCGCGATGCGGTTGGAGATGTGTTTGACAACGCTCAGGTCGTGCGCGACGAAGAGGAAGGTAAGGCCGAACCGGCTCTGAAGGTCCTGGAGAAGATTGATGATCTGGGCTTGAATCGACACATCCAGTGCCGATACGGGTTCGTCCGCAACGATGAAATCGGGATTCACGGCCAGGGCCCGGGAGATGCCGATACGCTGGCGCTGCCCACCACTGAATTCGTGGGGATACCTGCGGGCGTATTCCGGCCGGAGGCCCACGGTTTCCAGGAGTTCGGCCACGCGTTCCCGGGTGTCGCTCCCGTCCGTGAGCTTGTGGATTTTCAGCGCTTCGGACAGCATGCCACCCACCGTCATGCGCGGGTTCAGCGAACTGTAGGGGTCCTGGAAGATGATCTGCATGCGCCGTCGAACGGCTCTGAGTTCGGAGCTTTTCAGGCCGAAGACGTCCGTGCCGTTGAACAGTACGCGGCCCGCCGTGGCTTCGATCAGCCGCAGGATGCTCCTGCCCGCGGTTGTCTTGCCGCATCCGGATTCCCCCACCAGGCCCAGGGTTTCGCCCATTTGCATCGTGAAAGAGACGCCGTCTACGGCTTTAACGTAGCCGACAGTCCGGGAGAATACCCCGCGGGTGATCGGGAAGTATTTCTTGAGGCCGTGGACTTCGAGGAGTGGTCTGGACATGTCAATCCGATCGCGTCACGGGAGATGGATCGTCTTCGACCATCCAGCATGCCACGAGGCGGCCGCCCGAGGTCGGCTCCAGGCGCGGCTCATCGGCTTCACACACATCCTCCGCCAATGAACACCTGGGCGCGAATCGGCATCCGGCGGGAAACCGGGTGGCGTCGGGCACGGTTCCCGGAATGACGGACAGCCGGCTTTTTTCTTCATTGAGCGTGGGTATGGATTCCAGCAGTCCCACCGTGTAGGGGTGCTGCGGATTGGCGAAAATCTCATCCACCGTTCCGGTTTCCACGATTTTTCCGGCATACATTACGGCCACGCGGTCCGCCACCTCCGCAATGACGCCCAGATCGTGGGTAATCATCAGGACGGCCATCCCCAATTCTCTCTGAAGCCGGTCCAGAAGTTCCAGAATCTGGGCCTGTATGGTCACATCCAGCGCCGTGGTCGGTTCGTCGGCAATGAGGAGTTCCGGATTGCAGCACAGGGCCATTGCAATCATCACCCGCTGGCGCATCCCCCCGGAAAGCTGGTGAGGATACTCGTTTGCCCGCTGGTCGGGATCCGGAATGCCGACCAGGTTCAGCATGTCCACCGTGATGGACCGGGCGGCGTCCCTGCCGAGACCCTGATGGAGTATTACGGCTTCGTCAATCTGGTCTCCGCAGGTGAAAACCGGGTTGAGGCTGGTCATCGGCTCCTGGAAAATCATCGCGACGTCGTTGCCCCTCACGCCCTGGAGAGCGGCCTCGTCCAGACTCAGCAGGTCGCGTCCGTTGAACCGGATCTCGCCCGAGACGATTTCCCCCGGCGGTTCGGGTACCAGACGCATTACGGACAGAGACGTGACGCTCTTGCCGCAGCCTGACTCTCCCACCAGGCCCAGGGTTTCGCCCTTCTTCAGCGTGAAGGAGACCCCGTCCACAGCCCTGGCGACACCGCCGTCCGTATGGAAGTATGTCTTCAGGTCTCTGACAGTTAGCAGCGGTTCCGACATAAATCCACCATCTGTTGAAAATGCTGCCGTCCCGATGATTTCCTGGCCGCCACCTGCGGGTCAGAAGAGGGGCGGATTCAGGTTCAGCCAGTCTTCCAGCAGGAAATCCACGCGTCCGATGAGCAGGGAGATTCGCGCCATGACGGTATATCCGAATGAAGCGCCGAAGGAAACCATCAGGAAATAGATGCCGACCCTGGAAATACCGCCCACAACCCCCTTGTGTTCAACGGAGAAATAAAAGTAAATCAGTACGCTCAACACGCCGATCAGGATGATCGCCGGATCCACCACGGCCCATCCAAAGTCCGCCGACGCCTGTGAAAACGGCCGGATGGTGGGCTCGATCTGTTCGATGATGAAGGAGGCCACGCGGCGGGGGATGGCCAGCCCGGCGCCGAGTCCCACGAAGAAGGCGAACGAGATGCGGCTGAGCCAGACCGCCCTGCCGACAAAGCGGGTCATCAGGAAGAGACCGAGCAACGCCGGAACGATCACCCACCAGTCGACGCCGGCGTCAGGATGCGGTCGGAAAAGGGGATTGACGACGTCCACCAGGATGCTCTGGTACCAGACCAGAGCGAGTTCGTATGCGGCGACGACGCCCACGTAGAGATGCTCGGCCAGCTTGAAGAGCGGATTGTCCCTGTACAAAAAGCTGTACAGAGCCAGCGTGATCCCCGCGGCGAGGATGATGCCGAACCCCGACCAGCTTGCTTCCAGGGCGCCGGCGGCCAGGAGATAGACATTCACGGCCGCAAACAGCAGAAGGAAGATCGGGAAGACGAAGTATTCTCTTTGCATGCCGGCGTACCTTTACGTCCTTGAAGCGCCGCGGCCCAGGAAATAGACCGCGTTGCCCAGTAGGATGAACCCGATGATGACGATGTGTGCGACGGACTGCGGACGCATGCCGCTCACGGCCAGGCCTCTCTTGCCCACCAGCGCCTCGTATTCCGCCGCGCCCGCCAGTCCGCCGATGAGGCCGTTGAGCTGCCGGGATTGAAGGAAGGGGAAGAAATCCGGCGCCATCACCGCGGTACAGCCGGCGCCGAGGGGGAACCGGTAACGTTCCTGCCCGTAAGCGATCCATTCGTCCACGCCGGGGTACCCCGCGGCCAGGTCGATCACATAATCGAAATCCTTTAACGAACGCAGATCGCGGGTGAGAGGCATTTCGCTGGTGGCGACGCCCCGGATGTCTTCGGGAAATGCGGCGTGCAGGTCCTGGCCCATGTTCAGGATCAGGATCGGGCCGCCCGCCTTGAAACCGAGGAACGCATAGTCGGTCCCGTTTTCCCGCCCGTATTCCGTCGCCGCCGTCTCGAAAGCCTGCATGGCAAGACCTACGGCTTCTGTAATGAGGGTCACGCCCACCACCCGTATATTCCGGCTGAAGCAGTGGCGCAGAATGGCCAGGGCCATGGGCTGGAGCTCCGGCTGCGAACTGGGTCCGTAGTCGAAGGAGATGAGCACGACGGCATCCGGATTTCCGGCCAGGCTCTCGACGGTGTCGTAGACCGCGCGCACGTTGGGTGTGGCCTTGATGGGCAGTTGGAACCCGATTAGCAGAGGAATGCATACAGCCAGAAACACGGCAAGGTACACGATGCGGCGGTCGATGTTCAGCAGGCGCTCGATCATTGTCCCTCTTCTCCAAGATAGGAACGTTCGATACCGAAGATGATGCGAAGTGCCGTGGCGATTGCGCCCAGGCTCACGCCCAGCAGAATGCCGCGGCGGGCGGCGAGGTTGGGCGTGGCCATCAGCCACTGTGAAATGGCGGGCAGTTGTTCGGAGATCAGCGCGCCGATGGGCACCCGGCCCAGCATGACGAGCAGCGCGGCAACGAGAAGCACAACGGCCTCGGCCGACCGGGCGCGAAACGTGCGGTAGGCGGCGGAGGCGATAAAGAACGCGAGCAGAGAGAACATCGTGGCGCCGCCGGCGACGTGAATGTGCGTATACATCCAATTCAGATCCAGACCGTCGCCCCCGGCGAGCGGCTGCAGGGGTCCGCTGCCATTGTTGTAGAGGGCAAGCAGGATCGTAACGATGAAGCCGACAAAGACGACGGCGCTGAAAGCCCATCCGGCCTGTTTGCGTTTGACCCGGTTCCAATGCATCTGCAACAGACTGTGGATTCCCAGGAAGAGCGCGAACGCGGCGATGATCCGGTACCACGTGGACGTTGTGATCTCCACCGGCTGCGCAACCGGGATATAATAGGTGAATATGCCGATAACGCCCGCGGCAAAGGCAACGAGGAGCGGCAGGGTGCGTTGCAGGAAGTACATTCGGTTTTCTCCCGAAGGATTGAACGTATATGCTATGCTGTCAGATCACGATCGGCCAGAAGCCGATGCCGGCCAATAAGGAACCCAGCACCAGCATCAGGATGAGGATTCCCTTCCCCAGGTCCTGGCCCTTCAGGCTTCCCAGCAGTTTGGGATCTCTGGAGAGATAGGCACTGGCGGCGTAGAGTTCCTCTCCCATCAGGGTATAGTCGCAGGTTGTGATGAAGAACGGAAGCTGTGTATAGGCGTCGGTAGCGGCGATCTGGATCGCGCCGGTCGTTGAGCCGGTCTCGGCCAAAAGCAGGGATTCGGCGTAAAAATACCCCATCAGAAGATTGGCCGCCGGCCTCTCCCGCACCATCAGCCCATCGAGCGCGGCCGCGTAGCTGAACTGGTCCGCGGCCGCCAGAAAGACGTTGTCCGGGTTGAACGCGTCGGGTCGTCCGGCTTCGATGCAAGACTCCTTGACCACTTCCTGGCTCACGGACATCACAATCGGATCCCGGTTGCCAACCTTGAGCAGGGTATCGTATTCGGCGGTTCGCTTCGCCACCTGTCCGAGAATATTCACGGCGGCGATGGTGGAGGGGCTGCCCATGTCCTGAAGGCCGTGGACGAAAAGCACCGGTTTACCCATCTCGGTTGCGCGACCCAGGGCTTCGTCCAGAGCGTCCAGTCCTGCCAGCCGCCGGATATAGAGATTCTTGCGCCGAGCGAGCCGGATATAGACGAGGATCAGAATGGAGAACAGCGCGGCCAGCAGAAAATTGTTGCGCTTGGTCCAGTTGAAATAGTTGCCGTGGGCACGGGCTTCCACAACCGTGTAGCCCGCGCCGTGGACGCCGAGCCGAACGAAATAGGGCCAGTCGTTCTCGATCCGGATCCGGTTTCGTCCCTGAGGGTCGAGGTAGGAATCAATGTGGACGAAGTGGTGGTTGTGGTTCTCCTTCCCCCTGCCGAACGTGACCGCCTCGTCGGCCATCGTCGGAGCCGTTTTGGGGTCCAACTCCGCAACCAGGTGGAACGGCCCGTCCGCCTGTTCGGAAACGCCGATGCGATATCGCGCGCTGTCAGGCAGGTCATCCATCCGGCGCCACGTCAGCGTGATGCTGTGCCCCTGGTCGTTGGGCGTGTCGAAAGCCCGGACGTCGGTCGGCGCCGAACCGCCGGCGGCAGGCGCGGCAGCGATGGCAAGGGCGAAACTGAGGAATAGATGCGCCATTGCGGGTCTCCTGGCGTTTGCAATCAGGCGGGCCTGGACGCTCCAATTCGTCACGCCTCGATCCTTTCGGCATTTGCGCGGGGTATCACGGCCTGTTGTCCGTTCTCGAACTGAACTTCAAGGACACGTACTCGGACTTCCGACTCAACGGCCGCCAGTTCGGACGGCAGGGCGGTGACCACACCGGTCTTTCCGAAAAAGGGCGCCCGAATCGTACGGATCGGGTCTCCGACGGACAGACCTTCGGTGGCGACGGATTCCTCGGCGGCCGCTGAGCTTCTCTTATCCGGTACAATGATTTCGGGACGAAGCACGCCGGCCCGAATCTGGGTTGCGCCAGAGATCGACGCCTCTTCGCCGTTTCTCTCGTTCAGGATGTCGAAGGTTTTCGATGCCATGGCGATGTCGCCGAATCCTTCGGTAATCACGACGGTAAGACCGATTTCCTCGGTGCCGGTGATGGCCACGCCCAGGTCGTAACCGAGAAGGCGCCGCAGGTCGCGGTCGCGAATGCCCCCGCCAATGAGGCCGGCCGCGCCGATTTCCCGCGCTTTCCGGATCAGGTCCAGGGTGACAAGGCCTCCGGCGACGCAGATCCTGCCGGCGCAGGAGGCGTCGATCCGGTCTTCCTTGAGCCGCTCGTCCGGGGTGACGGCAAGTGGATGGATCGCACCCCAGCTTTCCCCGCCGATGCCGAAGATTCCCTGAAGGAATGCGCCGGCGGTCTCGATGACGACCCCTTCGCCGGGAATGGTTTCCACAACCGTGCCGTCCACGTACGCGCTGACCTGAACGCGTCGGGGCGGCCCGCGCAGAATAACCTGGCCGGTAACGGGCGACACGCTTTCCACGGTGCCTGAAACCGGCGATTCCACCGAGGTTTTGAACCACTTGATGAACGGGCGGGTCTCGGCCAGAGGTTCCCCCGCCTCGACCGGCTCACCCACCTTCCTGAGCATGAAGTCCGGGAGTTCGTCCGGGGTGACGCCTAGCCTGTTGACCAGGTTCAGGGTGGTCACGTCGCCGGGCAGTTCGGTCCGGGCCACCACCCGGTCGCGCTTTACGGATTCGCCGTCAGAAACCAGCACCTCTCCTGCGAGCGGCAACTGGCGTCTCTTCCGTATGGTTGCCCTGCGGGTGACCCGCAGCCCCGGGGTGTATGTATGAGCCATGGATTCAGGTTCGCATAACCGGCATGCCGCGCTGGCGGCGGTATCGATCTTCGGCCTGTGCAGTTTTCACACGGCTTCTCAAACTTTCATCTTCGGGTCCAGGGCGTCTCGCAGGCCGTCGCCGAGCAGGTTGTAAAGGGTCACCGTGATAAAGATGGCGAATCCGGGAACGATGACCAGCCACCAGGCCGCGGTATTGTTTCGTGCGCCTGCCAGTATCGCGCCCCAGGTGATGGCCTCCGCGGGAACGCCGATGCCGAGGAAGCTCAGGCCGGACTCGGCCAAAATGGCCCCCGCCACGCCGAAAGCAGCCGGAATGAGTACCGGCGCGATCGCGTTCGGCAGAATGTGGATGAACATGATTCGTCCGCTGGAGTATCCCAGGCTCTTGGCCGCGGAAACGAAGTCGTAGCTCCTTACCTGCAGAAACTGCGACCTCGTGAGCCTGGCGATGCCGACCCATCCCGTAAAGCCGAGAATGATCATCACGAAGAAAAGGCTGGGCGGGAAGAACGCGGCGACCGTGATGATCAGGAAGAGGGTGGGTATGGCGGCCCAGAGCTCGAACAGACGCGAGAGAACCAGGTCGGTCCAGCCCCCGAAATAACCCGCGAGTGCGCCGAGGGCGACGCCGATAATCATCGAGATCGCCACCGAGACCAGTCCGATCGTGAGCGCGTAACGGGTTCCATGGATCAGCCCCGAAAGCACGTCCCGTCCCAGCCGATCCGTACCGAGGAAATGCGCTGCGCCGGGCGGTTGGTACTTGTCCCTGAGGTTAACGTCGCTGGGACCGTAGGGAACCGGCGGGAATATGGCGGATTCCGACCTCAGACGTTTGAAATTCTTCCTTCGTCTGAGCGGCTTCGGCCAGTCGGCCAGCCCGAGATGAACGGCATACTGGCGAAAGGCCGGGAAATAGGTCTTTCCCCTGTACTCCATATAGTAGGGTTTGTTGCCCGCGAGAAGATCTGCGAACACCGCTGTGAACGCGAGAACGCCGATCGCCGCCAGGCTGATGAGGGCCGGACGGTTCTTCTTGAACTGCCGCCAGACCAGTTTGGAGTAGGTCTGACCCTCCTCGACAGGTTCGGGTTCGGGCGTTGCGACGTCCGGTTCGTTGAGGTCGCGGGCTGTAGCGTCAGGCATGGATCTATCCCTGAAGACGGGAAAACTCGATGCGCGGATCCACGACTTTCAGGAGGATGTCCGCGAGAAGAATACCCAGCAGCGAGAGAAACGAACCGATGGTCAGAATGGCCATCACCATCGGATAGTCGCGCACGAGTACGGATTGAACGCCCAGATACCCCAGCCCCGGTATGGTGAAGATGGTCTCGATGAAGACCGAGCCGGCGATGATGGCCGGAAGCAGATTCGCCAGAATGGTCACGATGGGGATCAGCGAGTTGCGGAACACGTGCTTCAGAATCACGACCTTTTCCGACAGGCCCTTTGCGCGGGCCGTACGTACGTAATCCAGCCTCATGTTCTCCAGCATGCTGGTCCGCATGAATCGGGAGAGACCCGCGAAGCTGGCGTAGCTGGATGCAAGGACCGGCATGGCCATGTGGTGGGCGTGGTCTGTCAAAAGCCGCCAGAATCCCCAATCGGAAGAGGCGTCCAGTGACTGGATGCCGGAGGCCGGAAACCAGTAGAAGAACTCCTTGTTGCAGAAAAACACGATGAGCAGCATGCCCACCCAGAATGAAGGCATGGACCACAGGATGAAGGTTCCCGTGGTCAGCGTACGATCGGTCCGGGTGTCCTGTTTCACGGCCAGCCAGATACCCAGCGGCAGACCGATGATGTAGGCCACGATCAGACTGATGATGTTGATTTCGAGGGTGATGGGCACGCGCGCGAGGATATGGGAGATGACCGGCTGCTGATCCTTGAAGGAACGACCGAAATTGAGCGTGACAAAGCGCCGGTCGAAGCAATGAAAGAGGAGCAGGCCGGCGTCGGTGTACTCGTAGTTGTTCTCGAGTTTGACCGTTTTGCTCTCCCAGAACGAGGAACGGACGAGCGCTTCCGCCTCGTCCGGGTGATGTTTTTCGAAACTCCGAAGAAACCGGGCCTTACGCGCCTCATTCTCAAGCGCGGCCAACTCGCTTCTTTCCGTGGTATCCAGTTTCGATAGATAGATGTCGACGCGGCGGCCCATGCGTTCGAAGTTGCTGAGCGGCTCCACGTGAAGAACCAGGCTCGACAGCCAGTTCAAGTACTGGAGGTGGAGCGGCCTGTCCAGGCCGAGCTGCCGCCGAAGGTCCTCCCGCGTTTTTTCGAAATCGGACTGCCGGTCCGTCGAGATGCCCTCCTCACCCGCCATGCCGCCGAGAAAGAAGTCCACGGGGTCGCCGGGAGCGAGATGCATGACCAGGAACGAAATCAGGGTGATGCCGATCATGGTCGGGATCATCAGCAGGCTGCGCTGCAGGATGTACTGGATCATCTGCCTTCAGGCCTCTCCGTGCCGACGTCTGTTAACCAGGATTCGTATGTTTTCGTGGACGTTAAACCGAATATGTGAAAGTTGATAAAGGCGATTAAACTGCGAATTACCAGGATACACCAGGTCACTGGACGTCAACTGAAAGGATGTCCTTCCATACGACGATAACACCCTGTTTCGGAGGGTTTTATCACGACGCCCGGATGCCGTTTTTTCCTATTGGTGCCAACTCTATTGGTACAACCGGTTGGAGGCGCCTACCCACCATTCCTGGGTATTCGCGCCAAAGGCATACCAGTTGTCACCCGCGAAGCGCCTGCTGTACGAAACGGCGTTGCGGGACTTCCACAGAAACGTATACGGTTGCTCGTCGTGCAGGATTTCCTGGAATCGCCGGTAGAGCTGAATTCGCTTGTTCATATCGAACTCCCTCCGGTAGGATTCCAGGATGCGGTCGACCTCCTCGTTCTTAAAGCCGATGTAATTCGACCCCTGCCCCTCGGACTGCGAGGAGTGCCAGATCTGATAGGAATCCGGCGGCGTGCGCAGGCTGCCGGTCCATCCCAGCGTGCAGGCGGCGAAGTCCTTCTTGCGGACCACCCGGTCCAGAAAGATGGTCCAGTCCAGTTCGCGCACCTCGCAGACGATTCCGATGTCCTGCAGTTCATACTGCAGCGCCAGGGCGATGTCTTTGCGGAGCTGGTTCCCGGAGTTGACCAGGAATTCGAAGGTGAACGGGTGTTTCTTGCCGTCGATGACCTTGTCCAGGATGCCGTCGTTGTCGCTGTCGGTCCAGCCGGCCTCCTCCAGAAGGTCAAGCGCCTTGTCGGGATCGTAGGCATGGGGCTCCAGGCTGTGGTTGTATTCGGGACGGAATTTGTGAATGGGGCTCTCAACGGCTTCCGCCAGGCCGAACATGAGGTTCACCACCATGCTCTCACGGTCGGTGAGATACGTCATCGCTCTGCGCACGCGCTTGTCGCGAAAGATGGGGTGCGCATTGTTCCAGCCGATGTACACGTACCCCGAAGAATAGATTACGCTCTTCTTGAATCGCTTGAGAAAATCCGGAGACCAGCTCTTGTCCTTGAACTGAAGGGGTCTGAGCCCAAAGTAGTCGATGTTTCCGTTAGTAAGCTCGATAAACGCGGCCTCCTGATCGTTCACGATCTTGAAGACGATCTTTTCCACGTATCCCTTGGGCATCAGATCGGTCCGGTCGCCTCCCCAGTAGTTGGGATTGCGTGTCAGTATCACCTTCTGCCCGGTGACCACGTCTTCGTCCCAGTCTGCCACGAGATAGGGCCCGGAGCCAAGCATTTTCCGATGGTAGCCTGTGTTGAATTTCTCGGCGAACTGCTGCACGCGCTCCGCGTGGGGGCCGCTTTCCCAGGAACCGTCGATGAGACTTCCAATGTCGACGGGATCCATCAGGCCGTCGGGGTCGTAGAAGTGCTTGGGAAGAATCTCCATGCTGCCCAGGGAGATATTGTTCCTGAAATAGGGTTCCCGGCAGACGAAACTGATTCTGTATTTGCCTTCCTGTTCGACGTCGCTGATGGCCGCGAAATAGTTCCGAAGCGACGCTGCCAGAACTTTCGGGTTCTTGATGACCTTGATGCTGAAGAGGACGTCGTCCGCCGAGAGCGGCTTGCCGTCCGCGAAATGGACGTCGTCGCGAAGGTCGAAAGTGTAGGTGAGCTTGTCTTCGGATACCGCCGGGGGACCCTTCGCGACCAATCCTCTGAGATTGTAAGGCGATTCGTCCTCAATGTCGAGCAGAGACTCGAAGATGTACTGGTGTACCGTGGAAGCGCCTGAGTCGTTGGAAACGTACGGATTGAAATTCTCCGGATCCGAGAGAAAGTGTTGTACCATCCAGTCGCCGTATTGCGGCGTGTCGTCGCCGGAGTACTTGGCGGGCGCTCGTTCCGTGCCATCAAGTACAATCGCCGGCGCTTCCCGCGTGTCCAATAGCGTTCTTTGAACCTTCTGCCACGGGGTTTCATCTTCGCCCGCGGCCGTGGAGACGAAAAACAACCCGAGGATCGCCAGTCCGCTCACTCTAGCCATCTCTTACCTCCTTGCGACGCCTATTGACGGGGATAGAGATCCAATGCCCTGTTCCAGGCGGTAACCCGCTCCACCCCGTCCCCGTCCGAAAACGGAAGCGGCCGCCCGCGGCCGTCGAGAATCAGACCGGCCACGCCGCCCTTCACGGTTCGGCGGATCGACTGGCCCGTCCCCGCCCCGGCGTCCCAGCCCGACTCGGGATGCAGGCTGACGTCAACCTCCTGGTCGGGGTCCCCTTGGAACATATGGAGGGCGCCGACTTTCAGGTCGCCGGACTCTGTCCTGTCATCGAGCGAGATCTCGTACGTGGCGCAGACCTCGCCGGGTTTTCCCTGCCCGGAAGGCGCAATACAGGTGCCCAGATCGACCAGGCAGTCCCGTTCGAATACTTCGGCGGCGGCCTGTTCATTGACGCTTGTCAGGACGCCCAGGTGGGGCATCATGAAGATGCTGTCGACCGCCAGCCGCGTGAATCCCCTGGGCTGGAAGGCGTCGATGAGCATGGCCGCCGACTGCGCGCGCCGGGGCGCATGGGAAAGAACCCCGCCGCTGCCCACCAGGAGGTCCAGGTCCGGCATGTGAATCAGGCTCTCGCCCGCGGCGGTCTGATCGAAAGCATCGGAAAGGGTGCGTTCCGTCTGCACACCCTTCAGTCCTACGGCCAGTGCACGGTGCTGCTCGAACGCCAGGCGCAATGCCTCGCGGGCGATGGCCTGCTCGAGCTGCAGCTCCTCCAGCGTCTGCGGCACGGTGGTCGGCCGGATCATCTTGTTCTTGACGCGGTCCCTGAGGTCGGCCTCTTCGATTTCAAATGGGACCCAGCGCATCACGTTCGACAGGCCTGCCTCGGCCAGTACGTTCGAGATGCTGTAGGACATACCCAGGTTGGCGCTCACGGTACGGTTGAATCGCTCGCCGAATACGCTGAAGACATCGGTGGTCGCCCCGCCGATGTCGACGCCCACGACGTTGATGTTCCGGCGCCGGGCCACGGTCTGAATGAGCAGGCCGACCGCACCGGGCGTTGGCATAATGGGCGCGCCCGTCCATTCCATCAGTTTACGGTACCCGGGCGCCTGCGCCATCACGTGTTCGAGGAAGAGGTCGTGGATTACCTGGCGCGCCGGTCCCAGGTTCTCGCGTTCGAGTTGAGGGCGGATATTGTCCGTGGTCTTCAGCGCGGTTTTTTCGCCCAGAACCCGTTGAACGTCCTCCCTCGCATCCCTGTTTCCGGCATAGATCACCGGAAGCCGGAAGCCGGCGCCGAACCGCGGGCTCGGGTCCGCCGCGGCGATGAACTCCGCGAGTTCCACCACGTGGCTCACGGTACCGCCGTCCGTGCCACCGGACAGGAGTACCATATCGGGACGCAAATGGCGGATGCGCTCGATTTTCTGGTGGGGCATGCGGCCGTCGTTGGAAGCGAGCACGTCCATGACGATGGCGCCGGCGCCCAGGGCCGCACGCTGGGCGCTCTCGCCCGTCATCGCCTGGACGACCCCGCCCACCATCATCTGCAGGCCGCCTCCGGCGCTGCTGGTGGACACATAAATGTCAACGCCCCGGCCGTCTGCCGCGGGCGTGACGATGCGTTCGCCGTCCAGGATGGCGCGCCCTGAGAGTTCCTCGACTTCCTGGATGGCGTTGAGTACGCCCCGCGTGACGTCTTCAAACGGCGCTTCGACCGTGGTGGGCGCCTCGCCGCGAAAGGTCTGCCGGTAGCATTCCTCCTTTTTCTCGATAAGAATGGCCTTGGTGGTCGTGCTGCCGCAGTCCGTTGCGATGATGACGTCCGGTCTATCCATTCAGTCGGTTTTCCGCCTCCACAAGGGTATCGATCAGTGTCTGGACGCTCTGCCGTTTTTCCAGAAAACGCACGAATCGACCGTATTCCGCGCCTGAGAAGATAAGGGTGACAAAGGGGGAAAGAAAAGCCAAAAACTGACTGCCTATAAAGTTGAACGGCCTGCCGGCTTCCAGCACCATCAACGCCGGCGTGGTCATCTGACGGCGAACGACGAATTCCGCCATTTTGGCAGCAAGAGCACGTTCTTCCTCCGAGATTCGACTCTCCGGAGGGTTGACGGCGAAAGCGTGTTCGCACCAGGTTCTAAGGCGCTGCATCCGCGAGGCGGGTCTGGACGTACCCAATGATTTCCTCCCGATTGTCGCGAAGGCGCAGGAAACAGCCTCGAAACGGATCGAGCCGGTGAGGACGGGCGAAGGGGCTGAGAAAAACGCCGTCCGGTACCACGGTGTGCCGGCGAATCCTGCTCCACGGAATGGTCCGCCGCGCGCCAAGGTGCGCTATCAGGATATGCCTCTCCAGGAGCGCGTATCGTGTGGGGAGAAAGTAACGGGACATGGATGCCGTGAGCAGCGCCGCCGAGAGAAAACCGTACGCCGGCACGCCGAATTCAATGGCAATCAGAATCGACAGCCCCAGGATGACCAGGATGAGCAGGCCGGTTTTAGCGGGCGGTTCTTCCAGGAGGGGATGGACCGTCCAGCGGAGTTCAGGTACCGGTTCGGGCGTCTTCGGTTTGTCCATGCGTTCCGGGAGTCGGCAAGGAGTCGGCTTGCTTCATGCGCGCACGCCTGAGGACTCCGGTACCGGAGGCGGTCCGGATACCTAGATGATGCGGCGGACGATGCGGGGTTGGCGCATGCCGTCTCCCAGGTTCCAGGATTCCGTGCCGTACCTGGTTTCAACGAGATGTTCGGCGTCTGCGGTTTCATCGGGAGACAACGTCGCTCCGGTCAGGGTGATGTCCAGGGTCTCTTCAAAACCGTCCCGCAGGGCGCGCGCCACGGTGTTGAAGTCCGCGGGGCGGCCCGCTTCCGCAAGGGAGACGGTGTGCCGGTCCAGTTCCCGACGAAAGCGTTCTTTCAGGGGCTCGCGACGGTCCGGCATGAGTTCGATGAGACGCTTGTGTTCCGGACCCAGAAGCAGCGAGCCGTGTTGAAGCAGCACGCCGCCCAGACGCCGCTGGGCGCTGCCTATGATCTTCCTCTCGTGGATCGTAACCTCGTACTGCGTGGTACTCGAAAAACAGGGAGAGGTGAGGCCTTCTCCGCGGGGAGACGAAACCGGATTGCGTCGCGGCTCGAATCGGGCGTCCACGCCCAGGAGTCGCAGGCTTGCAACCAGGCAGGCGCTGATTTTCCGGTAGGACTCCTGAATGGAGCCGCCCAGCAGCGGGTCGTCGGCGCGGCAGGTGACGCTGTACGTGAGCTCGTTCCAGTGGAGGACGGCGCGCCCGCCGCTTGGCCGGCGGACCAGGTGGATGCCGCGCTGCCGGCATCGGTCCGCGTCGACTTCGCGGCCGATCCTCTGGGCGTAGCCGAAAGAGACGGCGGGCGGCGTCCAGCCGAACGTCCGTACCGTGGGCGGCGACGTATCCCCCTCAACGCCGCGCACGATGGCTTCGTCCACGGCCATATTGAAAAAGGCGTTCCCCGACCCGGTGTTCAGGAAACGCCATGGACGCGATCCGGTTTCCTGCATGAATCAGGAGACTCCCAGCTTCTGCAACGCCTCTTTCGCCGCCATCTGTTGCGCCTCTTTCTTGCTTCGTCCCTTTCCGAAGCCCATTCGTTCGCCGGCGATCAACACCTCGACACTGAACGTCTTGTGGTGGTCCGGACCCTCTTCCGAGCTGACCAGGTAGCGGGGGTGTCCCCGGCCTTCCCCCTGCGTATGCTCCAGAAGGACGCTCTTGAAGTTGAGAAAGCTGCTATTGGCGACAATTCCCTCGATGTTGCTCAGGAGGTGGCGCTGAACGAAGGCGTCCGCGGCCTTGAGGCCGCCGTCGAGATAGACGGCGCCCAGAATTGCCTCGAAAGCATCTCCGATGATCGACGTCCGCTCTCTTCCTCCCGCCAGGTCCTCTTCTCTGCTGAGCAGGATGTGATGACCGAGTCCGATTGCGCGTCCCCGCTGCGCGAGTATGACTTTGCTGACGAGTACGGATTTGATCTGGGTGAGGTCGCCTTCCCGTTTGTTCTGAAACTTCCGATACAGGTTTTCCGTGACCAGCAGGTCCAGTACGGCGTCGCCGAGAAACTCGAGCCGTTCGTTCGAGGCGATGCTCCCTTCGTCAACGGCGTAGACGTAGGAGCGGTGTTTGATCGCCTGGACCAGGAGATCGGGATCCGAAAAACGATATCCGAGTTTTTCCTGGAGACTTTCCGGTGTATGCGCTACCCGGTCGCGCCCGAGCCAGCGTGCAACCGTATGTCTGATTTTGACAAGTCCGATGAGCTTTACCTGCGGGGATTATCGGCCGTCGTAGCTGCGCATCGCGAGCACCGCGTTGTGCCCGCCGAACCCGAAGGAGTTGTTCATAGCCACGCGGACCGGCATTTCCCGTGCCGTGTTGGGCACGTAGTCCAGGTCGCACTCCGGATCGGGATGTTCGTAGTTGATGGTGGGTGGCACGCGGCCGTGATGGATGGCCAGGAGGCAGGCGATGCTCTCGATCGCGCCGGAGGCGCCCAGCAGATGGCCCGTCATGGATTTGGTGGAGCTGACCGCGGCCTTTCTCGCGTGGTCTCCCAGGACGGATTTAATGGCCGCGGTTTCGGTCCGGTCGCCGATCGGGGTCGACGTGCCGTGGGCATTGATGTAGTCCACGTCCTCCGGGTTCAGTCCTGCCTGGTTCAGTGCGATTCTCATCGCCCGTGCGCCGCCCTCGCCGCCAGGGGCCATGTCGGTGACGTGATACGCATCGGCAGTGAAACCCGCACCTGAAATCTCTGCGTAGATGCGTGCGCCCCGCCGCCGTGCGTGTTGCAGTTCTTCGAGTATGAGCGCGCCGGACCCCTCGCCAAGCACGAATCCGTCACGCTCCAGGTCGAAAGGACGGCTGGCCGCCCGGGGGTCCTCGTTGCGCGTGGAAAGCGCCTTCATGGATGCGAATCCCCCCAGCGACATGGCGCTGACTGCCGCTTCGGCGCCGCCGGTAACCATGACGTCGGCTTCGTCGTGGCGGATTTCCCTGAAGGCGCACCCGATGGCGTGGGCGGCCGAGGAACAGGCGGACACGGTGGTATAGTTCGGCCCTCTGGCGCCAAGCAGGATGGAAACCTGCCCAGACGTCATGTCCGGAATCATCATGGGGATGAAGAAAGGGCTGATCCGCCGGGCGCCTTTCTCGAGGAGGACGGTGTGTTGATCTTCGAAGGTCCAGATACCGCCGATGCCCGAGCCGAAAACCACGCCCATCCGGTCGGGGTTTCCGGCGTCCACGTCCAGATCGGCGTCCGTTACAGCCATCTGGGCGCAACAGATGGCATACTGGGTGCACAGATCGTTGCGCCTGGCCAGTCTGCGGTCGAGACCGAACCGTTGGGCGTCGAAATCCTTCAATTCGGCGCCGAACGTAACCCTGAATCCCGTCGTATCGAATCTGCCGATGTGATCGACGCCGCTTTCTCCGTTGAGCAACGCCTCCCAATAGGCCTCGGTGTTCAATCCGTTCGGCGCGAGGACGCCGAGGCCTGTCACCACAACCCTTCGGTTTCCGTTCAAGGGCACCTTCTCCCTGGTATCGTGTTTGCATCGGCACGGAACTGCGGCATCGTCGAACAATCCACGCTCACCGTGTGTCTTGCGCTCAAGTCCTGACGTCGAGACGTCGCTTCACGGGCGCCGCCAGCCGTTGAAACTGCCCGTCCCGTCTGCGGCCCGCTATTCGTTCAGGCGTTGCTTGAGATAAACCGTGACGTCGCTGACGGTCTCCAGCTTCTCGGCGTCTTCATCCGGAACTTCCATATCGAATTCCTCTTCGAAGGCCATCACCAGTTCGACCGTGTCGAGGGAATCTGCGCCAAGATCATCTATGAAATGGGCTTCCGGTGTTACGCTGTCGGCATCTACGCCCAGCTGATCAACGATGAGATCGACGACTTTCTGCTGGATATCTTCAGCCATGGCAACTGTCTCCCTTTTTTGTCGCACTGTACACCCCGGCGCGACTCTCCGTTCGCGTCTGTCGCCAGACGGTTCAGTTCGGCTTACATGACCATCCCGCCGTCCACGACCAGGACCTGCCCGGTGATATATGCAGCGTCGCCGGAGGCCAGAAACGCGACCGCCGCCGCGACATCTTCGGGTGTTCCCGGTGTGCCCAGGGGGACCTGTTCGAGAATCTTCTCTTTGAGTTGTTCAGGGAGCTTTTCCGTCATTTCGGTGGGGATATATCCGGGCGCCACCACGTTGGCAGTAATGCCCCTGCTCGCCAGTTCTTTCGCGGTGGTCTTCGTCAGGCCGATAAGCCCGGATTTCGCGGCGGTGTACCCGGCCTGTCCCGGGTTTCCCATCAACCCCGTTACGGATGAGATATTGATGATCCGACCGGACCGCGCCCTCATCATCGGTCTTACGGCGGCCTGTGTACACAGAAATGCGCCCTTGAGGTTGACGTTGAGAACGTCGTCCCAGTCCCCCGGCTTCAGTCGCATCAGTAAACCGTCGCGCGTAATTCCGGCATTGTTGACCAGAACGTCCACCCCGCCCCAGCGGTCCAGGACGGACTTGAAAAGCTCGGCGACGTCGGTGGCGTTCGAAACGTCCGCCTTCAGCGCGAACGCGCTCCCGCCGCGGCTCTCGATGGCTTCCGCCACCGCCTGTGCGCTTTCGAGGGTCCGGCTGGCGCACACCGCCACCCTTGCGCCTTCTTCGGCCAGGCGGCCGGCGATGGCCTCGCCGATGCCGCGGGACCCGCCCGTGACGATCGCGGTCTTGTCCTTGAGTCGATTCATACCGTAAGACTGTCCAGGTCCTCGAGGGTTCCGACGGACGTTACGGCGACCCCCTTTTCGATGCGCCGCATCAGGGCTTTCAACGTACTTCCGGGGCCGGCTTCGATCGCGCGGTCAACACCTTCCGAAACGAGCCGCGCCATTGAATCCGTCCATCGGACGGGGGAGACAACCTGTTTGATGAGAAGGTCTTTGAGCACGTCCGGATCGGTCGTGGGTTCCGCCGTCGTGTTCGGCACCACCGGAATGCGCGCGGGTGAGAATGGAACGTTCGCGAGGGCGCCTTCAAGCGTGCCCAGGGCGGATTGCATAAGGCCCGAGTGAAAGGCGCCGCTGACCTGGAGTTCAACAACCCTCCTGGCGCCCTCATCCGATGCCTTGATCATGGCCCGTTTCACGGCCGTCGGCTCGCCCGAAATGACGACCTGGCCGGGGCAGTTGAAGTTTGCGGGCACGACCACCACACCCGTCCCCGGCGATTCGCAGATTTCCACGACCGCACTGTCTTCCAGGCCTATGATGGCCGCCATCGTGCCGGGGTGCATTTTCCCCGCCGCGTGCATGGCCCGCCCGCGTATTCCCACAATGCGCACACCGTCTTCCAGGGACATGACCCCGGCGGCGACAAGGGCCGCCAGTTCTCCCACGCTGTGTCCGGCCACGAAGTCCGGGTTGATGCCCCTGTCTTTCAGGATTTCAAATACCGAAATGCTGTGTGCGAAGATGGCCGGCTGCGTGATGGCCGTCTGTTTCAGGGATTCTTCCGGACCGTCGAAACAGAAGGTCTTCAACCCGGTCTCGGAGATGCGGTCGGTCAGATTGAATACGTACTGTGCGATCGGTGAGGCGCTGTAAAGATCGCTGGCCATCCCCACGTATTGCGCGCCCTGGCCGGGAAATAAGAACGCTAGGGACATGACGGTCCAAAAACGTATCTGCTTGTGGATTCCAACCATCGACTCCGATCAATACGCCCACTTCAGCAGGGCGCTTCCCCAGGTATAGCCGGCTCCGGCGCTTGACACGACAATGTAGTCGCCCCGCTTCACACGTTCCTGTTCGACCGCTTCGGATAGGGCGATTGGGATTGTGCCGCAGGTCGTGTTCGCGTATTTGTCGATGTTGACCAGTACGCGTTCCGGCGCCAGCTTCATTCGGCGCGCCGTCGCGTCGATGATGCGTTTATTCGCCTGGTGCGGTACCAGCAGTGCGATATCGTCGCCGCTGAGTCCGTTTCGTTCCAGCAGTTCCGCTGAAACCGCGGCCATGCTGCTGCTGGCGAACTTGAGCACGCGAGGCCCGTCCTGGTGAACGTAGTGCATTTTCTTGTCAACGGTTTCGTGGCTTGCGGGATGCAGACTGCCGCCGCCCGGTTGGCACAGATACTGGCCGCCGGATCCGTCCACGTTCAGGATGAAGTCCTGGATGCCGGCGCCGGTCTCGTCGGGTTCCAGGAGGACAGCCCCCGCGCCGTCTCCAAACAGGACGCAGGTATCCCGGTTGGTGTAGTCGACGACGGAACTCATCTTATCGGAACCGATGACCACCACTCTCCGGTGGGCTCCACTTTCGACAAACTGGCCGCCGACGATCAGGGCGTACAGGAAACCGCAGCATGCCGCGGAAAGGTCGAACCCCCACGCGTTCCCGGCCCCCACCTCGTGCTGCACCAGACACGCGGTGGCCGGGTACACCATGTCCGGCGTTACGGTTGCAACGATTATCAGATCTATTTCATTGGCATCCAGACCCTTTTGTGCGAGCAGGGACTCCATCGCCCTAGTGGCCATGTGAGACGCGCCCAGGCCGTCGTCGAGGATGCGGCGTTCTACTATACCCGTTCGTGATCGAATCCATTCATCCGAAGTATCCACCATGTGTTCAAGGTCGGCATTCGTCAGCCGGCGTTCGGGGAGAAAGCGGGAGACGCCGGTGACGGAAGCATTGACTTTTTTTTTCATAGGCAAGGGTGACGATTGGGGGATTCGTTATCGGGTTACGCCGCTCGTTCCGGAGATCAGACGCTTTCGCCTTCGGTTACTTCACGTCCGTTGTATTGGCCGCAGTTCGAGCAGACCCGGTGAGGCCTGCGAGGCTGGCCGCAGTTGGGACATTCAGAGAAAGCGGGTCTCGAAAGCTTCCAGTGGGTCCGTCGCTTGCCGGTTCTGGAATTGGAACTCCTGCGTTTCGGGTGTGCCATTTTGAAATGCTCCTTCAGGATTGGTCTTTCAACGCTCGCAGGGCTTCCCAACGGGGGTCGATCTGAGTTGACGAACAGTTGCACTGCGTCAGGTTGAGGTTCTCACCGCAAATTGAGCAAAGCCCCTCGCAGGACGTCTTGCACAGGGGATTCAACGGCATTTCCAGCAGTATGTAGTCCTTGATTTCCTCGCCAAGGTCCACCTTGTCTCCGGATTCGTCCAGCCAGATCATCGTTTCGTCTTCATCATCTGCCATGGATTCCGGACGGTTTTTCTGGAAGACGAATTTGAAATCGGAGGAGAGGGAGAACGAAACGGGTTCCAGGCATCGCACGCACTCGAGCCGAAGGTCGGCATTCGTCCGGCCGCTTGCCGATATGGATTCGCCTATCTTGACGAACTCGATCTGAGTCCTGATTGGGCCCACGAATTGGAGGTCCTCATCCTGGATATGCAGCTCTTCCGGGGTTTCCTCCCAGTCCAGACTGGCCGCGCCTTCTTCGAGTTCGTTGAGTGCGACAATCATCGAAAGGTGTCCATTTGGATTACGCGTGTCCGTTCTAACCTTGATTCCTAAGTCTTCGGGGACGTAAATTCGAATATGTGCTTGTAAATAAAGGAGATTAGACGGCGGATTTCCAGGATACACCAGGTCACTGGACGTGAACGGAAAAAACGTCCTTCTAAACGTCGATATCGCCCTGTTTCGGAGGGTTTTATCGCGTCGCCGCGTTGCTGTTTTTGCGGAATTAAGGCTAAGCGTCTTCTCCGAAGAAAAAGGCAATCTCCCATGTCGCTGTTTCCGGCGAGTCCGACGCATGCACGGCGTTGCGCTGTACGGTTGTCCCGAAATCCCTGCGAATGGTGCCTTCAGCGGCTTTCGCCGAATCGGTTACCCCTATGATTTTGCGCAGGATCGACACGGCCTCTTCCCGTTCCAGCGCGAGCGGCACGATGGGACCCGAAGACATGAAATCGATCAGGCCATCAAAAAATGGTTGTCCCTCGTGTACGGCGTAGAACCGGGTGGCCTCCTCGCGAGTGAATCGCGTCATTCTCAACTGTCGAATCCTGAACCCTTTGTCTTCCACGCGTTTGACGATGGCGCCGATGGCATTCCGGGAAACCGCGTCCGGTTTGATGATCAGCAATGTGTTTTCAGGCATCGACGCCCGCGCTTTCCATCCGGGTTCGAGGAGTCAAGTTCGCGTATCACGCTGAAGATGAAGAAGATAGATTTTCTCCGGGGATTTGTCAATATCAAACTTCGTTTTTAAGCTGTCAGCCGTCAGCTATCAGCCGTCAGCCAAAACCGGTTAACGATACGGTTCAGCAACGTTCACCAGTGATATCCGCGCCCGTATCGGATTTGTAGGGGCGACCGGCCGGTCGCCCGTCGTTCTGCACGCAAGAATCAGCTCACACAGAGACACAAAGACACAAAGGGAAAGGCAGAGACCTGCCGTCAGCGGTCAGGAAACAAGCCGTCAGCTATCAGCCGTCAGCTAAACCGGTTAGCGATACGGATACGCGACGCCAATCAGTGATGTCAGCGCCACTATGGAACGACCGCGAATGGCGGAGCCCTCACCCCCCAGCCCCCTCTCCCAGCGACAGAGGGGGAGCAAATTGCAATGTAGGGGCGACCCTTGTGGTCGCCCTGCCGATTCACGTCGTCAGGGCTTCTTCAGTAGCAACCGCAGATGGTATCCCGCCGCCGCGGCGAGCGCCGCGACAAAGCCCCCGATCAGCGCCGTTATTACGACCAGCAGGGATGGATCCGAAAGGCCGGCAATTCCGGCGATCTTCGCGGTGAGTCTGCCGCCGGATTTCACGTGGATATATCCGGCTGAAGTCAGCCACAGAACCCCCGCGCCGCTGAAGCCCGCGCCCAGCGCTTTCCAGGCTGACGGCGCTTTCCAGAATCCCGCCGCGAATCCTGCCACGCCGATGCCCCACCAGGGCAGCGCCAGGCCTGCGATCAGGCCGAATACGAGGACGTATAGAGCGGTTGAAATCATAAAGAAGCTATCAGAGGTCAGCCATCAGCCGTCAGCCAAAAGCGAAACCAGAATCAAAAACCACACCTCCCCGGCCCCGCCGACCTCTCTCCCCGGCCCTCTCTCCCGCGGGAGAGAGGGAGCATGGCCAGGTCTTGCGTGCCGAAGGCGAGGAGGAACGAAATATCGGGCAAGGATGTCTTCTCCCGTCTTACGGTCTTGTGACCAGCGTCAACCGCTCCCCGATACGTCCCTGGCCGTCTTCCGGTGTTTTCATGAACAGCAGTTCATCCAGTTCGCCATTGACCCAGGTGTCGACAAAGTCGTCGTAGTGCCTGCTGCCCGGGTTGCCGGATTGCCCGCCGGGATAGATTCCCCATGCTCGTACGTCAGGACCGAGGGACACGACCATTCGCCAGCATGGGCCATGACCCCCCCGGGTCGCATTGACGACGTCGCGGCCGCCGTCTACGAACAGATCCAGATGCGAAAATTCGGGTATCCTCAGCAGATGCCTGATATCCGCGCCTTTGAAGCGTCCCCATTGCCAGGCCTCGCCCGCCGGACCGAGCCTTTTCGTCAATTCGATGCAAGATGCCGCAAACGTGCCGCGGGCAAGGTCGGCCAGCGACTCCACAGGTTCCGTCCGCGTGTTGTCAAACCACCTGGCGTCTGGCTCTTCAAGGATCAAGCTCACCGTTCGATCCGCGGAAGGGCGTTGCAAACCGGGGCCCGATCCGCTGAATTCATCGTCCCAGATTGCCCGGTAGAGCTTTCCCCACCAGGTATGAAAAACGGTGGGGGCGATCCTGGCGGCATCGGCGAAGTAGTCCCAGTTCTGAAGTTCCTGGTAGACCGCCGCCATATCGGGACCGGGGGACTCAGGTTCGATTAACGCCAGCAGGACGGGCAGGACGGCCTGGGCGCGGAGGTGCTTTGTGTCGAGCTGCAGTTTCCGGAAGTCGTCCGGCGTGATGTCCTTCAATTCGGCCAGACGTTCGTTGATTCGACGCGCGCGAACCGGTGAGGAATAGCCGTTGGCCAGCCAATACGGATAGGTGGAATCCACGGGGCGCTGGTTGGCGGAACTCACAAACCCGCGATCCGGATTCTTGACGTGGGGCTTGTGGGCGTTTGGTATCCAGTCCTGCCAGTCGTGGAGGGGGTCCGAGCCGTCGGCGATGAAGGCGCCCTGGCCCTCCCACCTTACCGGGAATCGGCCGTTATGCCAGATTGCGATATTCCCGTCAACGTCTGCGTAGGCGAAGTTCTGCCCGGGAGCGGTGAGGTGGGGGAGCGCCGCGACGAAATCGTCGTAGCCGCGCGCTGAATTGAGGCGGTGGCAGGCCAGCCACTCGTTTCCGCCGTCGTGAGCCGTCCAACGGAACGCATGGCGTTCCGGCACCCGCGAGTCGGATGGCCTGTAGCTGGAATCCCATACGACCGGGCCGTGATGCGTGTAGCGCACGGTGTCGCGAAAGGTCTCGCCGCCCCGCACGCTGAATTCTTCGACGACGGTTTCCACGGGACGCCACCGGCCGCCGTGGCGGTATTCCTGGAGTGTGTCATCCTTGAAGGCGATCTTGTACCAATCCGTTACGTCCGTTCCCGCGTTCGTGAACCCCCAGGCGATTTGCCGGTTGAATCCGATAACCACGCCCGGTCCGCCCGGAAGGGATATGCCATACACGTTGACGGTGGGTCCGGCGAGTTGAATCTCGTACCACAGCGACGGCAGGGAAAGGCTCAGGTGCGGGTCATTCGCCAATATGGGATACCCGCTGGCGGTCCTGGATCCGGAAACCGCCCAGTTGTTGCTTCCGATTCCGCTGCCCTTTCCCGCGCCGATCGACCCTCTGATGAAACGCGTGTCCGGTCGGATGACTTTTCGGGGCTCGAAGTCCCACGGCGTTACCCTGGGGATTATCGTGTCGTCGACGGTTTGGCTTGAGAACAGGTCCCGTACAACCTCCTCTCCGAACCGGTCGAGCGTGTTGGTCATCCTCAGGTCCGCGTTCCCGCCGCGCAGTATCCACGCCATGGACTTGATCAGGATCGCGCATTTCAACGGGGTCCAGGGCTCGGGGACGTAGCCCAGCAGTTTGTACTCAATGGGGTAGTCTCTCGCGCGCAGGCTGCTGATGTATGCATTGACGCCGTCTGTGTACGCGGAGACGGAAAGCCGGGTTTCCGGCTCGGCCATGATTTCCTTGAGCGTATTCCGTGCGCCGTAAACCAGGCCGACCCGCCGCTGGTACCGGTCGCGCTCCAACGCGCTGGTTCCGAGGACCTCCGCAAGCCGCCCTCCCGCGGCCATCGTCTGAAACTCCATCTGCCACAGGCGGTCCTTCGCTGTAATATATCCCTGCGCGAAAAACAGGTCCCGGTCATTCTTCGCGAAGATATGTGGCACCCTGCGTTCGTCATAGAGGACCGTTACGGGTTCGATCAGTCCGGCGAGCCGCAATTCACCTTCCGCCGGCGGGTCCTGCGTCTCGGCGTTCTGCCAGAAACCGTGGAATGGACTCAGGAATCTTCCCGCTGCGGGAAACCCGCCCATCCGGGTATCCAGAGCCAGAACGACGATCACGGTTATGGCGGCCGAAGCGATGAATTTGATTAGAGACATAGAGCTATCAGCTGTCAGCTATCAGCCGTCAGCTAAAACCGGTTAGCGATACGGTTCGGCAATATCAACCCGCAGTATCCGCGCCCGTGTCGGATTTGTAGGGGCGACCGGCCGGTCGCCCGCCTTGCTGCACGCAAGATTCAGCCCACACAAAGGCACAAATGTATAGGCAGCTGTCAGCGGTCAGCCGTCAGCGATCAGCTTGAACCGGTCAGCGATACGGACACGCAATATCAATCAGCTATATCCTTGCCTGTGTTGGAATTGTAGGGGCGACCCTTTTGGTCGCCCGCATGCCAGACTTCCTTCGCGCAGGTTGATGGCTTACCCGGATCGGCTGTCCTGAACCGGGATCCCCTTCTCTTCCGCGAATGCCGTAACCGCCTCGATGATCTGCGGTTTGATGATCTGGTTGTCGTTATAGCTCATTGCGCTGAAGTCGACCTTTATGTTCCTGCCTTTGGCGAGTACGAACTCGAGTTTCATCAACTGTATCTCAATTTTGGAGATGGATTCCCAGTGAACTCTCCGGCGCTTGAATAAACCTCTAACAACCTCCAGACTCGCATTGGAAAACGTGATTATGTATTTGTTAATGCGATGCAATAGGCCCATAAAAGGCAGCGTGATTAGACCGAATAAGAGCTGAAGGGCACCCAGGAACGAGTTGTCTTCTATGTTCGCGATTCCGAGGAAGATCAATATCGTAGCATATGTACCCCACATTATACGAAATAAACGCGTTACAGGTATCGTCAGGTCAAAAGTCCGCTCTTCCATGGATCTGTCCTCCTTCTTTGTTGGAACTGCTGCGTTTTGATCGTGCGCGACCCTGGCGGTCGATCCCCTCGTTGTCTGAAGCCAGGGCTACTTCAGTCTGTACAAATCGATTGCGATCTACCGGATAATATAAGCCCGTAGTCCACAAAGTGAGAACCAAAGAGTCGACGGCTTCCGCCCCCCAGGAGTCCGCGTTGGACGAGTTGTCTTTATCTATGCAGCCTTCGTGCCTATATTGTGAGAACGTAGTGGGACGCCCGGGAACAGGCCGCGAACAATCTGAAATGATGTCCATCACTGCTTTCCAGGACAGAAATCGATTTGGGACCGGTTTAGTCGGCGTTCCCGGGAGCGAGGGCATCCTGCCCTCGACGTCGGAAAACTCGTCGCACACGGTGTTTTCCGCGAACCGGTGTCGGATTGTATGGACGCGTCAATCTCTCGACGCGAATGGGGGTAGGTAACGCGAAGTTCGAGGGCCGGATGCCCTCGCTCCGGTTACAGGTGGATCATGTCGTGACAGCGGTTGGAAAAGACGATTTTGGACAGATGTGGACACCCATGAAATATCGATTCTACATCCTGGATGTCTTCACCCGGACGGCGTTCGGGGGAAACCAGCTGGCGGTTTTTCCCGATGCGAGGGGTCTCAGCGAGGACGGCATGCAGAAGGTCGCCCGCGAGTTCAATTTTTCCGAAACCACGTTCGTGTTGCCCCCAACTGACGATTCCGCGACTGCCCGGGTGCGAATCTTCACGCCTGCGGCCGAGGTGGATTTTGCGGGGCATCCCACGGTCGGAACGGCGTGCGCCCTCCGCTATCGTGGACATACGGATTCGGATCTCATTATGCTGGACGAGAATGTCGGCCGGATTCCCGTGAGGATCTCGAATGAGGACGGCGTATTGTACGGCATCCTGACCAGCGATGCGCCATTGGATTACGCGGCGGAAGGACCCTCGACTGCGTCCCTCGCGGAAGTCCTGTCGCTCGACGCGGACGACGTCCTCGACGGGTTCTTCGCCGGCGTGGGATTGGACTTCTGTTTCGCGCATCTGGTGTCGAGAGAGGCCGTGGACCGAGCAACGGTGGACAAACAGGCATGGGGCAGATCGCTTTCCGATGAACGGTCGTCGGATATCTTTTTCTTCGCGGGCGAACTGAAATCCGGAGCGGAGATCTACGCGAGGATGTCGGCGCCCTCACATGGGATTGACGAGGACCCGGCCACGGGCAGCGCCGTCGCCGCGCTTGTCGGCGTCGCGGGATTGAAAAGCGGAATTCGATCCGGTGTATTGGAACTGTCGGTGACGCAGGGCGTGAAGATCGGCCGCGCAAGCAGGATGGACGCGGCTGCGCGTATGCGGAACGGAGGCGTGGTGTCGGTCGACGTGGGGGGACCTGCCGTCTTGACCGCCACAGGTGAGATCGAGGTCGGTGATGACTGGTTACAAGACGAGGGGTGACAGTGGTATGCGTCTGCTAATCATCGACGGCTGGACCCGGGAAGGGAATCGGACCCACGCGCACGCCGGGGTGGAGGAACAGGCACGGGTCTTCGAGGCGCTCGTTCGGGAAAGCCAGCCAGAAGCGGAGATGCGGATCGTTGACACGCACGTCGACGCCGGTACGTCAGACCTGAACTTAAGCGGATACGACGCGGCAGTCTGGACCGGCGGGGGCGGCAACATCTACGAGAACGACCCATTCAATAAGCGTCAACTGGCGTTGGGCGAGCGGGTACTCGCGGATGTACCCCACGTCTGGGGAAGCTGCTGGGGGTTTCAGGTCATCACCACCGTCTGCGGCGGGGAGGTGGCGCCGGCGCGCCGTCCGGAAATCGGCATCGCAAAAGACATCACGGTACGATCGCTGGACTTTTCCAAGACTATGTATCGTGGCAAACCGAACACGTTCGACGCGCCTGCACATCACTTCGACGAAACCGCCCGGCTGCCGCGTGAATTCGAAATTGTCGCAGAAAATGCGACAACGCTGCAGGCCGTTGTATCAAAAAACCGGCGCATCACCTGCACGCAATACCATCCCGAACTGCCCTACGACTACATCGCTAAGCTGATGCAGCACTGGGCGCCGAATTATGCGACGATGGTCGCGGAGGATGACTTCCGGAATCTGCTGGAGAGCTTGAAGAAGAAAGAGAAAGAAGAAAAGAACTTCAGGAAGATCGAGTTCCGAAATTGGCTGGAGTTCGTTGGGACAGGTACAGCGCCAGGGTAATTCAGAAACTGTTACAGAAACCTCTCCCGCCGGTCTCCTTGAGGGAGCTATCAGCCATCAGCCGTCAGCGATCAGCTAAAACCGGTGAGACGTGAGACGGATCAGCAATATCAATCGACGATTTCCGCGCCTGTTTCGGATTTGTAGGGGCGACCGGCCGGTCGCCCGCCTGTCACGCAGACCTCTCCCCCCGGCCCCGTCTCCTGCGAGGAGAGGGGGAGGTAAGCCAGGAGTCTCCTTGCCTATACCGTGACCCATCACCGTTTCCCCTTCAGTCAGGAAGGGGGTCGGTCCGGTCACCCTGAGCGGCCGTCCTGTATAGGAATCCCATTCGCTCCCGAGAACTCGGTCAGCGCCGCGATGATCCGGGGTTTTACGATCTGGTTGTCCGTATAACTCAAATTGAAGTTCCACTTCACGTTCTTCCCTTCCTTGAGCGCTATTTCCAATCTCATCAGATGTATTTCTATTTCAGAAATAGACCCCCAGGGAATTCTTCGTGGCTTGACTAAAGCTCTTTCCAGCGTCAGGTACGAATCGTCAAACGCAATGACATACCGGTTCAAGCGCGGCAATACGAATAACGAAGAGCAACAAAACAAACCGAAGGCGATCTGTGCGACGCCAAATATTTCGTTGCTGCTCTCAATACTGAAGACGCCACTGGCAATCTGGAGTGCGCCAAAACCGCTCCAACCTGCTAATAAAAAGCGGGATACGGGAAGAGATAGATCGAAGGTTCGTGATTCCATGGCTTGGGCCTATTGCTAAATGCGACAGTTGAACGAGGTCGGTGTTCGCAAAGCGAGAACAGTTGATCCGAGAAAGTTGCAAATCGAAGAGCACGGACATCAGGGGCGGTTACATGTATAAAGTTGGCGGTGCCTAAAGGAGCGGAATAGACCGCTTGATGTTGGATTGTTCGACGATTGGATCTATTCCTCAGGATCATCCTCTCGAATCTCTGCATCTACGTCTGGCGGAGCCAAAACTGAGTTGACAACAAGCTTCAACGCAAGCCACCATGCATATACTGCGAAGGGCGACTGCGAAGCATTGTCATCAAGCATCCCGTGTGCCAGCATATTTCGGAGATTCGGTCCCGTGGGTTCACAGAAAAGCGTCCTTATTGCGAACCTTAGGTCTTGCCCCAATATCTTTTCGGCTTCCGGTTCGCCAATTAGCGATGAAAGTCCTTTTTCTGTGTCCACACGATCCTCGTCCAAACGCGTTGTTACTACTCCCTCTTGTTTCAGAAAAAGACGTACCCAATGCTCAATTTGCGGCGTGAGTAAATGGATGGCCGTGGCGAAGTTGTAGTCGCAACCAGCATATAAACCCCTCCCAAAGAGGAATTCCCGTCCAGCGGGCACAAAAGGCGACTGCATGGCCAAATCAATAAAGTCGTCGACACAGAAGCGGTGTTCCAAAAGCATGGCTTCGAGTGCAGGGACGATTATTCCTTTGATATCAACTTCTATATCCCGTCGATATTCGCGGATCATCTCATCCGCATAAATTGCTTCTTTGTCGTCGCCGGGTACGTTTTTGATGACGCGACCGTCACGGCTTAACGCGGTTCGAGAAAACAAGGAGAGTAGCGGAGTGTAGGCTAGGCGCTTTTTCACACTATCACGTAGTGTTTTGACGTTGACTATGGGACGAAGGTTTGCGAATGACACCAGAGCATCTGCCGGCGACTTTCCTATCACTGCGTCTCGTGCGCTATCGGCAATTTGACTGAGGTCGATTCTACCACTCCTAATGGTACTCATCTGATCCAACGATTCTTTGTGC
The DNA here is from genome assembly GCA_028874335.1 of Gemmatimonadota bacterium. Lineage (GTDB taxonomy): Bacteria > Latescibacterota > UBA2968 > UBA2968 > JAAXHE01. Next base: position 104,327 of record JAPPJY010000070.1, on the reverse strand, counting down.
GACTCATGGCGGCGTTCATGTAGTTCTGAAATACGTTCGTTTACTTGATACGTCTCACGTTGGGTGCCAGGTATTTTCCGGTAGGAGTGGATTGCATTATCATAGCAACGTGCAGCGTTGCTGTGTTTGGGAGGATTCGACAGCTCGTGTGTTGATGCCTGCTCCACCCAGCCCTCGGCTACCGCGACTGTCATCTCCGCCCACTTAAGATCGTCTCCGCTCTCTCGGTGCCATTCTGCCGAAGCTCGAAGGTACTCAAGCGCAATGGGTAGTTTACCCTGACACTTAAGCTCGCCACCCAAGTTTTCAAGCCGACTCCCAATTGACGCAGAATCATCCTTTCCAAGCGCGTTAGACAGGAGCAAGTTGGCCAATTCCAGACCGAACTTCCCATCCATCGCTGCCGCAGCCTTGAACGCCGCGACTAACGATGCTTCGATTTCAGATTTGTGCTCGTCAGTCCCGATTCCACGGATTTGTGCGAGATAAATGGCGCGTTGCCAACATTTCCGACCGCCCCGTTGCCATATTTCAGGTTCCAGCGGAATTGATCTGTAGCTATCGATAGCCATCCGTGCAAATTTGACCTTTCTCGGTTTTTGCAAGAGCCAGATGAGATCGGCCAGGCGTGCAATAAGCAACGAACTGTCGATGGAATCTACGATTGATGCGAAGAAGCCAATTTCATCGTCGGATAAGTCACTCGGAATCATTGACGTCTGGCCGCCCGTCCACACCATGCAAGGCTTGAAGGGATTATTGACACTGTCGGTCGATAGCTGCATCGAACAAACATCAGAGAGCAACCTTAACACCTTGGCGTCGGCTAGGCGATTTTCTTCCTTCGCGCGATTTGCAGCGATCGAGAAAGCACTGGACAGCGAGCCATAGTCATTGGGGCAGTTCACACCATCGACGACAGACCTCCAGCCACAGGCATTGAAATCATCAGACCTAAGCATCGGGGTCTCCAACCTTCCCGTTAGCAGATATAATTCGGTATTTCATCCGAAGAGGGCCTGTCCAGGCTCCCCTGGATCCATTTCTATCGGGCGGATGATAAAGTTCGAGATCCCCAACGTGCCAATTATTGAACGAGGAAACTTCCCAGCCGAGCATTATTTGTTATATTCGGCATTGAGGAGCATCAAGCACACAAAGCTTTTGGATCGGTCGGTGAATACCAACACGGACGAACGGGTTCCCGTGTTGGTATCGAAAGGGCCTTAAGCGACCCTTATCTCCACGAAATTGACGGGCCGGACCCAAAGGCCGACTATGTTTTCGTGCTCACTGCGTATGTGCTCTCCCGACAATCGCTAATCGCTGACGGATGAGAATGAGAGAGAGATGAAAAATGCAAACAGGTTTCCGGATGGTTGGAACGAGGATCGTGTCCGACGTCTTCTGGACCATCACAAATCACAGACAGGAGACGAAGCTGTGTCGGAGGATGAAGCAGTATTGGTCGATTCAAGCCAGACGTCTATGGCAATACCCAAGGGTCTGGTTCCTTCAGTACAAGCGCTTCTGGCGCAACGCGGCGAGTGAACTCACGTGATTCTCTCGATCAAGTCCTCCCTGGGATCAACTCCCCGTACCGTCGGATAATCGCTGTCTGTATCTGATTAAATCCTCACTGGTTATGGCGTCCGGCGGCACCAATTGATACTGTTTCTCGGAGACGATTCGTATTTCGTCACCGTCCTCCTCAAACTCCATCAGGGCAATAACATCCTGCTGCATAAATTGCGCGCCGATGGGCCGGCAGATCAGGTCGGGTAATTTGTCCGCGCAAAGCGCGATGTCCTGCTCGATCTGAACCCTGCTGAGTTTATCACTGCCTCCCTTGGCTTGTACCGGGATGACGTAGTGGGAGCCGCTCTTGTCGACTCCCACGTAAATTTCGTCGGTTTCGACCTGTCCCATTTTCTGTACGGTAGTCCGAAGGTGGTTTTGCAGCGAGTAGCAGGCAATCCCCAGGAAAATATCGATCAAACGGTTGTAACGAACCCGGGCTAACAGGGCCTGCTCGTCGCTGAACGCATATTTCGCGATGATTCCCGGAGTCGAATCCGGCACTTTGGTCACCGAAAGATTCGGATTAGGCGTGAGCGGAATATCGCTGACGAGTTCAAACCTGTATTTGCTTCTGCCCGCGCCCCTGATGATCCACGTCTCTTTGTCCGGCGCCGTATTTCGAATACTGTCGGGGAGTTGCGTCCTGTAGCGGAAACTGTAGATCACGTCGCCAAGATTCCTCGGCAGATCAATGTTGAGTTCGGAGGCAGTCGTTTCGATGTCTTCTCGTACAAATTCGACCTCACGTTGTCCCGGCTGATACCTGGCGTGGAAAATGGCTTCTATGATGGCTGAATAGCGGTTTGTCGTGGAGATACGTTACTCCTCTCTTTTCGATCCCGGCCACTCCAGCGTCACAACCTCTTCCCTGAGCTGTTCACCCGTAACGGTTGAAGGCCTGGTTCGAAACAGATCGATCCCGGTAACTTTATAGCCTTGGGATTTGGCGATGCCGGCCAGGAGTTCGCCCGTTCTGATCATCACCCGAAGATAGGACGCCTGGTCGCCCACCACATAGGCGAGCCTTGCGCCAGGTTTGAGAGCAGGCCGAAGTGACGCGAAATGTTTCGCCATTCCCCCGAAGTATAGCAGAGTGACGCGGGAGTACTGTCGTTCGAAGCCGGAAGTTTTCCCTAGGGCAATACGGCGTCTCTCGATTTCATCCGCCAGATTGCGTATTGTCGGATTGTCGGCGACCTCGCGGTCGTCTGTGTCGGCTTTGTACACTCCGCGCGTGTTGGACCTGACCAGGTTCTGTTTCAGCATCCTCAATTCCTGCCTGCTTTTGATCATACCAAGTATGACCGACTCCAGACGGGTCGTCCTCGTGTAATCCTTCTCGTTCGGATATGGCGGCGATGTAATTACAAAATCGACCGAACTTGGTTTCAGGATGTTTTCGACGCTGCGGGCATCTGCGTTGATAATCAGGCTGCCGGTCCGTGCCCGGTCACCATATCGGCGAATGTCGCGGACAGTAGTGCGAATGCATTCCAGCCAGGCCTCCACGACCGGTGCATCATCCTTGATTTTCCCGACACCGACCTCAGGCCCGAATTTCAGGTTGCTGATGTGGTACACCAGCGCTTTGGCGAGACAGAGGCGTCCGTATCGCTGATAATGAGGATCCCCTTGCCCGTCAATTGCATCCAGAAGTTCGAGTGCTTTGTGCAGGGGACGGGGGCTGATGGAGTTCTTCAAGAGAATTCTCGACCGTTCATCAGGAAGTCGCTTCAGTACTGTCTTCGAATTTCCATTTTCGGCAAATAGCGGAAGGTCTTCCCATTCACCGAAGCCGTTCTCATCCAGCGTTTTTTTAGTGCAATGCGCTACCTTCTCCGCGTAGTCAAGCAGCTCCTTGTGATTTACACTCCAGTCGACCTTAACCGAACTCGCGAAGTACGCCATCGGATTCGGCTCGATCCCGATGCTGCCAATTCCGAGTTTTTTGCACTCAACGGTCGTGGTACCCGTACCGCAGAATGGGTCCAATACGGTGTCGGAACGTTGAACATTGAACCGGTCAAGATACTCACGGACCAGATGAGGCGGAAATGACAGGACGAATCGGTACCAGTCATGAACTGCCCGGTCCTCTGTTCGGAGCTTGTTCAGGTCCTTCATAGTCGTTACGCCGAGGTTACCGCTAGTTTAGATATAAATTATTATATTTAAATGGAATAGATGGTCTGAGCGTCGGCAATTCGGTACAGCAGTTCAGCGTTGATTCCTCGTTCCGCTGCTAATATAGTCAGTATCAATCACGATTGCAAGATCGCGACGCGAGCGATCGGGATTTCAGGTCACCACTACCGTCTGTGGCGGCGAGGTTGCACCGGCGCGCAATCCCGAAATCGGCATCGCAAAAGACATCGCGGTACGATCGCTGGACTTTTCCAAAACCCTGTATCGTGGCAAACCGCACACGTTCGACGCGTGTGCCATCACTTCGACGAGGCCGCCCGGCTGCCCCGGGAGTTCGAGATTGTCGCAGAAAATGCGCCGACACTGCAGGCCGTCGTATCGAAAGACCGACGCATCACCTGCACGCAATACCATCCCGAACTGCCCTACGACTACATCGGAAAACTGATGCAGCACTGGGCGCCGAATTATACATCGATGTTCGCGGAGGATGACTTCCGGAACCTGCTGGCGAGGTTGAAGAAGAAAGAGAAGGAAGAAGAGAGCTTCAGAAAGATCGAATTCAGAAACTGGCTGGAGTTCGTGAGGAAGGGCGGGTAGGACACTTGATGTGGAAACCTGGATTAGACCTCTCCCGCGGCCCCTCGGAGGCAGCTATCAGCCGTCAGCTATCAGCAATCAGCTTGAACCGGTCAGCGATACGGACCGGCAATATCAATTGGCGATATCCGTGCCTGTGTCGGATTTGTAGGGGCGACCGGCCGGTCGCCCGCACGTCACGCAGACCTCACCCCCCGGCCCCCTCTCCTGCGAGGAGAGGGGGAGGTAAGCCAGGAGTCGCCTTGCCGATACCGTGACCTATCACCGTATCCCCTTCAGTCAGGAAGGGGGTCGGTCCGGTCACCCTGAGCGGCCGTCCTGTATGGGAATCCCATTCGTTTCCGCGAACTCGGTCAGCGCCGCGATGATTTGGGGTTTTACGATCTGGTTGTCCGTATAGCTCAAATTGAAGTTCCACTGCACGTTTTTCCCCTCCTTGAGCGTTATTTCCAGTTTCATCAGTTGTACTTCGATTTCAGAAATAGACGTCCAGGGTATTTTTCGCGCCTTGACTAAGGCTCTTTCCAGCGTCAGGTGCGAATCGTCAAACGCAATGACATACCGGTTCAGGCGTGGCAATACGAATAACGAAGAGCAACAAAACACACCAAAGGCTATCTGTGCGACGCCAAGAATCTCGTTGCTGCTCTCAATGCTGAAGACGCCACTGGCAACCTGGAGCGCGCCAAAACCGCTCCAACATGCTAATAATATACGGCTTACGGGGACGGATAGATCGAAGGTGCGGGATTCCATGAATTAGGTCTTTTCTTCAATTCGCACTAACGAGCTTCGGGAAGTGTGGGCGAAACGCCTAAACCAGCAAAAACTGGTTTGTATAGACCCTGCAGGCAATTGGCGAGACGGTAAGGGTTTTAAATCGAGTTACAGCGAGAGTGCGCCTGCTCATCATTGCTCGTCCCAGCACGCACTACTGGGAAAGTCAACTGGTACGCGGTCAAAAAGATGCGTGATACGCTTGCGTGCATCTCGCCGTCCGTCAAGTGCATACAGGAGTTCGCGGCGATGGGGAAGACGCTCATCGTTCGGTTGTATGCCCTTAGCCACGTGACACAAGTATTTCAAAAACCAAACAGTGACATCGCGAGCAATGTATCTCGCTACTGAGAGATGGCCGTTGTGGATTTCTCTCAATTTTGTATTCCCGTGCACAACATCGGAACGAAGGTCGTAAATCTTGCGGAATGAGTCGCGAATTCCCGTTCGCTCGGCGCTAGTACAACCCAACACCGACCCACACCTACGCGCAAGTGTTTTCGTCAGGCTTGGCCCGCGCTCTCCAAGCAAGGCTTCAATCGCGACGGTATGCCACAGAAGCTGATCCAATTCAAACGCAAAGAACGCCTTGACGAGATGTTTCACTCCGACGTCAATGAACTTCCATCGATCCCCGTGATCGCGAATTAAACCTAACTGCTTCTCAATCTCCACTAACTCACTGCGGAAACTGGACGTTTCGGCTTGGTTGAAATAGAGGCTACATGACGGACGTTCGCCTATTTCAACGCCGTCTCTATCGAAAAAGGGCTCAAGTGCAAGGCGGGAAATGTCTGGAGCTTGACTAGGAGGACTGAACAGACTTCCACCGCAACGAATTATAAACGGCAGGGAAAATCCGAACCATCCGCTTGTGTTTTCTTCCACAGTGTAGTGTTTTATATCCCCACGGTTTAATAACCCGTTCCTGTCCCAATCATATAGGACAAGCGTCTGTAGGATACGCTCAATGGTAGGTGGAAAACGACTAAAATGGCGCTCAACTGAAATATCCGGTCGAGGGATATTGAATGATGGCCCCGGGTAGCGAGACTCGGTTTTGTAGTGGGCTTCAATCCACCAATATTGGGCGAGGAGTCCAATATCCAATGTCGAACCAGAAAAAAACAACTCTCGCGTTTCATTCTCCGTAACCAAGCTCAGATCTTGCATGGAGTACTTTATCAGCCGAAACGAATCGAATTCAAGCGGGTCATTTGACTTTAGTTCGACATATTCAAGTGGAGCCAACAAAACGTAAATGTCCTCGCTCTTCGAAAAGGCATTAACGAATCTTTGAAAGAGCTCCTCTATGAAACAATCGGCGCCGAACGCGTCAGCGTAGATTCTCGCACGTCGGAGGACATTTCGCACGCTGAATCGCCACATTTCATCGCCCTCGTCCAGGCGCTTGGCATACGCCGCTTTTGTCTCCTTCAACAAATGTCTAAATCGCGAAGTGCGTTCACATTTTTCAATTATAGCACGCATCTGGTGCGTTCTATTGCGCAAGATATGGAGCTGTCCTTTTTCGTCACCTACGAGTTCCTTGTTTTCAGCAAGAATTGCAATGTAGTCGTCGAATGCGGATTGTAAAGCCATATTCACTGCCATGTTCGTAAAATGTCAGCGATCGCCCCTATCATGCCGCCCATGATCGCCTAAATGGAGCCGTTTGGAAATCGCGAATTACATGTATTTTGGTAGGCTCAATCTAAAACAAAGCCAAAATGCTGTTGAGCGTCCCGGATTCATCACGATCTTTAGTATCGGATCGAATTCAGATTCTAAAGCAAAAAACAAGAAAGGAGAGCACAGTGTATCCCTTCAGCTTTAGGCCATCCACAAAGGGTATCAATCATCGCGAAGTCTTCGTTGTAATGCCGTTTGATCCAGAATATGACTGCGTATTTCATGAGTTAATAGAGAAGGCTGTTTCAATTGTTGCCGACCGAAAAAAAACGGACCTATATCCATTTCGTACTGACAAAGACCCCCGTACTGTCCTAGGATGGGTCGAAGTCTTGGAACACCTGTATCCTGCCAAGATCGTACTTGGTGTTCTAACGAAGGAAACCAATGCAAACGTGTTCTACGAGTTAGGTATTGCTCACGCAACCTCTATCACGGCAAGTCTTGATTGCCGAAAACGGCTACGATCCAAAATTCGACACGAAGGATCTGATTTTCATGAACTATGATCCACGAGACGTTTCTTCTGTAATCTGTGAGTTGGCCACACGTATCGAAAACGCATTGGATTGGTGGTCATATGAGCAAGAGCTTCTCGTGGATAAGGCTATTGCGAGCTTGGCACCCTATGACTTCGAGGTCATGATGGACTGTGGCCATAAATCGTACATAGTGATGAAAACGAGCAACGATGGCCCCAAAAGCTATGCGCGCGAGATTGCACGAATTCACCCGGACGATCCCAGCTATGTTACGGTTAAATTTATCCTTAGATTATTCTATTACTTTAGTTATATATAAATAGATCAAGATAATTTTAACCTTGAAAGACTGGAGGATTTGCGATGCATATTCGATTCAGTGTGTTTATGGCCTTATTGTGTTGGTTTCCTGGACTCGTATTTGGAGAAGATCCAGGTGTGTTGAGATTACAGAGTGGACAAAATGAAATTCCAATTATTCTTCATAACCAAAGTTTACGGTCAATTGCAAATCTCGATATTGATGTAGATTCTGAAGCACCGAATTGGGTGTCAGTGCAATCTGAATCTATTGCCCTCACCCCCGACAATAGTTTGGATCGACATATCACGAAATTTAATCTCTCTTTATTTGTAAAGGACAAAGCAGAACATCCTGATACAATTCTCCCATTGATATTAACTGATGATCTTGGCCGAACGTGGAAAATTCAGCTCCACATTCAGGTATTGCGAGGGGAACAAGGACGGACCGCGCTATTTGGTAATTTTCCCAATCCCTTTAATCCTTCGACGATAATTCGGTATAGGTTGGACCATATTGGATCAAAATCAACCACCCTTGTTATTTATGACACCTTGGGCCAAAAGATACGTACATTGGTAAATGAGTTACAATCCTCTGGCTTATATGAGGTTCAGTGGGATGCTCGGGATGACCAGGGACGAGCAGCGGCTTCGGGAGTCTATATGTATCTATTACAGTCCGGTAGTTTCAAGCAGACTCGATCTATGACGTTGGTTCATTAAAGGAGGTTAGTTGTGAAACGATTTTTTACGATACTGGTCTGTCTGAGTATTACTGGTGGAGCATTTGCTAAGCACCCACTTCAGCCTGTGGTGGTGGACGGTGATAATTATGAATGGCGATTAGTGGCGGTTGAACCTGTTAATTTGGATATTGGAAAGGTGCGATCTTTTCAAACCAATGGATTTTTGTATCTCTCAACCGAGACTTATGAACCTCGATCCACTCTGATGTTGGGGATGCAAGGTAGTCCTAATAAAGTTGAATTGGACATTAAGACGAATTCTGGTGCAGTTTATCTCGGAAGTTTTGGTTTACGACTTCCGTTTTTTGATGGCATTTTGGGCATAAGTTCTGCCGCAAGGAAAAATAGTATTGAAGCAAGAGTCCCTTTGGAGATATTTGGTTCGGATATCGCTAATAAAGAATTCAGGATACAGGTATCAACTAAAGTGGAAAATTTCCAATCCAAATCTTTACAACAGGATCAGAAAGAAAATCCTTGGACAGTGGGTGGTATTTCCAAGTTGGATGCAATTATCCAACAGGAAAGTGAAGGAGAACTACATATTCGTTTGATGGAAGATCAGATCAGTCCCTTAAGCGCCATACAACATATTGCGAAATGGGAATTGGCTGAAGCTGCAGAGATCCTTAACCAGATTAAGGACATAGAGCATCTCAGTTTGAAACCCTGGGCATTAATCGCCTTGGCTGAGGTGGTAATGCATCAGGGCAATCTTGAACAGTCGAAGTTGTTACACAGTCAGGCAATTTCCTATCTCGATGCAAAATGGTCTATTGTGCGAATTCAAGAGTCCACAAGATTAAAAATACGATTAAAACGAGATCCGACGGCTATTATAAATCAGATTGGAGATTTGTCTACAGTCAACATAGATACACGTTATCGGGTAGGGAAATTATGGGCTTTGGTGGGTAATTTTCCCGAAGCAACAAAAGTATTTGAAGCGATTGTAGAGGATAATCCGGACACCTATCATCAGCGACGTTCTCAATGGTATCTCGATAATGTTGTTAATGGCGGTAGGGATGGAGAGCGATTATATAGTGCATATCGGTTGGTGGCGAATGGACGATGGGCTGAAGCCGCTTCGATCTATGCCCAGGCTAGGGAAGAACAGTCTCGCTTTTTGCAAGATTTGGTGAGTATGTTGCATCGACTTGATGCCTATAATCCAGTATTCACTGAATACTTAAAAACCATAAAGTGAGAGGATTCTTCTTGTGAAGCCAATTAAATTGGTAAACCGATTTGTGCTTGTACTGGCTATTCTGTGTAGTGGATATGGAATTTCTTTCGGGGATGAAATTGATGAACTTATTGGAGAATACAGAAATAACAATTTAAAACTTCCCACTCGGGAAATGTTCGTTACGAATCACCCAAGTCGTTATTTTTCCAATTCAGAAATAGGAAATGATAATGACTGCCATACCAACTTTCTTGCTAATCACGCTTTTTGGTGGTACATGGATGAGCTTCGGGGCGCTTCGGGTGTACCCTTAGTAGTTAGCCTCAATTCCGCAAAAGCCGCAACGCGGCAACTCGACGAAACCCTTCGAAACAGGCCGAAATGGTCGTCATGAAGGACATTTTTTCAGTTCACGTACAGTGTCCTGGTGTATCCTGGTAATCAGCAGTAAATTGCAAAAACGGATACCGTGAAAATATTCAATCGGTATTCTAATCGACGAAGAGCACAGTACGCGATTGATCTAATTAATCAACGTAGGTGAGTAGTCCAGGGGAGGGAATTTTATGAGTACTCTTTATAAGAGTGTCTTTGTTTTATTGGTAATGTGTGGTAGTATCATCGCTAGTGAACAAATAGATACCCTTAGAGATATGTATCGGGATGAGGGTTTAAAAGTACCTGACCGTAATCATTTCACTAATGGTTATAGTTCTAAATACTTTTCCTCTTGGGAAATTGGAAATAGAGACAATACAGATTTTACCTGGTATTTGGCTAATGGAGCATTTTGGTGGTCGATGGACAATATACGTGAAGCCGTTGGAGGTCAAATAGTACTCAACAGCACCTATAGAAACCCATTCCACAATAATGATGAAGGAGGGGAAGACGACAGCCTTCATCAATATGGGAATGCTGCTGATGCTCGAAAATTCAATGGCGTTAAGTGGAGTGAAATGAACGATGCACAAAAACAAAAAATCCGAGATCATATCCAAGAGGCAGAAATCACCCTAAAAGCTGAATATGGTGATGCCTACTTTCTGGATATTGATGAAAGTGATTCCAGATACCTACATATCGAGTTGATGAACTATTGTGATTATCCCGACAATTACTCATAACGCAAGGAGGTATGAAATGAAATTACAAATTTGGTTCTTGGCTCTATTTACAATTTTCTTTAACCAACCCTTAAAGGCAGAAAGACGATTTATCGAAACTGCGCATATTTCAAAGGCACCTATAACACAACTCGAACTTGACATTATCAAGTATGGAGATGAACAATCAAAGAGTCGTGTTTTGGGCCGTCTTGCGATATTACATAAAGAGAAGGGAACAACCTTTATTTATTCTGCCATACCAATTATGAACGAGTTGCTCATAAAGTATCAAGTCACCAATGAATCACACAAATTGGAAAACAATCTTGTCAATTTCCTGGGACAAATAGGTGATAGTAGATCTCGCCAGGTTCTATTAAATAGTGTGAAAAGGAGCAAAGGAAATTCGGCCATCGGTTTATCGAAGATGGACTCTGGGGTTATCGACAGTGTGATAACTTATTTGCACCTACCCACTATTAAAGGACGTGGAAAAGCCGCTCATACGTTACGCAAGATGTATGGTCGCAATCCTGATCTGTTTACCGCAGAACAAATAAGTACAATACGACGTGAGCTAGTATCGAGTTTGAATTTATATTCGTCCATGGGGGCTCAATGTCTTGCACTGTCTGTATTCGGTGACAAAACAACGCTACCAATCCTGACACGTGTAGCGACGACCGATACCCTGAACTTTAATGGGGTATATGCGAATAAAGACTTTGCACGATACGCAATCGACCAGATCAACCAGAGATAACCCAGGGGATCCCCTGGGTTATTGAATTGAATAATGGAAATCACCTGTCTTCGGGGGGCGGCAGGTGGTTTTTCTTTTGATTTCTTTAACTCCCGGGACAGGCCACGACTTTGGCAGAAAACCTGTATGGGTTTGAATTGATGGTTGGCCCCTACGCAGTGAGCGAATTACGCGTTAACCGCGCACTGCGCGATAACGGTGCAACTTTATCTGAAACCGGCACGCACATATATCTGACTGACACTCTAGAAAGTCCGCACGCTGAGCCGCCCAAAATGCCGTTCATCCTCAAGCCAATCGCCGAACAACACGAAAAAGCTATAAAGATCAAGAACGCTGTCCCCGTCATTGTATGCCTGGGCAATCCTCCCTATGACCGGCACGACGCAGTCGATACCGAAAGTGAGGACAACCTTTCCCGTTACGGTGGATGGGTTCGATTCACCGACCCCCTGCCGGGCAACAAATATAAGGATGACAGGGGAAGAGAAAGAGAGTTAAAGACTCCCAGATCCAGGCTCGCGAAGAGACAGGAACTTGCGATTCTTAAGGATTTCATCGCTCCCGCACGCTCGGCCGGGCAGGGCGTCCGGATCAAGAATCTCTACAACCTTTACGTCTATTTTTGGCGCTGGGCGTTGTGGAAGGTCTTCGAGCATGACACAGCCAATGGACCCGGTGTCGTTAGCTTCATCAGTGCGTCCAGCTACCTCGACGGAGACGCTTTCTGCGGAATGCGTGAGCACATGCGGCGCCAATGCGACGAGATCTGGATTCTTGACCTCGGTGGTGAAGGACACGGTGCCATCCAGAGCGAAAACGTCTTTGCGATTCGTACACCGGTTTCCATTGCTGTAGCCGTCCGTTACCAGCATATGTCCAATGACATGCCAGCAAAAACCCGCTATGCCCTTGTAGAGGGTTCCCAGCCGGAAAAGCTTAAGGCGCTTGACACCATTGATCAATTTGCCTCAATATCTTGGCAGGATTGTCCAGAAGACTGGCAGGCTCCGTTTCGCCCAGCGGGAAAGGGGGATTACTTCACGTGGCCGCTGATTACCGATCTACTGCCTTGGCAGCATTCTGGCGTTCAGCTAAAACGAACATGGCCAATTGCGCCTGATACTGAGACGTTAGAGCACCGGTGGCGCGGTTTACTTAATGCTGAGGATAGATCCAAGGCATTCCGTGAGACCGGTGATCGCGAGGTTGGTGGTACCTACCGAGTTGAATTAACGCGGCGAAATGACGACTCGACACCAATCTCCCAACTGACGACAGACGCACCAACACCAGAAATGCACCCATACGCATATCGAACATTTGATCGGCATTGCATAATTGCGGATGGTCGGCTAATGTCACGCCCGCGCCCTGACCTTTGGCGGGCTCACGGCGAAAGACAGGTGTATTTGACAACTCTATTGAAAGATCAATTGGGTCGCGGTCCAGCGGCAACTGCTTGTGCGCTAATTCCCGACCTGCATCACTTTTCAGGTCGTGGCGCAAAGGACACTATTCCTCTCTATCGCACTGTTGGCGCATCACAGGCTAACATCACCCCTCACATCCTCGACGTCCTAAGCAACGCCTACAAGACAGTAGTAACGCCGGAAGATTTCCTCGCCTATATCTACGGTACGGTGGCGCATTCAGCCTACACAGACCGTTTTCGAAGTGAACTGAGCACCCGCGAACTCCGCATACCGCTCACGAAAGACGCGGCATTGTTCGAAAGAGTACGTGTGTCCGGTTCTCGGTTGCTTTGGCTTCACACCTACGGTGAACGATTTATTCGTGAGGACCAGCGACGTGGTCACGTTCCCCGTGGCGCAGCCAAGTGTGTCAAGGGCGTTCCCGAGGATCCGGAGAACTACCCAGACTCGTTTAATTATAATAAAGTAAGCGGGATTCTCTGCGTCGGAGAGGGTGTTTTTATGCCGGTTGCGCCCGAAGTGTACGAGTTCGAGGTTTCGGGTCTCAATGTCGTCGTGTCCTGGCTCAAGTATCGAATGAAGAAGGGCGCAGGTAAGAAGTCATCGCCGTTGGACAACATTCGTCCTGAACGCTGGACGAGCCAATTTACGACGGAGCTTCTCCATCTGCTCTGGGTTCTGGAGGCGACGTTGAAGGTATATCCTGAACAGGCGCGCTTGATGGAAGAGATTATCGAAGGCGACTGCTTCCTCGCCGACGAATTACCGCCGGTACCCGATGAAATGCGCAAACCGCCTAAGGCCCCGAGAAGGACGGGTGATCTGTTTTACGGAGCAAAGGGCGACTGACGCGGCAAAGTGAATTTTGAGTCGAACGGCTTTTTGCTGGAATTGACTCTGGCAATGCGGTAGCGGTCTGGCAGTTTTCAACGACCTCAATTTGGCTGTGGCCAGATTGACCACGGAAACAACAAGAAAAGCGCGATGATATGGATGAATCCAACAAGGTAGACCGGAAAGACGGTACATCACTCAGCGAGCAAGACCTGCAAGACTTGAAGATGATCGTGAGACGTACCATTGCCTTCGAACAGTTTCGAGGTACTGCTCAGAAACTTCAGATTTTCAAGACCAAGTATTCCGAAACGAAACAGCGACGCGTATCCGACGTCGAAGCCGAAGCGAAAGTGTGGCTCGAGAACGTAGGATGGGCCGAAGCAGCCGGAATATTGGACCCGAATTATCGCTTCTTGCTTACGCTGTACCCTATTGAACGTATACACGATGAACGTTGGTTCGGCGATTTGTACGAATCTGACCTCTGCGAGATTAATGCGGGTATGGACGCCATACGTAAACGGGAGGGATTGGACGATGACGAAGACTGGCGAATCGGTGAGGGACCGGAGGATTGGGAGGAATTGCAGCGGGAGTATTCAGGGGTCTTAGACAGGAAGTTTGAAGAGACGCTACGGGAGTACGGACTCCACGAAATAGCAGATCTGTTTCACAGAGACCGAGAAGCGTTCGACGCGGAACGTGAACAGGGGCGTCGGCTCGCGTTTGGGGAAATCTCAGAGATGGAGCAGATCTATGCTGCCCAGAAACGCCTCGAAGTAGAGGCCGAGAAGTGTGCAAAAGGGGGAGCGTATTACGCTGCAACGGTAATGATCGGATCCGCAATGGAGGCTGCGCTTCTGTTTGCATGTCTGAAGCGTCTTGACAGAGCTCTGTCTGTCCGGGATCAATTGCCGAAATCCGAGCGGCCCGATAGGAAAAATCCAATGCGCTGGCGATTCGCGGAACTGGCACGCATTGCAAGTGAGGCGGGATGGCTTCCGGATTTTCTAGTCGGCGATCGAAGGGTGTCCTCTCAATCGCTCGTGGAGATAATCCGGAAACTGCGGAACCTAGCGCATCCGTCCCGCCACCTATCCGACCCGGTAATTCGTGACATAAAAGGTGAGTATGAACATGCGCAAGCTGCGTACAATCTACTGGAGCGGTATCTGTCTGAATCTGGCGACGATGCTACCGTACAAAAGGTCGCGTTTTTTTGAGACAAAAATGAGTCAAGATGAAATTTGCAAACTTTGTGGGTGTGTCAGTAGACTTCAAAACTCCCATATATTGCCAGAGTTTCTTTATAGGTATTGTTATGATCCAAAGCACCGGGCGATCAAATTTAACACTCAGGAAATATCACGAATCATCGTTCAAAAGGGAATTCGCGAACCTCTGTTATGTGTTAAGTGTGAGCTACATTTGAGTAAGATTGAGGGACGATTTAAAACTGATTGGTATGACCGGGGTCGGTTGCCGGAGCAATTTGAGAAGGAATATTGGAGATTAGACGGATTTGATTATACTTCGTTTAAGTTGTTCCATTTAAGCGTTCTTTGGCGCTGTTCGGTATCTAAAGACAGAGCATTCGCTGCTGTTAGTCTAGGGCCTCACGAGGGGCGAATTGCTCAAATGATACTAAATGAAGATGCAGGCGAAGAGCATGACTATTCGATTATTTGCCAGCTTCTCGTCCATGATGGGGCTATTGTTCACAGTCTTGTATCTCCGCCGTTTCGGCTCAGATTGGACGGATTGAATGTTTATCTTTTGGCCTATGGAGGCTGTGAGTGGTTCCTACATGTTTCAAGACACAATAAGCCCGAAGTTAAGGGATTAGGCTTCAAGAAAGACGGCAGTCTAATTCTTATACGGCAATCGTTTTTAGAATCATATACAGGAAGGCTTATGGATGCAGAATTGCAGACTCGAGCAGGTCAGGATTTCGTGCAGGCGTATAAGAAACTAGGAAGGAAGTATGAACGTCTTGTCTCTGAGAATTGCAATCGATGAATGTTGAACGGAATGGGGGAAACCCAAATCTGTATGACCACTTGGGTATGGAGTGAATTCATTATGGCAAGAAAGAAACGTACGGTAGCGGATCGTGAGAAGTCGCTCCAAACAGTGACACCGGATGCGAGTGTTACGCTTGCCGGAGCGCGAGCGATGTACACGGCGGTAGGGGGCGAGGAGTTTCCTTGCACAATCAATGGGCATTGCCGAACTCAGATTTTTGAATTCCCGCGGATCGACTTACGACCGAACGGTGACGATTCTCATCACTGCATCTACGACTCTCCATCGGTTCAATCGTGTGTTACGTCAAATCTTATCGGTTACTTCGCGAAAACGGTGGGCCATAAGCATTACCGCATCAGCCCTTGTTTGCAACACGTGGTCCGTGAGACCGACAGGAAGATCAGATCCCAACAAAGCAGCGTACCAGTGTATTTGGTGATTGAGCAGAATTACGCATTGACGCCGGTTGAGATGAATAGGGGCGAGTGTAGCATCTCGGACGAAGTAATTGTCCGGGACGATGAGAAAATTCCCGCATTAGTTGGCGGTAGGGAGAATAGGAAGTTCATAACCGCATGGGCTACAGTTGACGGGTCATGGCCCAAACTTTCCAGCAGACAGCAGATTGTGAATCTGATACTTGCGGGCGTGCGGGTAGCACAGAAGACATCTGATCCAATAAAAAAACACGTAGATCAGAGCTGTCTCGTGACCGACGACGGAGCTTTCGCTGTAATGATGCAATCCAGTGCGTCGGCACGTTTGCAATCAGCGATGGAGATGGATGCCGGAAAGTACAGGAGCACTGCAGCAGAGATTAGGAAAGCGATTGTTGCTATGGAGCGGGACGTTGCGACTCCGCACCTGTCACTTCTAATCAACTCAATGTATTGCGATGAGCATAAAGACGACCCTTACAAGCGCCTCCAATACTTGCGGTTGTGGCAGTCGTTGGTAGAGGCCGGAGCGAAATACCTAGGATACGGGGGAAATATTAGAAAAGACAATGTCGTTGTGGCTGGCAAAAAAACCTTACAGGAGCTGACGGAATACAGGAATGATATTGCACATTGGTGGACGGACAATATTGATGAAAACTTCCTGGCAGATCTGCAGCGAACAATAAACGAGTTGATTCGAAGAAAGTATTTTTGAGTGATCAGCCAGCCGGTACTTTATCCTCTGTGCCGGTCAAAAACGGATCAAGTCGAGAAGAATCGCGAGTTGCAATTTGATGGACTCGCGGAGTCGATATCACCGACCGATCTATGCGCCGGACCACGAACCGAACTGTGTTTTTGTCATTTCCTCCTACGAACTGAAGGGTAAACCGGCACTCGCTTATCGCAGGCGGATGAGAAGGATAGAAAGATGAAGAGTGTGACCAGGTTTCCAAAGGGTTGGGACGAGGAGCGTGTTCGACACCTTCTGGATCATTACGAATCACAGGCAGAAGACGACGCAGCGGCGGAAGATGAAGCGGTATTGGAGGATCCAGGCAAGACGCTGATGGAAAGTCCCAAGAGGATCTCGAAAAACGACTTAATAATCCCGACATCTTGTATTGCGTAATGAACTTCCCGATCAGTAAAGCAAACCGCTCAGTCACAATTCAGTGACTGAGCGGTTTGTTTGTTCAGACTGTCTAAAACCCACTGGATAGTATTTTTATCGAGTGGGTTTGATTGAGGCTAATTATCGCTGGTTGCTATTGAAGCCGACGAAACTCCAATGTGACGTTTAATGGCTGAAAGATCCTTTTTCAACGCCGAAAAATCTCCTTTCAGCACTGAAAGATCTCCTCTCAATGCCGAAAAATCTCCTTTCAACGCTGAGAGATCTCCCTTTAACACTGAAAGATCTCCGTTCAACGCTGAAAGATCCTTCTTTATGACTAAAACATCCTTTTCTATGCTATCAAGTCGTCCATCTATGCTCGAAGCATAAAGTAGAAAAGGAGTCAGAATAGCCATTATAGCCATAATTGCTGCTGCATTTTCTCTTAGCCATTTCATAGACACCACTTCCTCATTTATACCAAATATACAAGGAAAGAATCCAAAGGACAAATCAAAAGTGTCCGTAACCAGATTTCCCTTGACTCCAAGCGGATCTTGGCTTTCCTTCCTTGTCTGGTAAACGAACACCGGTGGTGAGGTTTACAGTTGCCATTGGTTATTGCGATTCAGCGAATTTATGACGTCCCGTTCACTCGACCTCGCGGCACGATGACGGAAGAACAACGAAGGAGATTCTTCCGGATTGCTGCCCTGACTTATGAGGTAGGGGAAACGGGTTTTTTGTCCAATTCGGGAAGCTATGCAGTCCATTGCGGAATTTCTGAGCGGCAAGACGCTTTTTGTAACCGGCGCGACGGGGTTCCTGGCGAAGGGATTCGTGGAGAAGATCCTGTTTTCCGCGCCCGAGGTGGCGCGGATCTATCTCCTGATCCGTCCCCGGTCGCGTACCAACGGCCAGATCGTCTCCGAAACGGAACGCCTGGAGACCGAAATCCTTCAGTCCCGCGCGTTCGAAAGGCTGCGTGAGAGGTGGGGTGGGGCGTTCACCGCCGTGATGGCGGACAAGCTCGTCGCAGTGGCCGGCGATCTGACCGAAGACGGACTGGGGATTTCCACCGAACAACGCGAGCGACTGGTCGAAGACGTCGATTTTGTCGTCAATTTCGCCGGAACGGTTGTATTCGACGAGCCCATCGACAGCGCCCTCGAACAGAATACGATGGGCGCAGCCCGCGTCGTCGCCTTCGCGAAAGCCTGCCGGAAAGCTGGGCTCGTTCATGTATCAACCGCGTACGTGAGCGGAAAGCGCACCGGCAAGATACCCGAAGCGCCGTTTCCCCAAGACAAGAGCGTTTCGGACCTCATCAACGGAAACGTCGCCGGGTTCGACCTGCAGGACGAGATTGACGCTATCCGGGCCTTTACACGGGAAGTCGAGGAGGCATCCAGGGAACCCGGCCTCGAGGCGGCGTTCCTGAAGCAGCTCCGGCGGCAGGACCGCGGGAAACGCGTGACCGACTACCGGAAGGCCCACCAGGTAGAAGCCCTTCGCCAGCGATGGATCCGGAAGCAACTGGTGGACGAAGGGATGCGACGCGCGAGGCGTCACGGCTGGAACGACAGCTACACCCTCACCAAGGCGATGGGTGAACAGTTGGTCTTGAAACTGCGGGGAGACCTTCCGACGGCCATCGTCCGGCCGGCGATCGTGGAGAGCAGCCTTGAAGACCCGGAACCCGGCTGGGTGGAGGATCTGAAAGTCGCCGATCCGCTGATCGTCCACTACGGCAAGGGGCGGCTTTCAAATTTCCCGATCGATCCCGGGATTGTGCTGGATATCATACCCGTGGACGTCCTGAACAACGCCGTCATTGCGGTTCTTCCGCAGGTACACGGGTCCGGGGAGATGAAGGTCTACCACGTGGCCTCGGGCTCACAGAATCCGGTACGGGCCAGCGAAATGGTCGAACTGGTATACGGGTATTTCAAGTCTTCGCCCATGCAGGACCGAGCCGGGCGGCCCATCGATGTCCGGCCCTGGCAGTTCATCAGCCAGCGGCGGTTCCGTTGTCTGGTCGCACTGAAGTACAAGCTTCCCCTGAGCCTGTTGAAGGCGGCCGTGGACTATCTGCCCGCCCGATGGGTTTCGCGCTACAGGCGCCGGGTTTCCGGAATGGAAGCCGTGCTTGAGCGGCTCGAGTCCCTGGTCGATACCTATTGCGGGTACACCCATCTCGATTGCGAGTTCGAAACGGAGAATACCCGCCGGCTTTTCGAGTCGCTGAATTCAGAAGATCAGAGGGAGTTCAACTTCGACGTGACGCGCATCGACTGGCGGGAATATATCCAGGAGATCCATATTCCGGGATTGAAACACCATGTGTTGAAAGAGGGGGACGGGGCAGTTTCCGCGATGACAGCCGAGGCCGATTGACCGCCATAGCAGTCCGTTGATAAAGTCGCTCTGCAGGCGAGGCCGAGCCAATGTGGTCGAAGACAAGGCGCGCGACCGAGTCCCATCCTGCGATTCGGCAAGGGAGCGCAACGCAGTATTTCGACCGCAGGGGCCGGCCGTAGCCCGGATGGACTTTTTCAACGGGCTGATTTGGAGGGGTTCGAGGTTCAGAATCGTCATCGCTCGTATGTTCACGCGATGGGGATGCGAACAGGACGAATCCGAGTCATGTATTGACGGTCTGTCGGCTTTTTTCAGAAGTGACAACAAATGGATCGAAACAAGACGGTCCCGGTGCACCGGATGCTGTTGCAGGATCCGGACAGGCTGCGTGCGGCGTACGATCAGGCCGCGTCGGAGTTGATCGAAGCGGTTCAGCCCGAGGGTTATTTCGAGGGCTGGACGGCCGGGGAGCTGAAGTGGCCGGCCGGCGGCGCGGATGAGGTCGGCCTGGAAGGGCTGCGTAAACGCGCGCGAATCGTGGACGCGATCTATCGCGGTGTTCCGGCGCTGAGGGACCGGAGGCTGAAGGAGGCGCACGACCACTTCGTCGAACTGACGCCGGCCTACCACGAGGGAAACCGGATTTACCTGCGGCTGCGGGACGAATTCGTCGGTAGCGGCGCCGGAACGGGACAGGATTTCCTGAAACTGTACCAGTCGCTATACGTCGAGGCGCTCGCAAAAGGGGACGATTTCTCGCCCGACCTGGGCGAGACAGCGTTGGCACAGGCCAGGATCTCGAGGGTGCCGCTGTCCCACGCCAGGGCCGTTGCGGAAGCCCTGCCCAGCGTTGCCACGGACGAGGACCCGCGATGGCAGGTCGAATACGCCTGCGAGGTGAATGGCGATACATGGAACGGATCCCTCCGTGAACTCCTGGAAGACGTGGCGCAGCGGACGCTGCACCTGATTGCCGCCGGCGAGCTTCTCGCCACGCGCTACAACACGTACAATAACCTGGGATGGTTCGGTAGTTCGGTCTGGAAGGTGGTCGCGGACGCCGACGTGCGGCTGTATCAGAAGGATGATTCGGACGCGGAGCGCCTGGCGTCCCTGAAGACGGACGTGGACCTGTGCAGGAGTATGCTCGTGGAGTTTCTCGCGGCGCACCGGGAGGACCCCGCCCGTCTGCGGCCCGAGAACTACTGGTACGGTCAGCCGTACAGTTATCTGACACGGGATATGATCGATCTGAGCGTCCGGATTGTGGATGCGGTGAATTCCGCGGTTCGAGACGGGGACGGATTGACTGAAACGGCGCTCCCTCCGCTGCTGGCAGGTTCTCATACGGGTCGATTTCTGGACTATGCTCATGTGGGCGTCACGGAGGAATTGACGTCTCTCCAGCGCAAAATGAGGATGGTGCGGTGGGCGAGGCGCTGCTGGCGTGTTGGGCGGCGCCGGAAACGGATTGCTGAAGAGGACCTCACGCCGTCACAAAGGCACGAACGCGCGTGGGAAGTCTGGCTGGATTGGTCCCGCGATACGATGAATGCTTTCGGCATCCGGCTGGAAGTAAAGATTGATCCGATGTTCCGGACACTGGTCCGGGAAATGGAACTTTCCCGCGGCGGCCAGAGGATCCTGTTCCTGCCCTCCCATCAGAGCATGCTGGAGCACTTCGTGGTGTTTTCGGTTTTCAATGACCCGGTGTTTCTGGATGCGATGGGGTGGGACCGTTCCCGTCCGGTGGTCCAGCTGGCCCGCACGGGACTGGCGAAGTCGACGTCGGTGAAGATCGGATCCCGCGAGATCAGCATCTTCGGAATGTCCCCTGACAAATTCGACAGGATGTTCGAAACCGTCGACGGCTTCATCACCAGGGACAGCGTGGATATCTCGTCCCATACGATTCCACGCATCCTGCAGGAGATGGAACATCGCCCCGGGGTGATCTATCCGATGGGCACAACGGCTTCGTTCGACGTACAGCTGTTCCCGCTCCAGCACGCGCTGTTCGCGAAACTCCCCGCGGACGTGGTGATGATTCCCATCGTATTTCGCGGCAGCCATGCGCTATGGCCGAAGTGCCCGGCGCGCAATCTGAATATCAATCCGGGTGTGATCGAGGCGGTGATCCTGCCCCCTATGCCGGGCGAAACCACGTTGCTGCCCCGCCGCCGCTCGCTGCGAATTCAGCTGGAAGCCGCCAATCTGCTTCAGGCGGTGCATATTTCCAATCTGCTGAATCCGGAGCCCTCCCGGTGATACGTCGGCCCGGGACGTCCTGAACCATCACTCATTGAATTGCGCGGCCGCATTCGTATGGCACGGCCGTTTGTGGTAATCAGGAGTGTGTTATGCCTGACTGGGGAATAGCAGCGGTTGCCGTAGCGGTTGTCCTGGTGTTCGCGCACCTGTCGAACCGGAGGCGGTCCGGAAACGAACCGGATGATTTCTTCGATCACTCGGAAGGGGAACGGTTCCCCCACAGGTGGGGATATACGGATACGCGATTCGAGTTTGTGGATGAACGGACGGTGAGGGTAACCGGGAGCAGGTACCCGATTTCGGGGTACCGGATGCCGTTTCTGGTCGACTTTGTGGAAGACGTGCTTGGGACACCAATCCGAAAGGAAGACTCGTACGCGGAACGTGAGGATATCGAAGCGCCCGAGCCGAATCTCGACGCCACTTTCGGCGACGCGGTGAACGAGCAGTTCGGCGAGGGACAGGTTTCGTTCGATCCCAAAACGAGGCTGGTACACAGCCACGGACAGCTGAGCGTTGAGGAAGTGTATCGGGTGATGTACGGGGATTCGCTGCCGCGCTTGGTCGATATGGTGTTCTATCCGAAGGAAGAGGCCGATGTCAAGGCCATCATCGACCTGGCGAATGCGCACGACGTCTGCCTGGTGCCCTATGGCGGAGGGACGAACGTGAGCGGGGCGCTGGCGTGTCCGCCCGACGAGCGGCGCACGATCGTTTCCGTGGATATGCGTCGAATGGACCGGGTGCTGTGGATTGACGAGGACAATCTTCAGGCCTGCGTCGAATCGGGCATTTCCGGAAAGTCGCTGGAGCGGGTATTGGGGGAGCGGGGGTATACGTCGGGGCACGATCCCGACAGCGTGGAACTCTCCACGATGGGCGGGTGGATCTCCACCAACGCGAGCGGGATGAAGAAGAACCGGTACGGCAATATCGAAGACATCGTGCTCGAGGCGACGCTCGTGACGCCCACCGGGGAGATTGCTACACGTGCTGTGACGCCCAGGAATTCCACGGGCGTTCAGCCCAGGGGTCTGCTGTTCGGCAGCGAAGGCAATTTCGGAATCATCACCACGGCGGTGATCAAGATCCATCCGATCCCGGAGACTCGCAGGTACGGCGCGCTTGTGTTTCCGGCATTCGAGAAGGGCGTCGCGTACCTGAAGGCGCTCCGGCAGACAGGTATGCTGCCCGCCAGTATCCGCCTGGTCAACAACAACGAATTCCGGTTCGGCCAGGCGCTGAAACCGGCGCCGACGTTTCTTAAAGGCGTCAAGGACCGGATTCAGAAGTTCGTCCTGCTAAAGCTGCTGGGTTTCGATCCGATGAAGATGGCGGCATGCACCATCGTGATGGAGGGCACGCACGACGAGGTGGGCCAGCAGGAACGCACGATCTTCAGCCTGGCGAAAAAATACGGCGCAAAGAGCGCGGGCGCGAGCAACGGCAAGCGGGGGTACTCGCTGACATTCGGCATCGCCTATATCCGGGACTTCCTGAACCAGTACGGAATTCTGGGGGAAACCTTCGAGACGTCCGTGCCCTGGGACCGGATCCACCTGGTGTGCGATGCGGTATCCGGCGAACTGGTCGCCCAGGCCGAAGAGCACGGCGTACCCGGCAAACCCTACCTCTCGTACAGGGTGACGCAGACCTACCATACGGGCGTCTGCATCTATTTTACCATGGGCATCTACGGCAAGGGCCTGGAACAACCCGGCCGGACGTTTCACGCGATCGAACACCAGTTGCGGCAGGTTATTCTGGATAACGGGGGGTCGTTGTCGCACCACCACGGCGTCGGCAAGGTGCGGCGGGACTTCCTGCCCCAAATCCAGAGTGAGACCAGCATCCAGGTCATGCGTCAGGCAAAAAACACCATGGATCCGAAAAACATCTTCGGGATACGGAATGGGGTGTTTGGGGGAGCGGACGAGTAGGGGCAACCCTTGTGGTTGCCCGCCTTTTGATCGATTCCGCCTTTCCCTTTGTGTCTTCGTGCCTTTGTGTGAGCAGAAGTTCGATCTGACCTGAAAGGTCTCGTATGTTCAACGACAAGGTCGTCGCGATAACCGGCGCTTCGTCGGGTCTGGGCGCGACGCTGGCGCTGGCGTTCGCCGACGAGGGCGCGGACCTGGCCCTGTTCGCCCTGGACGAGGGTGTCCGGGATACCGCGGAAGCGTGTCGAGCGCGGGGCAGACGCGCGGTTACGGCCACGGGCGACGTCGGAAAACCCGGAGACTGCGAGGCCTGGATCGACGCGGCGGTTGCCGAGTTCGGGGGCGTGGACTACCTGGTTGCGTGTGCGGGGATCAGCATGTGGGCGCGGTTTGACGAGGTGCAAGACCTGGCCATTTTTCGCAAGTTGATGGAAACGAACTACCTGGGCATCGTACACTGCGTGTATTACGCGCTCCCCCATCTGAAGGCGCGCGACGGGATGGTCGTGGCAATCTCTTCCATCCAGGGAAAGATCGGCGTCCCCCTGCATACCGGGTACGTGGCGTCCAAGCACGCCGTGCAGGGGTTCTTCGAGTCGTTGCGGACGGAGTTGCTCGACACCGGCGTGGACGTGCTGACGGTGCTGCCCCACTGGCTGAGGGGCACGAATCTGCGCAAAGCGGCCTTCGGACGGGATGGCGGCTCTCTCGGCGCGTCCAGCCGCAAGCACAGCAAGGAGTCCATTTCTCTGGACGACGCCAGCCATGCCATCATCGAAGCCATGAAGAAAAGGAGGCGGGAACTGATCATTCCGTTCAAGCTCAGATTTCTGCCCTGGCTGCATCTGATCAACCCGAAGATTGTCGAATACCTGGTAACGCGCGGCGTGTCGAAGCAGGAGAAGGGGCAACCATGATTCGTCATTTTTCGGGGACGTTAATTCGAATAAATGCTAGTTAATAAAGGCGATTAGAAGGCAGATTACCAGGATAAACCAGGTCTCTGGACGTAATCGGAAAAAATGTCCTTCCGGACGACGTTTAGGCCCCGTTTCGGATGGTTTTATCACGATGCCCGGTTGCTGTTTTTCTCGAATTGGGGCTAAGTTCAGGTATGGCCATCACGCTGAGACGGAAGCGCGGGATCAGGATTCAGAAGACGACGCCATCCAGGTCCACGTGTTGCTCGATGAGGTCTGGCAGGCATCCCGGGTTTCCGGCATCCACGTCCAGGCCGGGATCATGGGGAACGATGCCCAGGGAGCGGACGCCGGACAGTCGGGATATCACGTCCGGACTGGTGCGCGCGGCGCGTGGGTCGCCGGGGCCGGTCGTGTTGTAGACGACGCCGATAACCTGCTGGTTGCGCCGGTGGGCGGCTTCGAGCGTCAGCAGAGTGTGGTTGATCGTGCCCAGCGCGGCGCGGGCGACCACCAGCAGCGGCAGGTCCAGACGGCGTGCGAGGTCCGCCACCAGAAAATCGTCCCGAATGGGAACCAGCAGACCGCCCACGCCCTCCACCAGAACGACATCGTGTAGGCGTGTAAGCCGGTTATAGGCGT
Organism: Gemmatimonadota bacterium; assembly: GCA_028874335.1. Classification (GTDB taxonomy): domain Bacteria; phylum Latescibacterota; class UBA2968; order UBA2968; genus JAAXHE01. The sequence goes on along the minus strand of JAPPJY010000070.1, from coordinate 78,942 downwards.
CGTCGATGGCTTCCAGCGGGACCTGGCGGCCTTCCAGTTCGGCCGCGACGTTGGGCGATAGCGGCGCCGCGAGGCGGACGGGATTGACGAGTTCGAGCGCATCGGCGACGCCCGCGGCTTTCGCCAGGAATCGCGCGTCGGCCGTTCCGCCCGAGGAGACGGGCTTGAAAACGCCCACGTCGACGCCGCGTCTGCGCAGTACCGCCGCGATCCCGGCGGTTACGGCTGTCTTGCCCGCGCCGGTGTCGGTTGCGGTAACGAAGACTCCCCTGAATCCCATAATCGTGTCTGTCCCGCAGATTTGGACCAGTCCGCCTAGGCACGGCGTGAATATGCGTCAGGCCGCCGTCAGGCGGCCGTTCGACAGCCGTGCTCGAGTTGGCGCGGGCCGGGTCAGGCCGGGTTCGTCACGACCCTGATGGACTCGTAGACGATATCCAGCAGCGTTTCAAGATCGCGGTCGGAAATGGCCAGCGGCGGCATGAGGACAAGCGTGTCGCCCAGCGGGCGGATGAGAAGACCCCGTTTTCGGGCTTCGCCGCAGACGCAGGCGCCGATCCTCTCCTCGGAAGGATACGGCCGGCCGGCGGTTCTGCCGGCAACCAGTTCGACGCCGGCGATGAAGCCGCACTGGCGAACGTCGCCCACGTGGGCAAGGGCCCTGAAGCGGCCGAGCCCGCGCGTGAGAAGCTCGATTTTGGGGCGCAGCGACGCCAGTACGTCGTGGGTTTCAAAGCGTTCGATGGCGGCCAGCGCCGCCGCGCAGCCGAGCGGATTGCCCGTGTACGTGTGGCCGTGAAAAAACGTCCGGCCATCGCTGTCCTTGCCCAGAAAGGCGTCGAAGATCTCGCTGGTGGCGAGTGTGGCGGCCACGGGCAGGTATCCTCCCGTGATGCCCTTGCCCAGGCAGAGAATGTCCGGCGCGACGCTTTCCTTCTCGCACGCGAACATTGCGCCCGTGCGGCCGAATCCCGTGGCGATTTCGTCGGCGATGAGCAGGACGTCGTGGTCCCTGCAGAGGTCGGCGATCCGCTTCAGATAGCCTTCCGGATGGACCAGCATCCCGCCCGCGCCCTGAATGATCGGTTCGACAATGAAGGCGGCGATACGGTGGGCGTCCCGTTCCAGGATTTCTTCGACTGCTCGCAGACAACCCTGGTTGCACCCGCGATCACCTGCGCAGAACGTGCAGCGGTACGGATGGGGCGACGGCGCGTTCTGCGTCGGAAAGAGGAGTGGTCCGTACGCCTCGTGGAAGAGGTCGATATTCCCCACGCTCATGGCGCCGACGGTGTCGCCGTGATAGCTCTTCTCAAGGCTGAGAAAGCTCGTCTTCTCCGGTTTCGGATCCGGCTTCTGCCGCCAGTACTGGAAGGCGATTTTGAGGGCGATTTCCACGGCGCACGCGCCGGTGTCCGAGTAGAACACGTGGTTGAGGCCGCGGGGCGTGATCTCCACGAGTTTTTCGGCCAGCCGGATCGCGGGTACGTTGGAAAGACCCAACAGGGTGCTGTGCGCGACCTGGTCCAGCTGTTCCCGTATGGCGTCGTCGATATCCGCCACGCGGTGACCGTGCACGTTGCACCACATGGAGGAGTAACCGTCCAGATACCGGTTGCCGTCGATATCCTCCAGGTGGACGCCGTCCGCGCGCGCGATGACAATGGGGTCCTCACGCGCGTAGGTTTGCATCTGGGTGAACGGATGCCACACCAGCCGACGGTCGAGGTCTTTCAGGCGGGCCTTCTCGTCCGGAGACATGATACCTGATTATGGGGTGGTTGGAGGGTACGCGGTGGATGAATGCGGTATTCCGGAGTTCGTCGACTGCTCCGGGCCAGGGAATGCCGCCATCCCCGTCTCAATGGCATCAGGCGCCGGGGGTCTGCAAGGCTGGTACCCGGGGTGCGGCGCCAGGGTCCTCCGCCGGGCAGGATTCCCCCCGTGGTTATTTTGGCTATTGCCTGCTTGCGCCGATGCTTTCGAGGATGTCCAGGGGCATCTTGCAGACCATGGTGTACGCGGGGTCGTAGACGTTGCCCACGTCGTACTCCACGGCCTGGCCCATGAGGATGTGAATGGACCGGGCATCCAGGCCGAAGTCTTCCTGGAGGAACCGGATCAGCTCGGTGGTGGCGTGCTGCGTCGCCTGGTCCAGCGGGCGGGCGTTGCCCACGGCCATCACGTGGGTGTCGTTAATTGCGCGGGGCCACTGAATGGTCTTTCCCTTGATGAGGCGCAGCGTGAAGGTCACGTCGAAGGAGATTTCGATGCCCGTGCCCGCGATTTCCCCGTCTCCCTGAACGGCGTGGCCGTCGCCGATGTGGAACAGGCCGCCGTTGACGAAAACGGGTAAGTACACGGTGACGGCCTCGACAAACTCCCTGTAGTCCATATTGCCGCCGTGCGTATCGGACGTGGCGGTGGAGATGGCCTGTCCGCGGGGCGGCGCCACCCCGAAGCAGCCCACCATGGGCTTCAGGGGGATCCGGAGCCTGCCGATGGGCAGTTCATCGAAGCCGACGGGCGTGGCTGTATTGTTTTCGTAGTCGATTTCCCAATCCAGGAGGCGGCCGAGGTTGTCGTCGAATTCGGGTATGTAACCGAAATCCAGGACGTTGGCGGCGACAACGCCCGACGTGTACCCGATCTTCCGGTTGGGCGCCAGTTTGTCGAAGGTAACGGCCAGCGTGTCGCCGGGTTCGGCGCCTTCCAGGTAGAAGGGTCCCGTCTGGGGATTACCGGCGGGCGTGATCGGCTTGCCCGTGGCGTCGCTTCCGCCCGCGTCAACCGTGGTGGTTGAGATGGTGTCTCCGCTGGCGACGCTCAGCACCGGTTCGTGCGCGCCGATAGCCGTGTGGTAGGTTTCAGGGACGAAGTGATGGTGAGCCATGGATACTCCTGTTTGAGAGGGTGCGGGTGGAGCGGCAAGACGATCGGCTGAAGAACCTCCTCCGGACGCCCGGTTACGGAGGGGCGTTACTGCTGCACCGCGATCATGCGGATGTTCGAGGGTGCCTTCCACTGGGGTGCCCAGGTGCGGCCCCGGTCCCGGCTGCCGTAGAGGGTGTCGTCCGCGACCGACCAGGCGCGGCCATCGGGCGTAAAGCCAATGTGAAAGGTATCGATGTTGCCTGCCGTGGTGTCGGGGAAGCCATCTGTCACGTGCGACCAGTCGCGGCCGGCGTTATCGGTCCGGTAGAGCTGCCCCTGAGCGTCTCCGTGTGGCCCGGTGCTGACCGAGGCGAGCAGGCAGTCCGGTTCTTCCGGATGCACGGCGATGGCCCGTCCGTAGTAGTAGGGAAAGCCGTGGGAGCGGTGCTGCCAGGAAGCGCCGCGGTCGCCGCTGACGAACACCGCGTGTGCCGTGTTCGCGTAGACCCGGTTGTCTTCCCGGGGCGAGGTGGCCACCTGGTGGACGTCCTGGTGCAGGTCCGGGGTGACGGGATCCCAGCTGCGGCCCCGGTCGGGCGACCGCATGATGCTGCCCACGTGGATATCGGCATACACCCAGCCGTCGCCCGTGCGCGCCATGCTCCGCACGGCTGCGGGTCCTCCCCAGGGCGTGTACCAATCCCCGCGGCATTCGAGCGCGTCAAAAGAATCCAGGCGCCGGGTCCCGTCCTCCGTAACGGCGTAAACGTGGGGGGCCTCCACGCCAACGAGGAAGTGAAGCGGATCTTCATCCATGATGAGAAGGCACTCTATGGGTTCTTCGATGCCGGTGGCGAGAGTCCGCCCTCCGTTTTGCGACAGAACAGCGACGTCGCCTCCTTCGAGCGCCGCGAGGCCGATGGACCGGCCTTCCGCAATCGCCTGGACTTCACCGTCTGCGAGGACGTTTCGCGGTGAGGTCGGGTCACCATTCAGGGCGTATACCGTGTCTCGGGTCGCAACAAGCATATTGACTCCTCTCTCGGAACGGGCCGCAAGGCCGGATGCCGCCCGTGACGCAGCTCAAAGATCAGCAACGAATCAGGTCCTTAATGGTATCGAATATTCCGGCCGCCGTCCGGCAACGGCAGATCGACCGCGCGGTGTTCAGCCGCGGCGCGGTTCCAGGCCAGGCAGAGTTCCAGCACGTTTCGCGCGTGTTCCGGCGTCACGTCAAGCGGATGGCCGTCCCGGACGCTGCGGACGAACCGTTCGACCGCGGCGTCTATCGTGTCGTTCTGCGCACGGTAGAAAACGCGGGGCGCGCCATTGTCGTCCTTGCGCCAGACGATACCTTCCATGACGTCCAGGTGCGCGCGGGCAATACCCTCGGTGCCCACGACTTCCATTTCCCAGGCCGGGGCGCCGCAATTGACGTTGAAGATGATGTCCATGGAACCCATGCGGCCGTCTTCGAACCGGACCGTGCCCTTGCCGGAATCCATCCAGATGCTGTGGGGCGTGGCCAGGTTGTCGTATTCGGCAAAAGCGCGAACCGCGGGTGAATCGATGAGCCAGAGCAGCAGGTCCGCGGCGTAGACGCCCAGCGAGAGTCCGATGCCGCCCTTGCCGGGGCCGAATTCACCGCTGCCTTCGAAGACCGTACCAGGGCCGAAACAGCCGTGCTGAATCCACGCCCTCGACGTGATGACGCGTCCGACCGCCCCGTTCTGGACCCGTGTTCCCATCGCGCGGATGGCGCCGTCTTCCCGTCCGGGCAGCAGGGCTGAAAGCAGTACGTTGTTGCGACGGGACGCGTCGATCATTTCGTCCGCGCCCGCCAGGGTCATACACATGGGTTTGCTTATATAGGCGTGAGCGCCCGCGTCCATCGTGCCGGCGGCCTGCTTCGGTTTCAGGTCGTCCGGACATGTGATGAAGACAAGGTCGAGGGACTCGGCGCGGACCATCTCCGGCACCGTGGCGTACGCCCGGATTCCGTATTGGGCGCCGAATGCCTCCCTGGACGCCATGCCGAGTCTGTCGAGCGTTTCATCGCTCTGATCCAGGTGCGCGTACGCGGCCAGATCGATGTCCGGATTACGGATTGCGGACCGGGCAAACGCATTCGAATAGTACGAACCGATGCCGCACACACCCGCTCTCAGCGCCATGTCTTCAGTTTCCCCTGACTGGTGACGAACGAATTCGGTCCTCGGGATCGTCGCTCCGCATATCCGGTTTCCGGCCCACACCGCACACGGTATACAAGGGTGGATATTTATGGCAATATCGGTGGCATTGTCAAGCGCAATCGTTCGCGAACACGGTTTGGGAGGGGCGCCGTTCGGGTATGCCACACGGGGACCGGAGGCGCGCGGATTGACGGGAATTCGTCAGAAACAAACGTAATATGGAGGCTGAATGAACGACGGTGAAACCGGGATCCGGCTGGAGGGGGTGGATGACGCGCGCCTGCGAACCGGCCGATCGTCAGACATCCGGGAAGTCGACAGGAGCCTGGGCGCAATCCACGATCTGTTTGCGATGGAGGCTTCGCTCGCCCCGAACACCCTCGCACAGTACGGACGGGCCTGGACGCGCAGCCATCTGCAGGATGGGGATATCAAACAGGTGGTCGACCTGGCAAATCGCGCGCGGGACGAATTCGCCGCGCTGGTCACTCTGGGCATCGGGGGATCCGACCTGAGCGCGCGGGTCTTTCACGATGTGCTGGATCCCCCTTACCACAACCTCCTGCCGGCGGACGAACGGGGCGGCGCGCCGGAAGTCTATTTCACGGGAGATACGTTCGACCCCCGCCGGCTGGGGGCGCTGCTGGACATGCTGACCCGGCGCGGGATGCTGCACCGCACGCTGTTCAACGTGATCAGCAAATCCGGACGCACGGGCGAGACCGTCAGTGCGTTGATGGTGGTGCGGGACCGGCTTTCACGTCAGGCCGTGAAGGACTGGCATGGCCACATTGTAGCTACAACCGGCCCGGACGCCCGGAGCGCGCTTTCTCAATCGCACCCGGAGCGACCGTTCTACGGTGACGCGCTGCTGCCCGTACCGGAGGGCGTTGGCGGCCGGTTCTCGGCATTTTCACCCGTTGGGACGTTCTTCCTGGCGATGACAGCCGGAACGGGGATGTCCCCCGGTTCACGTGTAAGGGAGATGCTCGAGGGGGTGCGGTGGGCGGAGGCGCGCTGGCGCCTGCCCTGGCCGGACGAGCGAAACATCGCCTGCCGCCTCGCCCGGTGGCTGCATCTCCAGGAAAGGTACGGCCGGAAACAGGCGCTGGTTTTCTACAATTACGCGGACAACCGCCGCCTGGGAGACTGGTTTCAGCAGCTCTACGACGAATCGCTGCAGGAGCGGGGAGGCGGCCTTCACGTCGTCCCCGCCGTCGGACCGGCAGGTAACCATTCCGTCCTGAACGGGATTGTCGGCGGGCGTGCGGACAGGGTGGTTCTCTTCATACACTGGGAGAATCTGGGCAGGGATCTGAAGATTCCGGACGGTGCGGAGATCGGCGGCGAGATGGCCGCGTTCGGCGGGCTTCGGATGGGCGAGGCGCAGTCGGCCTCTTACCTGGGCACGGCCAGAGACTTTTCCGCGCGCGGGATTCCGAACGCGACGCTGCACGTGGTCCGGCGGGACGAGAGACACCTTGGCGCACTGATGCGGGTGCTGATGGATACCGTTGCGGTGAAGGGAAGGCTGCAGGGCCAGCACGTCAACGTCGATGGAGACGTGGACCCGGCCGCCGATCTCACCTATGCTCAGGACGGGGTTGAGGGGTACAAACAGCGCACGCGCGATCTGGCGCTACAGATGAAATCCACGAGGTGAGCCCGCGGCGCCGGTTGTAAGGAACCGGGTCGGGGCTTCCTGTTGTGCCGCCATTTTGTTCTGATTATCTTTAGAAGCTGTTTTAAAATTCCCAGCGGTCTTCGCGCGGCTGCAAAAGCGCCGGTCGGCGTTGGTCAAACCCACCCAAGAGTGGCGAGGGGCGCGCAGCCACGATACATTGGATATGGGCGGGTTTTCCCGCCTTAACCGCCACTTTTTCGCTCGCGCTCGGGAACTCGCCGGCAATTTTAAAACAGCTTCTTACGGCGGGAACCCATTTTCCAGGAGAGCACAAAGGAGAGGAACGATGGCGGTTGAGATTGGCGGCCTGAGAATCAACGAAGTCCTTTACAGCCTGGTGAGAGACGAGATTGCGCCCGGCACGGACGTGGAACCGGAGGCCTTCTGGTCGGCGTTGGGAGAGATCGTCCAGGACCTCGGTCCGGGAAACCGGGAGTTGCTGGACATGCGCGACCGGATCCAGGAGAAGATGGACAGTTGGTATCGCGAGAGGAAGGGTCAGCGGATTGACGGGGAGGAGTACCGCGCGTTCCTGGCCGATATCGGCTACCTGGTGCCGGAGGGCGACCATTTCGAACTGACCACCGCCCGGGTTGACCCCGAAATCGCGACGGTGGCCGGTCCCCAGCTTGTGGTTCCCGTGGACAATGCCAGGTATGCGCTGAATGCGGCCAATGCGCGGTGGGGCAGTCTTTACGACGCCCTGTACGGAACGAACGTGATTCCGGAGGAGCCCGGGGCGGAAAAGGGAGAAGCGTACAACCCGGTCCGCGGCGCGAAGGTGATCGACGCGGCCGAGGCGTTTCTGGATGACGCGGCGGGTCTGGCATCCGGCCGCTACTCGGAGGTCACGCGATTTGCGGTTGTGGAAGCGGACGGTGTCGGTCGCCTCGTGGCGACGCTCCGGGACGGCAGGGACGTCGGCCTGGCGGATCCGGATCAGTTCTGCGGATATCGCCGGGAGGAGGGCGAGCTCACTGCGGTATTGCTGGTGAACAACGGTCTGCATATCGACATCCGGATCGACCCGAGCCATCCGGTGGGCGCCGCGCATCCGGCGGGGGTCAGGGACGTCCTTCTGGAGGCGGCGGTGACGACGATCCAGGACTGCGAGGATTCGGTGTCGGCGGTGGATGCCGCGGACAAGGCACTGGTATACGGAAACTGGAACGGCATCATGCGGGGCACGCTGGAGACGACCTTCGAAAAGGGCGGCCGGCAGATGACGCGCCGGTTGAGTCCGGACCTGGAATGGACGGCGCCGGATGGAGGGAGACTCACCCTGCCGGGACGCAGTCTTCTGCTGGTACGGAACGTCGGCATCCATATGTATACCGACAGTGTGACGACTGCCGACGGAGAGGAAATCCCCGAAGGATTCCTGGATGCGATGGTGACCGCGCTCGCGGCCAAACACGATCTGAAGCGGCAGGGGGAATTCGTCAACAGCGGCGCCGGCAGCATCTACATCGTGAAACCGAAGCTGCACGGCCCGGACGAGGTCGCGGCCACGATCGACCTGTTCGAACGCGTGGAGACGGCGCTGGGTCTGGAGCGCAACACGATCAAGATCGGCATTATGGATGAAGAGCGACGGACCACGGTGAATCTGAAAGCGGCGATCCGCGAGGCGAGGGATCGCGTGGTGTTCATCAATACAGGTTTTCTGGACCGTACCGGCGACGAGATCCATACGAGCATGGAGGCCGGTCCGATGCACCCGAAGGCCGACATCAGGGCGCAGCCTTGGCTCGCGGCGTACGAGGACTGGAACGTGGACGTGGGGGTGGAGACCGGTTTCAGCGGCCGGGGGCAGATCGGGAAAGGGATGTGGACCATGCCGGACGAGATGCGCGACATGGTGGAGACCAAGATCGGACATCCGGAAGCGGGGGCCAGCACCGCGTGGGTGCCGTCCCCCACGGCGGCGGTCCTGCACGCCATGCACTATCACCGGGTGGACGTGGCGGCGAGACAGGCGGAGCTTGCCCGGCGGGAGCGGGCGAGCCTGGACGAAATCCTGACGCCGCCGCTGTTGGACAGGGAGCTGACGGACGACGAGATCCAGCGGGAGCTGGACAACAATGCCCAGGGTATCCTGGGCTACGTGGTGCGGTGGGTGGACCAGGGCGTGGGTTGCTCGAAGGTGCCGGATATCCACGACGTGGGACTGATGGAAGACCGGGCCACGCTGCGGATCTCCAGCCAGCACATCGCCAACTGGCTGCATCACGGAATCGTGAGTCGAGCACAGGTGCGTACCACATTCGAAAAGATGGCGGTATTGGTGGACGAGCAGAACAGCGGAGATCCGGACTATCGGAACATGGCGCCGGACTTCGACCAAAGCGTCGCGTTTCAGGCCGCGCTGGACCTGGTATTCGAGGGCGCGGCGGAGCCGAACGGCTACACCGAACGGGTGCTGCACCAGCGGCGGCGTCAGGTGAAGGAGCGGGAAGACGGTAGAGGTTAGACGGGAGAGGATGGTACCCTGCGCCACCAGCCTCTCGTTTCCAATCGCGATCCGCTTCGCGCTTCACTTAGCGAGTATCCCGTTGCGGATGCGTCATAGGACATCGTTATCAGTGCCTCTTCCTTCTTCCTTTTTCCTTCTTCCCTCAACCGGTTTTCCGTTGTCCATTGACTTTTGCCCGGCGGAAAATTACTTTGTAGACGATTTTTGCGATTCTTGGCGTGACAATTGATGAAGAGGAGGGCGGGACATGCAGGCCCCAGGCGAGTTGAAATCCGTTGGGCAGCGGGTGGCCAGGCTGAACGGGCCGGATATCGTGACGGGCCGGATTCAGTACGCCGACGATATCCAGCTTCCCGGCATGTTGTACGGCCGCATTCTGCGCAGCCCGCACGGCCACGCGCGCATTCGGAAGATCGATACGTCCAAAGCCAAAGCGCTGCCCGGGGTGGTGGACGTGGTGTGCGGCCTGGATGTGCCGGAACTGTCGATCTTCGAGTGCAAAGAGGTCTGCTATCAGGGTCAGAAGGTGGCCGCTGTGGCTGCCGTGGACCCGGATATCGCGGAGGACGCTCTGGCGCTGATCGAGGTGGACTATGAGGTATTGCCCGCGGTCGTGGATCCCGTTGGCGCCCTGGATCCCGATGCTCCGGAGGCCGTCCTGGGCGCGCCGACGGAGGACGTAAAGGCGCCGGACGGACGCCGGCTGCGGAACGTGACGGCCTACAACGTCATGGAAGAGGGCGACGTCGAGCGGGGATTCGCGGACGCCGATGCAATCGTGGAGGCGGAATACCAGGTGCCCTTTTTCAATCAGACTTACATGGAGCCGAATGCGGCCACGGCGCGCGTGGAGGCGGACGGGCGGCTGACCGTCTGGGCCGCCGGTCAGGGCACGTTCACCAAGAGGGAAGGCCTCGCTGAGGCGCTGAACATTCCAGAGGGACGCATACGCGTCATCATGACCGAAACCGGCGGCAGCTTCGGCGGGAAGAACCGGATCAATATCGAAGCGCACACGGCGCTGCTGGCCATGCGCACGGGCCGCCCGGTGAGGCTGACGATCAATCGCGGGGAGGACTTTCGCGACAGCCGCCCGGGACCGGGTTGCTGGGTACGCTTGAAAACGGGCGCGAGCAAGGACGGAACGATAACGGCCGTTGAAGGGCGAATTGTGTGGGACGGCGGCGTTGCGGGCAGCGGCGGGGCCGCCAACCGCCTTCTGGGGCCCTACAGGATTCCGAATTTCAGGCTTGAAGGCATGGCCGTGCGCACGAACAAGCCGGGCCCGGGCGCCTATCGGGCGCCCGGTGGACCGCAGACGGCGCTCGCCAGGGAGTCCAACCTGGACATGGTAGCCCACAAGCTGGGGATCGACCCGCTGGAAATCCGCTTGAAGAACGGGCTTGGCAAGGGCGATCAGCCGCTCATACAGCACGACTGGCTGAAAGACACCATCCGGAAAACCGCGGCGACCGCGGAATGGGGCCGCCGCGAACTGAAACCCAACCAGGGCATGGGTATCGCCGTGGGGGACTGGCACAACGCCGCAGGCCCGACCAACGCGTTCGTGACGATGTCGGCGGATGGATCCGTGGCCCTCGTGACCGGCCAGGTGGACATCACGGGCCTGCATACGGTGATGGCGCAGGTTGCGGCCGAGGAACTGGGCGTGCCCGTGGAGCAGGTGACGGTGCGGCTGGGAGATACGGACACGGTGCCCTATGCGTCGTTGAGCGCGGGAAGCAAGGCGGCCTATTCCGCCGGTACGGCTGCTCGCGAGGCTGCCCGCGAGGCCAGGAATCAGTTGTTGCGGATGGCCTCCGAAAGGCTGGAAGCCGCCGTGGACGACCTGGTCATCGCCGACCAGCAGGTGCAAATCGTGGGTTCTCCGGACCACGCCATCGGCCTGGGCGAACTGGCCGCCGAAGCGATCGAGTCCAGCGGCGCCGTCAACGGCCGGTGCGTGTTGAGCAGCGTCCCCACCTATCCCTCATATTCGGTAAACGTCGCCACCGTTGAGGTGGACCCCGGAACGGGGCAGGTGCGGCTGCTCGATCTGGTAGCAGGCCAGGACGTGGGGCGCGCGCTCAATCCGCTGCTCGTGGAGGGCCAGATGCAGGGCGGCGCCATTCAGTCGATCGGATTCGGGCTGATGGAAGGCTACCGGTACGATGAGAAGGGCGGGATGCTGAATCCCAATTTGCTGGACTACGCGATCCCCACGGCGCTGGACGTGCCGAACATTCAGACGGTTATGGTCGAGGACCCCTGCGAGCACGGACCTTATGGGGGCAAGGGCGTGGGAGAGCCGCCCATCATTCCCGGCGGCGCCGCGGTTGCAAACGCGATCTACGACGCCGTGGGCGCCAGGGTCCGTGAGCTGCCCATGACGCCGGAGCGCGTGGCGGCGGCGTTGCAGGAAGCCGGCAAAGGAGGTTGAGGTTGTGAATCGCTTCGAATATTTCGCGCCTGAAACGGTTCGGGAGGCTGCCGAGGTGCTGCAGGCCCATCCCGGTGCGAGGGTGCTGGCCGGAGGGACCGACCTGCTTGTGCAGATGAAGGAACGGGCGAGGACTCCCGACACGCTGGTGGACGTCAGGAGGATTCCGGGCGTGGATGAACTCCGTTTCGACCGGAAGACCGGGCTGACGATCGGGGCGGCCGTGACCATGCGGCAGGTGGAACTCATGCCGGCCGCGCAGTTGCACTACACCGGACTCGCCGAGGGCGCCCGCGTGGTGGGGTCCTTCCAGATCAGAAACCTTGCGACGATCGTTGGCAATATCTGCAATGCGGCGCCCTCCGCGGATGCGGCGCCGGGATTGATCGTGCATGGCGCGAAAGTGAAGATCGCCGGTCCGGACGGACGGCGGTCGATGCTCGTGGAGAATTTCATGACCGGACCCGGCCGGACCACACTCGGCACGGGCGAGTTCGTGGTTGGCATTCACGTTCCTGTTCCGCCTCCGCGAACCGGGTCCGCCTATGTTCGGCATACGCCCCGGGGCGCGATGGACATCGCGATGGTTGGAGTGGGCGCGGCCGTGACGCTGGCGGCTGGTACCGACGTCTGCCAGGATGTGCGCATCGTGCTTGGCGCGGTTGCGCCAACGCCCCTCAGGGCGAAGGCCGCCGAGCGAATGCTGAGGGGACAGCGGCTGACGGAGGGGCTGATCGCGGAAGCATCGGACAGGGCCGCGGAGGAAGCCCGGCCCATCAGCGACGTTCGAGGCTCGGCGGATTTCCGGCGCGAGATGGTGTGGGTGCTGACGGCGCGGATGGTGAGCGCGGCATTCGGAAACGCGCGGGAACGGTCGGGCAACAAGAGGAGGGCGGCGTGAACCATCAGGTCGAATTGAACGTCAACGGCACGGTTTATGACCTCTCACTGGAGCCGCGCAAGACGCTATTGGCCGTTTTAAGGGACCGCCTTGGGCTCACCGGCACCAAGGAGGGATGCTCCACCGGCGACTGCGGCGCATGCACGGTGTTGATTGACGGCGAGCCCGTCACGTCGTGCCTGGTGCTTGCGGTTGCCGCGGAGGGACGCGAAGTGACGACCGTGGAGGGCGTCGCGGATGTTGACGCGCTTCATCCGGTTCAGGAGGCCATGGTCAGTATGGGCGGGCTGCAGTGCGGTTTCTGCACGCCGGGGTTCATCGTCTCGTCCTACGGCCTTCTCCAGAAGAACGCCGCGCCTTCGGAGGACGAAATCCGGCGCGCGCTGGCCGGCAATCTCTGTCGCTGTACGGGGTATACGAAGATCGTGGAGGCCGTGCAGGAGGCCGCGAAGCGAATGGCTGAAAAAAAGGGCGGGAAACGGGCTGCCGCGTAAATGTACGGATTCACTTGATGGTTTGAGTTTCGCCGAGCACGCCGTGTCGAATGACGCGGCGTTGTTCGATTTCGAGAGTGACGTCCTGATTCGACGGGGCAATAGCGGAAAGCGAGAAAACCCATCATGGCAACGTCGGAATCAGAATTGGGCACACTGAAATGGGTCGATGATCTTCGTGAAGCGTGGAAGCACGAAGCCCAGAACTTCACCCCGTGGCTCGTCGAGAATCTGGATCGACTTTCCGAGGTCCTGGGTATCGAGCTGGAGATCGAAGGCAGTGAGGTGGACGTTGGGCCCTACCGGGCGGACATCGTTGCCAGAGATCGGGGAGACGACAGCCGTGTTCTCATCGAAAACCAACTGGAAGACGCCAACCTGCAGCACCTTGGCCAGGTTCTGGCGTACCTGGCTGGTCTGGACGCCAAAGTCGTGGTCTGGATTGCCAGGGAATTCGACGAGTCTATTCGATCCGCTATTAGCTGGCTGAATTCACATAGCGATGAAGAATTCGCATTCTTCGCTATCCAAATGCGTCTTGCGCGGATCGAAAACTCACCGCTGGCCGCAATTTTCGAAGTGCTGGAGAAACCCAACGACTGGGATCGGCAGGTGCAGAGAGCAGCGCGGGTAGGCGAACTTACGGAACTTGGTCAATTTCGTCGTAATTTCTGGGCACACGCTGCCCGTCTGCATAACTTGGACATTAAGACTGGATTTGCCGGCGCGAACGTTAATACCTATATCGAAGAGGCCGACCTGCGTTATTCACTATACGTTTCCTATGAGGGCGTCGGAATCTTTTTGGTCGGCAACTTCAGGGAAACGCGGGACTGCGTACGACCACGGATACAGCCATACCTGAAGCCGTTATACGATGCAACGAAAGATGAACAGATGCGCAAGAGTGATAATGGGCACTTGTTCCTCAGGATCGATGCCCGAGACTCCGACAACTGGAACACTATGGGCGACTGGCTTAACGAACGACGTGTCATCTACGAACGTGTGCTCCGAGAGAAAGTATCATTATAGTCTCAATCGTGACCAGAAGTGGGAGGAACCGCTGTACCGGAGTCTTGGAACAGGGTCACGTGTATTCAGGATGCGCAGTGCAACTTTGCGCGGCGCCACATAGACGGAATAGTCAATTTGGCTTGTGAGAGTGAGCATTTTTCCCGTTCCTGATTTGTAATCCTGTTAATTCTGGTCGGTTTTGATCCTGTTCGTGGTTTAAATCCTTTTCATCCTGTTTATCAATGTAAGTTCCTGTTCTGTGGATTATTTAGTTCTGAAATTGTAATGTTTCCACGCCGAAACAGGAGGGTTGAAAGGTCTATGGCGAGGTTCAAGGCGGGCATCATCGGATGTGGTGGCAGGGGACGCGGACATGCGCAGGGGTATGCCGCATCGCCCGAAGTCGAAATCGCAGCGTGCGCGGATCCGGTGGAGGAGGCAAGGGCGAACCTGGCGGAGCAGTTCGACGTATCGCGAACGTACGGGGACTACCGGGAAATGCTGGACCGGGAGGACCTCGATTTCGTCAGCGTATGTACCTGGATCGGGATGCATCGGGAGATGGTCGTGGCGGCTGCCGAAAGCGGCGCGCGGGCCATCCACGCGGAGAAGCCGATGGCCCCCACCTGGGGCGATGCAAAGGCGATGTACCGGGCGTGCGTCGATCGCGACGTCACGATTACGTTCTGTCACCAGAGGCGATTCGAGGAATCGTTCAAAATGGCAAGATCCCTCGCACGGGAAGGGGCGATCGGGCGGCTGGTGCGGGTGGAGGGCGCGTGTCCCAATCTGCTCGATTGGGGGACGCACTGGTTCGACATGTTCTTCTTCTACAATGACGACGCGCCCGCCGAATGGGTGCTCGGGCAGATCGATGCGTCGGAGAAGCGGGAGGTCTTCGGTGTTGAACTGGAGGCGGGCGGTATTTCGTGGGTGCGCTGGCGCAATGGGCTGGAAGGATTGCTCGCGACGGGCGACGCGGCCCTGAGCGGCGTCGCGAACCGGCTGATCGGCACGGACGGCGTCATCGAGGTGATTGGCGGGCGCGACAGGCCGCCGATCCGGATCATGCGTTCCGGCTCGGACTGGGAGGTCCCGGAACTGCCGGGGCCCCAGGTGAATCCAACCGTGTTGTCGGTGCTGGATCTCATAGACTGCGTCAAAACCGGGCGCGAACCGGTGTTGAGTGGCCGGAAAGCGCTGCAGGCGACGGAGCTGATCTTTGCGACCTATGAGTCCAGCCGCCGCCGCGGACGGGTGGACCTGCCCCTGGACGTCGACGACTCGGCGCTCCTGACCATGCTGGGAGACGGGACGATCGGTTCGGATAGAGACAGATGAGTTCATTGCTATGCTGAAATGTCGCGATTCCGTGAATTTCGCGCGACGGGATAGAGGCGGATTCCGAAGGAGGATGTTTTGAGTATTCAGGTTTACGACTATCGCAACGACATTTGTAACATGCTCGTTACCCCCTGGATCCGGTCTCGATTCCTGCGGATGGAACCGGGAGCGTCCGCGGCCCTTCACAGCCACGACCTGGGCCACGAGATCTTTCTCGTGCTCGCCGGCCGGGCGGAGTTTACGATAAACGGCGGTGTTCGGGAGGTGGGTCCCGGGCAACTCTGCGTTGCACTGGCGGATGAGATCCATTCGGTGCGGACCGTGGGAGATGAACCGATGACGATGTACCTGTCCGTCACCCCGCATATCCAGCCCACGCATACGGGGAGGACCGCGGACGGCGAACGGATGCCGACACGCTTCTCACCATCGCGTTCGTACGACGTGGAGCCGGACGATACGGCGTCGATGGGCGAGGTCGTCGACACATGCCTGGAAGCCGCTCGGACCCTGGCACGGGAGGCGTCGACCCTCGCGAGTGTACAGGAAGAGACCGCGGATCGACTTCGGGGCGGTAGCAGGGAGGAAGCCGTTGAAGCGCGCGATGCCGTTTGGGGGGCGCTTTACAGGGCGTTCCGCCAGGCGTACGAACTTGCGGACGGATGGAACGCGCTGGCGGACCGGGTTGAACGGATGCCGGACGGTTAGATTCGGATTTGCTGCCCGATCCGGGACCAAACGAAAGGATTGCGTCGATGGCTCCCGTCAAGCTGGGCGTGGTCGGATGCGGAGCGATAGCACAGGTACAGCACCTGCCGAATCTGGCGGGGCTGACCGGGGAGTTTGAGGTCACGACCGTATGCGACCTGTCGCCGCAGCTGGCTGAATGGGCCGCGAAGACGTTTCACGTGGCGGCTGCGATGACGGATTATCGCCGGCTCGTCAGGTCGGACGACGTGGAGGCGGTGCTCCTCTGCCATTCAGACCCGAAGACCGATGCTGCCGTGGCAGCGCTGGACGCGGGCAAACACGTGTTCATTGAAAAGCCGGTCTGCTATTCCCTCAGGGAGGCCGATACGATCGCCGGCGCCGCCGAGCGGGCCGGAGTGGTTGCCCAGGCCGGATACATGAAGGTGTACGATCCGGCATTCGAGACAGCAGAGGCCGAAGTGGACCGGATGACTGACGTTCGTTTCGTCCAGGTGAATCATCTGCATCCGGACAACCGGCTTCATCTGCGCCAGTTCAGGCTGAAGCGGTTCGACGATCTGCCGGCGGGTACGGTGGCGGAGAACCATGCGGCCAGGAAGGCGGCGGTACTGGATGCGATCGGCGAGGCGCACGAAGACGCGGTCCGCGCTTTTCATACGCTTTCGGGAAGCATGATCCACGATCTCTACTGCCTTCGGGCATTGTTGGGGATGCCGGAGGCGGTCGTCAGCACGGAGGTGTGGAGCGAGGGGCGGGCGATTTCGACCGTATTGTCCTACAGCAACGGCGCGCGCTGCGTCGCGTCCTGGGTCGACCTGCCCCAGCTATGGGATTTCAGGGAAACGCTCGAAGTGTACGGCGGCGACCGGCGCGTTCTGGTTTCGTATCCTACCGGATTCGCACGCGGCATTCTGTCCACGGTTGTCCTGCATGAGATCAACGAAGCCGGGGAGACGTCCACCCGGCAGCCGGCGTTGGCGTGGGAGAGCCCCTTTGTGCGCGAACTGCGTCACTTTCACGCGTGTATTACCGGACAGGAGGCATGCCGGACGCCTGTGGCGGAGGCGCGGGACGATATCAGGCTGATAATCGACATTACACGTTCATTCATGGAAGGCAGGCCGATACCAGCTTAGCAGCCCGTTGAAAAGTCCATCCGGGCTACGGCCGGCCCTTGCGGTCGAAATACTGCGTTGCGCGCCCTCGCCGAATCGCAGGATGGGACTCGGTCGCGCGCCTTGTCTTCCACCACAATGGCAATCTATTTCCGGGACGGGACACCATACCTCGCCTGCAGAGCGGCTTTATCAACGGACTGTTGGCACAAATACGTCGACGTGCAGCAAAAAGCCCGGGACATTGCCCGGGCTTCGCTGTTCCGATCAACTTCATTTCGCAGTAGCGTCATTCACGGACGATCCGAAACCGGATAAAGGGTCAGTCTTCCCTTTCTTCCCGCGCCTTCATCGGCAACGATCAGCGTGCCGTCCGCGGCGAAGGCAATGCCTTCGACCTGACGATGCCACTTTGCAGGAAACTTCCTGACGGCAATCACCTTCCCGCCCGGCGTGATCTCCGCAATAGACTCCTGACGAGCTGCGACAATATAGTAATTCCCCGACTCCGGATGCCGCTCGATTCCCGAGGGATGAAACTTTTTTCCTTTGATATGCCGAGAGAAATCATTAACCGGAATCACGGTCTGTCCGTCTCTATCGAGCCGTCTGTCGTCAATCGACCATCGACACAGCGCCAACTGACCTTCCATTTCCAGACTGCGGGCCTCCTTGCAGATCAGTATGAGTTCCCGCCGGGTATGATCATACGCAAGTCCCTCGATTTCGCAATCTCTGCCCACCCCCGTCGTATAGACATTGAAGAGTACGGACTCGCCTGCATTTCCCTCGTTGCACTGGAACAGCCGCCCGTTACTTGTGACAAGAAAGATCCCGTCGTCTGTTGCGGCAATGCCCTCGAAATCACCGGCGGCCGGGTAATTCGTGTCCGAAAGCTGAAATGCTTTTACGATTGATCCGTTCCGATAGTCAATCTCATAAATGATCGCTCTTTCGTCGTTGTGCGCAAGGAGACGATTGTCTCCCGTTATCGCCAGACCGGAGACTTCCTCGAGTTCTCTGGGAAGCTTCCAGTGGGTCGCGGTCTCTGGATCCAGGGTATAGTTTTCAAGAGATACCTTCCTCTTCGACGCGGCCGGTGTGTCCGCCAGAGGGCTGACGCCTGAGATACCCGGGCTTGAATTGAGCGATTCTCCAATGCCTTCCGCGGATGCAAATTCGCCGAATCCCGTCAACAGCATGTAGAGGAGAATTCCGGGGCCAAGACAGATAAGCTGAAATTTGGCTTTGGTGTTTTTCATATCCTATTGCGTACGTTTCGCAGGGGCCGCGAACTACCAGTTCGCGGTACGGGATCAAGCGCCTGCGGCAGCCGTGTCTGGCCGCGAATTGCCAGTTCACGGTACGAAATCAAGCACCTGCGGCAGCCATGTCGAACCCAAAAATGGCAGTTCGAAGTACCAGATTACGCGCCGGCACAGATGAGCGCCCAGGCTGAGGTGCCGGCGGTGATCCTCCGTAGCCCCTTGCTGCGCGGGATCATTTGTATTTTCTGAATCAGGATCAGTGGTTACAGGCTCTGGTCTGTCTCATCTTCTATTAACTCCACGTCCTTTATTTGCTTTTTTCCTCTCTTGCCCAGGTCCCTGATAAGTGAGGAAAGGTCGACGGATTGACTTGAAGTAACCTCGTACACAACGACGACGGTCCCATCTTCATTCTCGATTACCTCGGACAAATTCCACTTGATCGCGCTGTAATCAAGGATAGGGGATGCTGCCTTTTGCGCCGCATTGACGTTCGTAGCGTGCACGGCAATTCGGGATTCACGGGTATCTTTACTGGCGGTGTCCTCGGTTGCGGAGGACCCCGCCGGCTTTGTGGGTGAGACGATTCTCCAGCCGGAAAGGACTGGAGGACGTGCTGCATAGTTGGTCTTCCACACGCTCAGTGTAATGGTTACGAAAGCCAACGATGCGATGTAAGCGACTGTTGTGAGCTGGGTGCCGGCGGCCAGCCCGATTCCTATAACCATAAACATGTAGACGGCGTCCATCGTTTCCTTGAGCGAGATCCGGAAACTGACGGCGGCCACGATGCCCGCCAGGCTGAACGCAAGCGCGAGGCTGCCCTTGACCAGGAAGACAACCAGTGAGATGGCGACGGGCATCACGAGCAGCGTGTGCGCAAAGGATTGGCTGTATTTCTTGAGTGGCCGCGTCCAGGCATAGACCCATGTGATCGGGAGCGTCACCGCGAAGGCAAGTACCAAAGCGACCACCACAGGAATTGTGTGCGCGGGATCGAGCAGGCGGTTGACGCCTTCCTTGATGTTTCCCAGAGGAATGGCGGAATCGGCGCCGGACCCGAGCGATTTTCCCACGAATATGCGTTCACGCTCCTGGGCGACGTAATAGAGGATTTCCGGGAAAACATGAAAAACCGTATTGAGAACCACAATCCAGGTAATATAGTAAATGACCAGCCGTACGATGATGTTGTTAGGCACAGTATACTCCTTCACTGGCAAGTCGGATATGCGACACAGAGATTAACACACACAATCGAAATACAGGAGGGACAGCATGGAGACAATATACGCTGTTCTCACTGGATGTTTACCGATAAAATCGAATGGCATTTGGGTTAAATTGAGGTTCGGCGCGGGCACTAAAACATGAAACCGCTGCGCAGATACACACCCGTCAAGTCGTCGCCTTTTACGAAGGCCGCGCTCAACGTGTGCCTGCGCTGGAGGAACGACAGCCAGATTCCGCCTCCTATACTGGTGTGCCATTTGTCCGCGCTCGCAGGATCTTCATCATAAAACACCCGCCCGGCATCGGCCGTGCCGAGCAGCCCCATCTCTCCCGCCACGAACAGGTTTATTTTCGTAAGAACCAGCCGAAGCTCGGAGTTTCCATACAGCGATGTATCTCCGGCGAACCGGTTTTTTCGGTATCCCCGTAAATTGCCCCCCGATATGCCCGTGCCCACAAAACCGGTCCCGCCCAGAAAGGCGCTTTCAAAATACGGAAAGGATCCCCAGACCTTCTCGGCGCCGCATCTCAATGCGAGTGTGGGATTCGTCGGAATACGAGCGGTCAGGTAAGCACTTGCTTCTCCATCTACGCTGCCAAATGTGGAATCCACGGTCCACACTTCCGGGTAGATTGCGCCACCAACGCTGACTCGGACCCCGTGAGTGGGATACCCTGGATTGTTTCGCGTGTCGAACGTGATTTCCCCCTGCGCGCCGATCTGGCCGAAGGATCCCATACCGTACAGCTGGCCATCGAGCGAACCGATGAAGGTCCCCTTGTTGGAACCGAGCGGCGTGTTGGAATACTTGATAACGGGCCCGAAGTCAATGTTCAATCTCGATCGGAGCGAAGCCAGGGTGAAACCGGACATTTCTTCCCTGTAGTCCGCGCCTCGATACTCAAGCGCGGGTGCGAAAACGAAGGAATACCGGGTTACCTTATAGTAGGAATTCGGTCGTCGAATCCCCGTTCGGTTGCCGAGTCCGTTGAACCGCTGTGACCGGATTCCGGAGAAATCAATCTGGACGCTCGCATCGAAGTCACGCAGGGGTCGACGAAAGTGGCCGGTATATGAACAAAAGGGTCTGAGGCTCTCGAACCCGTTTATCCCCGTCAGCCCGGCTATGTACGTGTGTTGGGAAGAGAAAGGGTCCTGCCGATAACCGAAATACTGCCGGCTGTGAAGGACTCCCAAGTACACGGTCAGATCCGCATTGATCGCGAGAATCGGCAGAATCCCGGTCCGCTTGCCCCAATCCAGTGCGTACCTCGCATTCGGTGTATGGGTTCCATGAGGCCGTTTGTAAGAACGCTCTTCGATGCCCGCTCCCTCGCCTGTAATGAACCGGTTCTTCCCGCGAGAGTCGTAAAACCTGGTATTCGAGGCGCCGGCAGCGGAGAGATTCTTCAGCGTGTCGTCCCCGCCGCCTCCGTCGATGTGAACGACAATCCGCCCCCCGGTTCCCGAGATCTCTGCGCGGTCGTCTCCCCCCCGGAGGAAAATCCGCACTTCCCGGGTCTCACCTGGCCGGAAGGTCCGCTGGAAATACGGCGTTTTCTCTTCTGAACCTGCATTTTTCACCAGACCCACACGTACCCGGAGATCGCCATTGGGCAGGTGTTCGCAGTGGACGTACTCGTCCTTGTCAGTTGTCTTGATTTCGGCCTCGCGGTTTATCAGCTGATAGTACCTTCCGGCGAATTCAGGCAACGCGTCGCGCCTCGACTTCAGCGCCCGGGTGAGAGACTCGCCGACCATCGCGTAATACGGCGGCGGGAGCCTCCGCACAGCGTCCTCGATGACCGGGTCAGGCAGTTCCTCGCGAAGGGTCGACACCACCGCGTCCCACGCGGCCTTATCGAGTTCGGCCAGGAATTCACGATCAATTTCCCATCCGGTCATCGTCAGGCCGATCAGATTGGGAAACGTCTCCCTGAACTTGATCTGAATTGGAAAGCGCCGCCGCGCGATCGCCATGGCGGCCCCTTCGAAATGGATGAAGGCCTGGTCGCGATCCTCCGGAATCGGAAGCCAGGTGTAACAGTCGCCATCGGGAAACCGCGCCCATCTCCACTGGCCGTAGTGGCGGTCCTTGTCGTTGACGAGGAAATCCATCAGTCGCGCCTTCAGAAAAGCGCGGGCATCCACACGGTCGCAGGGGCTTCTTTCCAGGTGTTTCAGCAGTTTGTCCGTGCCACTGACCTTACGGGATCCCGCGAACCCGGGCGTGTCGTCCACCCCTTCAGACGGGTGTTCCTGCAGCATTCCTATAAGTCCGGCGAAGCGTCCGCGATACTCCATCAATCTGGGATCATCGGGAATGACCACGAGCTTATGCCTGGAATGCAGGATACCGGCGGCCTCCATCAGCGGATCGACCACAAGCGCGCCGGTTGGCAGCATCGCGCAGATCAGATCCTGGAGGACCTCGCCCACGACCGTATTCGCGATTTCGTCGGGGACCCTTCTGGTCGCATCCTTATCCAGCGAGCGCACGGTGTATCTGCGGCCGTCCCGGCCGGTAAAGTGTAAGGAGATGGATTGTCCGAATCCGCCGGTGCGAAGGGGCGTCAGACCTCCCCCCACGCCGTCGAGGTCAAGAACCGCGACCTCGATCGGGGTATTCCAGAGGTCCCTGTAATTGTTGCCGTAGAACCAGCGTTTGAATCCGGCGGCGCGAAATCTCTCCCCCGGAATCACCCTATGGGTACTTGCACCGGGCGGAGGAACGGACCGGTGAATCCTGGACCCTGGAGCCTGTGATTCCTTCTGAGATGCGGATGCTGACGGAACGGAGAAGGCGAGCGCGAGCAGGATATAAAGGGGGTTCCACCTGGAAAGTACCATTCCTGTCCTTTGCGTTTCAGGGTGGTTCAGGCAACCTGAAGCTTGTCTCGGCAGCCGGCCAGGCGGAGCCGGAACTCCCGCCGGTACCAATCAAAGATGCCGTACTGTGAGAACCATCACAAAATTATCACTAAAAACGATCCAAATATCACGATTATATCATAATATGGGTACTATAATATGTTTGAATTCTTATATTTAGTTGCAAATATATAACAGGGAGCCTTTGAAGTCCAAAGCATTCTTTCCGAGCCGGAAACTCTCAATGCTTAACCTCAATCTGAAAAAAACAGCAACGCGGCGACGCGATAAAACCCTCCGAAACGGGGCGCTATCGACATAAAGAAGGACGTTTATTCCCTTCACGTCCAGTGACCTGGTGTATCCTGGTAATCAGCAGTCTAATCGCCTTTATTTACAAGCACATATTCGAATTAACGTCCCCGAAGACTTACGAATCAAGGTTAAACGTGCAAGCCTTCGGCAAACGAAATACGTCGATATTTAACAATATCTCGTCCGCACCCGGGAACAAGCGATCCTTCGCACTAGTGTTCTGTCCCGAAAATAAGTTGCCTAAATTCGACCGCTGAGTCGCCTGGCTCGCAAGGCGCCCGAGCGCAGGCGACCTGTGTATGGTCGGCGAGCGAGGGGAACGCAGCGAGACAGGATGAATCGGCGGTCGAATGGTGAGGAATTTTTGGGACAGGACACTAGAACCCGAAACCGATTGCCGCATTGAACTTGATGTCCTTTTCCTGCGTACTTACAATATCTATGCGAATCGGTCCCAGGAGCGTTGTATTGACATATCCCCCGACTCCGAAACCGTGGATGGGGGTGAAATCCTCTTCCGTATTAGAACTCATATCATATAATCCGCCCTGATAGAAGATCCCGATTCCACTGCGCGGGAGGGATTCCCAGAATTTGACGTGTCTCCACACGGACAGGCCTATCGATGCGAACCTGGGAACCCTCAATTCATCCCGTTTGAGTCCGACGACCGGCAAAGCAGCGCTGCTGAAATGCCCCGCACCGCCCAACGGGAAGAATTCAAATACTGGCGCAGGCTGTGTAACGTAGCCTCCGTGGGACGACAGGCCCACGCTCCATCGCGACCGCGGACTGACGAAGAAAGCGAGTTGGGTTTGAATCTGCTTGTGTGAAAACGTCCGGTGGATCCATTTTGCGCGAGTCTGAAAGTAGACGCCCTTCGTTGGCACCATCGAGTCGTCTCGTGTGTCAATCCCCGCGGACAACCACAATCCGGGCAGGAATTCGGATGCGTCGCCTATCGAACGGGAGGCATAGCGGACTCGGGCGTGTTCCACCTGGTATCCTGCCTGGAAACCACCCCAGCTGTGGAACAATCTCTGTAATCCAAGTCGGGAGTGAAAACGCCTCTCCTCGTACCCGCCCTCACGCTGCCGATTTCGAAAATACAAACGGTCCTGGTCCCATGCCTGAACCTCCCCGAGCAGACCGAGACGCCCGGTGGTCCGGAAAATCATGACCATTTCGGCGAAGTTCAAATTACCAAGCAAGCCGCGCAGATGGAGTTCCGATATGCGGCCAAGCGTACTTTGATGCGCAATCTCGCCCAGCACAGAAACCCGGTAGTCGTTGTTGTAGTGAATTCCCACTTTCAACTCGCTGGGGGGGTTTTCGAGCACGTGAAAGACCAACTCGGTCTGTCCTTCATGATAGACAACGTGGAAATCGACCGTCTGAAAAAGCCCGGTCGCGTGCAACCGGCCGCACTCGCGTTCCAGTTCCTGAAACGATATGGGTTTATTGACGAACTTCTCCAGCCGCGCCTTGAACCGGGCCTCTGGATAACGCTTTACACCTTCTATCCGAACCGTGTCGACCACGACGTCCGGCGGTATATCCGCCCACGTATTGACATTGAACTCAACGGGCAATCTGGATGTTCTCGGTTTGCCGATGCGTTTTGGAACGCCAAGCGTCCGCAATGCATTACGTATCGCGTCCATTTGTTCTTCGGCTGCTGTTTCGCCAATTGGAATCAGGGTATACGAACGGTTGAAATCGCCGCCGTCGAAGTTATCCAGTTTGGGCAATATCAATACATGGGAGCGTTTCCGGTTTTCGATTTTTCTTTCTTCGATTCGAAAACTGACGGCCTGATCGATGACGTCGATGATGTCCTGAATTTCTTCTTTTAAGGTACGCAGGGGCGTGGCGCAATCCACGGCAATGACAAAATCGGCGCCGGCGTCCAATGCGACGTCCACGGGCAGATTATTGACGATGCCGCCATCCACGAGATGGGTATGTTCCGTACTCAGCGGCGCAAATACCCCTGGAACCGAAATACTGGCCCTGATCGCAGCACCGAGAGAGCCATTGTGGATCACGACCTGTTCTCCGGACAGAATGTCGGTTGCGATTGCGCGGAAGGGCGTGGGAAGTCGATCGAAGTCGTTGCGCGCCCTGTAGGTTGCGCCAAGGGTCAGTTGATTCAGGAATTGATGAATCTTCTGTCCGGCAAAAATCCCATAAGGCAATTTCAGCTTCAGCTCTTCCAGGTGCATTGCAAGCATCTGCCGGTCAGCCATTGCCTTGCGGTTCATGTTCGAGTGGCGGCGGTCAGGGCTGTTGCTTGTAATTTCCCACCAGTCTGTTTCCAGGATCACCCGCTGGAGATCGTCAACGGAATATCCCGCGGCGTACAGTCCCCCGACCAGCGCGCCATAGCTCACCCCGACAATCATGTCGATGGGTACGCCTTCGCGTTCCAGTACGCGCAGCACGCCGATGTGGGCGCCTCCCCGGGCGCCGCCCCCGCTGAGTACAAGCGCGACCTTCGGCCTCTGCTCCGCGAACGAGGGAAGCGCGTCGAACATGGGAAGCGCCCAACACAAGATTAGAAGGCTAATGAAAAACGGTCCCCGGGTCATTCTGCAATTCACCTCGTGCGATTTCCCTTGGCATCAAATGAGTCCATGCAGCAGATCGTTTCGGTTGCAGTATAGTTTACACATCGCGGTACCGACGGGACGATCTAACGCCCGTTTCCGGAGCGAGGGCATCCTGCCCTCGAACTCTTCGTGACCGATCAGTACCCCCTTCAAGGGCATTTTGTTTCCTTTGTATCCGATACAATATTGAAGATGACGCCGCGAGAGCCTCGTGAATTGGCCGTCGAGGGCAGGATGCCCTCGCTCCAGGGAAAGGAATTCCTGACTACCTCTGGACCGAACGTGCAAGAATCCGGTCGTAGGGAGAGTCACTTTGTTCCTGGATAGCCGTGATCTGCAATAGAATCATACAAAAACGTCGACGATGTCAAGTCAGAAGGCTTGTCCTTGGGTACAAAACTTGCCCTGGAATCCACTTTCTTGCGATTTTTCGCCGCATCGAACCTGATATTTCTCGAATGGAGTCAAGGCATGACCAATCTGGCACTGTTGAGCAGTGGCAGCAGGCCGTACGTGAGCAGCATCGCGTACAACCACCACGCCTCCAGGATCAACGATGGAATCAGGCCGGGTGAAGCAGCCTCCACGAGCGAAACGGCCTGGGTCTCGGCAAAGGAGCGACTGCCGCAGTGGGCGGCTGTTGTGTTTCCCAGGGCTGCCCTGATCAAGCGGGTTGAGATTTACTGGGGGAAGGGGCGGTCGCCCGAGTCCTCCCGCGCGGTCTTAGTTCAGGGCTGGGTTGAAGGCGCCTGGATTACCATCGCGACTGCGCGGGTCCCGGAGCCGGAGCCAAAGTCCGTGTTGTCATTCGACCCCGTGCAGGTGGAGGCGGTACGCGTTTGGCAGGACGCCGATGGAGGACCGCAATCCACGCCTGGCCGGATGCACGTGGCGCAGCTTGAAGCATACGGCGAATTTGGGGAAGGTCGGGCGGTGGATTATTTGAAGATCCGGGATGCGCTCCGGGCGGAATTGGAGGACAATTTCCAAGAAGCAAGGAGGGAGATTACCCGGGACGTGTTGGATCGAATCGATCGGTCGCCCGTCGAACGTCCGATCGTCGGTCCGGTAGGTACCGCCGAAATCGCGACGGCAACGCGGAACCGTACATCCACCGAGTGGGGCCGGGCGCAGGCGGAGGAAATCCTGAAGGACGCGTCGTGGTGGCTGGACAAGGACGATGATTTCATCTACCGGATGATACCCACGCAGAATCCGCGCGCGATCTCGCCCAGCTACGAGCGGGGCTGTCCGATCCACGGTGGCGGACGCAAATGCATGCGGACGAATACGGCGCTGGAGTACCGCTGGCAGTGCGTCATCGGAGGCGAGTGGTGGCACAACGGGGCGGTCGTGCACAATCCGGCCACGGGCAGGCCCGTGGAGGTTTGGGACGACGATGACGGCTGGATCGCGCCGGAGGGTTTCGCCAATCCGGGGACGATCTACCACTTCAATTCCGCGTGGCGGTACTACGTTCTCTCGAAGCTGTTCTTTCATCCCTATGAGTTGACGATCGCTTCTCTCGATGCCTATACCGGCGGCACGGCACTGCTTCAGTTGTCGCGCGCCTTCGCGATTACAGGTGACGACCGGTATGCCCATATTGCCGGCGTCATGCTGAACAGGCTGGCCGAGGTCTACCGGTCCTACAATGGTACGGTTGACGAACAACGTCCGCTAACGCGCGGCTACCTGGTGCAGGTGAGCTGGGAGGAGATGCCGATATACAATTGTATGACGGCTTACGGCCTGGTGATGGACTCGATGTTGCGTGACGAAGCGCTCCTGGAATTCTTCAAGTCAAAGGGCGACTGCGACTACAACGGGGACGGGCGTGTGGATTTCGAGGACATCCGCTACAATATCCGTCACAATCTGTTCGGCTACATGTACGAGTGGCTGCACCGGGCGATGGCGATCCAGACGGGGGACTACATCATTCGCGAGGGATTGGTACTCTGGGCGCTTGGTGCCATGCTCGGCAACGACGAGATGGTCGAGGAGGCCATCGAAGGCCGGTACGGACTGGCCGTCAATCTGACCAACAACACGTTCAGGGACGGCAAGTGGTGGTACGATGCGCCCGGTTACTCGGTGAGTTCGATTACGCGGACGATTCTGGACCGCCTGTTTTCGATGAAGGGCACGGACCGGCATCTGGATTCCCGCCTTCGAATCCGGGAGTCCATAGAATTCGCCCGGAACATTTACTGCGACGGCAGGATTCCCTCGATCGGCGATACGGGGGGAGGCGATTTGAGGATCAAGGTGCTGGATCCGCTTGCGAATTGCGATGTTGAAGAACTGGCGTACGTCCACACGGGGGACGACGAATATCGGAACCGTCTGCTCGCTGTGTCCGATGGGGACGTGGACGGGATCAGAGAGCGGTACGCCGATGCCAATCTGCTGTTCCACGCGGAGCCGATACGGGGAACAACCGCGCCGTACGTGCCGCGCACGACCATCTTTCACGATTCGGGTATCGCGATCCTGAGAACGGGATGCGACGTTGCGACGAGGAACCACCTCGTTTTGAACTACGGCAAGGGCAGCAGCGGGCACGGTCACCGGGACAAGCTGGGGATCAACCTGATCACCTTCGGGTATGATCTCGCGTGCGACCTTGGGTATCCAACGACCTTTACCCACGACAAGGTGGACGGCTGGGAGAAGCATACCGCCAGCCATGCCACCGTCTGCATCGACGGGCGGGCTCAGGAGATCGCCACGGGCAGCCTGCGGTTCTACGGGCGTGCGCCGGGAATGCAGGCCGTCTGCGCCTCGGGAGAAGCAGCGTATCCGGGATGCGCTGAGGTCTACGAACGGACGCTTGTGATGGTGGACGCGCCCGGCTCGGACGCCTATATCGTCGACCTGTTCCGTGTAAAAGGTGGATCCACGCACGACTACATGTTCCGAAGTCTGAGCGGGGATGACGGTGAGAATTTCAGGATGGAATTCCCAGCGGATACTGAGACGGTGCGCCAGACCCGGGGCACCGCCGCGGGGGAAGACGTCGCATTCGGAACGTCGCCGGGATTGGGATACATCAGGGACGTCAGCCGGACGCTGTGCGATCGTGAATGGTCTGCCACGTGGCGGGCGGGGGACGAGGAGAATACGGGCATCCGGCTGACGATGGTCGGGCGGTTCGAGAGAGAGATTGTAAACGGCAAGGGAGAAGGATTCGGGTTTTACGGTCAAAGTCCCTGGGACGCCTGTGTGGCGGTCAAACAGTCAGGCGGCGAGTCGGTTTTCACGGGCGTGCTGGAGCCCTTCCAGGGCGAACCGTTCGTCAGGTCGGTGGAAGCGTTGGAAGTCTCCGGCGGCATCGGCGTAAAGATCCGTGTGGACGGACGAGTCGATTACGTGTTTCGCAGGCTGGAGAATGGGGCGGTCTGCACGGCGGAGATCGACGGGATTCCCGTGGCCTTCGACGGGGAGGTGGCGAGGATTGCCATACACGAGTCGGGCCGGCGCGACCTGCAGATCGTGCAGGGTATCCGGCTGCGATTTGGAGACGACGTCCTCGAGTGCGGCGCGATACCGGCCGGCCGGATCGAGTCAATCGCTCCGGAAGACCGGTCCGTCATTGTCGCTCTGGATTCAGGAGACAGGATCGCGGAAGGGGATATGGTCGTCTTCAGGAATCCCGCGTACACCTGTAATTCCAGCTACGAGGTCCTCACCGCTGAAGCGGTGGACGGGAACCGGTACAGGTTGGGATTGCACATGTCCTTCAATCTGTCGGAGGGCGTGGTGCAGTCCGTGGACCGGGCGAAGGGCCTGTTCTCGACGGACACGTGTATGACCAAGCTGAAAGCGTGCCCGGGGCTGTTTGACGGAAAGGCGATCCGCGCGGGAGGAAGAGCCGTCGGGGCGATCGTGACGGCGGGTCCCAATATCCTGAAGCCGGTAGAACGCCGGTTTGCGACAACGTCGGGCGAAAAAGCGCCGGCGAGCGAAACGTTGACCTATTTCCGGTTCAACGACCAACGTTCGGTTGCCGGCCTGAACGTGGGGGACAGGTTCATGGCATGCGATCTGAATGCGGGCGACCGGTTCACGGTCATGCGAGCGGCTTTCAGGACCATCGCGTAGAATTAACCTCAATTCCGCAAAAGCCGCAACGCGGCACCGCGACGAAACCCTTCGAAACAGGCCGAAATGGTCGTCATGAAGGACATTTTTTCAGTTCACGTACAGTGTCCTGGTGTATCCTGGTAATCAGCAGTCTAATCGCCTTTTTAACTGACACATATTCGAATTAACGTCCTCGAAAAATGAGGAATCAAGGTAAAAAAAGGCCATTACCAGAGGCCCCAAGGTAGTGGTGTATGCGGGCTGACGATCGTCTGAACGATTTTCAGGTGCCGCTGTAGGTTGGCTACCTCTGGTGCCTGGGCAATGGCTTGCGTGAAAAGATAGACCTGCGTGAATGCGATGTCAACGAGAAAAGGTACGATAGGCGCGGAGTGATCGCAAGTGTTCGTCGTCATGGTCCCGGATTCCTGAAGCCTTGATGAGTTTGACCAGATTTCGGGTTGCGGCTTCCGGGTCGGCCTGACAGCAGACGGCGGATATAACGGCGATGCCGTGAGCGCCCGACCGCATCACGCCGGCCGCGTTTTCCGCGCCGATGCCGCCGATGGCAATCACGGGCGCCCGGACGGCGCGTGCGAAATCGGCCAGCTTTTCGAGTCCCTTCGCTTCGCCGGCGTCGCTCTTCGAGCCGGTTGGAAAGATGGGTCCGAAACCCACGTAATCCGCGCCGTCCGCGATCCCTTTCCGCGCTTCATCCGGATTCCCGGCGGACACCCCGATGATCCGTCCGGCCCCAAGCAGATTTCTGGCCAGCACAACCGGGAAGTCGTCCTGGCCGAGGTGTACGCCGTCGGCTTCAGCGGCGAGGGCGACGTCGACTCTGTCGTTGACGATCAAGGAGACGCCCGACCGGGCGCAGATCTCCCGCATCGCGCGAGCGGTTTCGATCATGTCTCGGGTATGGCCGCTCTTCTGGCGGTACTGCACGGCGCCTGCGCCGCCGTCGACGGCCATCCGCGCCAGTTCGGCATGGGTGTGACGGGACTGAAGAACGGTATCCGTGAGTACGTGGAGGCAGCCGATTTTTTTCATGGTTCGCGGTCGAGGAAGTAGAAGTGATGGGTTGGCCCGGGTCCGCAGCCGATGGAAAGTCCGTGGCGAACGGCTTCGGTGACGTAGGCCTTCGCGTTTTCGATTGCAGGTACCAGACATTGGCCTGTGGCGAGATTCGCCGCGACCGCGGCGGAAAGGGTACAGCCAGTACCGTGCGGGCTCTCGCCCGGAACTCGCGCCCCGGAGAAAACGGTTTCGCCGGTCCCGTCGAACAAAACGTCAATCGCGGAACGGGGATCGGAAAGATGACCGCCTTTAACCAGCACGGCTTGGCAGCCCGACTCGAAAATGATGCGCGCCGCCTCCTTCGCGCTGTCCACGGTCTCAACGGGAATACCTGCCAACGTTTGAGCCTCGCGCAGGTTGGGCGTGACGAGCGAGGCCAGGGGAAGAAGGCGTTCTTTGACGCTTGCAACGGCTTCACGTCCAAGCAGGTCGAAGCCGCTGGAAGAGATCATCACGGGGTCGACGACGAGGTTGGGCGCGCCGCGTTCGGCGAGTTTCCCGGCGACCACGTCGACAACCCGCTTCGAAGACAGCATCCCGGTTTTGACCGCTGAGACTTCGAAGTCATCGAACACCGCGTCGATCTGCGATTCGACGACGTCCGCGGGCAGTTCGAACGATTCTATGACCTCCCTCGTGTTCTGCGCCGTCACCGCCGTGACGACCGAGAGGCCGTAGACGCCGTTGGCGTGAAAGGACTTGAGGTCGGCCTGAACACCGGCGCCCCCGCCGGAGTCGGAACCGGCAATGGTGAGGACCTGTTTCATGACAACTGCGGGAGGCGCGGGCCGGGTGCGGACGCCCAGGCCTCGAGATAGGCCCTCGCCGCGGACCCGACGTGCCCGGCGGCGAGGACACCCGACATCACGGCAATGCCCGCGGCGCCGTTTCTCTTGCATGCCGCAACCCGCCGGGGCGTGATGCCGCCCAGCGCATAGACAGGGAGGGACGAACCCTCTGTGACGGGGCGAAGGGCCCGCGGTCCAACGCCGGGACCGTATCCGGGTTTGGAGTTCGGACTGTAGATCGGGCTGAACGTCACGAAATTCGCGCCGTCGGCCTCTCCACATTCCTTACGGTTGTGGGTTGACCGGCCAATGAGCATGCGGTCTCCGTATTGTCTCCGGATTCTCCACGGCGCCGGCCCCGATGAGGGAAGGTGGACGCCCGCGGCGCCGATATCCCGTGCGAGCCCGGCATGCGTGTTGACGAGCAAACGCGCTTCGTAGTGCGAGACCCGCCTCTGGAGACGCGCCGCAAGTTGGCGGAGCTCTCGCATTTCGAGATGTTTTTCACGCAACTGAACGAGGCGGACACCCGCGTCCAGCGCTTCCGCGAGGACGTCTTCCAGGTTGCGGGGCGCACACGTCGCCCGATCCGCAATCAGATAGACGGGCGGCAGGCTCTGTACATCCTCTGGCTCATTCATGGGTGACCGCGCCTTCCATCGGGGTGGAGGCCGTGGCGTACAGCTTTTTCGGGATGCGTCCGGCCTCGTACGCGAGCCGGCCCGCACGAACGGCCTGACCCATGGCTTCAGCCATAAGGACGGGATGGCGGGCGCCTGACACGGCCGTATTCAGCATCACGCCGTGGCATCCCAGTTCCATCGCCACGGCGGCGTCGGACGCGGTTCCCACCCCCGCGTCGACGATCACTGGGACGTCGACCGTGTCGAGGATAATGCGGAGATTGTAGGGGTTGCGAATGCCCATTCCCGAACCGATGGGCGCGCCGAGCGGCATCACCGCCGCGCAGCCGGCGTCTTCCAGTTTCTTGCAGGTCACAGGGTCGTCGTTACAGTAGGGCAACACCGTGAAGCCGTCCCGGATCAGTTCGTCCGTCGCCTCCAGCAGCCCCGCGACGTCGGGGAAGAGGGTGTCCTCGTCTCCGATCACCTCCAGTTTGATCAGGTCGGTTTCCAGGGCTTCGCGCGCGAGCCTGGCCGTAAGCACGGCGTCCCGGGCGGTAAAACATCCGGCGGTGTTCGGCAACAGTTCGTACTTTTCCCGGTCGATCAGATCGATCAGGCTCTCGCCGGAGGGATCCTCCAGGTTGATTCGACGGATGCCCACAGTGACGATTTCCGCGCCGCTTGCCCGGATCGCGTCCAGCATCACCTGCATGTTGGGATACCGGGCGGTCCCGATGATGAGCCGGGAGCCGTAGGTCGTACCGGCAATCGTCAGGCCATCAGACATATGTCCCTCTTGCGAAAACGGTTAGCAAACAGGGCCGGTCGGAAGCCGACGCCCGTAGTGGGCAGAACACTATCCACCCTGGACCGCGGCGATGATGTCCACCCGGTCCCCGCTGCCGAGCCGCGTTGAAGACCAATTCGCCCTGACAACGATTTCGGCATTGACCGCAACCGCGATGCCCCTGCGGTCCGGGTCGTGGGCAAGGTCGATCAGCAGATCCCGGATGGAGATGCCGCTCTCGACGTTTTTGTCTTCTCCGTTCAAAGTGATCTGCATGGCGTCAGGACTCAGGCGGCGAAGCGGTCGATGTTGAAGGGCCGGATGTCTTCGGGCGTGTTGCCGGTCAGCACCAGTTCCGCAATGGAATACGCGGTGACGGGGGCGAGCAGGACACCCTTGCGGTAATGGCCCGTGGCCATAATGAGGCCTTGAATGGGGGTTTTGCCGAGAATAGGCGCATCGTCCCTGCTCCCCGGGCGAAGACCGGCGGCGGATTCAACGATGGGAAGGTCGTAGATTCCCGGAACCACTTCCCACGCGGCGCGCAGGAGTTCGAAGATACCGCCTGCCGTCAGGTTGTCGTCGAAACCCATTTCTTCGGAAGTCGCCCCAAGCACCAGACGTCCTCCGTCCTTTGGACACAGGTATGCGACCGTCGATGACGCGGCCCGGTTGTACCATACAATGGTCTTAAGGGTGCAGTCGCCGGTCATTTGCAGGCGGAGGATCTGCCCGCGGACGGGGCGGACCGGCGGTCTTGCGGCACCGGGCAGGCCCGGTATCAGACGCGACCAGCATCCAGCGGCGAGGATGATCGTGGCCGCCTGGTACGCTCTGTCTCCGGCGACAATGCCGCGGACCTGCTCCTGAGCAATGTCGATGGTTTCGACCGGCGTGGACTCCATGAGGGATCCATCGGCCTTCAGGAAGGCCTCCCGCAGGGCATTAACCATGAGGCGATTGTCCACCTGGTGGTCTCCGGGACACCAGACGGCGGCGCCGACCTGGGGCGAGAGTTGAGGCTCCCTCGCACGCGCCCTGGCGCCGCTCAACCATTCCACCGGAAGGCCGAGGTCCCGCTGGTAGTCGTACCGGAAACGAAGATATTCGATATCGTCTCGTGTGACGCCCACCAGAAGGACGCCGTCGGGGCGGTAACCCACGGACAATCCGCTCTCGGACTCGAGTTCCGAGATAAAATCCGGAAATCTCTCCAGGCCCTTCAGGCCAAGCCGCAGGAGTGCTTCCTCTTCGTGACGCACCTCCGCAAGGGGTGAGAGCATACCCGCCGAGGTCCGGCTGGCGGCCCGGCCCGCGCGGTCCCTGTCGAAGATCAGGACGTCCCGCCCCGCCCTGGCAAGTCGCCAGCCGATGGCGAGTCCGATGATGCCGGCGCCGACGATAATGATCCGGTCCGATGTCAACTGGAAGAGTTCCAAAAAAGCCGCCGCCCTCGATCTGGTCGAAAAGCGGCTGGGGTGCGGTTCCTCGACTCCCTGCGCCGGCATAATCCGGATCAGGTTCAAAGGGTATGTTCTCAGCTCGGCGGGCGAGCACCCCTGCGTTTTATGGGGACAAAGATAGCGGTTCGGCCGCGCTCCGTCAAGCGAATCCGCTTGACATCGATGGTCGATTGATTATTTAAGGCGGTGAAAAGAGAGAAGAGAGGAGTGAGAAGTGAGAAGACTGAGTCCTCTGAATCTGAAAATCGCCGAATTGTGACTTCGGATCGCCTTTCATCTTCCTGAGAAGCTCCCATACAACGTCGCTGGGAATTGACGAATTGTGGTCGGCAACTTTCTATTTTAAATTGAGTAAGGCTGGAGCAGAGTGCGTGCTCTTCCTTCTACCTTTTTCCTTCTTCCTTCTTTAAGGGGGTAATGTGTCGGATCTAAAGTTCAAGGTTCAGGCCGGGCCTCACCGGCGAGTCAACTGTCCGGTCTCCGTATTCGTGAAGAGGCCGGGCACGATGCAACGGAACCTCGACCTCCTGGAACGACTCGGGACCGAGAAAGGGAATGTCGGTCTGGCTGGTCCGCGCGGCGCCACGCCCTGCCAGGTACAAAGCGAGGACGATGGCGTTCGCGTGAGCTGGATTGTGGACGATCTGCCGGCGGGAGAGACGGCGGACTATGAGCTGGATTCCGGGGGGTCGGCATCGTCCGGCGGCGGGGTGGAACTGTCGGAGGCCGAAAGCAGAATTCAGGTGCGGATCGACGGTACCGATTTTACGAGCTATTGCTTCGGGAAGGACCTCGTGCGCCCGCACCTGTATCCGCTGATTGGGCCGTACGGCGATGGAATCACGCGACCGTTGATCAACGAGGGGGAAGGAGACCATCATCACCATCGGTCCGTCTGGATTTCGCACGGCCACGTGAACGGATGGAACAACTGGAGCGAAGGTGAGGGGCACGCGTGGACCCGTCAACAGCGTTTCGACGAACTCGGGAGCGGACCGGTCTACGGCCGGATCGTATCCATCAGCAACTGGGAGGGCGCGGACGCCTGGCGCGGAGAGCACGGATCCAACGTGATCTGCGAGGAACGGGCGGCCTGGACATTCTACCGTACCGGGTCGGACGTGAGGATCTTCGACCTGCACGTCACGCTGACCGCACCGAAGATCGACGTACTCTTCGGCGACACGAAGGAAGGCGGCCTGGCGTCGATTCGCGTCGCCGAATCCATGGAAGTGCGGTCCGGCGAGGGCGGCAGGATCGAAAACGCGATCGGGGGCGTCAACGAGGACGAGACCTGGGGCAAACGGGCGGCCTGGTGCCACTATACCGGCCCGGTGAACGGCAATCGCGTGGGCGTGGCCATTATGGACCATCCCGATAGCTTCAGGCATCCCACCTATTGGCACGTGCGCAACTACGGCCTGATGACGGCCAATCCCTTCGGCCATTCCCATTTCTATGCCGACCCGAGACGGCGCGGGAACCACGTGCTGCCGCCCGGCGAGACCCTGACCGGTCGATACAGGTTCTACGTGCACAAGGGTGACGCGTCCGAAGGTCAGATCACCGAACGCTACCACGATTTTGCGCATCCGCCGGTCGTGGAGGCCGGGTAGACTGTGCGAAGGGCGCCGGCGCGCTGAAGGAAGGGGTTTTCCGATGGCCGATTCCGTCGAGCGACCCCATATCGTCTTCATCACCACGGACCAGCAGCGGGGCGACTGCACCGGGATCGACGGTCATCCTGTTCTCGAAACGCCCCATCTGGACCAGCTTGCGAACGAGGGCGTGTATTTTCCCAGGGCGTATTCGCCATGTCCGGTGTGCGTACCCGCGCGCATGGTGATGATGACCGGCCGGTCTCCCTTCAATACAGGGTATTTCACCAATTCGAGCAGGGCGCTCGGAACCACAGACACCCTGCCCCGAATTCTGGGCGGACTCGGGTATCAGACTCAACTGATTGGCAAGGCGCACTTCAGCCCGCAGCGGGCACGGCTGGGGTTCGACAATACCATCATCAACGAGTCGGGCCGGTACCGTGAGGGTGACGATTATCACCGGTGGCTCGAGAAAACGCCTTACGCGGGTCTCGAGCGGGCAACGAGCATCGGGAATAACGACGTGTTCTCGCGGAGGTCGGTGGTTCCCGAAACCCACCACGTGAACACGTGGACGGCGAACGAGTGTATCGAATTTCTGGACAGGCGGGATCCCACCTGTCCGTTTTTTCTGTGGATGTCTTTCAGCAGGCCGCACTCGCAGTACGATCCTCCGGCGCCGTACGACACCTGGTACAACCCGGAAGACGTGCCGCCGCCCATCCGCGCGCCCGATGACGATTTCCTCCCGCCGGAACTGCAGGAGGCGCCGCCGCGTTACGACTGGGACCGCATGTCGCCCTCGAGGATCGCCCGCGCACGGCGTCACTACCTCGGGCAGATTACCCATATCGACCATCAGATCGGGCGGTTTTTAGCCGCGCTCCGCTGGAAGGGGTTGTGGGACGACACGCTGGTGATCTTTACCTCGGACCACGGAGATATGATTGGGGACTTCGGACTCTTCTTCAAGTCTCACTTCTTTGAAGGTTCCGGTCGCGTACCGCTGATTTTACGGCCGCCGAGAGGATGGAAGGGGGCAAATCCTGCCCGCAGATATGAGAAGCCGGTATCGCTCGTCGACATACTGCCCACGTTCGTCTCGGCGGCGGGCGGCCGCGTCCCCGAGCAGGCCGACGGGGTGTCGCTGCTGCCTGCGCTGGAAGGCGGCGATCCGGTCGGTGACCGGATATTCCACGGAGAGATCGGTGCGGAACAGCGCCGCCACCATTGCCTGACGGACGGGCGGTACAAGTACATGTGGTTCCGCCTCGGCGGCAGGGAGTATCTGTTCGATCTCAACGTCGATCCGAATGAAGTGAACAACCTGGCCGGGGACGAGGCCCGCGTTTCCGTCTGGAGACGCCGGTTGATCGAGCTTCTCCACGCGCGCGGCGATTCCACGGTTAGAGACGGCGCGCTGGTCGGTACGCCATATAGACCCACGGATGAGGCGGAACTGCGGGCGGCCGACCCGTTCGGGCGAAGACCGTATTAGCGTGCAATGGCGCGGCTGCGGTCTGCTCGCCCGCAGCCTGATGGCTGGGTGACAACGCGTAGGTTCAATTCAGATCACTCCCCCCTTGAGGGGGAGTCGCAGAAGCCGAGCCGGTCCCCTGAGCCATCGCCCTGCTTGTGCTGAGCTGGTTGAAGCAAGCATGCGGAAAGAGCCGGCGACGGCTGATGCGGAGGGGGGATTTTCAAGCCCTCATCGAATTCAACATGAGCGCATTGAGCGTTGATGCCTTTCTGCGAGATTCTTGACGTGCATCCGAACGCAGGTATAATCAGGGTAGAAAGCGGGGTCCGGTCTCTTTGTCTGATTCTCTTGAAGTGCGGCTGTGCGGATTGATGACCGATCGGGGATGGACCCTCTCCGTCGCGGAGACCACGACGGGCGGGCTGATCAGCTCCCGCATTGTAAGCGTGCCGGGTAGTTCGGCCTTTTTCGAGCGCGGACTGGTGCCTTACAGTGCCACGGCCAAGACCCAGGCGCTGGGGATATCCCAATCTCTGCTGAAACGCTGCGGCGCGGTGAGTGAAGAAGTGGCTTCAGCCATGGCCGAAGCCGTGGGCAGGACAAGCCATTCTACGCTGGGTTTGGCGGAAACGGGCATCGCCGGACCGATTCGCGGAAGATCGCCGAAGCCGTTGGGAACGTCATATATTGCGCTTTCGACGCCGGATGGTGTCCGGTGTGAATGCTTTGTGTTCGGAGGTGACCGAAATGAGATTCGCGTGCGGATTGCCGAACAGGCGCTGCGGATGACGGTCGATTATATCGAAGATGCCGCTTGACACCGTTTGTGCATTCACATAAATTGAAAGCCCAATCTGAAGTAGATTTTCTTATCTGAAGCTGGAGGTGGCATGGCGAAAGAGGAAAAGGTTTCGCTTGAAGGAACCGTCACGGATACGCTTCCGGACGGGCAATACATGGTGGAAGTCGAGGGCGGACATCAGATACTGGGATATACGTCGGGCAAGATGCGGCGCTTCAATATCCGTGTTCTGGTGGGTGACCGCGTGACGATCGAGACCTCGCCTTACGATCTGAATCGCGGGCGCATCGTGTGGCTGCACCGGCTGCCCCCGCCCGACGATGCGGGCGGTAAGCGCAGGGGCGGCGGCAACCGGCCCAGGCGCCGGCGTTAATCGGCTGGTCGTTATTTGCAGTAAATAAACGAAGTTACAATCCACGCGGACTTCTGTACGAAAGGCATGCGCTTACCGCTGCATACGCGGCACATTGCTGCAGATATCCGCACAAACGGGCCGAATCTGAATATCGATCGGCCCTTTTTTCTTTATGGATTCGTTCGAGTGCGGCTTCGCTCTGCTCGGCCGCATCGAGATAGGTGGCAGGTAACGCATGTGCCCGCTTGATGAATCAATCACTCCCCCCTTGAGGGGGAGTCGCAGAAGCCGAGCCGTCGCCGGGTCTTGTCGAAGGGCTGGCGAAGGCTGATGCGGTGGGGGGATTTTGACGCCTTTCCGTATATGGCCCGCGCGCGACATTGTCAACCATCCGCTATGTTTTCTGCGATGGGGTTCACGCCACGTGCCCACCAGATGCGGTTCAAGGTCCTGGGGGATCAAACAGCGATCTCCAGGACCTTTTCCTTATTATGCCTCGCTCAGGCGAATTCGCCGGTCGTTTTTTGAAAAAACAGGCGTATATTACAAGTCGGATGCGAAATACGTAGGAAATCTGTCCGTTCTACGCGACACCAATTAGCCATTCCTGTCGAAAAACGGGTTTGTAGGGGCGTCCCTTGTGGGCGCCCGCCTTGTCCTGACAGACTGGCATCAGACCTATAACGAATCGACGTTGACCTTGGCGAGGAAACGCTATGACGACAGAGAAGAATAGGTCGAAGCGAAGGAGAGAACGCCCGATTGCCAAACCGTCGCCCGGCACAGTCGACGAAATACCAGAGAGTGTAAAGCGGGCGCCATTGAACTCCCGGCAAAGAGTACCAGGCGGGCGGAAGTACCTCGATCGGAGCCGATGAGGGGTGTTGACAATTTGATGACTGGCGGAAGATCCGGTCGAATTGAAGACAGAACGACAATACTCGATGCCCTCCATCAATATACCCGCTCTTGACGCCTGGATTAATCCTGACTACATTCGGTTATCACCCTATCTTGACTAGCCACCGACTGCGATCGCACGTTCAGTTACGTCTCAATCTCAATGAAAGGGTATTGATATGATTCAAATCCCGGAGTGGCGTACTGAGCCTCAGCAAGTTTGGATTGCGTGCCGTCAATTACGTAAAATGGGATCTTCTGACGAATATCTGGTTCAATTTGACGCCAACGGAGCGACCTATACGGCATTTGTTCCGGCACGGTTTTGTGATCGTCAGAATCAAGCGCTAAGAGGATCAATTATCGCCGATTACAATGATGATTTACTTGTTGATCTGCCTACAGAGACTTTGACTTCGGGACCGAGAATTTTAGTACGGGGCGCAGAGCGAGAATCTGTTTTGCAGGAAATTGAATAGGTATTCCCCGAACCGCCAAGACGTTCGCAACTCAATAAGCCGCCCGGCTCTCGCCTGGACGGCTCTTGTTTTTCTACGTTGGTAAGGATTCCGTTTTATCTATAATCCGTCGCCTGTTTCTCCTTTCCCTTCCCCGCCGCGTGTTCCCCTCCGCTTCACGGCACCTGAGCCCCCACCGTCTCCACGTATACGGAAAACAGCGATTGTGAGCAGGTCATGAACAGCCTGTTCTTCCTGGCGCCGCCGAAGCAGAGGTTCGCGCAGGGGGCGGGCAGGTGGATCTTGCCGATGAGGGCGCCGTCGGGCGCGAAGCAGTGCACACCGTCGTAGCCTTCACCGGCCCAGCATACCCCCGCCCACAGGTTGCCGTCCACGTCGGTGCGGATGCCGTCCGCCGACGCGGGGTCCATGTCGGTGAAGACGCGTCCGTTTGCAAGGCCTTCACCTTCCACGTCGAAAACCCGGATGTGAGTGGGATATTGGTGCCCGTCAGACCGCCCTGTATCCACGATATAGAGCAGCGATTCGTCGGGGCTGAAGCAAATGCCGTTGGGCCGCCGGAAGTCACTCACGACAACGGTCGCTTCACCGGTGTCCGGATCGAGGCGATACACGTTCGTGTCGTTCTCGAATTCGGCCCGGTGTCCCTCATAGTTCATCAGGATGCCGTAACCGGGGTCCGTGAACCAGATCGAACCGTCGGATTTGACCACAACGTCGTTCGGCGCATTCAGCGGCCTTCCATCGAAGTGGTCCATCAGTACCGTGATCGAACCGTCGTATTCCGTGCGGGTGACGCGCCGCGCGTCGTGTTCGCAGGATAGCAGTCGACCCTCGCGATCGCGCGAATTCCCGTTGGTATTGTTCGATGGTTTGCGGAAGACCGAGACGTCCCCCGTCTCTTCTTCCCACTTGAGGATGCGGTTGTTGGGAATATCGCTGAACAGCAGATAGCGGCCGTCTCCAAACCATACCGGGCCTTCCAGCCACCGGCCGCCCGTCCAGAGCATTTCGATGGCCGCGGTCCCGAGTTTGTACTTTGCGAAGCGCTCGTCGAGCACTTCGACGCGGCTGTCCGGGTATCTTACGAGGTCCATAGATCCGTTCCCGTCTATGTAGACGTGATTCCAGGTTAGGGTCGGCTTGTCAACGCCCCAGCGCGCAGGTCGCCGCTGGCTTGATGCGCCGTCCCTTGGGATTGTGGGTCAGGCCGCCGAACAACTGGGCGAGAACATTCACCTGCCTGCGGCTGTTAATCAGCACAAGCGTGTGCAAGGCGCCCAGACATCGCAGGTTGACGTTCCCACGCACGTTTGTGCCGGACAGAGTCGGTCGATTTTTACAAAAAGCAGTACGGATCGAAAAATAGAGGTTTCAGGCGGACGCTGTCAACCGTTTCCGATTCGGTTGGCCCTGGCGACGTCCTATGCACTCGACCGAACGGCGCCCAACGGCGGTAGACATGTGAGGAGAACCGGTCGTGTCTTGACAACCTCATTGACGCCCGTTATATTACAGATAAGACCGAGTATGATATAGACTGACGAGATGCCGAGGGAAAAAATCCCGGATGAAACGAAATTGGCACTGTCGGTCGAGGAGCGAGCAAGATTTCGATTTTTGGTTGGTGAAATCGAACAAAAGACAACAGGGGACGCGCCATGTCAGAACAAACAACAGACGTCCAGCGTTGCGACCGTAAGCAACAACATGCCGCCATGTTAAGGGAAGCGCTCGCCCGTCCGGGTGTCCGAGAAGTTATGGAGGTCTACCGCAATTACCAGAATGCGGATAGAGGGCTCGATTCCTACCGTCTGGCAGCGAAACCGACGGAAAGAGTATCAACGACTGACCACGCAAATGTAATGTAATTCGACGCTGAACAACGGTCGTCTATGCCGATCTGGAGCGAGATACTGGCCGAACTTGCCGGGCCGGTCAACAGGGTGGATCGCCTGATTTTGACGGCGTTCGAAGACGATACCTTCTCAGATTGCACGAATATACCGGTCGAAATCTGATACTTTACGCGTCGGGATGGATTCAAAAAGAAGCACCGGCACCGCTCGTTTCAATCGGTGACGAAGACATTCACGCGCTTATGGAAGTAACCTCGGATTTGCACGGCGAGAACCTTGATCTGATTCTGCACAGTCCCGGAGGATCTCCCGAAGCGGCCGAGGCGATGGTATCCTATCTGAGATTGCGGTTCTCTCATATTCGAGTCATTGTTCCCCAACTGGCAATGTCGGCGGCGACTATGATATCTTGTGCAGCCGACGAGATTGTACTTGGCAAGCACTCTTTCTTAGGACCGACCGATCCACAAGTTTTACTGAATACTTCGTTGGGGACACGCTTCGTCCCGGCACAAGCAATTCTGGATCAGTTCGATCGAGCCCAACAGGAATGTTCGGACCCCTCAAAGCTGTCGGCTTGGCTCCCGATGTTAAGTCAATACGGTCCCGATCTTCTGGTGCAGTGCGAAACCGCATTGAGTTTGTCAAAGGAATTGGTACGGACATGGCTCGCGACCTATATGTTTAGAGACAGTGAAGAAAACTGGAAGATGGCGTCATCGGTGTCCAGCTGGCTTGCCGACCACAAGCAATTCAAGAGCCATAGCAGGCACATTTCAAGAGGAGATCTACGAGAACATCAACTGAATGTCTCATCGCTTGAGGACGATGATTTGTTGCAGGATCTCAGTCTGTCGGTATTTCATGCAACGACCCACACGTTTACCGGAACTCCAGCGGTCAAAATCGTTGAAAACCATACAGGGCGAGCATTTATTAAGCAGCATATCCCCGGCCCAACGCCGTAGCCGGTTCAGTTTGATTTGGGTCCTGCCCCCAGTCGTCCTGCATAATGTGACTGGCGTTGCGTCAATTAGCCGGTTCGACCGACTAGATCCAATTTCCAGCGTGTCGACTCCACTGGTTCAATCCACAACGGAGTCCGAGGCGTAGTCATCTGAAAACGGCCGGTCGAGACAACCCTTTTCTGGATAGCTGGCGTGAATTCGCGCACCTGTTGGCGGTTAGATCCCGTGGCTCATGCCGGTCTATCGATTCCACGTCTCGAGATATTGGATTCGAAATGACGGTCTGGCGATGTGTTTTGGTATTGAGGATTGTGATAGTCCTCTTTTTTTTGTTTTCACCCGATCAGACCAGGTGCCAGGAGGCGGGCGCCTCCCGCCAGGCGTACCAGGTGGTCAGCAGGCAGGAAATACTGAATGCGATGCGCCAGACTGGCGACTACGATCCGACCGCGACGACGAACGGCGCACGTTTCCAATGGGAAGTGATCTTCCATCTCGCGCACCGGGCGTGGGAACGCAACCCGCGCGGTGCGCCGCTGTTTATCAACTCGGAAGACTGGTTTCGGGCGTTTATGGAGGCCACCGGACGCACTGAAGACGAAATGCCCCTCTACGCAAGGCTGTCCTATGAATACGAGCAGCATATGGACGTGGAATACAGACTGGATCGAGTGATCCGATCGGTGAACGACGGGCCGGCGCCTCGATTGGCTCTGAATGTCCGTATCTGGTGGGAAGACCGGACGGACAAGGCGGATCGTTACTCATACCGCGATACGCTGTCGACGCCCACCCTCAAGATTACGATTCGTCGGTTGATTTCATACCGGCTGCTGGATCTTGGAGACTGGTTCGTCTGCGATCGAATCAGGGGGCTCAGTGGACGTCCGACGTCAGGACTGCTGGGGTTCATCTTTCGGATTATCGGAGACGGACGCATTGTGCACTCCCGGATGGCAGTCTCAGCCGACGGCCTTCAGATCGTCCGTGGGACGTCGAAGAAGGGCTTCATGGGAATGACAACCACCGCCACGATCTATCCGGATGGAGAAATGATCAAGGACTTGCCGGATGGCCGGTCCGATCTGAAGGCACTGAAGAAACGCATCAAGCAGACGCTGAAAGTCGAATACGTGGAATTTCCCGCCGGCAGATTGCGGAAACCGAAAATCCCGTTCGAACAACCAAAGAGCACGCCTATGGAGGATCCAGATGAACGAGCGTACGAGCGACGCGAGATATACGATGGGGCGCAGCAAGGGGGAAGAGGAGCGGTTGATTCACCAGTCGCAGCTGTACGACGCTATCACGCGTCGCTTTCTGATTGAAGCGGGCGTTGGCAGCGGCATGCGGGTACTCGATATTGGCTGCGGTCCCGGCGACGTCTCCCTGACGGCGGCTGAACTCGTGGGTCCCGACGGGGCCGTCGTGGGCGTGGACGTCAACCCGGCTATCATCGACACCGCTCGAGACCGGGCGCGAGCGGCAGGCTTTTCAAACGTGGAATTCAGGGACGGCGACGCCCGGACGCTGGACGTGGGCAGCGACTTCGACGTGCTGATGGGCAGGCTGGTGCTGATGTATATGGGTGACCCTGCCGAAGCCCTCAGGCAGTTGTCAACCCGGCTGCGACCGGGCGGAATCGTGGCCTTCCAGGAGGCCGATTTCAGCTACTATCGCAAGCAACCCGACACGCCCGTTGCCAATGATTTGATCGAGTGGGCCATCACTGTTTTCGAACGATCCGGCGCCCACACCGAGATGGGTCTAAACCTGTTCGGTGCGTTTGTAGACGCGGGACTGCCCGAGCCGACAATGGATCTCTCGGCGCCGGTAGGCGGGCCGGAGTACTGGACGGGGTACCGGTTCGTGGTGGAAGCATTTCGCAGCATGGTTCCGCTCATCGAAGAGTTCGGTTTGGCAACTGCAGAAGAGGTGGATCTGGATACGCTGGCTGACAGGCTTCGTAACGAAGTGGTGTCGACCAAACGCGCGTTCATGCTCCCGCCCCACGTTACCGCGTGGGCGGTGCTGCCCGGTTGAGAGATTCACGGCCACCGGCGCGGATGCCCTCTTTTTCGTCCACCCACTTCAGAATCACGCCTCCGGTTACGAACAAT
This sequence comes from Gemmatimonadota bacterium, assembly GCA_028874335.1. GTDB lineage: Bacteria > Latescibacterota > UBA2968 > UBA2968 > JAAXHE01. The sequence goes on along the minus strand of JAPPJY010000070.1, from coordinate 33,994 downwards.
ACAGCCACGATCGAAATGCCGACGCGCTGGGACTGGAAGGTACGGGTAAGTTCGCCGAGGACAAGAGGTCCGAGAAAGGCCGTGGCCTTGCCCGAAAAGGCGAACAGCCCGAAAAACTCGTTCTCCTTCTCAGGCGGCACGAACCGTCCGAGAAGCGATCGACTGGCCGATTGGTTGGGACCCGCGAAAAAACCTGCCATGATGCCGGAAATCCAGAAGACGTTCTTGTCGTGGGTGAAGACCGCCATCAGCGTCGCCAGGATGAGAAACACGAGGCTCACCTGAATAGTGCGTTTGCCGCCCAGCAGATCGTCCAGGAAACCCATCGCGAAGGCGCCGATTCCAGCGGCGACGTTCAGGACGATTCCAAAGACCATGATTTCGGTGAAACTGAAACCGAAGGTCCCCGCCGCGTAGATTCCGCCGAAGGAGAAGATTGTGATAAGACCGTCGTTGTAAAACAGGCGGGCGATAAGCAGCTTGAGGATTTCCCGGTACTGCCCGGCCTCCCGAAACGTCCGGACGAGTTGGCGATACGAGGACGTCAGGACCCCGCGCATTCGTGAGGCGCGGATTTTTTTTTGTTTGACCCAGAGGAAAATCGGGATGCTGAAGACCGCGAACCAGGCGGCCACCAGCAGGTTGGTTGCGCGGATATTCGCGCCCGCCTCTTTCGTGAAACCGAACCAGGGTGTTTCCGGACTGACAAAGCCGACCATCGCAACGGCCATTGCGAGGAGTCCGCCGATATAGCCCAACCCCCAGCCGTAACCGGAAATGCGACCGATGTATTCCCTGGGCGCGATGTCCGGAAGAAAGGCATTGTAGAAGACGTTGCCCATTTCAAAGGCGAAATTCGCCACGGCGAACCAGAGCAGCGCCTTCAGGACCTGGCCCGGCAATGCCGTGTAAAGGCCGGTGGTGGCAACGACCGCAACAATCGTGGAGAGGAGGAGAAAACCCTTGCGGAAACCGCCCCGGTCCGCAACGGCGCCGGCCAACGGCGAGACCAGCGCCACCGCGATGGCCGAAAAGGTCACGCCTCTGGACCAGAGCGTGGTGCCGGCGATTTCGTCCGGGGCGAGGGATTTTACAAAGTACGTGGAATAGATGAAGGTGACCACGAGCGTGGTGAAGGCGGAGTTGGCAAAGTCGTACATTGCCCAGGACGCAACGCTCTTCTTGTCAATTCTGTTCAAGTGCGAAGATCTCTCAGATAAACGCGGGGGCGACCACAAGGGTCGCCCCTACGAATGTAATGCGGTTGCGGATGTCGATGGATTGATAAAGGCGCCGTTGGCGTTATCGGCCGGGTGGCGGGGTGTCGCCTTACTTCTGTCGTCTGCCGTCTTTTAAAAATCCGCCGTCAGTCCAACGGACAGGAGACGGCCGATCTCGGGGGCTCCTACGAATTCGCGGTGTTTCTGGTTGAACATGTTGGAAGCGTTCACGACGAGCGCGACGGTTCCATCCGTTATCATGGACGGCAGTTCGTACCTCATATTCGCGTCGAAGACGAGGGCGGACTTGACGCCGCCAATGTAGACGCCGGAATTCATGGGAAATCCGCTGCGTCCGCGGATACGGAACCCGACCCGGATCCCAGGATCCTGCATGTTGGCCGTTGCGCCCAGGGTGAATTTGTTTCGAGGCGCGTTAAGCGCGATATCCGCAATGCCGCCGAGATTCTTGAAGAGGTCCTTGTTGACGTGGGAGTAACTCCCCGAGAAGGTCCACGTTTCGTCGGCGTAATAGGCAAAGCTGACGTCAAAGCCGTAGAATTCCACGTCGCCGAAGTTACGATAGGTCACCATGATCGCGTGGGGATCGGAAGCCTGAAGGGGTGAAACGGTGCCGAAGGGGATAAAAGCGGCGCCGTTGTCATTTGTGCCGGCCACGAAGAGGCGGGTGATTTCGTCAATGGGCGTGTTGTTTCCGTTGCCGCCCTGTTCCGGCGAATCGAGAACACCAAGCGCGACGGCCAGAAGCGCCGCGGAGGGGTCCTGCAGAGCCTGCGCGATAGCGGCAGAAAGCGAGGCCGATAGCGCATCGGGATCCAGGAAGACATTAGGTGTTTCCACACGCAGCGGCGCCACGAAGTCGTGGGTGCGGGTACGGTACACGTCGGCAGCAAGGGCGAAGCGATTCCCGAAAATTCCCTTGTACCCGAGTTCAAAGGTCTCAGTGATCGTCGGCCTGATCTTCTCAATATCCCGTATGGTGGATGCGCCCAGGTCCGGAAACGGGTCGAAGGCTGCCGTTGTTGGATTCAAGACTCTCAGTGTGTTCCGGAGGCCGGGAAGGGTCTGCGGTATGATACTCTGAAAACCTGCAGCCAGCACTTCCACCTGCGCGGCCGCTATGGCGGGAATCTGTTCCGCCGGGACCCCGGCGGCCGTGAGTTGTCCGGTGATCAAAGCGGTTGCAAGTTGCTTCAAAGATGGAAGGGCCGCGGCCATGACCGCGCTTCGACCGATTCCCCACATGACGTTGCTGAACCTTGCATCATCCATCCTGATATGTTGTGATGGCGAAAGGCCGATCACCTGGGCGAACGGCGACCGGAACGTGGGTACGCCGCTGGCGTCGCGGCTCCATTTAAATCCATCCTTGGTGCCCTGCGCGCGGATGTCGAAACTGGGGCTGAATCCCAGGACCGGTTGAAAGGCCCGACCCGTACCGAAGGCGTCCCTGGCCTGGACGATGTCCAGGAAGAAGTTGCCCGTGGAAGGCGTACTGAACGCCCTGTTGTACGTCAGCCGGAAGGTCTGAAGTGGATCCGGTTTGAAGACAACGGCGCCGCGGGGAGAGAATACGCGCTCGTCGACGTGGTTATGGTCGTCCAACCGGGCGGCCCCCAATACGGTAATCTGTTCGTTCAGGCTGATCTCGCCCTGCACGTAAGCCCCGAATTCGTCGACGTTGTCGCGGGTCTCGTTGACGCCGTTTATCGTGCCTCCGGTATTCGGGCGCGTGAACAGGCCGTCCACCCCATAAGTGATCCGGTGGCGGTCTTCCACGCTCAGACTATGCTGGGCCTGAAGGACAGTAAAGGAGGACCTGTCCACAATGGGGTCGTTGGTACGGAGAAGCTTGGTGTCCTTGGCGTCGCTGGCGTTGTGGAAGGCCTGCAGGAAGACGTCCTTGAAGAGTACGCGACCCTGGAAAGAGTAGTTGGTCCACCCATCGGCCTGCCCCGCGCCGATGCCCGTCATTTCGATACTGTTGAGCCGCGCGAAGCCGCTGGAAAAGATGGCCGTGAGATCGTCGGTCGGGCGTACGTCGAGTCGCAATTCACCGCTGATTCGGCTCACGTCGTAGTCCCTTGGATTCCGGCCGCGCAGCCGCACCTCTTCAGGGTCTTCGTACTCCCAGTCCGTTCCGGAAAAGTACTGGCCGGAAAGTTTGACACCGACCTTTTCGGTTGTGGCGGCGTGCCGGAAAGAGAACTTTCGGATGTCGCGTTCGCCGCCCATGACGCTGACGGACGTGCCCTCGGAGCCGAATGGCGACCGGGTAACGATGTGCATCACGCCGTTGGCACTGTTGGGACCGTAAAGCGCTGACCCGGGGCCAAGGACGACCTCGACACGGTCGACGTCGTGGTTCGTAATGGGAATGAAGTGATGGGCATTGAACCTGAGAGAAGGCACACGGGTAATGCGGTTGTCCACCAGGGTAAGCAAGGTTCCGGAGAAGACGTTGTTGAAGCCGCGCGCCACGGTGTTGGCCTGGAACAGGCCGGTCTGCGCGTTGTCCACGCCGGCAAGCCCCACGATGTAGTCCGCGGCGCTCAATCCGCGTTGAGACTGAATCTCTTCGGTCCCTACAACCGCTACCGAGGCCGGCGCGTCAAGGACCTTCTCCCGCCGGCGTGACGCGGAGACGACGATCTGGTCTCCGTAAAGAACCTCGACTTCCAGGGTGAAGTCGAGGTTGATCTCGCCGCCGCCGGATATCCTGACATCGCTCCGGGTTACCGTCCCGTATCCGACAAAGGATGCGGAGACCCGGTAGGCGCCGTCGGGAAGGCCCGCAGCTACGTACATACCGTTCTCGTCCGAGGTCACGTTCATGGGAGCGGAAAGTGCGGATCCCTGGACAATGACGTTGGCTCCGAACAGGGGGTCGCCGTCTGCGCCGGTGATCTGTCCCTTTATGGAACCCGCGCCCTGGCCGAAGGCGGATGTGGCGAAGCACAGAAGCAGGGCGAGTACCGTTCTTGCGGATGGCATAAACTTACTCCTTAGCGGTTGACTTTCAGATTTACGGCTTGTGTATGGAGGATGAAAGTTTATGGGGATACACTGGGGATTCGGGGATCGCCCGGGCAGGAGGAGGGATTCCGCGGGCGCTCGTTTTGTACGAAAAAATCTTCCGTCACCCGGTTGAGTCAGCCGGGCGTCACGCGGTCGCCGCCGGCCGGCGTGCGGGCGAGTTCCGCCCTGACCGCACCCGCCAACGGTTCGGCAGAAGCAAGATAACTGCGCTTACTCGAGAAGACGCCGCCGCCGATCCTTTCGCCGGGCAGCCTCGGTATCAACTGAAAGTGAAGATGGGAGAGCGGCCCGGAACACATGGTAACCTGATAGACTTTGTCGCAGGCGGTTACCGTTTTCAGCGCGCGGGTCAGTCGAAGCATGACCGACATCAACTCCGCACCCAACTCGTCCGATAGCCCGGCGATGTCCGGAACGTGCGGTTTGGCGATCAGGATCGTGTGACCCAGGCCGCGCGGGTATTGCTCGAGGACCGCGAAACACCGCTCGTTTTCGAACAACAGTGCGCCGTCCGAGTTCGACGTTGCCTCTCCCTCCGCAATCGAGTGACAGGTATGGCAAATCCCCTGCTGGACAAGCCGCTTCCATCCGCGTCCGCGCTCTGCGCGTTCGCGCAATTCGTGCTCCGTGGCCGGCCGCACACAACCCTGTAGTCGAACGAAATTGGAAGGCGCCGGTTTATGGTTTCGCATGTACGCTCATGTATCGATTATAGCCACACTTATTTTTCATTAATATAAGGGATTTATCTTTTTTCGCCCGAACAAATCGGAATTTTTGCAATCAGCCCGTGGGATAATGCCTGAAGTTTCGATTCGTCCAGGGCTGTGATGCAGAAGATCAAGATACAGACAACGCGCATAGCAGCCCGTTGAAAAAGCCCATCCGGGCTACGGCAGGCCCTTGCGGTCGAAATACTGCGTTGCGTGCCCTCGCCGAATCGCAGGATGGGACTCGGTTGCGCGCCTTGTCTTCGACCACAATGGCTCGGCCTCGCCTGCAGAGCGACTTTTCCAACGGACTGCTAGGGAACCGCGATTCTTCCCAGGTTTTCCCTGAGCTTGGGTGGAACGTGCTTTCGAATCAGGCGCTTCTCCAGCGTCCAGGCCGTTTCCGCGTCCGGTTTCTTCTCGAAATGAACGGTCTTTCCTTCGTACCGGGCGACGGGTTCGCCGTCGCGATAGAGGATCCGGTTTCCGGGAGTCGCGGGTATACGTTTGCCCGGCGTGACGATCCCGACGAGGTTGACCGGATCGCAGGCGCTGACCGAGACGAGTTCGCCCTGTTTCTTCTCCCGCTTCAACGACCGGATGACGGTAATCGCCTCAGGTAGCGCGTACTGCTCTCCCCATCTCTCCACGAATCGGCCGCCCCGCACCTCGCCGCGGTCCTCCATCCGCCTCAATACCCGCACCAGGTCGCGCCAGGGCGGGATGCCGTTCTCCCTGGCCAGTACCCGTCTGAACACGACACCGTACCGTTTCAGCAGTATCCTGGCGCATTGCTCGATATCGGCCTGATCGTCGATTTCGGGCTCGATCAGGGACCACCGGCCGGCCTGCTCCATGCCGAAGACCGGCCCTCGATTCCGCCGGGACCGGACCTTGAACTTTTCCGGAATCAGAAGGGCGCGTAACCCGGCGAAACTGTCGCACGTCAGCATTCCCGCCGCCACCAGTTCGGCGATAGCGCTCTCGATCTCGCTCCTCAGCATCTTCGACCGGGAAAGAATGTCGTGGTAAAACAGCGCGCCGCCCGCTTCCAGACATTCGAGCACCCGTTGCGCGGACGGGGTCAGGACCGGCGCGCAGGCGTCCGGCGGGCGGAACGGCCAGGCCGCGAACGTGGTCCGGTTGACCAGGGTAATCGGCGTCGTGCGGATGGGTGTGTTTCCGGCCCGGACGCTCTGTGTCCTGAGATATCGGCCCCACATGGTTTTCCCGGACAGACAGCAGGTATCCAGCCAGATATGGTCGTAATCCTTGATCCGCGAAGGCAGCACGTCGCTCTCCCACGCGATGGCGGGACAGGAGAAACCGTCGAGCTGGTCCAGAACTTCATTGAGCGCTTCGGGACCTTCCTTCCGCGTGCCCTCCGTCAGGCTTTGCCAACGGAGCAGAAACCGCACGTAATCCGATGAGGAAATGGGCTTGATTGCTCTCCGCAGCTTTTCAAGCGTATATCTGTGGATGCGCGCGAGCAGGCGCCGTTCGCACCATTCGGTTTCCGCATCGGAAGGCAGGTCCGGCGAGAAGTGGCCTCTGATCGCGAAACCTTCGGCCTCCAAAGCGTGGAGCGTCTGGTCGATCCTGTTCCTGGAGAGGCCCATATCCGCTGCGATGCGGGTCGCGGTCGCAGGCCCAAGCAGCTCGATTCTGCCTCTGATCACGTCCGTGAGGACGTGCTCCGGATCCTCCGACGGGAATTCCCGGAATGAGTCCGGAACCGCCGTCTCGATGCGCCCGACGGCATCCTTGTACAGGACCTGGAACTGAGGGGTCCGTTCGACTGAAATCCATAGTTTCGTGCCGTCCTTCGGCTCGACGGGCGCTGCCTGGCCCGTTTCGACCAGCGACGCCAGGAACGGGGCCCACGTCCCTTCGTCGCTTTCCGTCACTTCCTCGTGGGTCAGGAAGCCATGCATCACGAGTACGTCGTACAACTCGTCCGCATCCGTGACCGCGGGCCAGGCCTCCGCCTGTACCGCCTCAATTGCGCCCTTCTCGAGTTTGCCCAGCTTCCTGGCGTCTTCAGGCTCGAGCCGCCTTCGCGTTCTGACGGCCTGTACCCGCCGCTCCTCCAGGGGCGCGTCATCCAGAAATGCATAGGGCCTCGCGTTGAGGATGCCTTCGGACATGGGAGAAGGCTCGCGCAGGTCACGGGCTGACACTTCGATTTCACCGGTGTGGATCCGCTGGAGAAGACGTTCAAGCGCCTCAACGTCCATCGCCTCGTGGAGGCAGTCGTGAATGGTCTGATATACGAGGGGATGGTCCGGCACCTCGCGGTCGCCCGGGATGTTTTCGAGGCAGGCCAGCTGATCGGGGAAGACCAGAGCGAGCAGGTCTTCGGCATCGGACCGCTGAATCTGAGGCGGCACCCTTTCGCCGCCCCTTCGCCTGAGCACGGCCAGGGCGGTAGAGGCATTCCAGCGCCATCGCGCCTGAAACATCGGCGCATCCAGCAGGGCCTGTACGAGGACGTCGCGAACCGTCCGGTCGTTCAGATAGCCGACCACTTCCTCGAGAGGAAAACTGTGCGTGGGACCCAGCGACAGCACAAGGCTCTCTTCGTTGGCCGCCGCCTGGAGTTCGAAGTTGAACTTGCGGCAGAATCGTTTCCGCAGCGCGAGCCCCCATGCGCGGTTCAACCGGTTGCCGAAGACCGAATGAATGACAAGGTGCTGGTCTCCCACCTCGTCGAAGAAACGTTCGAGCACAACGTGACTCTGGGAGGGCACCAGTTCCAGAGATGCTTTCGTGGCAGCCAGGTACGTGACCACCTGATCGGCTGCCGTGGCGCTGGCCCCGACGTCGTCCGTCAGCCAGGTAACGGCGCTCCGCTTCCATTCTTCCGACCCGTTGCCATCGAGTTCGTCCAGGTCAATCCGCCTGGACACTTCCTCGCGGACTCGGGAGACCGCCGTCGATAGCTCCGCGGACCGGCCCGGGGCCTCGCCGATCCAGAACGGCATCGTCGGCGGCAGTCCGTCGGCGTCTTCGACCCGCACCTTTCCGGTTTCCACTTTGAGGATCCGCCACGACGCGGTACCCAGCTGGAATATGTCTCCCGGCAGGCTCTCGACGGCGAAGTCCTCGTGGACGGATCCGATCTGGACGCCCGACGGTTCGAGGCGCACGTCGTAATCGAACTGGTCGGGGATGGTTCCTCCGGAGACGGTCGCGTTGAGACGTGCGCCTTTCCTGGCCTTCAACGAGCGCGTGACCGGGTTGAAGTGAAGGTAGGACCGCCGCGTTCCGCGCCGGAATGTAAACCCTTCGACCAGCATCTGGACGACGCCGTCGAACTCTTTCTTGCTCAAGTCCCTATATATAAACGATTTGCGGACGACATCGTAGAGCGCGTCCGCCGTGTCCTCCTCGCAGGCGACTTCCGCCACAATCTGCTGGGCAAGCACGTCCAGCGGTTTCTCAGGAAAGGGAAGGGCGTCCAGTTCGCCCCGGCGGACGCTGTCCAGCAGCGCTACGGCTTCCACCAGTTCGTCTTTCGTGAGGGGAAACAACTTCCCTCTGGGCGTTCCTTCCAGCGTGTGGCCGGACCTTCCGACACGCTGAAGCAGCGTGGCAATGGACTTGGGAGATCCGATCTGAATGACCAGATCGATGGCGCCCACGTCGATCCCCAGTTCCAGAGATCCCGTGGCCACCAGTGCCTTGAGCGCGCCCGCTTTCAACCTCGTTTCCGCGTCCAAACGCTTTTCGCGCGACATGCTCCCGTGGTGGGCCGAGACGACTTCCGGGCCCAGCCGTTCGGACAGATGGTGGGACAGGCGTTCGGTCATCGCGCGTGTGGGTACGAAGATCAGGGTGGTCTGATGTTGGCAGACGGCATCTTCCAGGGCCTGATGGATCTCTTCCCAGACCTCATTGGCCATCACCGCCGTGAGCGGGGACTCGGGCAGTTCGATCTGGAGTTCCAGCTCGCGCCGGTGACCGATATTCAGGACTTCGCAGGATTCCGCGCCGCCGGTGAGAAAGTGCGCCATCCGATCGATGGGTTTCTGTGTCGCGGAGATGCCGATCCGGTGCAGCGGGTTCCGGGTCAGCCGCGCGAGCCGTTCCATGGAGATCGACAGGTGCGCGCCGCGTTTGTTTCCGGCAACCGCATGGATTTCATCGACAATCAGGGTGCCGGCGTTGCTCAGCATTTCCCGGCCGCCGTTGCTCGTCAGGAGAAGGTAGAGGGATTCGGGCGTGGTCACGAGGACATGGGGGGGCGTCCTGACCATCTTAGCCCGTTCGGTACTCGGCGTGTCGCCCGTACGGACCATCGCTCGTACGTCGGCATCGGGGCAACCGTTCTGCTTCAGAAGCGCCTTGATGCCCTTGAGCGGAAGCTGCAGATTGCGATGGATATCGTTGCTCAGCGCCTTCAGCGGCGATACGTAGACGACCTGGGTCCGGTCCTCCAGGGTACCGTTGAGACGCCGCTCGAACAGGTCGTTCAGGACAGCCAGGAATGCCGCGAGCGTTTTGCCGGATCCGGTGGGCGCGGACAGGAGCACATTCCGCCTGTTCGCGATTTCAGGCCAGGCCAGTGACTGAATCTCGGACGGGCTGTTGAAATTCTGGTTAAACCACTCCCGGACAACGGGATGGAAGGTTTCCAAGGGCATGCGGTTTCCTCAACCGGTGTCTGTAGATGCCGGGGTCAGCCGGATCGGGCTGCCGTCGACGCCGTTTGGTACCCGAATATAATGATCAGCCACGTCAAATGCAAGGTGCCGGCTTCAGATTTGGAACGCATTCCCGGACCGGCACCTCGAATCTGTGGCTACGAAGCCCTGCCCTGAGCCGTTCCCTGAGCCTGTGGTCCCTGAGCCTGTCGAAGGGTCGAAGGGCCGGCGAAGGGTCTCATCTCGGCCTGAACGCGTCCCAGTTGGCAATGGAATTTTTCCACGATTGCGGTTCCGCCATCGGACGGTCGAGCGAACGATCGAAGTATATCGCGTTCATGCCCATCGATCGTGGCCCCAGGACGTCGTTGCGAAGATTGTCTCCGATAAACAGGACGTCGCCCGCCAGGTCGTCCGTGAGACCGGCCCGACGGAACGCCTCTCGATAGATCCCGGCGCCGGGTTTCCTGATTCCGACTTCTGCGCTGTTGACGACGAAATCGAAGTTGCACAACAATCCGTGGTCCGCCAGCAGTTGCTCCGGCCATCCGGGCAGGTAGAAATTCGAGACGACGCCCATTCGAACTCTGCCGCGCCACGCCGCCAGCATCGCCTCGACGCCGGGCGTCGGCCGGACCTGCTTCGGATAGGCCCTCTCGAATTCTTCGATCATTTCCCGTACGACCCGATGAACGGGCTTTCGACCCGTCGTTCCCGATGCCGCCAGGACGTCGGTCAGACGGTCCTTGAGCAACACCTCCCTCGAGTCGTCGCCGGTCAACCGGCTTCGCCGCCAGCGCGAATACGCATTCACGAAGTCGGGTTTCGTGGCGAAGTATCCCTCCCGGACCGGCAGGTCCAGAATCGGACGCAACCCGGATTCGTCACCGGTTTCATCGAAATCGTCCAGGAGCGTATTGAAGCAGTCGAAGAAGATCCAGCTGGGTATCGGTGCGGGCATGGCGTCGCCGAAGGGAATGGCGGGGTGTCAGACATCCCGGCCGGAATTCTCGAGCGTCCATTCCAGGACGGTATCGAGTCCGGCCAGATGCGCGGCCGTTCGCTGCGCCATCGGCCAGTCCGTTGGCGTCTCGAAGATCAGCACGTGGTCGGCATGGTGGTGATACACGTACGGGACGATCCCGCCCGTGCCCCAGGACGGCGCGACCCGGTAGACGCCCCGGGAGATGGGGATGTCGTTCTCGTCGTCCTCTCCATCCGGATCGATGGCGCCGACCCTTTCGACCTCCTGGACGATATTCCGACCGGCCCAGCGTTCATCGCGGCGACCCTCGTACATGTAGAAACCACTGGCTTCCCAGTCCTCGTGGAAATCCACGTAGAGGTCGAACCGCTTTCCTTCCAGTATCCGCCTGGCAATCCCGCCCTCCGGAACGTGGGACTCCGAGAACGAGCGGTTGATATCATCACCCTCCCGGTTTTCCCTCCTGTTGTGGACGTATCCCCAGGGATTGACGCAGGGCAGAACGAGAAACGTAAAGTACCGGAGCAGGTCGGCCGGATTTCGCTCCAGAAACGCGAGGACCGCTTCCGGCCCCGCCGGTTCGTCGCCGTGGACGCCGCCGGAGAGAAGCACGCGTTTCCTGCCGCGCGATTTGCCGCCCAGACGAATACAATAGATGGGATAACCGTCCACGAATCCGGCCGTTTCCATCTCCATATCCGCCAGATCCAGCGCCGCCAGCCGCCGTGTCAACCGGTCGAAGTGATGTGCTTTCATATGTTGTTCTTCCGGATTCTAATTTCAGCACATCTCCTGTTTCCGCTTTGTGAGGCACATCCGCAGCCTAATGGTTGGTAATGAACGGGTAAGCCCGTTTGATGGTTCGATCACTCCCCCCTTGAGGGGGAGTCGCAGAAGCCGAGCCGATCTCCTGATCCGTTCGAAGAGGCCGTTGAATAGCGGGCATTTCGACAAGCTCAATGACCACGCGTAAATTAGTTCATTGGAGCGAGGGCATCCTGCCCTCGACGGCTAGTTCGCTAGGCCCTGACGCCGTTATTCCAGATGTCGTATCGGATGGCTGGGAGGCAATTGGCCCTTGATGTGGATATCGATGGGCCACCTGCTATTCGAGGGCAGGATGCCCTCGCTCCGCCACTGCTTTCCAATATAGCCTGGAAAGGACAATCTTGGACACGTGTGACTGTAAAACTCAAATGAACTCGTGTGTGGATATGGTCAGGCAAGACTTCGGTAACGATCCAATGCCGTGTATTTCATGGTACCATTGACATGCTCTGATACCATCTTAAAGGCGCTATCCAGACCCTTCGCATACTGCAGATTTACGATGGCTTCTCCAGATGCTTCGATGGTCCTCCGGGTGGGATTCTTGTAATTGTTCGACAGCTCGACGAGTTCATGAATGTGGTAGCGGTCCGAGATCAGAATTGGCGCGCAGCATTCAATTGTCCTACCCAACATCAGCGTTGCCATGCGCGCCGATTCCGCGGGAAGCGCGTCCCACACATTCCAGATGATCGGTCTGCAGTCTGCCTGTTTCGCGCGGTCGATCACGCGAAAGCACGCGGCGGCGTCGAGTATCTGTTCTTCCGGCACAATGCCAACGTAAACTGATCCATGAACAGTTTTTAGAGCACATCCAGGTAAATCCACAGTAACCCATCCGGATCGACTCAGGATTGCCGGATGTTCGCCGATCAAACTCAGATGGATGGGCTTACTTGCGTTTGTGAGTTTCTTCGGTCTTGGTTTAGACAGGTCATCGGCTTTCGGAACCCGTTTCCAATCCAATTCTTGTGCAAGCAACCCAGTATCGAGATCGACTACGTAGATATTCTCCGACTCGATACAATCCGACAACGGCTGCGAGCGATTTGTACCGGCTCGTCGCGCTGTGAGTTCATTGCCATCGGGAGAGAACCCAAAGGGATGAGTCCAGGAGGCCCTCTCCATACTGTCGTGTAGCGTGCAGAGAGAGAACACGCGATTTTCTACTGCCCTAAGTCGCAGTATCGAAGACCATTTGACGTCAACGACATTGTCGTAGCTTGGGTTGATCCATATCCGGGCGCCGCGCCTTGAGAGAAAACGAGGTAATAGACCCAAATATTGGTCGTGACAAATTGTGGCGCCAGACTTCACGCCACTCAAGTCGAAGGTTGGCAGAGCATTGCTTGCTTGCCAATCGTGCATTCCGAAGGCCACAGCCTCTGCTTTTGAGTGTTTCGTGTACAAGCGCGACGCTGTTCCATCAGGATTAATGCGTAACAGGATCTGGCAGGTGCGTCCGGTCAAATCGTCATTGTCTTCAGTTGCACCGACCAGCAATGTCGCGTCCAGATCCGCGGCCAGTTGTTTAAGCGTCTTGAGACGTCTAACGTCTGCCGCCCGAATGTACCCTTCCGGGAAAATTACAAAGTCCACGTTTTCGCCCGCGAATGCCCCGCAATTGGGTATGACGGGTTTTTTGGCTCCACCTCCGCGCGGTACGATTCCGAATAGCGTCTTATTGTCTACCTGAGGAAAAACGAGCGCCGCACGGAGAACAGAGGCCTTTCCACCAGCGGAGTTATGCCGCTTGATCATTGTTTGGCTTGCACTTTGGGGCTCCTGCGTTGAACTGCGATAGCCTATAAAAGACGAGAATCGCTGCTGATCGATGGTGCTGTCCGGGTCGAGCGAGCACCAGACCATATCGCGAGCGTAAAGCCTAACTGTCGGCTGAAGTCCCTTTGTCGACGGTAAGAGATCGCGTAGCGCGTCATACCAGGCACGCTGTTCGTCGCGGAATGGGGGATCGTTGTCCTTTGCTTCGAGTTGCTCACAGTGTGAGATCCATTGCTTTCCGGAAAAGCCCAGAGTCAGGTTGTCCGGGTACGCGTGAAGGGTCAGTTTTCGGGGCGTCGTAAAGTGTTGTCGTTCATCAAATTCCAGTATGAAGCCGGGATCCGGTACCCAGAAGTCGCACGCGGCCAGCGTGTCGGTTTTCACGAAATCCTTCAGGGCAAAGCCACGGTATTTCTCTAGAATCAATGCGAGTTTACACAGCGTCGAGTAAATCGGTGTTCCTGTGTATGAGGAAAGATGAGTTTGCCAGTCAAACCTGTGACTCACCAAGCATTCTCCGTAGATTCGTTCGAGAAGATCGCGAACGCGGACCTTGCAGGCAGGACAATGCTCGTTGTGATTTTGTTTCTGAATCACTGATTTCGACTTTCTAAGCCGACCGGCATGAATCGGGGATGGCGACGCGTAATTTATACCTCCGCAATTGCAATCGGTAATTTCGTATCCACGTTTCCGAAGAAAACCATTGGATTCGGCACCCCCCGAGAATCTGTTTGAGTCCAGGAATCGACCCGTAGCTATCTCGTGAGCCAATGCAACGGTGTACTTTGGCGGATAATGGCAATGATCCTTAACCAGGCAGTAATACCGCCCCTTCCTGTGCGGCGGAACACCATCACGCCTGATACGACAAATCGCTTTGTCCAGGTGCTCGGCTTTAATGCATGACGGTATCATGGTTTTTCTCGCCCGAATAATTCACCAAAAAAGGACGCTTTCATACCCAAATCATTGTATAATATTATAGTTATGCGATCTGTCGACGAAACATACAGTTGCATTGGCCGTGACGCGAACATCCAACGAACCCTTCACAGGGTGGAGCGGACATTCCTGTCTGCTCACGTACGTATAACCGATAGCCCGGACGTAGAGGCAAGGCGCAAGCCTGCCATGGTCGATCTATGGCGCCTTCCGGCAGATGGGCAGCGGGACCGGCAGACAGGAATGTCCGCCCCACCGTCAGACACACTTTCCTATCGGCTGGACCGGCCAATATGCTGGCGGCGTGATGATTGATTGGCGAATAAGCTTACTCGGTGTACCAATTCCTCAAGAGGGAATTGAGTATCTTTTGTTTAGAGAGTTGAGTCGAAGGTTTCCAACGTACATCCCTGCTGATTGGTCAGCCATTTGCCGCCTCGGAGAACGGAGGCTTGTCATGTGCTTCGTTGTAATCCTCCACTTACCTATCACGATTCTTGAGTCGCGTACCGTATCTCGTGATGGTCGTAGTCGCTCGTGATGGGTACGGGCTTCCCTTCGAGAAACGCCCATCTGCCCACGTCGCACGCGGATGCGCGGACGAATCCGTTGATGTAGGATCGCCGGGGCCGTTTCGTCGTATTGGGCGACGAGCCGTGGACCGTGTACGACGTGAACATCACTACGTCGCCCGGCCTGGCCTCGCAGGCAACGGCCGAGGAGACGTCCAACTGGGCTTCGACGCTCCCTTTGGCGTACCGTTTTACTTTCAGGTCGCCCAGCTTGTGGCTACCGGGGACGACGTGCAGGCATCCGCTCGCGACGGTCGCCTCGTCCACCACGACGATGGTCTGCACATAGTTGGTCACCTGATCGCGAAACGCGGGCGTGGGGCGTACGTCCTGGTGCCACGGAAACTCGATCTTCCCGCCGGGCATCTTGAAGTTGATCTGGTTGATAAACTGCTTCAGCGTCGTTCCGATCAGCGGTTCCAGGAGCGCGGGGAACCCGGGACTGTTTCGGATCTCTTCGAACGCCGGATGAATCAGAGCGGGCCACTGGACCTTGCGGAGGTATCGAACCGCGTCGGGCCCGGCCATCGGCCCGGGCGTCTGCAGGTGAATGTGCACGTCGTTCCGCCTGCCCTTGAGGATTTCTTCCGGCAGGTCCGTCCGCGAAGCCAGCTCCAGGACATAGTCGTAACCTTCGCGCAAACGCGCGATCTCGTCCCGCCCGAATACCCCGCGCGCCACGTGGTACCCCTGTTCCTTGAAGGCCTTGACGTCCTGCTCGCTGAGCGTCTTCATAGCGTCTCGTCTCTAGGGCCCACAGTTACATCATCGCGCGGATTCTGGCGGTCATCGCCAGCATTTGTTCGTCTGTCAGACGTGTGGGCCATACCATGTCGAAGCGGAAGCCACGGATGAACATGCACGCGTTTCGCGCAAGCGCTTCACTGTCAGACTCTATTCCAATTCCGGCAGGTTCGACTGGTCGATGAGAACCCTGATCGAGCGCGGGCGACGCGCAACCCGCGCGATGAAGCCCTGCTCTTCCAATCGCTTGAGCATGCTGTTGACCGACGGAGCCGTAACGCCGAAATAGCGCTGGATATCGGCATGCGCAGGGGGAATGCCGTTCACCTTGGTGTAGTAGTGGATGAAGGCCAGATATTGACCCTGTCGATAGGTATAGGAGGTGTCGACTATGGAATCGTAGAATGCGTCAATATCGAACTCAGCCAGGTATTTGTTGACATTATCGATGGGGTAGTACTCGGGGTCGAATTTACCCCCAATCCAGTCGACCGTCGAGGAATGTTCCGGATGATCGCTGTCCGCCAGGGCCTCTAGAAACTCTTCGTATCCCGAGACGCCGCCCACGTCTTCCGGCGGACAGGACCGCTCGCCCGCGAGACACACGGGCTTGAACTCCTCCTCTTCAGCTTCTTCGATTGCTTCGACTTTCACCTGATGCTTCCAACTGTCTCCGAAATCGTATTCGTAGAGAAACTCGACACCGACGAAGGGGGCCACCTGCTCGAGCGTGAACATTTCTTCTTCCTGTACGTCTTCACCGAGATCGTCGAATTCCGGGTCGTACAACCCGTAACGGGTGTCGCCTATGCGAAACTCGTGGTCATGGGTGTTGGTCCATCCCATCGCGATCTGGATGTAAACGTGGAGGTCGTCCAGAGACCTCTGCCCGTCAACGAGGACGCGTCTCCAGATTGGCGGCTCGATGTCGAGCATGGTAATCTTGAGTTGGTAGATCATGCACACCTCCCTGCTGAGCGGGATCAAGCTTGCCTTTTGGCTATCAGAAGGCCCGGTTGTTTCCGGATATGAATCGCGCCCCTGCTGGCGATCTCCTGATCAGCGATTTTTTCCAGTTCCCGCAATTCCCGGTCGCTGAGTCGTCTGAACGACTTGAAATAAGCGACCAGAGGCCCGGATTCAGTGATCCGTAAGGCGTCTTCATACTTCCTCACGCGTACGTCGGAAAACCATCTGTTAAGCTCCTTGCGGCCGCTTTCGATGCTGAACCAGTCGGAGTCCGCCGCTTTGTCCGGAAATGCACTCGGATTCACCCTGCGCCCGAGTTCCGTGATGCTTCTCTTGTCGCCCCTGCCATTTGCTGCCGCGTAGAGACGGCCACCCGGTTTCAGAATTCGGCGGATTTCCGAGAATGCACGTTGACGGTCCGGTACGTGATAGAGCATGTGATTCGCGATGACCACGTCAAATTCCCTGTCGCCGAAAGGGATCGCCTGGACGTCGCATACGACGAAGGCGAACTCTGCGCCGAGATTCGACAGACTTTCTTTCGCCGCCCCGACCATTCCGGGCGAGAAATCGGACAGCGTCACCTGCCAGTGCGCCGGGATCCTTTCCGCGTTGTGGGTCCACAGGTAGCCCGCGCCGCATCCGACCTCCAGGACCTTCCCGCCGGAAGGCGCCGTGAGTCGATCGAATACCCACGGGTGCCAGCCGCGCGTGTTCGTACTGAATCGTGCGTGGAGTTCGTATCGCGCGTTGAGATTGGACGCATCTCCATACTGTTCGAGACGGAGACGGTCCCAGTTGGACTGCCGTGTGGAATTCTGCACGGTGTGTCCACTTCACCTGTGTCGATTGCCGGCTGGCGATGTACGGCAGAGCGGTCGTTGACTGTCCCGGCGGCGCGTAATCCGCTCTAATTCTCCGCGCCGTATTGCCTGAGCAAAGCGCCCATTTCTGTTATCTTCGTGTCGAGTCGAGCATATTCCTTGTGACCCTGCGGATTCTCGCTCCATTTCAAAGGCGTCGCCCATGGCGCGTCCGCCAGATTCGGATCCGCGCCCGCTTCCAGCATGAACCTGGCGAGTTCGGGCCACTCGAAGCGCACCGCCATTGCAAGCGGCGTGGACTGCCTCTCTCCGCCCAGTACGTTCAGTTCAGCCCCGTGGTCGATCAGCTTTTCCGCGAACACAATACGGTCCTGCTCGGATACGTGCCAGGTGATTTCCGCGGTCCAGTGAAGGGGGGTGAGACCGCCTTTCGTGTCGCGTGCATTCGGATCGAATCCGTGATCCAGAAGGCGTCCGAAGCAGGCGTAGAAGTGTTCGGCTTGGGCCTTTCCGGGATTGGCCGGACAGCGTAACCGCCACATCCGCATGGCCAGGCACAACACGTCGTGCATTTCGCTCTCGGAAAAGACCGGATTCTTTGAGAGACACAGTGTCACGAGATCCGGATGACCGCCGTGGACCGCGCCCTTAAGAACGTCCTTCGCGCACGATGGATCGGAGTTGACGAGCGCGGCATCGACGGCGATGTTGTCGCTGTTCGAGGCGTAGAATCCAGGCGCGACACCGTCGTCGAACCCGGGAAATGCGCCGTGCCGCAACAGCAGCTTTTCCATCGCGTCGTTCCCGTTCGCGATCGCCCAGTTCAATGCATTGCCGGACGCGTCCATCACGGTATGCGCCGATGCTCCGTTCTCCAGGAGCAGCGTTGCCATCTTCAGATCATCGTTGAGCGCCGCCGCGTGTAACGGGGCGCCCCGCTCGGCCACGGGGTACCCTTCGTACTTGTCGTATGGTGTGTCCGGATCCGCGCCCCGTTCCAGCAGGAGGCGCACGACCTCGAGGTGCCCCTTGTCGGCGGCGATCGCAATGGGATACGCGTCCATGCCTGGATAGTTGCGGGCCCAGTCATTCACGGCTTCGGGATCGGTATCGAGGATTCCGCGCGCCCCTTCGACGTCGCCGATCGCACAGGCTACCCACAGATCGTATTCCGCTCCCCGTCCCAGCAGAATGCCGCCTATGACCGGCCATAAGGGACTCGGCGGGGGGTCCCACCCGCGTTTGGGCCGCGGGCCAAGGGCGAGGTGGATCGGCTTCTTTCCGCGGGCATTCGTTCGATTCGGATCGGCGCCCCGATCCAGAAGCTGCTGGACGATCTCGACATGGTGATTTTCCACCGCGACGTGAAGCGCCGTGTCGCCGGTGCGGTTCACCGAGTGTATTCCGGAAGGGTCCGACTCGAGCAGTTCATTCAAGCGTTCAAGATCGCCCCTGCCCGCGGCCTGGCATAGTTCGACTCCGGTCTCAGTCTCTTCGGACTGCCGCAACCGCCAGGCTTCCATCGCTTCCGCGACATCGGTATGCCCTTGGTTGCGGGCCATGTCGATTGCCGACACGCGCTCCCGGTAGGTCACCCGGGTCGGGCTGGCGCCGGCCTCCAGAAGCAGCCTCGCCACCTCCAGGTGGCCCTCGCGCGCAGCGTAGTGAATGGCCTGATAACCCTGTACCCCGTCCCGGCGCGCGAGATCGGGTTTGGTCTTCAGGATGGCCTGCACCGAATCCACGTCGCCCCCACGCGCTGCCTTGCAGATTTCCGCGACGCCGGCGGTCTCGTCATCCCGGGCCGGTCCATTCCTCCTGGACGTTCTCTTCCCCATCGCCTGCAGTCCCCTCTCCTGCCTCGATCACGGTGATCAGCTACCTGTGAGATCCGCGGTCTCCACGAGTTTCCACGTTTCTCCGCGGTCCGCGGACATCATCAGCGAACGGCGGCTGTCCGGGTGGTCGTTCCTGTAGAACCAGTAGGTGGAGAAGTAGTCGTACGAGAGGAACAGCCGCCCGACACGGTCTATGGTCAGCCGGTGGTAGAACACGCTGTATTCGGAGAACGGTGGCACGACGAGGACGCACGGTTCCTGCCAGGCCCCTCCCGCGGGGCGATGCTGGTGCGCGAGCGTCGCGTAGTTGCCGGCCGGGAAGTAGCTCGTGCCGTTCCACCAGAGTCTGAAGGCCGAATGCAGCGTGTCTTCCGGGTCGCAAACGAAACCGATGTAGGTCTGCCGCGCGTCCGGCCATGCATCGCGGGGTTCCGTCCAGCCGGCGCCAGCCGTGTTCGAGGCCAGCGATCGGGCATACGGGAAGGGGCATCCGTGGGTACCGGACAGTGCGTGCAGATAACCCCGGCTGTCCATGGTGATGCTGGGAGAATTGTGGATGTCGTTCGCGGGCGGACCGTAGCCGACCAGTGCGGGCGCCCCCAGCTGCCGCGTCTCCCTGTCGACGGTGGCGACGTACGTCGGGACTCCGGGAACGTCTTCGTCGGGGTCGGTCGCTTCGGCCCAGATGACGTGTACTTTGCCTTCCCTCGAGACAACCGAAGCGGGGATCCCGGAGTGCTGGGAGAGGCCGATGCACCGATCGGAGACGAGAATCGGTTCGCCCAACGAAAGGCCGTGGGACGTCTTCTCGGGCAGGAAGAGCTCCAGGTCATTGACTTTCCGCCAGAACAGGCGCGCATCTTCCGCGGTGCGGGCGTAGCGGAGAACGGGAGGCGGTCCGTCACAGGAATTATGGCCGGTAAACCATTCGATATCGAAAGTACGCGGACAATCCTCTCTGCCGGGAATCGCGCACGCGGAGAAACTGCGGCCCTGGTCCGAGGAATACAGCAGGTTGGGTTGACCGTTGACATTGGCTACAATATATAGTAGATTCTCCGCGTCGAAGGCAATCTTGGTGGATGCGGTCCCATCAGCGGCGTTGTCAAAGCCGCGCACGGAACTTCCGAAGTCGGATACGATCCAACGACCGTCGCGCAAGGCGCTGATCCCATTTTCTGTCGTTACGAATGGCCGGTTTTCGAGGTCGAAATAGATCTGGTTTTCTACGGGGCAATCGGGCACAAAACCGAACTGCGCGTTCTCATGTTCGTAGGGTTTCAATACCAGTGGCAGGCTGACGGGTCGCCGGACGGGCGAGGTTCCCGCCCTCACCGTCAGCGTTGAATAGGTGGAGATTTCCGGATACGTTTCAGACGTGGCCCTGAGCCGGCACGTAAGGATGTCATCTTCCCCTGACGAGTCCGGCATGGTGTAACGGGCGGAGACGCGAGCGCGTTCCATCGGGCCCAGATCGACGGTGTCCGTGGAGAGCCGGACGGGGAGGGTGGCTGCTCCATCGTTTTCGGGCGACAGCCGCACGGTTTGCGGGTTGTTGGAACTGTTTCTGATCTGAAAGTCGATCGCGCCGGACGCTCCCGGGCGGACGTACAGGTTTCGGTTGTAGGGTGTGAGCAACCAGCGGCAGGCGTGGAGGGGGAAGAAAGATTCCAGGTGTGGGGTCCAGAAAGACATGTTCTCGTGCGGGTCGTCGTCGGACCAGCGCGTGACGCCGTCGATGTGGATAACGGCTTGCTGGACGGGCAGGTGAAGTCGCCAGGGGTTGGCACGATGCACGTGTGCCGGAAAAGTATGTGTAACGCGACCGCCCCGAACTGCCAGGGTATCCACGGGGTTTCCGGAAACATCGAACACGGTCAGCGTTTTCACGAATTCGGGCAGGTCTTCGATTTCAAGGTCGAACGCGCCCTGGGGAGGAAGAAAGCAGACGTCGCCGGGATGCTCCGGCGCGAGCAGGACGATGGGTTCCTGGTGCCGGGCGTCCTTGTGTCCGCGGGACGTCTCGATGAGGTATTGCCCGCAGTTGGTCCGAAACGCCCAGACAATCTCCTCGCCGTACCGGTCATTGGAAATCGTGATGTTGAGCTTGTAGATGCCTTTGTGGTTGACATGCGTCGAAAACCGTGTATGTTGAAGAGGGCCGTCGCCATCGCCAGGACCGGAATCGGGAAGCGTCACCTCCTGAATGACCTTTCGGTCCGGCGCAATCAGAAGCGCGCGCAGGTCCGTACGGCGGTTGTGGACGTTCCGGTCGCGTTTCTGCAGGTCGATGACAAGCTCACCGGGCTCGGCGAGAAAGTACGCGCCTCCCGCGCCGCCGATACCCCATCGAATCGTCGAATCCATAGTCCTCGCCTCCGGTTGGTGGCTGATCCCTCGTGCTGGTAGCAAGTATAAGGTTGAGGGCCGTCAATTGAAACGAAAATAAGTGGGGACAGGGTCTGCGGAGCTGCTTTTCGTCGGCCGGCGCCCGGAATGCTTCGCACCGTCTGCTTACATACTCAACGTCGGATTTTTGGAACGAAAAAGCGTTCTGCGAAGTCGAAAAGCCACACTTCGATGTCGGCTCTTCCGTGGAAGATGTCGATTCACGACCTCGACGTTAGCGGCCCGCATCGATAAGTATATACATTCTGCAGTTGATGGTTTTTGTCGCGGTTTGGTGTAGATACATCGAGGGGGGACAAGATGAAGTTCGTGCTGCATCGGTTTGAAGGATCCATCCTGTCGACACTGGCCGCCCAGCGGAATAAACGCAAGCGCTTTCAATTGCTTCTTGCGGATCGGCGGACCGGCATCCAGGTGGAAAAACGGGACAAGGACCCGGAGGCGGACCTGAAGCGGCGATATGGCCAGGTTCTCGGCCTTTCCTTCGCGCTTTCCGTGGCGCTGCATGCCGGAATTGCCGTTCTGTTTCCAACCCTGGACATTCAGGCCACAACTTCGAAACCGGAACAGATTATCATTCATGTCGAGGACCTTCCCGAGACCCGGCAGATCACGCGTCCGCCTCCACCGCCCCGTCCGGCCATTCCCATCGAAACCGAAGACGAGAACGTGCCGGACGACATGACGATCGAGACCACCGATCTCGAACTGGAAGACGTGCCTTTGGATCTGCCGCCGCCTCCGACGGCAGAAAGCGAAGCCGTTCTTATCGAAGAGGAGGAAATCCTGGAGGTGTGGAAGGTGGAGCAGAAGCCCAGGCTGATCAGGCGGGCGATCCCTGATTATCCGGCGTTTGCGCTGCGTGCCGGCCTGCAAGGATCGGTGATGTTGAAAGTGCTTCTCGGCCGGGACGGAAAGGCGGAACAGATCCAGGTGCTGAAAGGCGAGGAGATCTTCCGGGCATCGGCCAAAGAAGCGGTTGGCAAGTTCCTGTTCGAACCGGCCCGCCAGAGTGATCGTCCGGTAAAGGTGTGGCTCGTAATTCCCATACACTTCAAGCTGCAGGACTGAGTCTGCGCGAAATCCGAGTCATTGCTAAATGGCGGAAAATCCGTTACATTCAGTAATTGAGTGCGGCGTCCCAAGACGGTGTTACAGTCATTCGTGGACCGCCAGGACCTTGAATTCTCAATTGCAGTCCTAACCAATGGGGTCAGCCTTGTTAACCAGGATTCGCAGTCTGTTCGTTTTCTCGCTCGTCGCTGCCGTGAGCTGGGGCTGCGCTGCAGATGGTCTGCCCGAAAAGATCGAGATCGGCGTCGCGCTCCCGCTGACCGGCCCGCAGATCTTATACGGCGCGCCGGCGTGGGAAGGCATCCAGTTCGCCCTTGAAGAAATCAACGGTTCATCGATACTCGGGGGCTCGAGCATCGAGTTCATCAGGGAGGATTCCCGAGGCACGGTCGATGCCGCCACGAAAGCGTTCAATAAACTCATCAAAGAGGATGGTGTGTCCGTCATCCTGGGTCCCGGCATCTCCACCGTGGCGAGGGAGGTGTTTCCAATCGCTCAACAGAGCGAGGTTCTGGCTTTGAGTCCGACGTCGACCGCCGTCGGCCTGAGCGCGATCGGCGACTATATCTTCCGCACAGGCCTCAACGTTGGCACGCTCGCTCCAGGCGCCGTCAAGGGCACGAAGGAGAAACTGGGGTATCGACGAGTGGCGATCATGGTCGATTCGACCGACGTGTATTCCCGCAGCCTGGACGAGGAATTGCGCAACGCCCTGGCCGAGAACGAGGTCCGGATTCTGACAAGGGAGACGTTTGCAACGGGCGACACCTCGTTT
The DNA here is from genome assembly GCA_028874335.1 of Gemmatimonadota bacterium. Classification (GTDB taxonomy): domain Bacteria; phylum Latescibacterota; class UBA2968; order UBA2968; genus JAAXHE01. Next base: position 10,613 of record JAPPJY010000070.1, on the reverse strand, counting down.
GCCGACCAGCTGAGCAGAATAATGGCTCTGAAGCCACAGGCCGTGTTTGTCTCGTGTCTGGCGGCGGAGATGATTCAGGTTCTGGTCAACGCCCGTGAGGTTGGCATCCCTTCAACGATTCCTATGATTATGCCTGAACTGTCCCTGGCCGAAGTCAGGAAAGCGGGAGACGCCGCCGAAGGCGCGATTTCCGTATTGAGTTGGGCAAGCAACGCTTCCACACCCGGGAACCAGGACTTCGTTGAAAATTACATCGCCAGGTACGGCTATGAACCGCATCCATGGGGCGCGATTTCTTATGTCTCGCTGCTTGTTCTCGCCAATGCAATCGCGGAAACCGGATCGATGGACGCGAGTGCGATCAAACGCGCGATGATCAACACCCGGGAGGTCGATACGATTCTGGGGCGTTTCTCGTTCAATCCCGATGGCGACGCGGTTTACAATCCCATTGTGCTGAAGGTGCGGAACGGCGCCTTTGAAGTCTTCAAGTAAGCGAATCCATGGCCCCGGCTGAGACATTGGGATATGAGGTCCTTTTTCCCGGATATCCTTTACAATCAGTCTTTCCGGTACTCTTGTGCATATAGATCTGAAATAACCGCTTAATTTGAGACTCGTACATGCAAAGGGCTCCGGTTTTTCCGGGGCCCTTTTCGTGTTGCCTCCCTGGACCGGGGGCATCTTGCCCTCGCTGCGCCACTTCCGGTCCTGCTGCATTGGAGCGCTGACGTCAATTGATTCGGCCTTTGATTCAAGCTGACTGCTTACAGCTGATAGCCGACAGCTTGTTTTCCAGAAACGCGTACGCGATTTCGCGTTGCGCGTCGGCGAAGCCGTGGCCTTGTTCGTGCAGGACCTGGCGGAAGTTTTCCCTGGCGCCATATAGCGAAAAGACGCGCGTGATGGATTCGCCCATGCGTTCCAGAACCGGGCGCGTGAGACGGGTTTCCTCCAGGCTGTACTTAAAGTCGTTGAGCGCCGTGATGTGCATGATGGCGCGGGGCGCGGCCAGGGCCAGGTATTCGTGGAGTTCGATCGGGAAAGGTTTGCCGGTTTGACAGTACGGCCTCAGAAAGGGGCGCCCCACCCACCAGCCGGTGCGCGCATTGTTGAACGGGTTTTTGGAAAACCGGACAGGCCAGTCGCCGCAACTTGCCACGCCGGCAGAGATGCGCGGTTCGAGCGCCATCGCATGAATGGTGATCCCGCCCCCCTGCGAATGGCCGATGGATCCGATGCGTCCATCGTCCGCCTCGGGGATGGTTTCGAGCAGATCGACCGCGCGGCTGAGGTCCCACAGGTCCTTGCCGCGGACGGACCATTCGGGAAATTTCTCATAGAAGGGCGCGGTGTCGAAGTCGCGCAGGCCCTCGTATTTCCGTTGATTGGCGCTCAACAGGTCGTACGCCAGCGTGACGAAGCCGCGCCGGACCAGGTGAAGCGCATAGGCGCGGTCCCGGCCCTTCTCGGACGGATCGTTGCCGATCACCTGCTCTCTCCCGTACGGCGTGGTGGGGTGGATGCAGAGTACGGCCGGCGCGGTTCCGTTAAGGCCCGCGGGGATGAGCGCGTCGGCGACAATGCGTTCATCCGGCCCCACGTTGTACGCGATGCTTCGTTTGAGGTGGTCGCCGTGATCGGTCTCCGAGACGATCTCAGCGTCCAACGGAGGGATTTCCGTGGGACCTCGACCCAGGGTCTGACGGAAGATGGCCCGAAGCGCCTCCGCCTTCGTCTCCCATTCTTCCACGGTGTCGATTCTGCCGATGTGCGACGCCCCTCCGCCCATCGTAAGGCCCTCTCCGCCTTTTCGTATTTCCAGCAGGTCGTCGAACGAGATGTCGGTCATATTATGTCTCCGTTTGCGTGAGCATGCGCGATGGGGAATTATGCAACATGGATGAGCAGGTTAGACAGGATGAAAGGGACCCGGCGGGTGTCTGCCTGCGCATCATTGCCTGCAATATAAGCAACCGACAGTCCGGCAAAAACAACTTGATCGCCGGCAACTCGGCCACGCAACCCCGCGGCCACGCAGACAAAGCTCTCAGCTCTCAGCGATCAGCCGTCAGCTAGAAACAACAGCAATCCCTCCTCCCCGCCGCAGACCTCTCTCCCCGGCCCTCTCAGAAAAAGCTGTCAGCTATCAGCCGTCAGCCAGAAGCGGGTAGACGTAAGCCGGTAGACGGTAGAGGACCACACCCCGCCCCACCACCTGGTGAGACGCAAGACGTGAGACGGTAGAGATTTCCAGCCTTGTAAGGGTTCTTCTCGTGCCGACGGCAAGAAGGAAAAAAGTATCGGGCAAGGATTTCTTCTCCCGTCTCACCTCTCCCGTCTCACCGCCTTTTGGCGACCTCTCTCCCCGGCCCTCTCAGAAAAAGCTGTCAGCTATCAGCCGTCAGCCATCAGCTAAAGGCAAATTCAAAAGCCCCCGCTCCCCGCAGACCTCTCTCCCCGGCCCTCTCTCCTACCAGGAGAGAGGGAGAAAGGCTGGGTGTAATCTTGACGGTCTTCTATAGATACCATTATTGATTGGAAATCGCCACCCGGCACACATGTATGCCCAGGTCGTTAACCCATCGCCGTTCTCCCTTCCTCTCAGGAAGGGGGTTAGGGGGAAGGTCCACTGAACTGTGTTTTACATGTTGTATATATTTCTTGTCATTTCGACTTTAAATTTTTATATTTTGTCCTGATTTTCATAATAATCGACAAGAATTCTTTACGTAAATTCATCAGAAGAACCTGTCGAGACGCGTTGTTGAGAGCGCTCCCGGGAACGACAGGCACACCGGTCCCAGGTCGGCTTCTGTCCTGGACAGCATTCTCAGCAAAAGGAGAACGTGAATGTGATCCTGATCAAACTCGAAGACATGATGTGGCGGCGGAGAATTCGCAGCGTGTCCCGGCTGGCGCGTCTTGCGGGGCTGTCGCGGCAGACGGTGGATGCGCTGTATAACCGGTCGGACCGGGTGAAGGGGTTCCGGTTGGAGACGCTGGAAGGGCTCTGCCGGGCGCTGGACTGCCGGATCGAGGACCTGATCGAGTACGTGCCCGAGACCAATCCGGAATTGCCGCGCCGGATCGAAGGGTCAGGCGAGGGGGATACGGATTCGGATCAGGTCGGCGTTGTCAGGACGGGGCAGACGCCTCAGGACGCGCAACCGGTGCCTCCATCTCGATGAAGGTACGGGGGTGTCAGTGCGGCGAAAGGCGCCGGCTGCGGTCAGCCAGGGGGGCGTCCACCCGGTAACACGCGCAGAACGAAGAACAAGCCGAATACGAAGGGTTGAGGCTATGCTTCAGGTCCATGATTTACGTATTGCCTACGGCGCCGTATCCGTGCTGGACGGCATTTCGTTCAGCCTTCACGGCGGCGAGGCTGTTGCGGTGGTGGGCGCAAACGGATGCGGCAAGACCACGCTGATGAAATGCCTTACCGGGGAAATCACGGATTTCAAGGGCGAGGTCGCTCTGGACAGGTCGGTTACGTCAGCCTGCGTGCATCAGGAAAGCCCGATGGACCTGGACGGGTCGGCGATGGAGCGCGCGCTGTCTTTTGACCCTGAGTTGGCTCGGCTCTACAAGGGCATCCGGAACGGGCGGCACGAATACTATCAGGACTACTACGAGTCGGGCGGGTTCGTGCGGGAAGACCGAATTCGAGCCTATGCCGCGAATTTTGGAGTGGAAACGGAACAGGGGTACCGGAGCATGTCCCGCGGGCAGCAGAGAAAGGCGGACCTGGCGGGAGTGCTGGCGCTGGATCCGGACCTGATGCTGTTCGACGAACCGCTGAACTATCTGGATATCCGGGGCATTACGGCGTTCGAGGAGGCCATCGGTCTCGCAAAGCGACGGGGAAGGGCCATATTGATCGTGAGTCATGACCGTGAGCTGATCGACAACGTCGCGGATCGGACGATCTACCTGGAGCGGGGGAGCCTGTTCTCGGTCCGGGGCGGCTATTCCACGGCCCTGGAACACAAGGAACGGGAATTTCACGACCGGTCGGAAAGAGCCAGGACACTCAGGAAGAAGATCTCCAGCCTCCAGGAGGCCATGCGCCGGCGCATGGCGTGGGGGGCGAGCCGGGAGAACGAGACGATAGACTCGTCCAGCCGTCGTCTGGCGGCAAAGGTGACCAAGGGCGGGAAGGCGATGGAACGGCGCCTGGAACGGCACAGGGCCGCATTGGAGGACGAGAAGCCCTGGATCGAAAAGAAAGTCAGGTTGAATTTCCCGCCCTACGAGGTGGACCGGCGGCTCGTGGCGAGGATGGAGTCGGCAGGCAGGCGCCTGGGCGGCAAGCCGGTCCTCGAGACCCTGGACCTCGTGGTGGAGACCAGAGACCGGATTGCGCTGATGGGCCCGAACGGGGCCGGAAAGACAACGCTCCTGAACGTGATGATGGGGAATCTGCCGCCCGACTCGGGCGCCGTCTACTTCAATACAAACGCCAGGGTGGGTTATCTGACGCAGGGTCTGGACGGATTTTACGAAAGGGAGATTTTCCTGGACAATTTCATCGATGCCGGATACGGGGAGAGCGAGGTACGCCAGTACCTCGGCGCGGCCAGGCTGAAGGCCGACAAGGTGGTCCGTCCGGTGCAAACCCTGAGTTACGGTGAGCGCATGCGAGGCGCAATCGTGAAAATGATCCTGAAACGGATGGAGTTTCTGGTCCTGGACGAGCCAACGACGCACCTGGACATCGAGTCCGTGGAGGTGCTGGAAGGTCTGCTGGAGACGTTTCCCGGCGGATTCCTCGTCGTCAGCCATGACCGGCGATTGATTTCCCGCGTGGCGGACGAGGTCTATATTTTGGACGAAGGGCGGCTCGAAAGGTTGTAGAGGCGGACGTGAAGACACCTATTGAGAACCGGTATTCCAGAGATAGATGGGTTTGCCATTCTTGTCAATATAGCCGCAGTTCCGGTCTCCCATTACCGGCGCAACGCCGTCGCTGAACGGCCAGCAGGTGGTGAATTGGGGTTCGGCAATGGTGTCGCCCATACGATTGATGTATCCCCACTTGCCGTTTTCCATGACAGCGGCGATGCCTTCGGAGAAGTGCTCGACCTGTACGTAACGAGGCGGCACCGCAAACGCCCCGGATTTGTCGATAAAGCCGAATCGTTCCCCGATTCGTGCGCCCGCGAGGCCTTCACTGAACGGGTGGGCTTCGTCGAATTTAAGGGGAATGACGAACTTCCCGGTTTCGTCGATATATCCCTGTTTGTCGCCAATGCCCACGCGTCCAAGACCTTCCACAAAGCCCAGGGCCCTCTCGAACTGGGGCGGGATGATCATTTCCCCGTTTTTGTCGATGTACCCGAACTTGCCGTCTTTTTTCGCGGCATACGGCGCAGTGAATTCAAAGGGTGTGTGAGGCATGGCGGGTTCTCCTTTCTGCGGATGTTTCGATGTCGGGTAAGGAACGGCTGCCGGCGATATGGCATCTTCGTCGGGCGTGACCTGGAAATCGGCGAAGTTGCGCTCGAGTTGAGTACGAACCTTGCGTTTGGCTCTGAGTATGCGCATCGTCAGGGCCTTATACGAAAGGCCGTGGATTTTTTGCAGGTCCGCATAGGGAATCTCGTCCAGATAGCGGGATTTGAGGAGGTCGCGTTCCAGTGCGGGCAGCCTGTCAATGGCGGAAATAGCTCTACCAATCGTCTCATCTCGAATCAGCCGTGCTTCAGCGGACTGATCGATAGCGGGTTCCTCCCGGGTGAGGGGCCGTGCGCCGGGTTGTCTGTTGCGCAGACGGTTCCGGCATTCGTTACGGGCAATCTGACGCAGCCACGCCTCGAAACGCTCAGGCCGTCTCAGTGAAGCCAGGTTCTGATACGCCTTGAGGAAGACGTCCTGAACGACTTCCCGCGCATCTTCGGGATTTCTCATCCAATAGAGCGATTGGGAGTAAACGGACGCCTGGTGCTTACGAATGAGTTGCTCGAGCGCTCGCGAATCACCCGTCAGAATCTGTTGGATCAGGTGCGCGTCATTGTTCATAGCAGGGTCCCTTTATAGACTAAGACACGCGAAAGAAGTATTTTCTTCATGCATTATGCCTGAAATATAACGAAACGCCGGATGAATCTTCGTGCCATGCACGTGGATCCCCCACCGATTCCTAAAAAACCAACCGAATGACGATTGAATAACCATAACAGGATGCGATGAAAGTCATCTATTCACCGGACCACAAACGCCATGCGCCGCGCGATCAGTTCATCGGAGGCGCGCTGAGGCCCAATCCGGAAGTCCCGGCGCGGGCCGAGGCGATTCTTCGCGCGATTCAGGGCAGACACGAAGTGATGCCGCCGCGGACGTTCTCGATGGATGCCATCCGTGCCGTTCACGACGCGGGCTATCTGCGCTTCCTGGAGCACGTCCACACGGCGTGGGTGGATCGGGGTGGAGCCGGCGAAACCGGACTGATCCCCGACACGTTCGCGGCGCGCGCGTCGTCCTGCAGGCCCCGCGATCTCGTACATCAGGCGGGGTACTATGGCTTCGAAACGCAGACCCCGATCCTCGAGAACACCTTCACGGCGGCTCGCGAGGCCGCGTACTGCGCGCTGTCCGGCGCGGCGATGCTGCTGGAGGACGAAAACTCGGTCTACGCGCTCTGCCGTCCTCCCGGGCATCACGCGGCGGGCGATCTCTATGGCGGCTACTGCTACCTGAACCACGCCGCCGCCGCAGCGAAATATCTTTGTGCGGCCGGTCGCGTGGCTGTACTGGACGTGGACTATCACCACGGGAACGGGACGCAGTCGATCTTCTACGGGTCGGAAGCGGTTCTGTTTGTTTCTATCCACGCGGACCCGGACTGCGAGTATCCCTGGTTCAGCGGACACACGGATGAGACCGGTACAGGCGCCGGTCTCGGACTGAACGTGAACCTGCCGCTTGCCATCGGGTCGGATGAAACGCGGTATCTGGAGGCGCTGGACCGGGCGCTGAACGAGGTGGACCGGTTCGCGCCCGCCTTCCTGGTGGTTTCGCTGGGCGTGGACGCCTGCCGGGAAGACCCGCTTGGCAAGTTCGACCTGCCGGTCTCCGCATTCGAGACAATCGGACGTCGACTCGCCCGGGCGGACCTGCCAACGCTGCTGGTACAGGAGGGCGGATACGACCTGGACAGCATTGGCGCGTGTGTGCAGAATGTGCTTGATGCATTTGGGCGTTAGGCGTTTATTGTCCGTCCTGACAATTGCGACGGGTACACGTGATTTCGGCGCAATCGCATCGTTGGCGCCGGCGTTCGTCCGCGAAAGGTGGAAGACATGATTCTGGCTGAAATGACGTCCCCCGAGATCGACGCCCTGCCACGGGATATCGTGGTACTGATGCCCGTGGCCTCATGCGAGCAGCACAGCCTGCATCTTCCCGTGTTTACCGACAGTCTGATCGGCGGCGAGGTGGCCAGGCGGGTGCACGTACGCTGCCCGGACGACGTACTCGTGCTGCCCGTGCAGTGGCTGGGGTACTCCCAGCATCACATACGCTATCCCGGCACGGTGAGCGCCGTGTCCGAGACGCACCTGCTCCTGATGATGGACATCGTGGCGTCGGTGGTGGGGCACGGGTTCCGGAAGATTCTGATTCAGAACAGCCACGGCGGAAACGGCGCGAATGTCTCGGTGCTGCTGCAGCGGCTGATGGAACGGTACCCCGACGGCGAAGTGGAGTTCTACTCGCGCTGGGCGTGGGCCTCCGGCGGCGCGTTGGACAAAATACGCCAACTGGGTTCCGGTGGGTCCGGGCACGCCGGCGAAACGGAGACGTCGATGATCCTGGCGATCCGTCCCGATCTCGTGCGAACGGACAGGCTGGACGCCGATGGCGAGCGCGACGGGATGCGGGTGCCGGGCGTGGCGTCCTACTACCGTTTCGATCAGCGCACGCGGCACGGCGGCGTTGGCGACCCCACGGTGGCGAGCGCGGAGGACGGCGAGCGAATGCTGGACGCATCCGCGGATGAGGTGGCCGGACACGTTCGACAGATTCGCGCCCTGAAGCCGTTTGGATGAGCAGCCGTGTTGGCGACGGCCCTTGTTCGAGACGGCCGCCAACGTCAATGGTCGATACGAACGACAGTCAGACAGTAAACGACGAAGGAACACGCGGAGGTTATCGCATGCGCAGAAACAGACTGAGTGAGTTGTTGAAGGCGGACAAGCCGAGTATCGGGACCCACGTACACAGCCCCTGGCCGACGGTTATGGAACTCGTAGGGCTTACGGGAATGTACGATTACGTGGAATACGTATCGGAATACGCGCCGTACGACCTGCATACGTTCGAAAACCTCGCCCGGGCGATCGAGCTCTACGATATGTCATCCATGATCAAGGTGGAACAGGAGCCGAGGTCGCACCTGGCTTCCCGGGCGATCGGCGCGGGCATCCAGAATGTGCTTTTCGCCGACGTGCGGAACGTCTCCGACGCCCGCGAGTGCGTGAACGCGGTGCGCGCCGAGACGCCGAAGACCGGCGGGCAGCACGGGGCGAGCATGCGACGCACCATGGGGTTCGGGATGGCCGGCGGCCTGCCGGAGTTCGTCGATGCCATGGAAGACGTCGTCATCGCCGTCATGATCGAAAAAGCGCCGGCGGTGGAGAATCTGGAGGCGATCCTGGCCGTGGGCGGCCTGGATATGGTACAGTTCGGCCCGGGGGACTTTTCGATGAGTATCGGCCATCCGGGCGAATACGGATCCGAGAGAGTCAGGGAGGCGGAGAAGTTCGTCATCGAGACGTCATTGAAAATGGGCGTTGCGCCGCGGGCGGAGATCAGCGCGCCGGACCAGGCCAGGCGCTACCTGGATATGGGCGTGAAACACTTCTGTATCGGAACGGACGTCAGCATTCTGATGGATTGGTTCCGGACAAATGGTGAGGGAATGCGGCGGGTGCTGGAAGGCGCGTGAAGTCGGGGACGGCGCGGTTGGCAGAACGCATTCAACGGGTCCGCAGTCGTTGCGTTGCGGGCCGGAGGGAGGCGAATTACTGATGGCAGCGGAATCAACCGATAACGGCAGGTCGGACCCTCACGGTCTCTGGGACACGGACAATCCCCGCATGCACGTGGGCACGCAGCGGTTCGACACAACCGACGAGCACCTGGCGTTTCTCGCGCGTCACGGCGTGAACAATATGGCCGCGAACGACATCACCTTCCACCGCGACCGGGGCTGGGATGCGGAGGAACTCGCACAGAAACGCGAGAAGTGCGCTTCTTACGGCGTAAATCTGGAAATGGTGGCGCTGCCCCTCCATCAGTTCAACGACGACGGCGGATCGGTGCCCAACTACATGCTGGGGAACTGGAAGAAGGGGGAGAAGGAGATCGAACGGGTTTGCAGGATGGTACGGGCTACTTCCGAAGCAGGGATTCCCGCCATCAAGTATTTCCTGTGCGAAATGGAGAACCAGCGAACGGAGAGTGTGCCGCCGGGCCGAGGAGGCGTCCGGTATTCCACGTGGGATCTCTCGAAGGCAGACGCCGATACGCCGCGATACGACAAGCCGGTGACCGCTGAAGAGAACTGGGAGCGGGTGACGTTCTTCCTGGAGCGGGTGATCCCCGTCGCCGAGGAATGCAAGGTCCGCATGGCCTGCCATCCGTGCGACCCGTGGCTGCCGCCGGGGTACAGGGGCGTGGATCGGGTCCTGGGCGGGGCGGAGGGGTTCAAGCGGTTTATCGAAATCTGTCCCAGTCCCTATCACGGCCTGAATCTCTGCCTGGGCTGCATGGCCGAAAGCGTCGAGGATCCCGCCACGGAGGTTCCGGATATCATCCGCTATTTCGGTGAACGGAAGAAGATCCACCTGATCCACTATCGGAATATCTTCGGCGGCCGCAACAAGTTCCAGGAAGTCTGGCCCGACGAGGGCGACATGAATATGTACACGCTGATGCAGGCGCTGAAGGACGTCGGATACCCGCACATGGTCGTGCCGGACCACGCCCCGGGCCACAGCGCGCCGGGGAGCTTCGAACAGGCGTTTGCCTTCCAGTTCGGTTATATCAAGGCGATGATGCAGGCGGTGCTTTCCGCCGGGTGAGGGATTGCTCATATCGGCGAATCTGACCGCCAGATCCGAAACGCCTGCCAAAGCGGGCGTAAAAAAACGATCGTCGTTCCCTCGAGGTCCGAGCGGCTATGGAGTCGAGATGAAGTTTGATACGAGCCTATTTGATCGGGCGCTTAAAGAGCGAAGAGAGAAGCGAAGCCGCGAGAGAAAGGAATGCCTGGATACGGTAACGGCGACCCTCAACCGTGTCCGGAGTCAATACGACATTCGCGAGGCTTATGTAACGGGTTCGCTTATCGTTGAGTATCGATGGAATGAGGATTCCGACGTCGACGTGGCTGTCGGCGGATGTTCAGGATCCGTCCTCGACGTCATGAAGGCGCTGGAAGATGCCACCGGAAAGGTTGTGGATGTTATCGATTTGGATACACATCCATATCCGGACACGGTCAGGGATAGTGGATTGAAGGTTTATGGATCAAGCCGGGATCGCCATACTGACAGTCCGTTGATAAAGTCGCTCTGCAGGCGAGGCCGAGCCATTGTGGTCGAAGA
>JAPPJY010000034.1:108557-138720 GCA_028874335.1 Gemmatimonadota bacterium | reverse complement strand
CGCTCATTTTGACAATCAAGTCGAACCGCACGGGACGGCCGAACTGAAAAAGCGGCGAGACGGGAGAGGTGGGCCTGGAGAAGAAATCCTTGCCAATATGTTCCTCCGTCTTGCCTGCGGCATGACAAGAAATCTTACGCGGCATGTGATCTCTACCCTCTCACGTCTTACGTCTCACCCGGCGGTCGGGCGCCGGGGGGAGAGGTCCCGTTGTGCCCGCATTGCTCGTTTCATTGGCTATTAATAGACGCTATTAAGAAACACACTAAATTGTGACGATGCTGTGGAATTTTGCGCTGTATCAGTGATTTATTGGTGAAATCCACCATGAATCTACCATCAATAGGATGTTTTCCAAAGGAAGGGCGGACGCGGCAGAGCGCCTGACCTCATATGGGACCGGCGTGGTTGGCGTTCCCGGGAGCGAGGGCATCCTGCCCTCGAAATCGGATAACGCGTCGCACACGGTGTTTTCCGCGAACCGGAGTCGGATTGAATAGCCCTGTCAGTCTTTAGACGCGAATAGGGGTAGGCGACGCCAGGTTCGAGGGCAGGATGCCCTCGCTCCGGCTTCAGGTGGATCATCTCGTGATAGCGGTTGGAAAAGACGATTTTGGACAGGCGTGCGTCGAAGTAGTGACTCTCGGGATATTGACTTTAAGCCGTGATGCCGTATCTTGTTTACACGGATCCGCTTCTCCTCCCCCGGGGCGTCCTGCATGGCAGATTTCGATGCGATTTCCAAACACCTGATCCAGACCTATCAGTCCGTTGAAAAAGTCGCTCTGCAGGCGAGGCCGAGACATTGTGGCCGAAGACAAGGCGCGCGACCGAGTCCCATCCCTCGATTCGGCGAGGGCGCGCAACGCAGTATTTCGACCGCAAGGGCCGGCCGCAGCCCGGATGGACTTTTTCAACGGGCTGCTTTCCCGGGGACTTTGCCGGCTTCGCCCTCGGGCGGGAGGACCTGCAGGCGCTCGAAGACTGATATCATTTCGAAGGAGGGCATGATGGATCTCGTACGTGAATCATCCTTTGCCCAATACCTCACCCGGCAGGGGATCGAGCAGGGCATCGAACAGGGGCTCCGAGAGAGTATCCTCGCCGTACTGGAGACTCGATTCGGTGTCCCTGCATCGCATCCATATACCGCTCGCATTGAGAACGTCTACGACGCGCAACGTCTCAAGGAACTGCTGCGGGGTGCGGTACAGGCAGGCAGCCTCGACGCGTTCGGTCAGCTGCTGGATGAATAACCTGAATGAATTCCACGTCCTGAATATCTTTGTGACGAATTGATTCAACGGGAAAGTACACTTTACAGGTGCGCTTTCTCGTTGAATACCTGCCAGCGCGCTGCCCGCCGACAGACAGACTCCGAATCCAATGCGGCATTCCTGCGCGCGCTCATTTCAGCAACAGCATCCTCCGGGCCTTCGATTCTCCTATCACGGTTTGATTGGCGCCCCGATCTCCCGCAGCATGTACCGCACGGAGCGGCAGGTCCAGCCGGTCCAACGTCAGGGGCGCAGGCCTGCCGAACCGGCCGGCGAAGATCACGAAGTCAGAAAAGCCCACCACGCCGTCGCCGTCGAAGTCCGGAATGGACGCGGTATAGACGCTGTCGCCGGCCGACAGGCCGCCCACGGCGTCCGCGCCCACTTACCTGTCATCCGTGGAGATCGTCGCGTCGGTCGAGCGGTAGTAGCGCAACCACGTAGCCTCGGCCGAAGCATTGCCCTGGTTCCGCACCGTGGCGCTCAACGTGAAGGATTGCCCCGGCGTCAGCGCGTTGTCTCGCTGACAGAGACCGATTCCACCACCGGGTCCGGATCGCCGGGCACAAGACTCACCGCGATGCCTATCGGTTGTACCAATCTGGTGACGAGGTCTTCGACGCCGCTGCCGTCGAGGTTGGAACGCCGGATCTGCTTCGTGCTCGCATCCGTCCAGTACATCTTGGCGCCGGACCCGTCCAGCGCGATGCCTTGCGGGTTCCCCATTCCGGTGACGAGGTCTTCGCCGCCGCTGCCGTCGAGGTTGGAACGACGGATCTGCTTCGTGCTCGCATCCGTCCAGTACATCCTGCCGCCGGCCACGTCCAGCGCGATGCCGAATGGCGCCGCCAACCCGGTGGTGACGAGGTCTTCGACGCCGCTGCCGTCCAGGTTGGATCGCTGGATCTTGTCCGTGGAATTATCCGTCCAGTACATCTTGCCGCCGTCCACGTCCAGCGCGATGCCTAACGGTTGTCCCCACGGTCGTCGTGCAGTTAGGTCGACGAGGTCTTCGATGCCGCTGCCGTCCAGGTTGGATCGCTGTATCCTGTGCCTGCCCCGATCCGTCCAGTACATCTTGCCGCCGTCCACGTCCAGCGCGATGCCTATCGGTTGTACCAATCTGGTGACGAGGGCTTCGACGCCGCTGCCGTCCAGGTTGGATCGCCGGATCCTGCCCTCAAGAGCCGTCCAGTACATCTTGCCGCCGGACACATCCAGCGCGAGGCTCATTGAAATCACCGATTCAGTGACGAGGTCTTCGATGTCGCTGCCGTCGAGGTTGGAACGCTGGATCTTACCCGTGCCATGGCCATACTCCGTCCAGTACAGCTTCCACACGCGCGAAGCCGGGTCAGGCGTGACGGTTACCCTCACGGCACGGGAGCAGTTGTTGCCGGTATCGCTCTCGCCGCGGACGCTGTCGACGCAGGCGCCGTAGTACCAGGTCCCGGCGTCCGACGGCGCATTCAGGCTGATCGATTCGGCGCTCGTGTCGCCTGCCGCCAGGGCGTCCACGGCGTCCGTGCCCACGTCCGTGTCATCCGTGGAGATCGTCGCGTCGGACGAGCGATAGTACCGCAACGTCGAGGCCTCGGCCCCGCCCGCGCCCTGGTTGCGCACCGTGGCGCTCAACGTGAAGGATTGCCCCGGCGTCAGCACGCTGTCACTTACCGAGGCCGACTCCACCACCAGGTCGGGGTTATCCGATCCGCCGCCGCCGGAGGGCGGAACCTGACTGCCGAAGGCGCCGGCGAAGATCAGAAAGTCCGCAAAGCCGATCTCGCCGTCGCTGTCCAGATCGAAACGCGCCACATAATCGGCGTCGGCCGCGGTCGTGCCATATACGGCGGCGAAGGCGAGAAAGTCGGGAAAGCCCACCACGCCGTCGCCGTCGAAGTCCGGACTCGTGACAGGCTGCGCCGCCAACAGCCCGATGGCAACGATGGCAAAAGGGGTGAATGTACGCATCTTTATCCTCCTGAACGCTCTCGATACACAAAATGGGCGCTGCGCCCCGATCGTTGGCGCCCGGGATCGCCACCGGACGCCGGTTCCGTCCAACACCCTTCACGCCTGTGAGAGAAGGTTCTGCATACAGACCGGGCTGCACGACCTGCGGACCCGGCAGTACATCGTATCGGTTTCGCTCTTGTCTCCGCCTTGAGCTTTCGCTATCTTTAGACACAGGTTGAGCTAACGATCCGGCGAAGTAGCGCCAATCCGAAGGGAGACGCGCCATGCAGACCACAACGTCTGCCGCCGATTTCGACAATCGCCTGTCCGCCGTCGAATCCCGCCTGTCACGCCTCGAAGGGATCGTCGAGCAGATAGACAAGCGCATGGCCAGCCTGGAGACACGCATGGCCAGTTTGGAAACCGGCCAACGCTGGATTGTCGGTATCCAGTTCACTACGCTCATTGCGCTTGGCACGCTCATTCTCGTCAAACTCTAACCTTGATTCGTAAGTCTTCGGGGACGTTAATTCGAATATGTGATTGTAAATAAAGGCGATTAGACGGCTGATTACCAGGATACACCAGGTCACTGGACGTGAAGGGAAAAAACATCCTTCTATACGTCGATAACGCCCCGTTTCGGACGGTTTTATCGCGTCGCCGCGTTGCTGTTTTTTTCGGATTGAGGCTAATTCCACCCCGCCCGCCTTGACTCGTTCGGTGAACGCATCACCGCAAACGATACAAGGCTTGACGCCTAAGAGTAAACTGATATACCCTGTAACGCTTTAAAAGGCCTGCCAGTTTAACGAATTGGCAGGTTTTGCTTTGGTGCGCCTAGCCCGTCTGCTCAACGGGCAGGCCGAGCCGCAAAAACCCGCTGCCGTCATCTCAAGCCACCCCTGACGGTTTCGTGTCGGTCGCGTCGGTCTTCAAATGGTGTGCTTTGGCCAAAAGAGCGCGTCCAGGTCCCGGAAGTCCTGCGCGAAGTTCGCTTCTCACGCGTCTTTACGTAGACGCCCGTGTAAAAACGGGCCTTCAGTTCCCAGACGCTTACGGATCCGATACTTTCTTCCTGATACCATCATCCCTGAAAGTGACTGAAACCCGCTCAGACCGCCATACAGGATACCGTCTGAGCACGCCCGCCACAGGGCGTTTATGAGCCATGTAAGAAAAGCAACTCCTCGATCGCCTTCAGCGTCTCCGCCTTGTGTTTCTCCACCGCCTTTTCCACGGCCAGGTTCACGATCTCGTCCAGCTCCTCGAGGTCGTCCCTTCTCTCCACGAAGTCCCTCACGACCTCACACAGCCAACGCGCATACTGGCGGGAGAATTTAATCCGTCCGCCACAGTCACCGCATCTGAGCGTGAAGCTCGAGGATGAGCCCGACTCCGTTCTCAGGATGCGATACCGATAGTTGCATCCGCACCTGTCTTGCGTGTCCTTCGCCATCTCAGCCTCATTTTGAATCGGTTGTCAACGGTTTCGGGGGGCAGGGCCACGCCGGCAGCCGGGTTTGCCGAATGGAGGAGCGCCGGCATTTGGTGACCCTTTCCGGGCGCACGAAAGGAGAAAACGCCCGGTTTAACCCCCCGTCTGCCAGTGGGTCTTGGTCCGGTATGTTCGCGGACGCACAGCGGATACGGCCGCCTCCTTCGCCAGGGCAGCGCTGTTCTCCGCGAGCAGATGCGAGACGCTGGCGACCGCCGCAAAACTCATGGCCTCTTCCGTGGCTTTGACCGTCAGGCGGGCGGCGGTTTCAGCCCGGATCGAATTGCCCCTCCCTGGCCACACTCTGCGCTCGCTCCGCCTCCAGACGTGCCGCGTCGGCAGCCTTGCGGGCCTTGCCGGCGTTTTCGGTGGCGCTCACGCTGGCCGCCGCCAGGCTATGCGTCCGGTTCGTCGGGCGGCGCCTCGGTCCAGTCCTCGGCCGGTCCTTCGGCCCAGGCCTCGTATTTGTTCCGGGTCTGATTGCCATGCCTGCCGCAGATCCGGTGTTCGGGGCCGCGGCTGTTGAACATTTCGCCGCACCTCAAGCACTTGCGCCGCTTGCGCTCGATCATATCGCCTTCACCGCGGTACGTGGGTCCTCGCTGGTTTGCCATTCTCCCCTCTCCGGCGCCCTCGGAGCACTTCTACGGGTCCGCAAAATTGACCCGCCGAAAACCTTCCCGGCCGGGCAAGGGATCGCCTGCCGCGCCCGATCGTCCTTCAGCCTCAGCCGCTGATATCGAGCCAGGCCCAGGCGACGCCGCACTCCAGGACCGAGGCCTGCATAAGCGCAGAGATCGGGGTCCGCAAATGGTCCGCCAACGTCATCGACTTTTCCAGCAATGGCACTCGGCCGTTTGGCTCCGGACGGACGGTGCAGCGGATCGCGTCGGGGTTGAAAGGCGACGGCTCCCGATACCACAAACGGAACGTCAGCCGCCCCTGGACCTCGCTGGCCGAAAGATACCAGCTCGAAGCAGGCACAGGCACGGCCTCCCCGGTCCGCAGGGCTTCCATCAGGACAGGCCGCAACCGCTCGAGCAGGTCGCTGCGGATGTCGCTTCGCCGGGATCTCCGGACGTGGCCCGTGGCAAGCGTGACGTGGTTCAGTTCGATGCTTCCAGAATTCGATTTTTTCACGGGTTCCCCTTCGTATGCGCTGCCCTCCCAGCCGTTCGGGGTTGCTTCCGACTCCAGACCCGGCCCGAGGGGAGATCACGCCGGATGGCCGCAAATACGGCCACCTGGCGCTCCGCCGGTCAGATCACGCAAGGTCGATAACCCGCCGGTTCAAAAGTCGTTTTCCCGAAGATCCGGCCAGGGGTCCGGTTGCTCTGAATCTTCGTACTTCGACCGCGATTTTCCCGAGTGCCGGGCACAGATCCTGTGCTCCGGTCCTCTACTTGAAAACATCCCGCCGCATCTCAGGCATTTGCGTTGCTTGCGCCCGATCATATCGCCGGCCCCGCGGATTATGGAGGCGCCTTGCTTTTTGCTCATCTTCGGATCCCTCCCTGCTTCTGTCCGAATCCGGCGCGAGTACGATTCGCTGATCTGTCGGAAGGCCCGCCGCAGCTGATCGTTCTCCCTGATCTCCAGCGTGCGCGTTTCTTCCCTGGCGTCCTGGGACACATAGCATTTTAGCCGTCAAAGGGAGTTATATTCATAATCGCGGTTGCGCAAAAAAAGAGAGCGCCGGTTGCTTCATTGCCGGTCGAATTGACGTGCGGAACCAAAATGAGTATACTTCCGCCACGGATCCATTGCGTATGAACAGATCTGTTGCGCCCACATTGCTCTTCTCATTCACTATATAAGAAACACACCAAATTGTGACGATGCTGTGGTATTTCGCGCTGTATCAGTGATTAACCAGTGAAATCGCACATGAAGGTATGTCTGTGAAGGGAAGGGTGGACGCGGCAGAGCGCCTACCCTTTCTGCCGCAGACACTGGAGTTGGGAGGCGCGCCGCCTTTCCAGGAGGAATGGATGAATCCAGCAAGGGACGATGAACGGACGGTCGTACAGCTGCAAAAACGCCTGACCCGCATGAGCCGGGTGTTTCAGCAAATCAACGAAGAACTCGACGCCACGGCGGTCTTGCAGAGCGTTCTGGACTGCGCCAGGTCATTGACAGGCGCCATGTACGGGACGATGTCACTGCTGAAGGAAGGGGAGGGATTACCGAAAGGCCTTGTGTCCGGATGGTCTTCCACTGAAGCCCGGGAGTTATGGAACGAACCGGACAATGAGGTCCTCTTCAATCACTTCGGTTTCATCGAGGAACCGCTGAGGATGCAGGACATGAACAGGTATCTTAGCTGTTTGGGTCTGCCCGAGTTCCGTCCGCCAATGCCGTTGAGCGCTCGCCCGGCGTTTCTGGCGTGTCCGCTGCGCCACCATGGCGAGCGGCTCGGGACTTTCCTGTTTTCAGAAAAGGAAGGAGGCGCGCAGTTCACTGCCGCAGACGAAGAGACGCTGGTGATGTTCGCCTCCTTTGCGTCGATGACGATTGCCAACGTGCGGCGATACCGGGACGAACAGCGGGCGCGGGCGGACCTCGAAGCACTGATCAAGACGTCGCCGGTGAGTGTCACGGTCTTCAACGGGAGAACCGGAGACGTGGTCTCGTCCAATCGTGAGTCGGAACGGATCGAACGGGTATTGAAGATACAGAATCGTCCCCTTGAAGATATTTTGAAAACGATCAAGGTCTGCCGTGCCGACGGACGCGAGCTGTCTTCCGCACAGCTGTCCATGGCGAAGGTGCTGGCAAGTCCCGAATCGGTACGCGCCGAGGAAATTACCATCGAAGGACCGGAAGGGGACAGGATCACGGCCCTGCTCAACATTACACCCATCCTATCGGACGATGGCGTGGAATCTCTTGTCCTGACGCTGCAGGACATGACGTTCCTGCAGGAATTCGAACGGCAGCGGACGGATTTCCTGGGCATCGTAAGCCACGAGCTGAGGGCGCCGCTTGCCGCCATCAAGGGCTCCGCCGCGACCGTGCTGGGCGACGGTCTTGCGCTGGGCCGCTCCGAGATGCTGCAGTTTTTCCGTATCATCAATCAACACGCCGATCAGATGAGCGGTCTGGTCAACGACCTTCTTGACGTTGCGCGCATCGGCACGGGTACGCTTCAGGTCAGTCCCGAACCCACGCCGGTTACCGTACTGGTGGACCGGGCGCGGAACACGTTCTTGAGCGGTGGGGGCAAGAACGAGGTTTTGATCGAGTTGGCGCCCGATCTCCCGCCGGTGAACGCGGACCCGAGGCGAATCAGCCAGGTTCTTGTCAACCTGCTCTTGAACGCGGACCGGCATTCACCGAAAAATACGCCGCTACGGATAACAGCATGGCAGCAGGGGATGCACGTTGCGTTTTGCGTGGTTGACAAGGGGCGAGGAATTTCCGCGGAGCGTCTGCCGCACGTTTTTCGAGATGTTTTGCAGCACGACGTGGAAGACCGGAACGGCGAGGAAAAGGGATCGGGTTGGGGCCTGTCCATCTGCAAGGGAATTGTAGAAGTGCACGGGGGCCGGATCTGGGTCGAAAGCGACGGCGAGGGTCATGGAACCCGCGTCACGTTTACCGTACCGAACGCGGAGAACGAAGGAGATACAGCCCATGCGATGCCGGAATCGTGCGACGGCGATGAACGCTCCATGGCGCACACGCGTACCCCCATTCTGGTCGTGGACGACGACCCGCAGACGTTACGCAAAGTACGGGAAGCCTTATCAAAAGTCGGATTCATGCCGGTGACGACGGCAGACCCGGAGGAAGTCCCCGGTCTCGTGGAACAACACCGACCCCATCTGGTCCTGCTCGATCTGGTCCTCCCGGAAACCGATGGTATCGAGATGATGCAGACGGTGTTCAAACACGAAGACATACCGGTCGTCTTTCTTTCCGCGTACGCCCACGAAGAGGCCATTGACCGGGCATTGGCAGCAGGCGCCGCCGACTACCTGGTGAAGCCCTTTTCTCCGACGGAACTGGTGTCCAGAATCAGGGTGGCGCTGCGTAAGGCGAGGGTGACCGTACAGACCGTCCCAAAGACACCCTTCGTTCTGGGCGATCTGACCATTGACTACGCACGACGCCGGGTTGCCGTTGGCAAACGCGACGTCATCCTGACCGCCGTCGAGTATCGGCTGCTGGTCGAACTCTCAATGAATTTCGGCGCAACATTGACGCACGAACGTCTGTTGCAAACAGTCTGGCACAAGCAAGGCGGCAAAGATACGAGACCCCTGCGCTCGGCGATAAAGTCCCTGCGCCGCAAGTTGAACGACGAGGCAGGCAACCCCACCTACATTTTCAATCATCCACGCGTCGGCTATAGATTGGGACATGCGTGAAGAAGGTCAGAGGGCCGCAGCCTGAAATTGGAATGAGCGTCTGAGTAGACATTCGTCGGAGTTTTCACGGTATCAACGCATATCCCCCCACGCCCTTGTAGGACATGTCCACACCGTCCTTCTTCTGTCCATACGTTGAGGCACTGGTCCCATCCACGTCGATGTATGCCACCCTCGCCCGGTCGCTGGCAGCGCGTGTACGCCACAACCTGGCGGGTACCGCGTTTATGCAATCCATCAGTTCAATCGCGTCGGCCTCGGTGAAGCGACGCGTGAAGTCACCCGTGGTCGTCGGGTCCGGGATGAGATCCGCGCTCAAGGCATTCATGTAGGCCACGTCACTTCGCAAACGCTCGATATTTTCCAGTATATCTGAAAAAACTCGCTCAATTTGAGATTAGCCTCAATCTGAAAAAAACAGCAACGCGGCGACGCGATAAAACCCTCCGAAACGGGGCACTATCGACATAAAGAAGGACGTTTATTCCCTTCACGTCCAGTGACCTGGTGTATCCTGGTAATCAGCAGTCTAATCGCCTTTATTTACAAGCACATATTCGAATTAACGTCCCCGAAGACTTACGAATCAAGGTTAGAGAGCGGACACGCATTAACAAAAAGGAGCCGAGATTTCCGGCTCTTTTTTTTCGTGTTGGTTGCGTTTGGGCGTGTAATAAACCACCCGATCTGGCGAGATTTCACCCATGAATCACCAATATAGGTCAAAATTCCACAGCATGGTCACAAGTTAATGGCGTTATTGCGGGGAGCAACATGATCGTTTACATCCTCCTGCTCCGTCGTAACGTGGCATAGGAGCCAGCCATTCGCCAGAGGAAAATATGCCACGATTATTTCTGATTAGCCTTGCCGCAATGGTGTTGTGGACATGCGGAAAAGACAAGGCGGCAGAACGTGAACCGGAACCACACCCTTTGGTGGGCGTTTGGCAAAGCAGCGATTTAGACGTAACGGGTTTGGGCAACGCCCTGGTATCCTATCTCACGGATGAAATGACGAGAAACAACGATGAAAACCCCGCGGCGATAGCGGAAAATCTCGCTGCAATCATGACGGATTCGATCAACGCTGATTTCAATCTGCGCATCGAAATCAAAGGCAACGGGACATGGGTAGCTACGGACGGGAGTACGGGAACATGGAAAGTACAATCCGGAAACACACTGATTATGACGGATGTGTTAAATGCTTCTACAGTGGCGACTATTTTTACAATTAGCGGACAACGCCTCTCATTGTCGATACGGAAAGCGGCCTATATAAATATAATGAAAGCCACGGGTGACCAGGAAGCACAGGAAATCTTTGAAGCGATATTGTCCGGAACGGCAGAAACTGCAGAAGTCATGCAGTGGCGTTTTACGAAGGTTTCGTAAAATACAGTTGATCACGAGATCTTTCGTACGTCGGGACCCGTGTTTTCGCCGGCTTCGCTCTGTGTACGCTATTGTATATCACTGCTGTCCAGGATAATTCGGCAAAGACGTTCATGGACAG
Source organism: Gemmatimonadota bacterium (assembly GCA_028874335.1). Taxonomy (GTDB): domain Bacteria; phylum Latescibacterota; class UBA2968; order UBA2968; genus JAAXHE01. The sequence goes on along the minus strand of JAPPJY010000034.1, from coordinate 128,098 downwards.
TTGCTCCCGGGGATGAATCCCGATAATCCAGGATACCCGCCACCGCAAAACGCCGACTGCTGGCTTGTTTTGCGGTTTTCAATTTGGGAGAAAGGCAATGAATCCACTTGAAGAACGGTTGAACAGATTGGAGACGCGCATTACTCGCTATCGCAACTTCAACGTCCTGTTGTGTCTCCTGCTGGTAACCGTTGTCACCGTTGCCGCAAGAGATGTCGTATCGCCGTTTCAGGCGAAATCAGCGCATGAACCCATCGGAATGCCCGGTACCAATATGGGCGTTGCCGACTCGCCCGATAGGGGAGTACCTGACGTAGTGTATCCTGAGGAGCAGGCCGCAGGGAAATTAGCGGCGCAGACGCAGGGTGTGATTCGCGCAACAGGATTGCAGATTGTAAACGGAGACGACCAGGCGGTTGTTGAGCTCTGGCCCAGCACAGCAGGCGGCGGTCTTATCTTCGTGAATTCCGCTGAGGACAAGAGACTGGTTTACATTGGATCATCAGCCGCAAGGGGTGACGGTTTGGTGCTTGTCGATTCGAAAGAAGAAAAAAACCTGATTGCCCTGGGACCGCACTCTGAGACTGGACATGGCGGAATTTGGATTAGAAATAACATTGAAGAAATGTTGATCGGATTGAACGCAGATGAAACACCGGGAATTCACATCAACAAGACTGGTAATCAAAACCTGACGTATTTGGGTGCCAACACGTTGAGTAATGGGCTCTTGCGTCTAAGTCATCAATCCGGAACAGACATGGTGTCGATGTATGCAAGTGACACCTCCGGTAATCTAAGTCTCTACAACAAAGACGACAAGAGGATTGCACGTATTGGCGCATTTTCCGCCGGAGACGGATACTTGAAAATCAACTCCAAAACCGGTACGGAGCTTATTACAGCGGGTTCAAATACGAACGATAATGGATTGATCAGGGTAAGCAACAGCTACGGTACTCTCGGCGTGTGGATCGTTGGCGCAAACAAGAACGGCTACGTAGGGATACAGAACGCCCAGGAGAGGCTAATTACAGAACTGACAGCGACGGCTGGCGGCAACGGGCTCGTTCGCACGCTTTCTACGGACGGTATTACGGCCTGGTCCAGCGCTTCCTTTCAAGGCACCGCGGGTTCGACGTCCTTGAAGGGTGACATGGACAACGATGGCGATATTGACGGGGATGATTTCCTTATCTTCTCTGAAAACTTCGGCAAGAAAAAGTGAGCGATGGGAATTGCGCCTGGACGCTGCGGTCCAGGAACCGTGTGATTTTCAGAGCTGGCTTATTCGCCAGTCAATCATCATCACGTCAGCAACGAGGCCTGTCCAGCCGATGAGGAAGCCCGTCTGAAGGTGGGGCGGACATTCCTGTCTGCCCGCCTCGCTGTTAATCTGACCGAAGGCGGGATCCGGGCGTTTGTGGCAGGCCTGAGCCTTGCCTCTGTGTCTGTGCGTTCGGTTTGACGTACGTGAGCACACAGGAATGTCTGCTCCACCCTTTAGAGCGTTGAGTGGAGGTTCGAGCCTCCGTCAATGAGATCGGGCGCTTCACCGACATATCGTTTCCAACCTGACATTCACGTGATGTATCCGGACTGAATCGACTTTAGTGAGGTGTGATGCCAGGATTACCAGGTCGCCAATTCGCATTCTCTGCGTTCGTCCTACTCTATAGTGGAGGCGTGGCTCTTGGATCGCCGCCGATTGTGTACGTCAAGGAAGATCACCCGCCGAAGCTGGAAGCAGTACTTGCCCGGATTCAAAAGAACTGGACGGCGCAGAAACGGGCGCAGGCCGAGGCGACGGCCAGACAGTATAGTGCCGCTAAAATCGTTGGCAATAACATCAATGTCGTCTTGGAAGCTCGCCCTGGAAGGCTCTCAGAGAGCATTGATTTTGCCGCACTGTCCGACATTGGGGTTAGAATTGTCGCCCAATCGCGGCATCTGTTGGAGGTGTCTGCACCCATCGCCACACTTGAAGGCCTGGCGCAGATTGGAGGTGTACAATTCGTTCGGTTACCCATAGAGCCAAGCTTACAAGCAGTTGTCAGCGAGGGCGTGGAACGTATCAGCGCGAAAGTTTATTCAGGAGAGGGATTTACGGGGCGGGGCATAAAAGTCGGAGTCATTGATATCGGATTCGTAGGTGTTCCAACCCTACAGAATAAGGGAGAATTGCCCGATCTTTTTTATCGAGACTTCACCAGACAAGGGATCTTCGAACAAGGTAGTCTCTCTGAGCGCGCCAAGATTCATGGATCGGCCTGCGCTGAAATTGTGCACGATATCGCTCCGGATGCTGAGATCCAATTGTACAAAGTGGACAACCTCGTCAGTTTGGAAAACGCCAAAGATGCCGCAATTCAGGACGGAATGGACATTGTTACCGTATCTCTGGGATGGGACGTGGCCTATGGTTTTGGCGATGGGACCGGTCTTGCCTGCGACATAGTAGATGATGCTTTTCAGAATAATGTCTTGTGGGTAAATGCGGCGGGAAACGAAGCCAAGAGCAAGATCTCAGCACTGTTACACGACCCGGATGCCAATCAATATCATAACTTCGAAGGTGAAAATGAAATCGTCAACTTGAAGAACGTCCAGGTGGGTGAGAAAGTAAGAGCCGTATTGACATGGAACGAATGGCCTCTTACGTCCCACGACTATGATCTCTTGCTCGTAAGAATCGGAACAGGTGAAAACGTAGAAATCGTGGAACGTGCGGACACCAAGCAACTACAGTCACCACCCATCGAGTTTCTCGAGTTTGACGTCCGGGAGTCGGGAACCTACGGACTGGCAATATGGAGGGCATCGGACGCCAAAGCTACTCTACTTAAACTATATAGCCCATCTCATGAACTCGATGGTCCGGTATCAATCGCAGGGTCGTTGTCTTCACCGGCAGACGCACGCGGCGCCCTGACCGTAGGGGCGTTGCATCATTGGGAATGGACATCAGGTCCCATCGCGGACTACAGTTCGCAGGGTCCTACAATTGATGGGCGAATCAAGCCGGACCTGGTTGCACCTGCCGCTGTTTCCACCATAAGCTACGGTCCCAACCAATACACTGGAACATCAGCGGCGACGCCTCACGTTGCAGGTGCGGCGGCGCTCCTGAAGTCTTCCGACCCGATCTACTACAATGCTCAGAATCTTTATGACGCGCTGTTGAGATCGACGGTCGATATGGGCGATCCGGGCCCTGATAACGTCTATGGGCATGGCCGATTGGACCTGTCCCTGCTTCCCGCCGGTGGCAGACCCGTCGTGAATCTTTCGCGTACCGTACTTGACTTTGGTGCCATCCTATTGGGATCGTCTCAGACTCATAGTCTTGGGATCGTCAATACCGGTCAGGCGTCACTGGTCGTTACAAATATCCTGCTGCCGCCAAACGACTATGACGTTTCTCGATATTCATTTACCGTTGCACCGGGTCGCAGGGAACAGATATCTGTCACTTTTTCTCCACAAAGTGTGGGCGATAGATCGGGTGATATGACGATTTTGAGCAATTTACCGCAAACCAATGTAGCGCTGCGTGCTCGAGGCGTCCGGCAGCCCGTCGATCCGGTTCCTATGATAACAGTCGATTCCTCCAGGCGAAATTTTGGCGACGTAGACGTCGGCAGTACAAAATCCATGACCGTCACCGTCACGAATTCTGGGGAGGCTTCGCTAACAATATCAAACATTACCTCCAGCAATGAACAGGTAAGTGTTTCGCCCAGGCAGTTGACAATTCCGGCAAAGCAAAACGGGTATTTCACGCTTCATTTTCAGCCAGACAGAACGGGTGATCTGTCAGCGCGCGTGACCATTTACAGCAACGACTCCGATTCACCGGTTGTCGTTTTCCCTATTGTTGGAAAGGGGCTCCGGTCCCAGACCACGTCCTTTACATTGTCTCTCGTCGTCGATGCGCCGAAGAACCAGGATGTGTATGCTTTGCCTTCAGACGGTATCATTGCCGTCGAAATTCACGGCCAGCAGGTTAAGGACGCCATAGGATTTCGCGCGTTGTTTGACTCTGATACGCCATCCTTCACCTATTCGGGTTTCGATATTGGTGACGGCATTCCCAACGGACACTCGCCGGGTCCCTACTATCCCTCCGATCCATCTTCCGTTGAAGTGATGGCCGCGTCATTTGGCGGAAGAATCGCTGAGCCGTCCGCCAAACTGGGCACGGTACGTTTCAGCGTAGCCGATACTCTTCAAAGAGGTCAGTTGCGGCTGCGATTTGCCCGAATCCGGCGAGCCGGAAAATTCGAAGTATTCGCCGACCCTGTCGTCCTGAGGTTTTCCAAGCAGGGCGGCCTGCCTGCAGACTTCGATGGCGATGGTACCGTCGGGTTTTCAGACTTTCTGCGGTTTGCCGGCGCGTTCGGATCAGGTCGCGGCGATGCGGGATATGATGCGCGGTATGATCTGGATGGAAATGGCAGCGTCGGTTTCAGCGACTTTGTCATCTTTGCCGGCGCCTTCGGCACCAAATCTTGATAGAATGACCCGCCGGTAGCCTGGTTGGTGGAGGAGGATCCAATGCGAAAACGAAATCCGCGTCCGCCCTCATTACCCTGTGTGCCCAATTTCCGTATATTGATTTAGCCTGCAACGAATATAGTTGAGTTCACGCCTGTCCAAAATCGTCTTTTCCAACAGCTATTACGACATGATCCACCTGCAACCGGAGCGAGGGCAGGATGCCCTCGCTCCCGGGAACACCAATCACACCGGTCCCAAATCGGTTTCTGTCCTGGACAGCCGTGGCCAAATGAGGGAGACCTGCACCGGCGCGTCGAAACGCCTTTCAAGAAAACCAGGTATTTACGCATCCAAGATCGTATTTTTCAAACTATGTTGGACAGCAGTGGAATCGCACCTTCATCTACCTGGGCGAGTTGTTCAACTTGCAATAGAAATCGAAACCGGGAACCACCTGCTTCGGGCTGAGGCGGGTGGTTTTTCAATCGATAAATCCTCACCTATTTTCCGAAGACCATTCCTACACCAGCCCTGATCGTAAGTGCGCGATGCTTCAGCGTGGTGTCACCGTCCGATGGTTCCTCGCTCCTCAATTCTATGTTCTTAAGACTATGACTCACCAAAGTCTGAAAAGAGAAGAAGACGTTTTCAGAAAGCATCGTGTCCAATCCCACTCCCAATACCGCGCCAAGGTCCGTGGTCGCCTCGTCCTTTAACAAATCCTGACAGTCGACTTCAAGTCTGGCTGCCACGTCATCGTCACCTTCGATATTCGCCGAAACCGAACATCCGATCCGCCTGCCGAAGTAAACTCCGGCGATCCCGTGAGGTTCGATGTAGGTCTCCGTCGCAAGCCGAAACTTACCATGCGCCGCAACTTCCAGATAGGTCATGCTCATGCCGGCGTCAAGGAAGCCCATCACGTCATCTTCGGCTGCGTGGGACTCAAATCCCCTCTGCGCAATGGCAACGTCCACGAGAAAGTTCCGCTGGTTCGGCACCGGCTGGAGTGACAGGCCCAGATGGCGACCCGTGCGGTTCTTGATACTGACGTTGTCCTGCTTCGCAGAAGCAATGGAAGCGCGAGAAACGGTCAGTCCGGGATAGATGGTCGCCCGGAACTGCGCCTGGGTGGACGGCGCGAACATCACGGCCAATAAACCAGATAATAGCAACTTCACGGGAACGCCTCCTGTGGAGAGTGGGAAAAATTCTTCGCGACTAAAGGAGATGGGCTTTGCGGCCTAATTGTCGTCCAGGTGGCATCCGGTGTCGAATTCGTCGCCATTGAACCAGAAGGGTGAACACCACACTTCAAAATCCGCTACTTTTCCCCCGCTGACCCTGACATCCCAACTGCCGTCCCCGCTCCTGCTCACGGCAACGGTGACACCGCCGCCGATGTCCCGTGTCTCGCCGTCGGCAATGACCGAGTAATCGTCCTTTCCCCATCCCACGTCTTCGAGAAAGTTCGGATTGTCCTTATGATACAGCGCCGGGCCGAACCGGGCTGCCGTGCCGGTTCCCGCGGTCTGATCGTAGCGGCTGACAAGCACTCCCGCGTATCTACGAGGACGATAATTCCCTGCAACCGAGGGATCGTACACGTCCGTATTGTCCACATATTTGGGGGAGCGTTCTTCCAGAACCTCCAGGGTCGTGAAGGCGTGAAGGCGACCGGAATGCACAACCAGAAATTGATATCCGCTTTCCCGTGGCTTGCTCATGGTGTAAGTGGCGCTGTCAACCAGATGCAATGCCACATCCGCAGGTTTGATCCAACCCGCAGCGTAGCGATTGATGGCCAGGGTCGATGGCATCTCATGGTCCCAGCCCGATTTCGGCAACAACGCCAGACCCGAAATGACGTCATATCTGTTGGAATAGGGGTTCGGGGGACCGCTCTCCCATCGCACCTCCGAATAGGAGTGCGGCCACGCCATCCACCCGTGACCGATCTCGTGGACGATCGTCTCCATGTAGGCACCCTCGAAGCTCGCGAGGCCAAAGCGAGCCGAACCATTGTAAGCCTCGCCTCCCGTATCGGATGCCACGTCACTGAGCAGGATGCGGTTCAGTCCCCCCGGAGCCCCGTACTCGCAGCCTTCCAAACAGGCCCCGACGAGTTTGAAATGTTGTTGCATTGCATCGTCCGGCGTACCATCGCCCTCGACGTTGAAATCGTTGCCTTCAAGGAAGGTCATGCGGAGATTGTCCTGCGAGATTCTCCTGTAATAAGGAGCGACGTACTGATTCAGAAGGTCGACGACCTGTTTCATACTCATATCGACACGCTTCCGATCGTCATTCGACCATCCCGGTGCATCCGTCGGCACCCGGGCAATGTCTACCCGTATGTCCAGTTTGCCGAGGGAGTAGTACGTCGGGTCAGCAGGCGGGTCCTGGTGAAAAGCATCCGGGCGTTTTTTCGTTGGCGTGCATCCATAAAATCCCATATGCCCCCAGCGCAGATAGCTCCCGTTGCCGAAGTACCGGATCAGCGAAAGGGAGTCGGTACCGCCGAGGTCCTTCAGTCCGGCCTCAATCCACACAGACGTGGTCTTTGCCGCTGGGGCGCAGGAATACGGCTCAGACTCCCGCCACCACGGTTGGGATGGGATGTTGTTCCAACGCCGGGCAAAGGGGTCGTCCGATGGGCCGCCGTTTGAGGGCGTCGCTTTTTTGCCGAAGGCAGCCGCAAAGATCACAAAATCCGAAAACCCGATACTGCCATCGTTATCCAGATCGAAGTCTGCGTCATATCCGTCGTCGCCCCGACCCTTGCCGAACTTCGCCGCGAATTTGACAAAGTCGCTGAAACCGACCGTGCCGTCGCCGTCAAAGTCGGGCAGAGTCGAGGGTTCATCGGCAAAGGCATTACCGGCAATGGCCCGTGGCGCCGGAGTACCACCCCCTGTCCCGGCGCCGATAGCCGCAAGGGACACGAATACCAGCGACGCGAGGGCGGCGATCCATTTCGTTGCGTTTCGGGATGCCATTTTACACACCCTCCTTTGGAAAGAAGGCACGGGGTTTCGTGCTGTTGATTCTCAAGCCAATGATCCGGCGGATTTTATCACTGTTGTAATGTGAACCCGAAAAAATCTATGTCCGTATCGAGCGGGTCCGGGCTGCGAACGGCTGTTGAAGGAGTGAAGAGCATATCGCCGGCGCCGCTGCGCACACCCCTGATTTTCCCCGGGCGGCAGGACAGCGGCGGCCGATGGAGGATTTGCGATGGAATTTCGTCGCCATTGGCTGCCCTTGACGGACGCGCGTCATACCGCTTGACCGCCCGGTGGTGGGAATCTGTGCTTCTTCTTCAACCTGCTGGACGGGCATTCGTGTCGGTCCAATTGACATGAGGAATCAGAATTGCTATGTTGTTTTCACCGATCCATCACGCTTCACTAAGCCTCTCGCGCCCGCAACGCCACGCTTGATCTTTTCTCACGATTAGGATAACACTTCAATGCGTGACGGTGCTGTGGTATTTCGCAATGTAACAGTGATTCATGCGTGGAATCTCGCCTGGCGGGGACATTTGCATAGCGATACGGTGGGTGCGACAGGTCCCCGTATCGATCAACAGAAGACTTGAGAGACGGGAGCCGTGCCGCCTTCACAGGAGAAAGGGATGAATGCAGCGAGGGACTTGGAACGAGAGGTCGAGCATCTACAGGAGCGCCTGACCCGCATGGGCGAGGCGTTCTTGCGCATCATCGATAACCCGGACCTCACGGCGGTTTTGCGGGGCGTTCTGGACAGCGCGCGGTCTTTGACGGACGCCAGGTACGGGATGATGGCACTGTTGGAAGAGAGGGGGCGGGCAAAAGACTGGTTTGACTCCGGACTGACTCCCGCTCAAGCACAGGGGATATTCAGCGAGCCCGATAACGAGGTCCTCCTGGAACACTTCGGATCCATTGAAGAACCCCTGAGGTTGCAGGACGTCAACAGCTATATTCGGCCCCTGGGTCTGCCCGAGTTCCGTCCACCAATACCTGCTAGTCCCGCACTCACGCTTCTCGCTGCGCCGATTCACCATCGTGGCGAGAGAGTGGGGACTCTCGTGCTGTTCGAGAAGGAGGGAGGCGCGGCGTTCACGCCACAAGACGAGGAGGCGCTGATGATGTTTGCCAACCAGGCGGGGGTGGCGATCAACAACGCACGGAGATATCGAGAAGCGCAGCAGGCGAGCACTGATCTCGAAGCGCTGATCAAGACCTCGCCGATGGGTGTCGCGGTCTTCAACATCAGGACCGGAGAGATCATCTCATCCAACCGGGAGGCGGAAAGACTTTTGCAAGTCGTGGGTGTGCAGAACAGACCGCTTGAAGAGATTCTCAAAGTCGTCAAGGTCCGCAGCGCCGACGGACGTCAGCTTTCTCCCGCAGAGTTGTCGCCGACCAAGGTACTTGGCAGCGCCGAGACGTTACGGTCCGAGGAAATCATCATCGAAGGTCCGGAAGGCGGCAGGGTCACGGCCCTGCTCAACGTGACTCCCATGCGATCGGATGATGGCGGGGTTGCATCGCTTATCGTGACGGTGCAGGATATGACTCACCTCGAGGAACTGGAAAGACAGCGGTCCGATTTCCTTGCCATCGTCAGCCACGAACTGAGGGCGCCGCTTGCCGCCATCAAGGGCTCGGCAACGACGGTGCTGGGCGATCATCTTGCTCTTGGCAGGTCCGAGATGGTCCAGTTTTTCCGCATCATCAATCAACATGCCGATCAGATGAGCGGGCTGGTCAATGACCTGCTGGACGTCGCACGCATCAGGACGGGTACCCTTCAGGTCAATCCCGAGCCCATGCCGGTTACCGAACTGGTGGACAGGGCCAGGAACATGTTTGTCGGGGGAGGGGGCAGGAACATCGTTCAGATCGAGTTGGAACCCGAACTCCCGCCGGTGAACGCGGACGGGAGGCGCATCAGCCAGGTTCTGGTGAACCTGCTGTCGAACGCGGACAGGCACTCACCTGTTGACTCACCCCTGAGGATCACGGCTTCCCAGGACGGGGCGCACGTGGCTTTCTGCGTCGAGGACAAGGGACGTGGAATTTCTGCACAGCGCCTGCCCCACATTTTTCGAAAAATCGTCTGGCACGACGGAGAGGATGGGTCCGGCACGGATGAGGGATCTGGCTGGGGCCTGTCCATCTGCAAAGGGATCGCAGAAGCCCACGGTGGCCGTATAGGGGTTCAAAGCGACGGCGTGGGTCACGGAACCCGCGTCACGTTTACCATACCCATCGCTGAGAACGCGGGCGGTATTCCACACGTCCTATCGGAATCGGACGCCGAAGAACCCCCCAGGCGTCACGGTCGAACGCCCATCCTTGTCGTGGACGACGACCCGCAGACGCTGCGCAACGTACGGGAAGCCCTTACGAAGGTCGGCTTCGTGCCGGTGACGACCGGCGACCCGGACGAAGTACAAGGGCTCCTGGAACAACACGGTCCCCAGCTGGTCTTGCTCGATCTTGTCCTGCCGGGGACAGACGGTATTGAGATGATGAAGACAGTCTTCAGCAGCGCAGACATACCGGTCGTGTTTCTTTCGGCGTACGCGCACGAAGAAGCCATTGACCAGGCCCTGGAGGCAGGCGCCGCGGACTACGTGGTCAAGCCCTTTTCTCCTACGGAACTCGTGTCCAGGATCCGGGTGGCATTGCGGAAGGCGACGGTGACCGTTCGGCAGACGCGGAAGGCGCCGTTTGTCATGGACGAGCTGACTATTGACTACGCACAGCGCCGCGTCACCATTGGCGAACGCGACGTGAAGCTGTCGGTTATCGAGTATCGGCTGCTGGTTGAACTTTCAGAGCACGCCGGCGCGATATTGACGCACGAACATCTGCAGCAGACCGTCTGGCGCAGGAATAGCCCCAGGGATACCAGACCGTTGCGATCGGCGATAAAGAATCTGCGCCGCAAGCTGGGTGACGACGCGGACAACCCCACCTATATATTCAACCAGCCGCGCGTCGGCTATCGATTGGGGACAAACGTGAAGAAGGTCAGCGGGCCGTAGGGCGGCGTAGAAAAGTGATTTGCTTTGACGTTGCCAGACTTTTATACGATAGTTTTTAAGTAATACGTCGTGAGGGGTGGAATGGTCTTTTTTAAATGACATGAGAAGTTCTTTTCTGGATAGAGATTGATCAAGTACATGGTCCTAAAAAAAACCTGAACAAAAGCGACTGGATGCCCTGGACGCTTGCGAGGACTTCCTGACCCTGTATGATGTTGTATATTATAGCGAATATTGATTAAGCCGTGCAGTGAAACGCCCAGGGCTGTTGAGGAACAGCCCTGGGCGTTTCTGGAATGTGGATCTGTCTTTTATCTTCGTCGATTCAGAGTATCCCTACGGTCTCACTGGATTTCATTCGCATTCTGCCCAATCCTCATACTTCGTCCGTTTCCGAGTTTCTTTGTGTCTTTCACAGATGCGGTGTTCGGGACCTGCACTGCTGGACATTTCGCCCACACATCAGGCATTTGCGTTTTTTGCGTTGTCGGCTACTCTTCCGATATCGAGGACGAGAGATTCCCTTGTTCCCCACGTATTCGCTCCTTAATCGAACGGACCGCAGGACAACGCTGAGAGGTCTTACCTGAAGGACTCAGCATATGGTTGACCTTTGCGACCGTCGGTGCGCTTTTAACGGTCCGTTCGATGCCTATGCCGACGTTAAATAATCGCAACTGCATCTTATTCGAATCCTCCTTTAAGACCGCACGCAACCATCCCTCCTCCGGTATTAAGCTCCCGCTGCTCAGCGTAGATGGAGTCCTGGATGTTGCATCGATATGTCAAGTAGAGCTCTGGTTTTTCTGTCGTACCGGACGCGCTATCGGTTCATCAGCGAATGAATCGAAAGACAATTCCGCTGGCGGAACAGCGTCCGCATTATTCAATCGGACAGACTGTTTTCTTAACGAGGAATTCGTCTTTGGTTTCACGCTCCAACCACACACGGATCGGCGAGCCGTCAAGTCGACTTACAACCTCGATACCAATGGGGTCTATCGAAGAATACGGCTCGATTTCGTCTTGGCCGGCGGATCGCGGTGGACGTTGATCTTTTCCGATTGGTCACCATTTTCTTCCCCGGCTGGTTCAATCGGTACGAACCTTTCGGCCAATCGCCTGGCATCTGCCATCCATTCTTCGTCGGCCAAGATGTGACGACGATAACCACGTCTTTCGCCCTCCCGATTCTCCAGCGTTGGCAGGACCTCGCCGACCTTCCGGTTCGACGTTCCGAACCAGACGTACATCGTGTCGAGACGGTTCAATGGATCGCCCATTCCATCAGCGCCCAGAAAATCAGCGCGAAGATGAGAAAAATGGCGCCATACACGAGCACGACGATGAATTTTGCCAGATGACGTGAGGGTTTATCGTGATACTTCCTGAGCACTTTTGCAACAACCTTCTCGCCGTTTTCGCTTTCTTTGTCGGGCATTGTCGTTTGACCCATGCTTTGGTGTTGACGCGATATTGCGGACACCCAACTTCAGTATATGTGGAGAGCAAAAGGAGCCAATAACTGCGTGTCGGTCAGATTGACGGTTGGAATCCGATTGGCTCTATCTCCGCCACAGATCCATACCGTGTGAACGTCACTGTTTCACTGGCTGCACCACGCCTGACCCATCTCCGGAAATTTAACATGCCAATGCGTGACGCTGCTGTGGAATCTTGGCCTTTATCAGTGATTTATTAGTGAAATCTCGGGAGTTATTGAACCGGCGCCGGGTAAGGGGTTTGACAGCTCGTGTGAATCCGCAAAGTAGCACGGTCAACAGGCCAGAGGAGGCTTGAAATGCCAGACAACGTTCGCCACGTGTACGTCAGGTGCCTTCAGGCAATGCGTTTCATCGGATTCTCCTCTTCTGTGGGGTCGCCGCGTTGTTATTGTCCACGTATCGTTTCAGCCTGTCCGTCTTGACTCTACGCACATCCCAGGTATATTTCCCAAAACGACGAGATCGGCTTACGCCTGAAAACAAAAAAATCCAACCGCATTGCGGATGGATCAATTCATTTCAAGCAAAATCGTCTCACAGTTGCTGCCTGCAGGTATTACCGAACCGACTTTACCGTTTGCATTTGGTTCTCTCCGTCCCCCTCGGAAAAGGGGAAGGGGTGAGTTACTGTTTTATTAAACTTATTTGAGTTTTCCGAGAGAGATCGCTCATTCTGACAATCAAGCTAAACGGCATGCGGACGCCTGTATCCCGCGTGCGGCCCGACTATCTTTCCCTGGGATCGGCCTCCGCTTCATGTTTCGGACTGTCCTTCAGGGCTGGGACAATGAACTGAAGATGCTCACGAAGTTTTTCCTTTTCCTCCTCGTGAGGACTGATTCGAATCAGTTCCTCGAGGCAGTGGCTCGCGCTGTCTCTCTTTCCGGCGCGGAGAAAGCTGACGGCGAGCTTCCGGTAACTTTCGTGCATCAGCGAGTACCAAACCTCCCGCCCCACGGCTTCCGGAGGGATGGTGCTCTCCGCAACCCTGATGATCTGCAGCGCTTCGGACGGGCGTTCCCGGAGGTGCAGCGTGCGCACGAGGCCTTCGAAGATCACCAGGTAATTGCTGATGAGGCGCCGGGCGACCGGGTCCTTGTAGACGGTGGCGTCCGCGATTCCGGTATAACGGTAGTTCTCGAGCAGATGCCGGGAGGTCAGGCCGGCGTCGAATTGTCCGGGCGCCCGCTGCCGGACGAGCCGGTACACCATGCCTTCCATGGACAGGTGAGACCGAAGGCCGCCCATGTTGCGTTCGGGGACGGTCACCGCGAAATATATCGGACGCTGCCAGTTATTCCGGTCAACCAGGTACCAGATCATGAAGGTGTGGGACTCAAGGACATTAACCCGCCGGTTGCCCACCGGAAATTCGGTGAGGGGGATGTCATCGGATTCGACGATAATCGTGCTGTCGGCGAGCGGGATGTCATATCGATTCGGCCAGGGGCGGGCAACGACCTGCTGATCGATGCTTGCGTCCGCCATCGTGATGGGAAGCGTTGGTACCAGGTCGCGCAGTTGTTTGACGTACCACGGCGTTTTGAGGAGGCTGAGGTTGACCACCCGGACATCCCGACGAAATCCCTCGACGTACTGGAGATACCACAATGGGTAGGTGTCGTTGTCTCCGTTGGTGAAAATGATGGCGTTGGGTTCGCAGGAACTCAGGATGTTCCGGGCGTAGTCGTGTGCGATGAAGTCACCGCTGCGGTCGCGTTCGAAGCGGTTGTTCTGCAGGAGGCCGATCGGCACGACCAGGCACACGACCGCGGCCAGCGCGGCCGCGGGAACCGCAGCTAAACCGCGCGCGACGGCGACGATGAGGGCAGCGGCGCCGCCCCCGATCCACAAGCCGAAGAATGCGTACGCGCCAACGAAGATATACTCACGTTCGCGGGGTTCGGGGTCCGGCATATTCAGGTACAACACCAGTCCAAACCCCATGAGCAGAGTCATGGAGAATACGCTGGCGAATCGCTTCCAGTCTCTGCGGAAGTGGCTGACCGCTCCGACGATTCCCAGGAGGATGGGCACAACCGAATACGCGATGGTTTCCCGGTTGCCCTCCAAGGAGGCTACGGCCCTGCGGAACGTCCCGGACAGCATCTCGCCTGCAGAAATTCGCTCCGTGAATGCAGGCAGTGTCTCCGAGAAGAATCGGCCGACGAGTCCCTGATCGTAAAACGGGAATTGCTGAAGGAAGTACTTGATGTGAATGTTAAGCTGAAAGTCCCAGAAATCACCCCTGCGGGGAAAAATGGAGTGGACGCCGTATTGCTGGCGGGTGAGGAACGCCTTGAAATTCTCGTAGGTCTCCGGATTGTTCATATCGATGAAGGGGTCCAGGCCGGAACGGATAAAGAGCATGGCGTACGTGGAATATCCGAGCGCGATCATCCCCAGGGCGCAAAGCCAGAATGCGGGATGGCGCCAGGCCGGGCGCAATAACAGGAGCGCGGCGAGTACGGCCACGACCAGGACGACCGTGATTGAAATATGAGGGGAGACGATGCACAGAAAGGGAAATACCGTCAGCCCGATGACAACGGTTGCCTGCACGGATGTGGAGCGATCCTTGAGCAGGTCGGAGAAGACCAGAATGAGAATTCCGGGCACGGTGAGCAGGCATTGAAGGTGTACGCCCGCGCCCAGAAAGAACAGGTAGACGATGAAAATGAGCAGTCGGTCGCGATACCTGTCTTCCGGCGCGCCGTCCCAGCGCAGGGCCAGGTAGAATGCGAGGACGGTGAACAGCATGGATAGTGCGTAGACTTCCGCCTCGGTGGCATTTGCCCAGAAGGACGTGGAGAATGCCGCGGATAGTGCAGCGACCGCGCCGCCGGTCAGGATGGCGATGCGGTCAGATACACGGTCGGGTCTGAGCCACCGCGAGAGCAGCCGGACGCTGCATAGGAAGAGCAGGAGCGCCGTGGCGGCGCCGGAAAGGACAGAAATCAGGTTGACGCTGAAGGCGACGCCATCGGGAGTTGCGAAGAGGGTGAAGATGCGGCCCAGGAGGGTATGAAACGGCGCGCCGGGAGGGTGTGGAACACCGAGAATGTAAGAGGCCGCGATAAATTCACCGGTGTCCCAGAAGGTTACCGTGGGCGCAACGGTTCGGATGTATACGAAACACGTGATCAGAAAGACAACGGCGCCGATGAGCCGGTTCTGTTCCCGGAACGTCCTCATGGATGCCTCCGGCGACGTGGACCGGCGGAGATTCGGGGGCGGGAATACCGGCTCTTCGGCAATACCCAATGACGACCCATGGTGGCGATCACTCTTCAGGCAGTTCTTCGGGACCGTAGATGCGGATGGACTCGTACTGCTTTTCGTAGATGGCGTAATAGACGTTGCCGTCCTTTAGAATCCAGGCGCTCATCCCCGCGCCGGTGATGGCTACGCTGGGGGCCGCATCGTCATTCTGGGCATGGGCCGTGCCGGGAGACCAGAGCGGCCGGACCAGGTTGGCAATCAGCAGGATCGCGACAACAGCCAGGAGCGACTTCAAGGATTTACTGTTCGACATGGTGCTGAATCCTTTCGGTTAAAGAAGACGTTGAACGGTGTGTGGAGGGTTGTACGCTCCAACAATCTACAAGTTTCACGAGTTTCCGTCAAGCGAGGGCAGGCAGGACCGGGTCATCCATAGAAAAAAAGCCACAGCCTTCGCGTGACGCCGACTGTGGCTTGACAGTCCGTTGAAACAGTCCATCCGGGCTGCGTCCGGCCCTTGTGGGCGAATGACTGCGTTGCGCTCCCTCGCCGAATCGCTCGATGGGACTCGGTCGCGCGCCTTGTCTTCGGCCACAATGACTCGGCCTCGCCTGCAGAGCGACTCTTCCAACGGACTGTATGGACGCATACCGTCTTCAGTGCAGATACGCCTTGAGCGGGCGGCTACGGGAGTTGTGGCGCAGCCGGTGGATGGCTTTTTCCTTGATCTGGCGTACCCGCTCGCGGGTCAATCCGAAACGTTCGCCGATTTCTTCCAGGGTAAGCGGGTGCTCACGGTTGATGCCGAAGTAGAGGCTGATCACTTCGGCTTCGCGCGGCGTGAGGGTTGCCAGCGCTTTCTCGACTTCGCGGTGGAGCGAGTCGTCGATGAGCGATTCGTCGGGGGGCGGCTGCAACTGATCTTCCAGAATGTCCAGCAGACTGTTGTCTTCGCTTTCGCTGAACGGGGCGTCAAGCGAAAGGTGCCGGCTCGAAATCTTGAGCGTATCCATCACCTCGTAGTCGCTCATTTCAAGTTCATCGGCAATCTCGCTGGGGCTGGGCTCTCGCCCGAATTCCTGCTCCAGCCCGCTGGATGCCTTGCCGATTTTGTGCAGGGCGCCCACCCTGTTCAGGGGCAGCCGTACGATTCGGGACTGTTCGGCAAGGGCCTGAAGGATGGCCTGCCTGATCCACCACACGGCGTATGAAATGAACTTGAAGCCCTTTGTTTCATCAAAGCGTTTGGCCGCTTTAATAAGACCCAGATTTCCTTCGTTGATCAGGTCTCCCATTGAGAGACCCTGATTCTGGTATTGTTTGGCCACGCTTACAACGAATCTAAGGTTGGCTTTGGTCAGCTTCTCGAGGGCATCCTGGTCGCCCTTCTTGATTCGCTTGGCGAGGGCGATCTCTTCGTCTGCCGTGAGAAGATCGACTTCTCCGATCTCTTGAAGGTACTGATCCAGGGATTCATCTTCGCGCGCGTACGGCCTCTTAGCTAGCTTAGACACTCGTCAGCCTTTCTTTGCACCGGGGAAGGTCGGTTCAGTTGGCCGGGGTTACGAGCCGGACTGTGAGCCGAGAAATCAGTTCGGGAGAATCGACTGAATATCTCGAAGGGGACTAAGACTGTCGTAGTGAACCTTGCTGATGCTGATACCGGTCATGAAGACAGGTGAGCGCTACATAAGAATGCCTCCTTTCAGACTGGCGGACGTCCTACAACAGATGACTGAAGCGCGTTCAGCGCCCCGGTCGGAGGGCAACGAACCGGGTATTGCCGTCGTCCTTATTGAGGATAAGGAACAGACCGGGCCTTACAGCCCTCTTGATCTCTTCAACCATCTTGTTATAGTCCCGGACGTTTGAGATGGCAACGCCGTCGATTTCGAGGATCGCATCGCCGCGTTCGATTTGTTTTTTTTCCGCCGGACTTCCGGGCGCGACGTAGTGTACCACGACGCCGGGTCCGGTTCTGGACACCTGGAGGCGGCCGCTTTCCCAATCTGAGCGATTCTTGACCTCAAGCCCGGGCCAACCTGAACTGTTGGCACGGAATCCGTTCGGAGGCCGAGGCTGCTTTTGCCTCCTTCCCAGCGTGCAGGAGATCCTGAGCGGTCTCCCGTCCCGAAGGACGATAAGCGCAATGGACTCCCCCGGGCGGTACCTTATTATCCGGTTGAGAAAATCCTGGGCATTGATGATGGGGCTGGCGTCAAGCGACCTGATGATGTCGCCCCGCTTCAGGCCGCCCCGCCCCGCCGGGCCGTCCGCCTGAACTTCCCCGATCAATATGCCCGACGTCGACTGCAGATCCAGCGCGTCCGCGAGATCGCTGGTGAGATCCTGGGGTTGGATACCCAAGAATCCACGGACAACCTCTCCGTGTTGACGGAGTTCTGCTGCAACCCGGCTGACAACGTCGATCGGAATGGCGAACCCGATGCCGGACCCCGCGGGATTGTACGCGGTATTCACGCCCACGACCCGCCCGGCGCTATTGACGAGGGGTCCACCGCTGTTGCCTGGATTGATGGACGCGTCCGTCTGCAGGAAATCCTGAAAGGGCGGCGCTGGAATGTCGCCCTGAATTCGCTCCAGATACCGTCCCTTGCCGCTGACCACGCCGACGCTGACCGTATGGTGAAAGCCGAAAGGACTGCCAACGGCCATCACCCAGTCGCCGACCTCTACGGAATCTGAAGTGCCCAGACGCGCAATGCGCGAACGATCGATCGGGACGTTTGAAAGAAGCCGCAAAAGCGCCAGGTCGGTGTCCGGATCCTGCCCGACGATTTCCGCGGCGTATTCCGTGCCGTCGAAAAACCCCACCTGAATACCGGCCGCGCCGTCTATAACGTGGTTGCTCGTCAGGATATGTCCGGTCGCGTCCAGAACAAAGCCTGATCCGTAACGCAACGCAGACGGTCCCCGGCGCAACCCCGACCGGGAGATCTCCCTACCGTAGGGCGTGTTGGCAGATATGCTGACAACCGCCGGCCTTACCAGCCTGACAACATTGGAAAACGACCGTACAGGACTGTCGGCCCATGCAGTCTCGAACCGCAACAGGAAGAGGGATACAAAGAAGACAGCCTGGCAAACCTGCCGGGGATGGGGTGTCATCTCGAAAAGACTAAGTTTCCGACTGCGCGGTCTTCTCCGCTTCCTGGTTGTTGCCGGATTTCAGATTGTTCAGATGGGCTTCCCGCTCCTGCAGGAGATTTTCGAGTTCGTTGATTCTCCGCACCAGATCCTGAACGTCGTCTGCCTGGGCAACGTCAGCTTCGCCACCCTCGGACAGGTGCGCGTAGACCGCGCCTCCCAACTCTGCGAAAGCTTCGTGTATGGCATGGCGGGTCCCGGCGATATCGAGCCTGGCGCGGCCGATTTTCCCGAGGTGCTCGGCCTTGTGGGCTGCCGTTGCGGCACTGTCGATAATCCCTCGCTTAATGCGTTCCCAAAGCGTGTCTGTATCCATCCGGGACTCCTTCGACATTATCCTCAATCCGAAAAAACAGCAACGCGGCGACGCGACAAAACCCTCCGAAACGGGGCGTTATCGACGTCTAGAAGGACGTCTTTTCCCTTCACGTCCAGTGACCTGGTGTATCCTGGTAATCAGCCGTCTAATCGCCTTTATTTACAAACACAACTTCGAATTAACGTCCCCGAAGACTTACGAATCAAGGTCACGTGTCGATGTTGGCGTGCGCGCTACGAAGCGCCTGGATCAACTGCTCGCGGGTGGCACGGGAGATCTCGCGCCCCCTGATGGACAGACCGGGCGTCTGTCTGGCCCGTTGACGGAGCTGTACTACCGAGAGACCGCTGACGTCCGGATTATCCGGGTTCGTGGGTTGCTGCCCGTTCAATTCGAATACGTCGACCAGATCGTCGTGAGGATTCGGAATCACGTGCCGCGATACCAGTTGCCCGACCCGTTCCGCAGCCTCGGCGGCCGCCTGAACGGCGGCCTGTACGGCCCCCACGTCGCCCAGGATTCGAATGGACACCAGGCCTCCCTCTATCTTTTCAACGGCCGCGAGTTCAACGGCCGCGGCCTTCACGGCCGCGTCGGCCGCTTCGACGACGCCGGTGAATCCACGTGTTTCGATGAGTCCTAACGCGTTTTTGGCCATTTCGGGATCCGGAGCGCCAGATGCGAAAACACGACAGCGGCCACCCACGGGGCGCGGCGGGCGCCCCCGGGGGGCGGGGGGGTGAAAAATTGAGCAGGAAAAAAGGGTAGAAGAAAAGGGCCCAAAAGG
>JAPPJY010000034.1:0-108547 GCA_028874335.1 Gemmatimonadota bacterium | reverse complement strand
TTTTTTTTTTGTTTTTATTTTTTTTTTTTTTTATTTTGTGTGGGGGGGGCTTTTTTTTTTTAAAACCCCCCCCCGCCCCCCCGGGGGCCCGCGGGCGCCCCCCCGGGGGGGGCCGCTGTCGTTCAACTTAGCAGATGAAATAGGGGAAAGATCATCAGGACCATTCGGTTACGTACAATCGCTAAGTTAGGTTACGTGCCAATGTTAAAGATAAGGAAAATGTCCGTTCGTGTCACGTTTTTTTTCAGTCACGAAAAAGACAGGTTGATACTTAATATTTGGAAAACAATAAGTTATCGAAAAAAGTCCTGCGACCAGTCATAACGGCTTGCCCCTTTTTCCGTGCCAAACCAGACGTAGTCGTTCTGAAGGAGCACGGCCTGTGTACGGTCGTCGATCAGGCCGCTGGTTTGGGTGTAGCGTTTCCAGAGTCTCGTGGAAATATCGAAGCGGAACGCGCCGAGGTCGGTAGCGAGCCAGACGTGGCTGGTATCGGCCGCGATGGAGACGTGACGGTCGCCGTGTAATTCGGCGAGCGCGAATCGTTGCCAGGCCGAGTCGGGTGCGGCCAGATGAATGAGCGCAGACGGCGATTCAACGGTTGCCCACACGCGGTCCCTGCAGGTGGCCAACCCGCTGATGGGCCGGGACGTGAGTCCGCCGGGGCTCCGGACGGGCGTCCAGTTCACGTCGTCGACGGGACAGCGAAACAGTCCCAGATGCGTGCCGGCCCAGATGTAGCCCGCGCCGGCGGCCATGGCCTGGATGGCGAATCTCTCGCTGCCGCCCACCCAGCGAATGGTGTCGGCCTGTGTATCGAACACGGCCAGTCCTGCCTGGGTGCCGATCCAGACCCGCGTGCCCGCTCTGGCCAGCGCGGTGACGCCTCTACGGCTTGGCAAACGATAGGTTATCCACTGTTCAGAGTGACGGACGTAACGGATGAGTCCGTTCCAGGCGCCGAACCAGACCGTGGCGCTGTCGGGAAGAATGGCGGAAATACGGGCCTCGTCCAGACCCATGATGTGTTCAGGTTCGAAGTACTCCCATAGTTGGGTTGAGAGGTGGTATCGGGTAATTCCCTGTTCCCTGAGCCCGTAGACGCCCCTGCCTCCGAACCAGATGCTGTCTCCGTCTCTCGCCATGGCAGTGATATTCTCGTCGAGAGGCCCGAAAGCGTGAAACTCGAGCTGCCGGTCCGTCATGTTCGCCTTGCCGACGCCCAATCCGCCGGTGCCGATCCACAGCGATTGCCAGGTGTCCATCATCGTCGCCGTGATGGGATAGCTCCGTCGCGGACCCTGGATCCATCCGCCCTCAATGAAGAAGCCAAAGGGCATATAGATCGGCGGAATCGTCGCCGGCGGGGGGCGTGGGGGCGGATCGTCGCCGAAATAGGAAACGGATTCGAGCCGCGTGAGCCAGCGGGCCGCGCCCGACGGCGTGTCCATCCAGAGTTCGCCGGTTCTGGCGTCGTAGGCGATAGCGCGGATGCGATTGTCGGGCAGGCCGTCCAGGACGGTTAGCGGCCTGTGCCATCGTTCGCCGTAAATATCGAAACGCCGGATGCCCCCCTCGGTACCCACGTAGACGTACTGGCTGCCTTCAGCCAGGGCCGTAACCGAATTCATGTTGGGAAAGTGGGTCCAGGGTTCCCGATCGAACGCGGGCGCCGGTTCCGCGAGCATGAGAAACAGCGCGATGAGAAGCTGTTTTAAAATTACCGGTGAGTTCCCGAGCGCGAGCGAAAAAGTGGCGGTCAAGGCGGGAAAATTCGCCCATATACCAATGTATCGTGGCTGCGCGCCCCTCGCCACTCTTGGGTGGGTTTGACCAACGCTGACCGCCGCTTTTGCAGCCGCGCGAAGACCGCTGGGAATTTTAAGACAGCTTCTGGAAAAGGATATCATGGGTTCGGGGATCCGTGCGTTACGACATACGCCTGACGAGGGCCGCGGTCTCACGGGCCACGATGACTTCTTCGTTGGTGGTCACGATCGCAATTTTCGCGGCGCTTTCGGAAGCGGAGATCAGCCGCTCCGGAGGCCCGGAGGCGTTCGTTTCCGGGTCGAGCTCAATTCCCAGAAACTCCAGACCCCGGCAGACGCGCCTCCGAACGTGAACGCCGCGTTCGCCAATGCCTCCCGCAAAGGCCAGCGCATCGACTCCGCCAAGCGCGGCCGCCATTGCGCCGATGGCTGTCTTCACGCCGTAGCAGAACGTCTCGATGGCCAGTCTTGCCCTTGGGTTGCCGGCATCGGCGGCCGTTTCAAGGTCGCGGACGTCCCCGCTGAGACCGGAGATTCCGGCCAGGCCGCTTTCCGTGGTGAGAATGCGCCGGATGTCGTCCGTAGAGAGGTTTTCGCGGTCCATCATGAACGGAATGATGAAGGGGTCGATGGCGCCGTTACGGTTGCCGTGGATGATACCGTCCTGGGCTGAGAATCCCATCGTGGTGTCGACTGACCTCCCGTCCTTGATCGCGCACAGAGACGCGCTGCCGCCGAGGTGGCAGGAAATCAGATTCAGTCCGACGGCCGGTCGGTCGAGGAGCCGCGGCACTCTTTCCGAGACGTAGCGGTGGGAGGCGCCGTGGAAACCGTATTTGCGCACGCCGTAGGTCTCGTACCAGACGAACGGAATGCTGTAGGTGTACGCATAGTCCGGAATGGTGGCGTGGAAGGCCGGTTCGAAGAGCCCGATCAGAGGAAGGTCCGGGTAGAGCGCGCGAAAGATCCGGACAGCCTGTATGTACGGGGGATTGTGGGCCGGCGCGAGATCGTTGTAGTCGGCCATGCGCTTGAGAATCCCGTCGTCCAGCACGTACGTCCCCGGTTCCCCGCGCAGGTGGACGGTCTTGAACCCGACGGCGTCCAGGTCGGAGCCTCCCCGGCTTCCGACCACGCTCCCGAGCGTTTCCATGACGTTCCGGATCGCCGTAGGGTAATCGGGAAGCGCGCAGGTGGATCGGGTTTCCGATGTACCAATGCGATGTTGAACGGGACATCGCGTGCCGCCGATACGTTCGAGGCGCCCCTCGGCGAGTACCGTCTCGTCGGTCATATCGAAGAGTTTGTACTTGAACGACGTACTGCCGACGTTTGCGACGAGGATTTTCATAGGCGGCGGCGTGGGGTGTCGCGGACTATTCCGGCTTCCCGGTACGGAGTTCCTGCATCACCTGGCGGGTGATTTCGGTGATGAGGTCGTCTTTCGCCGGCGGAGGATCGCCGGAAGGGCTCGAGGCGCTGCGTGTGCGAAGGGTGGGGATTTGCGGTTCCGAGGTGTCGGGCCCGGATGGCGCCCTGCCGACGTCGCACGCCGGGTCCGGTCCCCGGATGCCCAGGCGCTGTCGGATCTGAAGGAGTTTGTCAACCTGTTCCCGGTTCAGGACGTTGGCGCCGCCCAGCTGGCGCGCCACAAAGAGGATTCGCGCGAAATGTTCCAGGGTTTCCATTTTGAAATAGGCGTTCATCACGTCGGAACCGACGGTGGTAGCGCCGTGATTCTCAAGCAGATAGGCATCGTAGTCCTTGACGAACTTTCGAATCGGTTCGGAGATCTCAGGACCTCCGGGCGTCCCGTACTTCGCCGTAGGAATCGAGCCGAGCGTGATCACGACTTCGGGAAGAACACAATCGGTGAGCGGCATTCCGGCAACCGAGAATCCCGTTGCCGTGGGCGGATGCGCGTGGACGACCGCCTTGATGTCGGACCGTTCTCTGTAGAGGAACAGATGCATGCCGATTTCGGAGGAAGGGCTCCGAACGCCGCTGATCTTCCTGCCTTCCATGTCGCAAACGCACAGATCCTCTACGGACAGGTTGCCTTTGCACAGCCCGGCGGGCGTAACAATCAGGCGGCTTTCGTCGAAGCGGGCGGAAAGGTTCCCGTCGCTCGAGACGATGTATCCCTTGTCGTAGAGCCTGCGTCCTGCTTCCACGATATCCAGTTTTGCCTGATGGAGCGTCATGGCGAGGGGTCCGGATGGTCGTCTTTACGGTGCAGGTTGTCGATGACTGCGGTCGTCTTGCGTCTGTGGCTCGCAGACGACCTGGTCCACGATCCCGACGATAACGGAGCGGATGGGCGGCCGGTCCACCCCCAGGACCTGCGCGGCCGCAATGCCCTGGCGCAGGACGAGTACGGTTTCGCCGGCGCCTGCGCCGGCTGCGTCGACGGCAAGCAGGGTGTCATCCACCTCGCTGCCGTCGGGCCGGACCGGTTGTACCAGCATGAGTTTCGCGGCGTCGTAGGCCGGATGTTTCAGCGTGGAAACAACGCTGCCGATGACTCGGGCGAGAATCATGGATTCCGCGGATTCAAGGGAGACCGGAGGACTGCGCGCGGTCCGGTCATGGTTCGTTCCGGATATCGATGCGGTCGGCAATGCCGACGATGGCGGCGTCTACGGGTCCGTATTTGTCGGGCAGGGCGTTGGGCGCTTCCCGCGCGCTGACCCAGTAGACGGTCTCACCCTGTCCCGCGCTGACCACGTCGGCCGCCACCAGCGCATCGCCGTGGTCGTTCCGGCGGTGGTCCAGAGGCCGAATGACGAGCAGCCGGATGCCTTTGAGCGACGGATCTTTCCTTGTGGCTACGATTTTTCCCGAGACGCGGCCGAGTCGCATAAGCACCTGGGCATTGAGAGTGGGAAGTCAGGATGGTCCTCACTGGATTTCAGACGATCCTGAAATAGTCGACCAGTGTGCAGCGCCGCTGCCGCGTGAAGGTTCTGGCCGATGTGCAGCCCTCGCCGGTGGGCGTGGCGATGGAGAACGACGTGTATCCTTCGCCGCCGGCCCCCACGCCCGCAGTGGACGGGCCGTTCTTGATAAAGAGACTGCAGCGGCACGCCCGGGCCATGTTGGTCATGTTTTCCACGTTTTTCGAGTGCATGACGGCCGTGTGGCGATATCCATGTTCGGCCTCCACCGCCCTTTCGATACCGGTGTTGACATCGGGCACGCGGACAACGGGAATGAAAGGCATCATCTGCTCGTTCTGCGTGAAGGGATGCGCGGCTTCGACCTCGCCGATCAGCAACTCCGTTTCGGGGGGTACGTTCAGGCCGATACTCTCGGCCAGAACATGCGGGTTTCGGCCCACGAATTCCCGGTTGACGGTTTGCTCCCCGCCGTCGTCCGCGGTGAACGCGCGTCCGGTCAGGCTTTGGATCTGGCCGCGGTCCAGCTCCACGCATCCCCTGGCCAGCAGGGAACGCTTGAGTTCGTCGGCGACGGACTCGACGACGAAGACTTCCTTTTCGCCGATGCAGAGGATATTATTGTCGAATGCGCCGCCTTCCACGATCCCCTCCGCGGCCGTGTCGAGGTCGGCGGTTTCATCGACCACCACCGGGGGATTTCCGGGACCCGCGGCAATGACCCGTTTCGGCGCGCGCATCGCGGCCTTGACAACGCCGCCCCCGCCCGTTACCAGGACGAGGTCGATTTTCGGATGTACGAAGAGATCCTGGGCGGTCTGAATGCTGGGTTCGTGGACGGCGGTCAACAGATTTGGAGGTCCGCCGGCGTCGACGATCGCCCGGTTGAGGATCTGAATGCCCAATTGGGAGACGTTTTTCGCGGCGGGGTGTGGTGCAAATACGGCACTGTTTCCTGCGGCGATCAGGCTGAGCGCGTTGTTCACGGTCGTGGGAACCGGATGTGTGGAGGGCGTGACGGCGGCAACGATGCCGAAGGGCGCCAGTTCCACGACGGTCAGCCCGCGGTCGCCGGTCCAGGCCACCGGTTCCAGGTCCTCCACGCCCGGGGTGAGACGGGCAACCACGTCGAATTTCCGGATCTTGTGGGCGATTCTGCCCATGCCGGTCTCGTCGAGGGTCATCTGCGCCAGGCCCTTGGCATGGTCCAGCGCCGCCTTGCGAATGGCCTCGATGATTTCGCGCCGGGCCGCGAGCGACAGGGCCTCCAGTTCGCGCTGGGCCCCGCCGGCCGCTTCGATCGCGTCGTCCAGTCGTTCGAAGATGCCGTCGTCCCCGCTGCCGCCCGTGCGGACCGGAGACGAAACGACAGCGGGGGCCCGCGCTTCCGGCGCGAGGGTGCGGACGACTTCCTCAACGACCGATCTGATTTGGGTTTCGCTGAAGTTCATCGTTACCAGGAAAAGACGAGACTACGAAAAGACGAGACTACGAAAAGGCGAGACTACGAAAAGACGAGACTACGAAAAGGCGAGACTACGAAAAGGCGAGACTACGAAAAGGCGAGACTACGAATAGACGAGACTACGAATAGACGAAACTACGAAAAACCAGAAAAAAGGCTGAAAGGCAACGGCAAAACTACGAATGACGCGAATTTACGCGAATAGACGAGACTTCGAATAGACGAGACCCTAACGCCGCGCGTCAGCCTGGCAATGCCACGCCCTGAACCGTATGGGTTCAGGGGTGTTTACGGTACGTCGTTTCGCCTTCCATTTCCACCGAATCGACAATGGCGACGACGACCGCGTCGACCGGACGGTCTTCGGTCGAGCCGGTCATCCGCGCGGAACTTCCGCTTGTGCACAGGACGACTTCATTGGCCCCGGCGCCGACGGCGTCGACCGCAACCAGGAATCGGCTTCCCAACTCCAGAGTCTGAATATCCAGGGTTTGCACGACCTGGAGCTTGAACCCCTCGAGACCCTTGTCTTTCTGGGTGGCGACAACCGTCCCCACCACCTTACCCAGTATCATTGGTAACGCTCAGCGTTTCAGAATTCAGGACGATTTTCCAATGGGCAGCACGTCTTCGAGGCTGCCGTGGGGGCGCGGAATGACATGGACGGATATCAGTTCGCCGATCTTGCCGGCTGCTGCTGCGCCCGCTTCGGTGGCGGCTTTGACGGCGGCCACGTCGCCCCGGACGACGGCGGTCACGTAGCCCGCGCCGATTTTCTCCCAGTTGACCAGCTTTACATTGGCCGCTTTCACCATGGCGTCGGTCGCTTCGATCATCGCCACCAGACCTCTGGTTTCGATCATGCCAAGGGCTTCACCCATGTCGCGTTTCCTCCTGTTGAGAGTGTTCGAACAAAGCGCGGCGTGTAGGGCGCCCGCCTGTCTTTCTTCAATGAAGACGATCTGTTTTTTTATAGACGGCCAGCTTGTAAGGGCGCGGGCCGTCGAAGATCCGGATGCGTTCGTAGGATTCCCGAAACCAGGCTGCGGATGCGATCGGGCCTTCCAGCGAATCCCAGAGCGGATCGTGCAGAAGCATGAAGTCCGGCCTGAACGTCCGGACGGGCCAGGCAACGTCGCCGGCGGCTATGTGCGGGCCGACGGTGGGGGTGATCAGACCGCAGACGTCCACAATATACCGGTCGCTGTAAAAGCCCACGATGCCGATTTCGACCATTCCGACAGAAGCCGCCGCCGATGTATTTGCGGCGAGCCACTCGCCCGCCGACTTGTAGATCGGGTATCTCGGCTGAGGTTCACGCCCCAACAGGTTGACGGTCGGGGTCAGGACGGCAATCAGAAGCGGGATGCACAGCAACGCGGTGATCCGGCCTTCATGACGACGCCAGCCGGACAGCCTGTCCACGACCCGCCCGGCCAGCGAGACCGTACCCAGAGCAGTCAGGATCATCAGCAGCGGTACGAGGCCGGCGTAATAGTTGTAGGCCGCCGGTACGCCCATCGCCCAGTACCCGGCGAAGATGAGCAACGGCCAGCCCGCGATGAGCAGAAGACGCCGGTCGAGACGGAACATCCTCCCCACGCCCAGGAGCGCCGGCAGCGTAAACCAGACGAACAACGGCGACGACTCCAGGTAACGCCGGCCCGTGTAGAAAACGCCGTGCCACAGCGATCGCCAGAGCCCGCTTTCGCCCATGGCCCGCTTTGCCTCGAGCGTATTGGGAAATGGCGATCCGAACGTCCACGCCGCGTAGATCGACCACCCGCCAACAACAACAGCGAAGACGAGGAGCGGCCGCCAGGCCTCTCTCCTGCGAATCCACAGATGGTGGCCCAGGATGAGTCCGGCGGGTACGAGTCCGTCGCCGCGGGTGAGCGTGCCAAGCGCAAGCAGCAGCGCCGCAAGGCTCGGGCGACCCGAAAAGTAGGCCGCGTAGGCCCCGAATATCAGCGCCTGAAACAGAATCAGTTCAAAGCCGAGTACGTCGCCAAGATACGGATTCAGGACCACGAGAAACGCGGCAACGAAACCGGCCCTGCGTTCATTGAAGTCTGCCAGGATGCGTCCGATCAGCCATCCAAGCGCACCCAGCGCGGCGCCGCTGAAAAGGGTGCTGACCAACGGATAGCTTCCGGCAAGACGACCGGGAACGGAGAGGAGCACGGCGTAAAGCGGCGCCGTGGTTCCAAGCACCCTTTCGCCTTCGTTATAGATGAAGCCGCGCCCTTCCGCGAGGTTTCGCGCATATCGATACGTGATATACGGATCGTCCATCTGCACCCGGTGATAACAGGCAACCGCCGGAGGCGTCAGCAGGACCACCAGGATGAAGATTCGCGCGCTGGTCGACATTGGTGAGCGAAAGAGTACAGCTTCTCAGAAGCCGTTTTAAAATTACCGGTGAGTTCCCGAGCACGAGCGAAAAAGTGGCGGTCAAGGCGGGAAAACCCGCCCATATTTGTCTATACGGGTGGGTTTGACCGACGCCGACCGGCGCTTTTGCAGCCGTGCGAAGACCGCAGGGGATTTTAAGACGGCTTCTTACGACTCGATGAATGCCCTCCCACCGCAAACGAGGTCGGCCGCGTTGGCGTCGTCGGTGTCCAGGTGGAGTTCGGGCAGATAGCCGGGGTCGATTTTCAGCCTGACATTTTCGAAGGTGAGACCCTTTTCACCGCGGATATGAGCGCGAACGACACGGCGCCCCGTGAGCCCCATTTCCGCAACGTCGACGGGGCGGAGATGGAGGTGCCGCACGGCGCGGATGGCGGCAGGAACGGTAAGGGACCCTTTCGGACCCACAAAAGTGACCCGCTGGGCGCCATGAAGGTCGCCGGAGTCCCGCACGGGGGGATCGAGACCGAGAAAGATGGCGTCCGTACGGGCCAACTCGACCTGGTTATAGTCCCGGGCGGGTCCCAGAATCCGGACGCGCTCGATGGCGCGCAGCCTGGGCCCGATCACGGAGACGCATTCTTCCGCCGCGTACGCGCCGGGCTGAAACAGTTCCCTGTAAGGCGTGAGTTCCGATCCGGCCCCGAAGAGGATATCCATCGCTTCATGGTTCAGGTGGCAGTGCCTTGCGGAGACACCCACCGGAACTTCGAGGAGGCCGTCTTTTCCGTTCCGAATCCTCCCGATGACTTCCCGGACGACGTGGGCGATATCCGGCGAGCCGTTGCCGGGCGCGGCCTCCCGCCCTCGTTCGCACAGCTTGCAGTCCGCGCATTCGGAAGCAGGTTTGAAAGGTTGTACCATCGGGACGCGTCGCGCAATCGTGTTTGGCCTCGGACGTGGCTTGCCGAATGACGGCTCGTTTCCGGGGCAGGACGCGAAATGGGCGTTTGCTGGACCGAAATCAGGTGTGAATCCGGATTCAAGACGCGAATAATAGCAGGTTGAATATGTAAAGTCAAGGGATTTCGGGGAGACGTTCGGCAGCCTGATCGCGGGGGCCGCTCGCTTGACAATTCGCGGTGTTATGGTATAATTGGGCGGACTTTCGCCCGGCACCCAGCATTAGAACGCACGAGTTTCCTCGTCGGTCCGGGCGTGGTGGCTGGCACGCCCGCCGGCGCGGCCGCGCTGACGGTACTGAAAGGTCGGTTTTCCACGGAGTTCTGCTTTCTCCGGATAAGACGTCGTGAGATCCGCATTTCTGTTACTGGCTGTTCTGTCCCTTTCCCGGATCGTCCACGCGGGTGACAATACCCCGGACGTACCGCTTACCCATGCGGTATATCGTTCGCTCGACCGGTACGACGTCCGGGGCTGGCTGGATTCGGCCGCGCCGCAGACCAGGCCCTACACCCGTCTGGAGGTCGCCCGGCTTCTGATTCAGGTCCTGCGGAATGGCGATGCGCAGGCTGCCATGTCGGGCACGGAGAGGGCGATACTCCGCAGACATCTGGCCTCGTTCCGCGGGGAGGCCGCGCGGTTGGGCCATACCCGGCCTGTCGCCGAAACCGGCGGGTTCGCGCAGTTGGCGGACGCACTCTATTCATGGGGGGATACGTCTGCGTCGGTCGCCGTCGATGCGCTCTTCCGGCAGCGGTTGATTCTGCTGCGGGGCGAGGTCAGGGAGAGGGAAACGGTTTCCCAGACGCACATCGGCGCGATTGTTCGCGGCACGCTGGGCGACCGGATCGGTTTTCGCGCGCGGCACTACGAAGCCAGGGAATGGAGTACCCTCGCCCGTCGGGCCAGGGCGGACGTAATTGCCCGGCCCATCGAACTGGTACAATTCAAGGGCAAGGCGGCCGACTTTCGTGAAGCGACCTATCAACTGGTGTGGGCGACGCGCTGGTTCGCCGCGGATGCGGCAAAAGGCAGCCTGGACTGGGGCCCCGGCAGGAGCGGCAACCTGCTCATGGCGCCATTCGCGCCGACTTTCGGGATGGCTCGATTCCGGACGGCGTACGGGCGGGTGCGCTTCATCCACATTCTCGGATTTCTGGAAGCCGATTCGGGTCTGATCGACCCTTCCCGCACGCGGTTCGACAACGGCCACCGCCGTACGTTTCTTCGTTCCAAGGCGATTGCCGCCCATCGCGTGGAGGTCGATGTATCTCCGAGCGTCCGTCTGGGATTCCAGGAGGCGGTGATATACGGAGACCGGGATTTCGAGTTTCTGTACGCGTCTCCCGTTTCGGTGCTGACCGCCGCACAGATGGCGGTGGGGGACAGCGACAACCTGGCTGTCGGGCTGGATGTTTCCCTTCGCCCCGTCAGACGAATTCAGACCTACCTGGCGTTGTTTATGGATGACTTGAGAAAGTTCAGTCCCGGCGATTTTTCCAACAAGTTCGCAGTGCAGACGGGGGTGTTCTGGGTGGATGCGTTCGGACTTCCGGATACGGATTTACGCGCCGAATTCGTGCATATCGAACCGTTCGTGTATTCTCACAGGTTCAACATCAACGCGTACACCCATTTCGACGCGCTCCTGGGATATCCCACCGGTCCGAATTCGGACCGGTACTGGGCATGGTTGACCCACCGGTTTTCTCCCTCGGTTTCCGCGGCCCTCTGCCTCGAAAGGACGCGTCTGGGCGAGAATATCGAGAATTCAGACGGCACGCTGACGAATGTGGGGGGAGATGCGCGACTGGGTCGGCGGTCGGAGGATCCGGCGGTTCGGGAATTCCTGAGCGGCACGGTGGAGAAGCGGACGCAGGTGGGTGTCGACCTGGTCCTCGAGCCGTTCGCCGATTTCGTTCTCTCCACGACCTACAGGCTGACGCGAGGGAGCAATGTGCCCCTTAAGGGGGGAAGTCGCGGGGACGGAAGCACTCACGACTTCCGCGTCACGCTCGATCTCAATTTTTACTGAACTGAAAGGTGACCGATGGCAATGGAAGCGGGCGGGTCGACCGCGCGGATGCACGGACGGTGGCTGATTCCCGCCGTATGCCTCGCGCAGCTCGCGGTGATCGCGCTGCCCGCCTGGCAATTCGGCGAGGTGATTCCGCTCATCACCGTGAGCCTGATCGTGGTTTCCGGTATCGCCCTTATGACCTCAGTAACATCCGCGCTCCTGTATCTCTGCTTCATCGCCTCCGTAATCTCCTCCGAGTTCTACGAAGAGCATCTCATGTTGCCGGGGAATCTGCACTTCTGCGAGGCGCTGTTCGTGGTGGTATGGGGGGTGGCGTTTGTCGCCTGGCTGCAGGAACGGAAGCTGAGCTGGCGTCGCACCCGGCTGGATCGTCCGATGCTGGTATTTCTCGGACTGGTGGCGGCCTCGATCGGGCTGGGTCTGTTTTACGGGCACGACGTTCGGCAGGTGATGCGGGACGTGCGATATCCGCTTTACTACGTGCTGTTCTTCGTCGCAACAGGCTTTTTCGACCTGCGCAGGCGCGGGACGTTTCTGGCCGTGCTGGTAATTTCCGCGGCCGTCGTGGGGGTCGAGTACCTGATTGAATTCGTCCGGACCGTCGATCTCTCGTATGCAGGCGCATTCTACCGTGTAGCCAGGCGCGAGGGGCTGCTGCTGCCGATGGGCGTTCTGGTTATTGCGGCGGCTTTCCTGTACGACACGTCGCCGGTTCGGCGCATGGTCGTCGGTCTTCTTCTGGTTCCCATCGGTCTTGCGCTGGTTGTCACGATGGGACGCGCGATGTGGGGCGGCCTGCTGTTCGGTCTGTTCTGCCTGGGGGGGCTGGTTCTGCTGGACCGCGGCAGGCATCGCGGGCGGCGGCTTCTGATATTGTTGATGATTCCCATCTTGCTTCTGGGCCTGGGTTATTATTTCCAGCAGTTCACCGGCGCGGGCATCGAGGATATGGCGGCTCATCGTCTGCGGCGTACCGTAACCGAGGGTGACCTGGAGATCCAGGGGCGACTGCTGGCGTACGCGTTGGCGCTGGAGAAGATATGGCAGCGGCCGTTACTGGGTGGAGGACACGGAACGACGATTTCATATTTGCGGTTCGACGAGTACTCCCGGCCGTATATATTTACGTCCGGAGGCGTAGACAATACTTATCTGACGATCATGATGCGCATGGGGGTTGTGGGCGTGATCGCCTTTCTCTGGATATTTGCCAGGGGACTGCGGATCGCCTACGGCTTGTTTCGCCGCTCGGACGATCCGCGGCTGAAAGGGTTTTGCGTTGCGTTTCTCGCGGTCTACGCGGCGCTGCTCGTGTATATTGTCACCGACAATACGATGATGGGCAACCGGCTGATCTTCTGGCATGCGTGTTTTCTCGGCATTCTGGCCCGTTTGGATGGAGAGGCGGATGAAACCCGCGGTGACGGCGGTGGTCGTGAACTGGAATTCGGGTGACGACCTCCTCAGGTGCGTCGCGAGCCTGATGGCAGGTGCTGATCGTCTGCCGTTGGACGTGGTCGTGGTGGACAACGCGTCGTCGGATGGCAGTCCTGACGTGCTGGAGACCTTCGGCGACGCTGTGAGGCTGGTTGAGACGGGAGGGAACATCGGGTTCGGCAGCGGCGTCAATCGGGGGGTCCAGCGATGCATCGCTCCATATGTTCTCGTCCTGAATCCGGACGTGAGAGTTGCGCCGGATGCGGTTGAACGCCTGTTGGATTTTCTGAAAGCCAACGACCGGGTCGGTGTGGTGGGGCCGCGGCTTGTCGACGAGCGAGGTCATGCGCAGCGGTCCTTCGGCAGGGCGCCCCGACTGGCTGGCGAAATCTGCCGTAAATTCCTGTTGCATCTTGTACTTCCATTTCTTAAATTCGGCTGCCGGGTCTCAAGCTGGCCGACTTCGGTGGGCTGGGTGACGGGCGCGTGTTTCCTTATGCGTCGCAGCGCCTTCGGCGCGGTCGGCGGTATGGACGACGCTATATTCATGTATTATGAAGACGTTGACCTCTGCCTCAGGCTTGGTAAGGCCGGGTGGTCCGTGGCCTATCTGCCGGAGGCTTGCGCGTTCCATGCGGGTGGCGGGAGTTCAAAGAGGGCGCTCGAACGGATGCTGGTGGAGGGCGTGGCGAGTCATCTCTATGTTATGAAAAAACACCTGGGAGATCGTGCGGGCCGCCTTTTGGCTGCACTGACGTTTCCGGAGATGGTTTTAAGAACGCTGCTGTGGGGAGGTCTGTTTTTGTTTCCCGGACTCAGGAGGGAAGCCGGACCAAGGCTCAGGGCGTACAAACGGGTTCTGGCCCGGTGCATTACAGGTCGCGTCGGCTTCGGTTCCAGGTGGGGAAGTGCGGGTCCGGAGGAGATTTCATGATTCCCATCTGGCGGGCCTGTTTCGACGAAGAGGAAGTAGCGGCGGTTCGTGAGGTGATGCTGTCCGGCTGGGTAGGGGCCGGTACGAAGGCCGCGGATTTCGAAAAACGGTTCGCCGAGTATATCGGGACGTCATTTGCTGTGAGCGTAAACTCGTGCTCGTCGGCATTGCTGCTGGCGCTTCAGGCGCTGGGGGTGGAGGGCCGCGAGGTCCTGACGACGTCCATGACCTTCGTCGCCACCAACCATGCCATTTTGCAGAACGGGGCCACTCCGGTTTTTTGCGACATCGATCCCGATACCTTGAACCTGGACCCGGATTGCGTGGCGAGGCGGATATCGGACCGAACGGCCGCGATTATGGTTGTGCATCACAGCGGCCACCCTTGCGACATGGATCCGATTCTGGAAATCGCCGCGTCGCGGGACATTCCGGTTGTGGAAGATGCCGCCCACGCCTGCGGTGCCCGGTACAAAGGCCGGATGGTTGGCGGTTTGGGAACGATCGGGTGTTTCAGCTTCCAGGCGCAGAAGAACCTGACGACCTGCGACGGGGGTATGCTCACGACAGACGATGCGCAGCTGGCCGAGCGACTCAAACGGCTCAGCTGGATGGGCATCCCGCAGGGCACCTGGGATCGGTTTACGGCAGGGCCGCAGCAGAAACGCTGGTTGTACGAAGTGACCGAAGTGGGTCACAAGTTCTATATGAACGATCTGAATGCGGCAATCGGGCTGGTCCAGCTGGCGCGGCTGGAGTCGGCCAACGCCCAGCGTCGGGAAATCGTCCAGCAATACAACAAGGCGTTTGCCGATCTGGCGTGGCTTCGGACGCCCGGGATTGCGCCGTACGCACGCAGCGCCTTCCATGCCTACGTGCCGCGCGTGGCGGACAGGGATAATCTGGTCGCCCATCTGCACGGGCGGGACGTCGATTCCAGCGTACACTATTATCCGAACCATCTCTACCCGATCCACGAACGGTATCGTTGTGCGCTGCCGGTAACCGAGTCGGTGTGGCGCGAACTGGTGACGCTTCCGCTCTATCCGGCCATGACAAACACAGACGTGGCGCAGGTAATCGACGCTGTCCGGAGCTTTCAACCCAGATGACGGGACGCCCGCGCTGATCCCGCTCGCAATCAGGAAGTACGCCGTGTTGTCTTCCGCTCTGTTTCTCGCATTCGGCTTCGGTAGCGCCCTGTTACTGACACCTCTTCTTCGTGCCGCGGCGTTGCGCGCCTCGTGGTTGAATTCCGGCGCCGGAAACGGTACGGAGCCGGTTCCTCCCATCGGCGGCGTGGCCATCGCGATTGCAACCCTGCTGCTGCTTCCCTTTGCGCCGCTGTCGTATCCAGCCGGCCTGTGGATCGGTGCGCTCGGAATGGGCGCGATCGGATTCTTCGACGACAAATGGCCGCTGTCGCCCTTCCAAAAGCTTGGGTTTCAGATCTTCACGGTTGTCATTGCGGTCGGGAGCGGGCTTCGGTTCGACACAACGGGGAGTACCGTCGTCGACGCCGTGCTGACCGGCGTTTGGCTGGTCTGGATGTGCAACGCGTTTAACGTCCTCGACATGATGGACGGCCTCTCCGCGGGCGCCGGAGCCATTGCTTCTATCGGCCTTGCGGGTCTGGGGCTGGTTGGCGGTGCTGCGCCGGTTGTGATACTGGGCGCCAGCCTGGCAGGAGGTTTTCTGGGGTTTCTGGTTTACAATGCCCATCCCGCCCGGGTCTACATGGGCGATGCCGGCAGTCTGTTTGCCGGGTTTGTGCTTGGCGCGATGTCCGTCGAGATTTCCAGAGCGATGACGGGCGTGCAGGGTGAACTCTGCGCGATACTGGTGCTGGGGGTGCCCTGTTTCGAAGCCGTCTTCCTGTGTATCGTGAGGCGGAGGAAGGGCCTGCCCGTGATGAGGGCAAGCCGGGACCACGTTGCGCAGCGGCTGGTCGGAATGGGATATTCAGTCAGGGGCGCGGTACGGCGCATTCACCTTGCCGGCGGGCTACTGGCCCTGTGCGGAATCGTGGCGGCCGTCGTGCCGGCGGTAATTTGCTTTGCAATTATCGTTTGTGTGATTGTGGCGGCGGTATGGACCGGCGTGCGGTTAGCCCGTGTGGAGACCGCATAAATGGCGAAGGAGCGGCCGGATGACCGACCTGCGTCGCACAGCCGTCCGGGGTTTTTCGTGGACCGGCCTGGCACAGGGCTCCGGTTATCTGATTCAGGTGGGCGCGCTGGGGCTGGTTGTCCGGCATCTGAGCGAACCGTCCAGGGCTTTTGGTACGGAGGTCGCCGCAGCCACTCTTGTGGGAGTGGGGATACTGGCCTCGGAAATGGGTCTTGGAAGAGCCCTCATTCAGAAGCGCGATGCGTACGAAGCGCATCTGGCCGCGGCGTTCTGGATGGGCCTGGCCATCTCGTGTACGCTTGCCGCCCTCCTCTATCTGACCGCCCGCTTCTGGGGCGGGCTTTTTTTTGATGACCCACAGGTTTCCGCGGTTCTCCCGGCTATGGCATGGGTGCTGGTATTCGCGGGCATTGGAACCGTTCCCCGGGCACAGTTGGAGCGTAACTTTCGCTTCGGACAGTTGGCGATTCTGGATGTCTGCGCGGCGGTCTCGAGCGGAATTACGATGGTGTCGCTGGCCCTGTGTGGATTCGAGGTATGGAGTCTCGTCTGGGCCTTTGTGGTCCGCCATGCGGTTCTGGGTCTGGGGCCCTGGATTTTCTGCCCTTTCAACCCTGTCCGTTCCTTCAAGGCCGTGGATGCCCGGGTATTGGTCGGGTTCGGAGGCAAGTGGACGGGTTCAAGGCTGGTGGGCTATGTCCAGCAGAATCTGGACTATCTGCTGATCGGCAGATTTCTTGGGATCGAGGCGCTGGGCTACTACGGACTGGCGTACCGCCTCATCGCATTTCCGCAGACACGCGTGGTTCAGGCCGTTGCAAAGGTGACCTTTCCGGCCTTCTCTGCTCTCCAGGATGACGTCGTCCGGCTTGGCCGGGCCTATCTCTCCACCGTGAAGTACATCGCCATACTCGTGTTCCCGATTATGGCGGGATTTTTCCTTCTGGCGCATCCTGGGCTCGTATTGCTGTTCGAGCCGGAGATGGCTCCTGCGGCGGTGGTACTTCAGTTGCTCAGTCCGGCCGGAGCGCTTCGTTCTGTCGCGTCCCCCGCCGGACTGGTCTTTTCAGCCCTGGGCCGCACCGGTCTTGCGCTGATATGGAATATCGCAGGCGCCGTCTTCATGCTCGCGGCCCTTTGGTTCGGCATCTCCGGGGGGATAACAGGAACCGCGCTGGCGGTGAGCCTCGGCGTGCTGGTCCTGACCGTGGGCTCGCAGGGAATCGTGAACCGGCTGGCGCGAATTTCGTTTGGAGAGTACCTCAGGGCGTTGTATCCCGGTGCGGTGGGCAGTGTACTGATGACGGGGGTAGTGGCCGGCTACAAATGGCTGGTGACTGGCGTACTTCCCGATACCACGCTGGTTGCGTCCTGCGTGGTTGCGGGTGCGCTTGCCTACCCGCTCGCGCTACGTTTTTTCTCGGCCGGGACCGCCGCGGAGGCATTGCGTCTGGCCGGATTGATCCGACGTTAGCTGTTAGGATATGGATATGGCTCGACTGCCTGATTTCCTGATTATCGGCGCCCAGAAATGCGGAACGAGTTGGCTTGCGGCCATGCTGCGGCAGCACTCCGAGGTGTACATGCCCGATCAGGAGATTCACTTCTTCGACAAGGCCGGTAATTACGAAAAGGGGATGGATTGGTATACGAGTCATTTCGCGCGGGCTGAAGACAGCAGGCGCGCAGGCGAGAAGACGCCGGACTATTTCTGGGCCGATGGACGGGGAGGTGAAGGTCATTTGCCGGACGTGCACCGGCATATTCACAGACATCTGCCCGATGTGAAACTGATCGTTACCCTCAAGAACCCGGTGGACCGGGCGGTCTCGGCGGTAAAGCATCTGATCAGGACCGGCAGGATTTCACCTCTGCATCGAATGGACGATCTCCTGGCCGGCGAGAAATCCGCCCTGCTGGAAGGTTTCGGGGTGTTCGAGGTGGGGCGGTTCTTTACGCTGCTCACCGCCTATCTGAATCTCTTCAGACGGGATCAGATCCTGGTACTTTTTTTCGAGGAGGATATCGTTCAGCACCCTGGCGAGGGCCTGAAGAAGGTCTGTGCGTTTCTGGGGATTGACGACGGCTTTCGGTTTTCGGGAATGGCGCAGAAGGTCAATCGATTCGACGCGTGTAAATTACACCTGATCGCCCGCTACTATTTCCCGATCCTGTCTCCGGTGACAAGCGTTCTGGGGCGGCTTTTGCCGGAGAGCGATTATCGCCCCGGCGAGCCCGTCCTTCGGCATCTGCACGGACTCTACCACGAAGAAAATCGCAGGTTGTTTGATCTTCTCGATCGGGAACCGGCTGAATCGTGGCTTGCGACCTGATATCGGGTTCGCCGAAAACGCGCCGTTTTCCATTGATTACCCGAATTCCTGTGTTTATATTGTATGAAGCTGTCTTAAAATTCCCTGCGGTCTTCGCGCGGCTGCAAAAGCGCCGGTCGGCGTTGGTCAAACCCGCCCGTATAGACAAATATGGGCGGATTTTCCCGCCTTGACCGCCGCTTTTTCGCTCGCGCTCGGGAACTCACCGGTAATTTTAAGACAGCTTCTAAGGAGTCTTCCCGCCTTGAGAGTTTTTTTTGTCGCGCTCACCGGGCCCCGGTTCGCCGCCAGCCGTACACGCGTGTTCGCCTATCTCCCCTTCCTTAAAGCCAATGGCGTAGAGGCCGACGTATCGGTTGTATTGCCCGATCGGATTTCCAACTGGACATACTCAAAGAGAGGCGTCGGGCGCCTGATCCATTATACCTGGGTGTGGTGGCGCTCGCTCCTGGCGGGCTTGCGCACCCTGACGTCTGCGTCCCGGTATCACGTTGTGTTTGTACAGCGGGTTTTTTTCATCGCACCCGTCGCTTGGCTGTTGCGGCTCTTTTCAAAGAAAGTCATCTTCGATTTCGACGACGCGATCTTTACCACCGAGGCGCCCTGTGAAGACTGGATATCGCGGCTCCGAACGTGGCACCACTCGCGAGGGTTGGCGCGGATGCTTCGGGCGGCATCCGAGGCCATTGTCGAAAACACCTACACGGCCGCTTATGCGGAACGCTATTGTCCCCGGGTTTCAATCATCACCGGGCCCATCGACACAAGGCGGTATTCGCCCGGCGCAGCGGTCGAGGAATGCGACGGCGTGGTTCTCGGCTGGATTGGCAGCTACACGTCCGCCCCGTATCTGGAACTGATCCGGGGTCCGTTGGCCGAGTTGGGGGTCCGCCACCCCAACCTGCGGCTCCGCCTGATCGGCGAGGGCGGTTTTTGCACCGATGCGGTGGCTATGGAATGGCGCCCGTGGTCCCTGCAAACCGAGGTTCAGGACCTAAGCGGCTTCGATATCGGCCTGATGCCGTTGCCCGACGATCCGTGGACCCGGGGAAAGGGCGGGTACAAGCTTCTGCAATACCTCTCGATGGGCATTCCTGCCGTAAGCAGCCCGGTGGGCATTAATCGTGAAATCGTGGAAGACGGCGTCAACGGCTTCTGTGCGGGCACCCACGACGAATGGGTGTCCTGTCTGGATCGCCTGATTCAGGACCGTGCGCTTCGGCATCGGTTGGGCAAGGCCGGACGGGCGAAGATGGAAGCGTGTTATTCCCTGGACCGGAGCAGCCGGAGGCTGCTGCAGATCCTGAATTCGGCGGTCCTGGCTCAGGCCTGAGCGGATGTCGTCCATCCTTTTTCGATGACGATCTTGCCAGGCCGGCGTTGCGTTCGCCGGGGAGATACGCGTTCATCGTCTGAGGCGATCGCACCCATTCATTCGACTCACTTATATGATTGAAAGACAACTTTTACATTGCCGGTTTATCACAGGGTGTTTATATTTGAAACGCTGATTCCGGCGCCGGAGCCCGTTTATCCAATCCGATCCTGGTGGTTCCACCCGTGGCATCGGCATGCCGGCGGATCATTTGCCGGCGCGTACGCCGATTCAACTGGTTCAAATTATCGATCGCCTTAACGTTGGCGGCCCAACGCCCTATCTGCTCTTTCTTTCCAGGGCGTTGGAGTCCAGGGGTTATCGTTCCACCGTGGTCAAGGGGCAGGTCGCGCCCGGCGAAGCCGAAATGGATGACGTGATCCGCCGTTCCGGAATTCAGCCCCTGGAGATGCGCGGGTTCAGCCGGGCGATTGTACCGGTTCGCGATATCAGGGTGTTCGTGGCGCTTTATCGGCTATTGAGGCGCGTGCGCCCGGAGATTGTCCACACCCACAAGTCGAAAGCGGGCGTAGTCGGTCGTATCGCGGCATGGCTGGCCGGCGTACCGTTAACGCTGCATACGTTTCACGGTCTGGTCTTCAAAGGGTATTTCTCGGCCTGGAAGACCAGCCTGATCCTGCTCGCCGAAAGGCTGCTCGCCCGTCGCACCGATGTTCTGGTCGCCGTCTCGGAACTGCAACGCGGTGAACTTCTGGCGGATCGTATCGCGGCGCCTTCCCGTATCTGCACCGTTCCATTGGGTGTGGACCTGGAGCCATTTCTGAACCGGCAAAGGGGCGACGCGGGTTTCCGCGAGGAACTGGGTTTCGGCGCTTCCACGAGGCTTGTTGGAATTGTGGCGCGGCTTGTGCCTATCAAGGGCGTCGACGTCTTCCTGTCCGCGGCCGGGCAGGTGGCGGATGCCCTGCCGGATGTCCGGTTTGTCGTGATCGGCGACGGTGAGTTGCGGGCTGAACTCGAGTCCGCGGCACGAGAAACAATACTCGGTAACAGGGTGCGGTTTACGGGTTTTCGGGACGACATGGCCCGGATATACGGTTCCCTCGATCTCTCGGTGTTGTCTTCGCATCACGAGGGGTTGCCGGTTGCGCTGCTGGAGTCGGTGGCATGCGGATGTTACGTGGTTGCCACGCGGGTGGGTGGCGTGCCCGATCTGCTTCGGAGCGAGCGTATTGGCCTGATGGTCGCGCCAGGGGACGCCAGGGCGCTTGCCGCAGGGATTCAGCAGGTGTTACGGGAGCGGCGGAGGATCTCGGTTGACGAGCGGCGCAGAGTCGTTGAATCGTACGGGATGGAAAGATTGGCGGAAGATTTCAGCCACCTCTATCGTAAGCTATTCGAAAACAAGCGGACCGGAGGCGTTTCTCCGGGCGACTGCTGGGAAGGGAAGTACGCATGAGGGTGTTGATTACCGGCGGGGCCGGGTTTATTGGATCACATTTGGCCGAACGGCATTTGAGACGCGGCGACGAGGTTGCCGTACTCGACGATCTTTCCACCGGAGATTACAACAATATCCACCACCTTGAACCCAACCCCCGGTTCAACATCAAGGTCGGCACGATACTGGAGTCGGATACGCTGCGTCCTCTGGTGGAATGGTGCGATACGATCTATCACCTGGCTGCTGCGGTGGGCGTAAATTACATCATCGACAATCCGCTGCATTCTTTGACAACCAATATCCGGGGCACCGAAATCGTCCTGGAACTCGCCAACAAGGACAAGAAGCGCGTCATGCTCGCGTCGACGTCGGAGGTGTACGGAAAGAAGAACGGCAAGGTTTCTTTCCAGGAAAACGACGATCGGCTGCTGGGGCCTATAACCGTCGACCGCTGGATCTATTCCACGACAAAGGCGGTGGACGAGATGCTGGGCCTGTCGTATTGGCGTGAAAAGAAACTGCCGATGCTCATCGTACGGTTTTTCAACGTGATTGGGCCCCGGCAGACCGGCGACTACGGGATGGTTGTACCGCGAATGGTCAAGCAGGCGCTCCTGGGCCACCCCATTACCGTCTATGGCGACGGGGAACAGCGGCGCTGCTTTACGGATATCGAAGACGCTCTGGACGGCCTGGTTGCGCTGGCCGAACATCCCGATACGCCGGGTGAGATCTTCAATCTGGGCGGGAATGTGGAGACCAACGAAACCAGCATTGTAAAACTGGCGCACAAGGTCAAGGCACTGACCGAAAGCGATGCCCCCATCGAATTCGTGCCTTACGACAAGGCATTCGCAAAGGGATCGTACGAAGACCTCAACTATCGGGTGCCGGACCTCTCCAAAATCAGATCGTTCGTGAATTACGAGCCGAAAATGAGCCTCGACAACACCCTCCGGCGCATCATCAACTATTTCGAATCCTAGTCCGTCGATCGTCGGCACAAAGGTTCGCGCGCCAGGGTCGCATAAAAGGCCGGGGCGAACCCGCCGGCGCACGGTTACGATCCGACATATGAGAATTCGTCAACTGGCGTTAGACCGTCCGAAGCCGACTGTCGGCATGGACGGGGCTGGGCGTACGCCGGTTTTTTTTTTGAGTAGCTTCTTTGGAGTCGCATTGAGCGAACACGGTTCCTCCGGCTGGATCTGCGCGGGCGTTCTGGCGTTCGGGTTGGCCGCCGTTCTGATCGTGTGGCTGTCTTCCGGCGTGTCACTTCTGGACGACGACTGGGGGCACGTCCGTTTGTGCGAGGAGGGAATACGATCGATCCTTACCACCGGCTGGACCGGGCTCACGGGGGCCGGCGGATACTATCGTCCGGTTGTCGCCCTGACGCTTTACGGCACCTTTCTGCTGTCTGAATACGATCCGCTTCCATATCACGTTGTCAACGTATTGATCCACTGTTTCTGCGGGATTCTGGTCTATCTGGCGGCGCGGCGCCTGGTGAAGGGGGCGTTGGCCGCCTGGACGGCGCTCTTTCTCTTTTTTGTGTTGCCCGTCCACGTCGATACCGTTTTCTGGATCGTGGGCCGCACGGACTCCGTGTGCGCGCTGTTCTATCTGTCCGCGCTTCTCCTGTTTCTGGCCTACGTGGAACGCCCGTCTCCGGGACTGCTGCTGGGTGCGGGCCTGTGTTCCATGCTGGCGTTTTTTTCGAAGGAAATGGCGCTGTCCCTGCCGGTCGTCCTGTTGATCCTGTTCTGTCATAACGGGACGGTCCGATTCGCCATGGCACGCAGGGCGCTGGTGTGCTGTGTCACAGCCCTGGGCATCTACCTGTGCGCGCGCTGGATCGTTCTGGGCGGTATACTCACCGGGATTCCGGATCGGAACCTGACGTTGCCCGGTCTCGGTCTGGACGTGCTCAAGTCGGGTGCAAAATTGGGGATGACGGATTTCCGGCTTTTCGGCGTTGTTCTGCTGGCGGCGACCGTCGTCGTGTTCTGGTTGTCCGGACGGCCACGCCGGGTGCTTAGGGACACGTTGTACCTTGGCGGGATGACCCTGGTCAGTCTGGCGCCCGTTCTGGGAAGGGTCCACCGGTGGTATCTCTACCTGCCTTCCGTGTTCTTCTGCATTGCGGTTGCGAATGTCTGGGCGGCGTGGCAGCCGGACCGAAAGGCTGTTCTGCGCGGCAGGAACCTGCTTCTGGCGGCGTTGGTCGGTTATTATGGCCTGGTGCTTGCACGCGAGGGGTGGTTCTGGCGGGAAGCTTCCGTTCTGAGTGAGAGCGTCCTCAATACGCTGGCGCCGCTCGCGAAAGAAGACAGAGGAACACTTTATGTACTCAACGTACCTTCAGCATTGAGTCCGCGGGGCAGCCTCGGAGAAATACCGCTGTACGCATTCGGGTTGAGCAATGCGCTGGCGGTCCGGGCCGGCGTCGAAACGCCCGTGGTTGCCGTGAACCATTGCTGGCTTACGGATCCTGCCGGCTTTGAGACCGGGGTCACGCGGCCGGGTCCCACGCACTGGCGAATCGACGTCAGGAGCGGCGGTTATTTCTCCGCGCACGGGCAGGCGGACGCCGGATCGCTATACGGGGCAGACGGCAGGCTGCGCCCCACGGTGATCAGGAAGCCGTGGGGCGAATCCCGGTATCATGGCCCGGGAAGGGCGGAGTTTGTGATCGAAACAGGCCGCCACGACCGCGTGGTGATATTCGACCGCGGAGGGGTCGGCGGATTGCGGCTTCGAAACGAA
The DNA here is from genome assembly GCA_028874335.1 of Gemmatimonadota bacterium. Taxonomy (GTDB): domain Bacteria; phylum Latescibacterota; class UBA2968; order UBA2968; genus JAAXHE01. The sequence continues at coordinate 84,674 of JAPPJY010000034.1, read as the reverse complement.
ACAAGGTATAGAACATGGTAGCGCGTCTCTGGCCTGTTTGCGTGTTCTGCACGCTGATGTTCCTGATTCCGGAAGGGACGACCGAAGCATACGGAGGCGAGCCGCGACTGGTGCGGACGTTTGCGGACGGAGTCGAGATCGAGGTGGACGGATCGGACTATCAGCTTCGAACCGTCCACCTTGAGGGTGTCGCCTACACGCAGGTTCAACTGCCCGGGGGTATGTGGTTGCCCGAACCCGGGCGTCCGGCGGTGCCCGTGCGCGGGACGCTGCTGGGTGTGCCTTTCGGTGCGCGGGTTGCGGTTTCGGTTGTAGAGGCGGAGTTCGACGAGATTTCGGGGGTGCTGCTGATGCCGTCGCCGCAGCCCCGGTCGACGGGACGGGGGACGTTCGGGACGGAGGTTCAGGTCTACGAGCCGGATGCGGGTTTCTATGCCGTCGATGGCCTTTATCCCGCACAGCAGGCCGCGGTAACCCGCATCGGCGTTATGCGGGACCAGCGGGTAGCCGGGATTTCATTGAGGCCCATACAGTACAATCCGGCGCGGCAGCAGCTTCTCATCGCCCGGAAACTCCGGGTACACGTACGGTTCCTGCGTGACGAGCACTCCATCGGGGTATCGCCTTCGGATGAAGGCGCCGGTGGTGGCTTTGAGGCATTCTACGAGACGACGCTGTTGAACGCGGATCAGGCGCGGCCATGGAGGGGACGGACAGAACGGGACGACAGGCTCCGGAAGCCGCGGACTTCGGAAGAACTGGATCCGGCAGCCGACTACCATAAGATCCGGATACGGGATGACGGGCTGTATCGGCTGGACTCGACGTGGTTTTCGGATGCGGGCATCGCTCTTCAGGCGGGGGACCTGGAACGATTGAAGGTCTTCGTGAACGGTCGGGAGGTGCCGGTCGACGTGCGGGACGATGGAGACGGTGTGCCGGGCGCAGGTGAAGGCGCGATCTTCTATGGTGAGTACCGACGCGCGCCGGACCGGAACTTCGAACATGAACTGGGACGGGAACAGGTCTACTGGCTCACGCTTGACGGCAGACCCGGCCTGCGTTTTGAGGAGGTGGACGGTTCGCCCGGGAGCGGATATCCTCCGGTTGCCCTGTTTGCGCACAAAGCCCATGCCGAGGTCGACTCGCTCTACGATCCGCTCGGAGACGCTCCGGACGCGAATCGCGACCATTGGTACTGGGGGCGTACCGGCTCACCGGGAAGGCCGGGGACGGGCCTTCAGAACATTGGCGAGTACCCCGTGACCGTACCTGTCGCATTGCCGGGATTGGACCGTACTCCGGGAACTGCGGCCCGCATTCGCGTTGGCATGCACGGACTGACCTTCAGGCGACGGTTCGAACCCGATCATCGTACGGTCGTGCGGCTTTCCGGCGGCACGGTTGTGTCTGACGACCGGTGGGACGGGAAGCGCGCGTTTGTCTCCGAAGGGACAGTACCGGTATCGGAACTCGACGATACGACCCGGGTGACCCTGGCGACACCGGGTGCCGCGGATTTTCCGGCCGACTATATCGAGCACGTGTTTCTCAACTGGGTGGAGGTCGCATACTCCCGGCGGTTTGAATGCGTCGACGGCAAGCTGGAGTTTACGCCGGATGAGACCGAAGACGGCCGCACCTTCTCGATCTCGGGCTTTCGTGACGCCGAGGTGTCCGTCTACGACGTTGCGGCGGCGCGAAGGATACGGCGCATCGAGGTGACGCCCGGGGATGCGGGATTTCATGCCCGATTCGAACTGCCGGCCGTATCCGGACGATTTGTCGCGATGGATTCGGAAGCCATCCCAAGGGCGCCCGCCGGGGAGGCCGCCAGGGTGCCGGCGTTCGGGCAGGAGGGCGCCGACTACGTAATCGTCGTCCATCCGCGGTTTCGCGAGGCGGCAGAGCGGCTGGCCGATCACCGGCGCGGGCGGGGGTTGCAGGCTCAGGTCGTGGACGTCATGGAAATCTACGACGCTTTCTCATTCGGGCAGTTCGAGCCGCGGGCAATCCGCCGATTCGTGCGATACGCCTTTGAAAACTGGTCGCGGCGACCGACCTACCTCCTGTTGTTCGGCCCGGACAGTTTCGATTACCGGCGCAGCTTTGCCCAATCCGTCGTGGAGCGTCACGTGGATGCGTCCGTTGTTCCCTCGCTTCCATTCCAGTCCGTAAGAAGGGGGCTGACGTACACGGACCACTTCTTCGGCGCGGTTGCGGGTTCTGAAGACGATCTGTTCCAGGATGTTTTCGTGGGCCGGCTTCCGGTGGCTACCAGACGGGGGGCGGCGGCCCTGGTCCGTAAGATCGTCGCCTACGACCAGGCGCCGCATGACCGGTGGCGGGACCGGGCGCTGTTTATGGCCAACTACGATCCGTTGTCCATCTTCACTTCCCCCAGCGACAGATTGGCGGCGAATTACACCGAGCCGCTGGGGCTGGAATCCTACAAGGTCTACAACGATGAGGATATCGGACCTGAACCCAACGAGGACACGGGGGAAGTCATCCGCCAGATCAACGAGGGACGGCTGCTGGTGAATTTCCTGGGTCACGGGAGCGTCTCGGGAATGGCTCGGTTCCTGAGAGGAAGCTCGCAGAGAGAAAGCTATAACTATATGCGCCAGATCGTCAATGCGGACCGATTGCCCATTGTGGTTGCGCTGTCCTGCCTGAACGGACAGTTCTCGGATCCGAGATTCACGTGCCTGGCAGAGGAAATGACCGCGAAGGCGGACGGCGGCTCGATCGCGTACATCTCGGCTTCCGCACTTGCGGCCGTAATAACCAACGACTTCCTGAACGACCGTCTGTTTGGCGCATACCTCAGAGACGGCGTCCGCGAATTCGGCGCCGGTCTGGGTATTGCAAAAGCTGCGCTGGACACGCGTTTCCCTGAGTTGAAGACGCTTACCCTTGGCATACAGTTGATTGGAGATCCGGCACAAGAGCTTGCCATATTGCCGAATCCAGACTTCGCGCTGGATTCCGGAAGCCTGCAGGTCGAGCGGATGACCCGGTTGACCGTGGAAGACTCGGTCCGGATCGCGATCCGGATAGAAAACGCCGGGATCACCCCTCGTACGGGGCCCGCGGTTGTTCTGGTGGACCGCAATCTGGACCGGGGTGTGGCGGATACGCTGTTTTCGGGCGTCTTCCCCGCCTTCGGACATTGGGACAGCACAGCGGTGATATGGGCGCTGGCCGGCCGCGCGGGGAGGCATCTGCTAACGCTCACGGTGGATCCTGACGACGAGATTCCGGAGTTGGATGAAGCCAACAACCTCGTGGAGGTTGAGCTGGACGTATCCGGGACGCTGTCGGCCGTGCCCACGATGCCAAGGCAGAGCCAGGTCGTTCCCGCTTCCGCGGTGCGGTTGGCCGTCCGCCCCGCCGCCGACGCTCGGGAAGTCTACGGAGAGTTCGAGGTGAACGGATTGCCGGCGTTCGACGGGCCGGGCGTGATGCGTTCCGGGACCGTCGCGGGCAGCGAGGGGCTTGTGTTGTGGAAGATGCCGGAGCCGGCTCCCGGAACGTACTACTGGCGGACCCGGGTGCGGGAGGGTGACGAATACGGCGCCTGGTCCGCCATCATGGAGTTCACCGTGCAGCCTGCCGCCCCCGCGCGGGAGGTCCTGTGGCGACAGGACGCCGCCAGTGCTTTCCGGTGGGCTGACGGAACGGACGTTCGCCTGGCTGATGGCGCGGTTTCCCGCGTGGACGATCCGCCGCCCCTGCGATTGAACGCGGACTCGCGGGAAGAGGCGTTCTCCGCGGAGGGCGTCCGGGGCACGGGCGTGTTGTGTACGGACGGCGCCTACCTTTACGTGAACCGGTTCTATTCACCCGGGGCGGTCTATCCGGGGACGGATATATTCGAGCGGATTGGTACCGGATTCCGGGGCACGCGGGCCGGACAGAATCACGGCGTCCTTGCGGAGACGCCCGTTCTCGGCGTTTCGGCAACCTATCACAGCGACGGGTTTATCTACGCGGACGACCGGCGGGGACACGAGCTGGCGCGTATTGCGCCATCAACGGGGGTAGTGGACCGCGTGCAGGTGCCGGACGGGTTGATGGAGTTCCGAACCGGTCTGGTATTTGACGGACATTCGCTGATTACGTCGGATGGCACCTATATCTACAATCTTGCGGCGGCGGTGGACGGCGTGCAGCGCGCGGGCTGGTCGGTGCGTGTGTTCGATCCGTCGAATGGCTGGCGGCTGGAGCGGGAATTCACGGTCACCCCGACCGAGACCGGGTTTGCGTATCTGGTTACAGACGGCGTGATCGCGGACGGGAAGTATCTCTATCTGGTTGAGTTCGGTACCGGGCTGACCCATCGGGTGCGGGTGGTTGACGCCCGGAGCGGGGAATTCATCGAGGAATACGAAAGCGATCAGGCCGAGACCGATATCCTGACCGGGCAGTACGACTGGACGAACAACAAGGTGTGGATGGGCCAGCTCAATGGTCCGATGATCTACCGTTACGCGGGAAAGACACTACCCCCGTACGGGACGCTGACGTCGGAGCCGATCGGTCCGGCGGGCGCCTGGCACGCGCTGACACTCGACCTGCGAGAGGCGGTGGACGGGCGGGCGGAAGTGGATGTACTTGGCGCGGCTCCGTCGGGCGGATTCGTACCGCTTGCCGAATGGACCGGCCTCGACGCCGGCGACGAGATCAACCTCGGCGACCTGAGGGAAGACCTTATCCGGGTTCGTGTCCGGTTGTACGGAGAGGCGTTGGGACCGTCCGACGGCCTGTCGGGATGGCAGATTCGATACCGGCCGCAGTCCGATCTTGTTCTGTCAGGGCTGAATGCGGCGCCCCTCGAAGTTGATGAACTGGAACCCGTGCGGCTGACGGTTCAGGCCCGGAACATGGGCCCCTTGAATCTGGTTCCGGGGGCTGTGGTGGCCTTTTACAGCGGCGCACCCGAAAGCGGACGATTGATTGGACGCGCGCCGGTTCCCGAAGAAACGCCTGCCGGCGAAACAACTTCGGTGCCCCTCGTCTGGAATACCGCCAGATTTGCCGGGACGAACGTCGTATCGGCGCGGCTTGAGGATCTCTCGGGTCGTCGCAGCCATTACGTGAGGGAGATCACGGCCGACGAGACCGTCGAGGTCCATCCCAGCGACGATCGGACGGGGCCCGAACTTGACCTGGTCGCGCTTGACGCCGCGGGGGAGGTCCGGCCGGATGACTTTCTCCCGTCGACGCCGAGGTTCTCCGCCGCGTTCCGGGACTCGAGCGGCATTGACGCCGGATCGGTACGGATTGTGCTTTCGGGACCCGAGGATGAAATCTCCGATGTGCTGACCTCGGACCGGGTGTCGGATCGGAAGGAAGACGGGACATCCCTGGAATTCACCTGGTCTCCGCGCCTGGATGACGGCCGCTACACGCTATCGGTTTCAGGGATGGACCAGCTGGGAAATGGCCCCGCGGAAAAGTCCATGGCATTTCAGGTATCGTCGGATCTGGCCATCGAGAGGGTGCTGAACGTCCCGAACCCAACCGCGGCCGAGACGGAGTTTACGTACATTCTGTCCCGGCCGGCGGAGGTGGTGATCCGTATCTTTACAATTTCCGGAAGGCTGATCCGGATTCTGGAAGGCGCACCGGGACGTGCGGGGTATAATCAGGTTCGATGGAACGGGCGTGACGCCGACGGTCACCTGCTGGCCAACGGCGTATACCTCTATACGGTTAGTGCAGACGACGGCCGGAAACGGGTGCGCGAGAAAGAACGGTTGATCGTATACCGATGAGTCGAATCGCAGGCAAGGGTGGATGATCCGGCAGCCGAATTTCGAGCATCGGACGATTCGTTCAGGATACATATTTTCTCCGGGGGGCGGCCTCGGCATTTCGCCAGCCTTTTCGGGGATTTTTGTTCACGCAATGAATTGATGATGCATCCATTGTGACACCGGTGATCCACACAGTTAACCTTGATTCGTCATTTTTCGGGGAGGTTAATTCGAATATGTGCGAGTTAATAAAAGCGATTAGACTGCTGATTACCAGGATACACCAGGTCGCTGGACGTGAACGGAAAAAACATCCTTCTATGCGTCGATAACGCCCTGTTTCGGAAGGTTTTGTCGCGTCGCCGCGTTGCTGTATTTTTCGGATTGAGGTTAATGATGGTTGTGCAAACGCTCAAAAATTATAAGTTTCGATTATTTAAACACTTATCAACCGCTGCGATTTTTTTTGGAACTTCATGCGGGACAAGGGCGTGTGAAGCGCAATAGTTGACGGAAATCACAGATGTCCGGGGTTGAATGGCTTAGTTCGTCCCGGGTTCCTTAAGGGAATTACAAAAACCAACGCATTTTTTGCCGTATTGAGAGGAAATCGCCAGGATCAATAACGCGAACTGTTTTTAAGCGACGTAAAAACATATAATTATGTAAATTGGATGCTGAGTCGGCGAGCTTTCGAGATGCATCCTCGCAACCGGCAGGACGTCGGCAATCACACCAGTTTACCGAACGGTTCGCACCATTGACTATGGCATTTTCTCCCAAATTTCCCGCCTTCGCGCTCAGCACCGCCAGTGTGCCGGGCCCGGTGTTTTCCATTTCCTCGCGGTCGCTTCAGTCGCAGATCAGCCGGTTTGCTCCGTCCCCAGGCAGTTCTGCCGGCGATCGGGCCACATCCTCTCCAGAGTCATCTTCCTTCCGACCTGTTTTCATTCCTGTTTCCGGTGCGTGCGATCTGAACGTGCGATGTAACGGCCGGCTGTAGACCGCCTTAATCCGGTACCTTCGAACTGTGCGTTCCAGGCGCGTCTGTGCGCCGTGGATGCAGGCAACCTGTATTTCTTTCAGGGAGTGGACACATGAACAAGCCGAGAATATTGATCGTCGGTCGTGAGTCGGGTGAAACGTCGACACTCGCGGGTTTCCTGGCGGACGAACCCTATGAGATCGTGACCGCCGAAAACGGACGAGAAGGTCTTGAAATTGTCAGAAACCAGAAGGTCGACCTTGCCGTCGTCGAGGCGTGTGTGCGGGACATGGCGGGCACAACACTTCTCAAGCGGGCACAGGCAGAGGAGATTCACACGGTGATGCTGCTCGTGACGAGGTTTGGAAAGTTGGATTCGTCAAGGAAATCGAACCGGGCCTACGCCGTGAGTGTATTCGACGAACCAATAGAGAGAGATTCGTTCCTGGCAAGTATAAACAAATGCGTGCCCATAAAGGATACGTGGAAGCACCGTGTGGATTCGTTTCTGGAACACAACTACAGCAATCCGGAGTTGAGATTCGAGGACGTGAAGCGTCATTTCAGGTTCTCCCGGACTTACGGTTATCGGATGTTCAAGCAACACCTGGGGGAATCATTCAGCGTCCGACTCCGGAGGATTCGCCTGGCAAAATCAGAGCAGGCACTGAAGAACTCCACTGCTTCAATTTCGGAAATCGCTTACCAGTGTGGCTTTGCTTCACTGTCCACATTCAGCAGGGTTTTCAAGGCGAAAGTCGGCTTAAACCCGACCACATATCGCAGAAATTGGAAACTGGGACAAATTTAGTACTCCAGAACAAACTTGCGTTCTTGACATCGCATTTCCGTCACAGATATTCTTAGAGTCCGCCGCATTGACCCGCTCCGGAGCGCCAAAATCCGGAGATTCCCCCGGGTTTTTGCGCGGGATATTCGTATGGCGTGAAGACGGGCAACTCTGAATGTGGAGGGGGATCTAACGCAATGGATAAGCGGAAAATCTTGATCGTGGAACGAGACCCGGAGGTGACGTCGGAACTTGCAGGATTCCTGAAAGAAGAACCCTATGAAATCGTCACCGCGGAAAACGGACCGAAGGGCCTTGAAATACTGAGAAGAGAAAAGATCGACCTGGCCGTGGTCGAGGTGTGTGTAGACGACCAGGACGGGATAACGCTTCTGGAGGGCGTAAAGGCTGAGGAGATTCAGACGTCGGTGCTGCTGGTTACAAGCCTGGGAACCCTTGAATTGGGAGAGAAAGTGCACAGGCCTTTCACTATGAGCGTATTCGACAAGCCGATTGATAAGGACGTATTCCTGGCGAACATCAGGAAATATATGCCTTTGCAGGACCTGTGGAAGAGCCGTCTGGAGTCGTTTCTCGAAGACAACCACAGCAATCCCAACCTGAAATTCGAAGACGTCGTGCGATATTTCAGGTTCTCCAAGTCCTACGGATATGCCTTGTTCAGGATGCATCTGGGAGAATCATTCACCAGGAGTCTGCGGAACGTCCGCCTGGCGAAAGCCGAAGAAGCACTCAAGAACACCACGGCATCCATTTCGGAAATCGCTTATCTCTGCGGATTCGGATCCTTGTCGACGTTCAGCAAGGTGTTTAAGGAGAAATTTGGAAACAGCCCCACCAAATACCGCAGAAATTGGAAACTGGGACAAGTCCAGGACGTCCGGACAAACCTTAGGCCTTGACTTCAATGTTCGTTCTCGGATTTTTTCATTCGAAGGTATTGTCCGTTCTTTCGATTTATCCAGGCTACGTCTTTTAGGGCAAAATATCACGATAATATCATTATAATGAAGACAAATATCACATAAATATCACATAAAAATGTGTTATATTATGCTCGGATCTAGTGTTCTGTCCCGGAAATAAGTTGCCTGAATTCGGTCGCTGAGTCGCGCGTCTCGCATCCTTCGACAAGCCCTTCGACAGGCTCAGGGCAACGCTCAGGAACCAGCGCCGGAGCGCAGGCGACCTGCGTATGGTCGGCGAGCGAGGGCACTTCGACAAGCTCAGCACAGGAAACGTAGCGAGACGGGATGAATCGGCGGCCGAATGGTGAGGAATTTTTGGGACTGGACACTAGCCGGAATGATCCAGACAAGGGCTGGTTCAAGTTCGTCGTGTTTCAATTCCACCGGAGAGATTCGAACGAAAGGAGCCAGGGTACCAGGTCGATAACACATTGTTTCCGGACTGGAAGGTCTCACGCGGCATCTGCCGTGATTACTTCATCTTGAAACGTGGCCGAACCCTGAGTCGGCAGACGGATTCGGCATTTCCTTTCCAACCTGCTCACAGTCTGGGCGCGCCAGGGCTGGCAGTAACCTTAACTGACGCAAGTCCGTGGTTTCAGACCGAGTTGTCGAAGGTGAAAGGGAGGGAGTGGACATGGTACTCAAGCCGGTGATAACCGGGCTGGCCGCAGCGGCAGCCATCGCCCCGGAGTCAGCAACATTTCGACGGGCACGCTACGCGACCGGCGGGAATCGCGTTGAGCGTCTCACCGCGGAACTCTCTTTCCCGCCTTCCTTACTGTGCCTCTCTGCCGGTATAATTCCCGGCGAGCCCCTCCAAGATTTCAGGTCGTCCCTTCCGCCTCATATCGACGATGTTCCTCCGGCCGCGGGTCGAAGAGCAACTGAATCCATGCGCACGGTACGCCGTTGTCGGTCTTCGGAGGCTGCGAGGCGTCCTGTCACCGCTGCATGGTCCCGTGCGGACGGCACTATTCACCTCGTCACCGATCGGGTGACGCTAAATAGGAGGTAGCTATGCGGACTCGCGTGATATCATCCATTTGTGCGGCGTTGTTATTTGTCGGACCGGCGTTGGCCGGAGAAATGACCCGCGGACTGACCATTACCGGCGGCCGTAACGCCGGCGCTGCGCTCAAGCTGGAGCGGGTGAACGAGCCGGACGCCGAAAGCGGCGTTCTGAAATTGCACGTGTCGGTGGCGCAGACCGAAGCGCTGAAGGGATATGGATTCTCACTACAATACGACCCGGTCAAGTACGAGTTCGTGAGTGCCGCGGAACTCGAGGGGAATCTGCTGAAATCCGGTTCCGGGCAGGAAACGCTGTTTCTGTCGTCGAACCGGACGCCGGGGCAGGTGGATATCGGCGCGGTGAAGATCGACGGCCGGGGCGCCAGCGGCGGCGGGAAACTCGTCGAGCTTGTGTTCAGGACGAGCGGAACGCCGGTGTCGTCCGACTTTCAGGTATTGGAAAGCGTGCTGGTGGGCCTGGATGGCGCCGTTGACGTGCTGCATCACGCTGAAATCGGCGATCTGAAGCCGCTGCCGGATCGGTTCGGTCTTGAGCAGAATATGCCCAACCCGTTCAACCCCTCCACCGCAATCGGCTACCAGTTGCCGGAGGCGGCAATGGTCCGGCTGGTGATTTACAATCTGCTGGGCCAGGAGGTCCGAGTACTGGTGAACGAGAGGAGGAACGCCGGGACGTTTACGGCCACGTGGGACGGGACGGACGCGCTGGGCCGGCGCGTCGCCAGCGGCGTCTACCTTTATCGGATACAGACGGGCAGTTTCTCAGCGACCAGGAGGATGCTGTTGTTGAAGTAGATGCCGCTGGAAATACCGCCATCTTGTCGTTGTACAGGAACGTTTCGACTACGATGGGCACTGTCAGTGCTTTTGCGGTGCAAGAAGGGCCTGTTTTGTTGGCTGACCACGCCACTGGCTTATTTTCGAAATGGATACAAGGGAGGATTTGCTATGAATCCTGTATTTCGTCGGTTCGTGATTGCGGTTGTTGGCCTCTCCGTGTTAACGGGTGCAGTGCTCGTCGCGTCAAGCGAAGACGCAGTTTCGTCTCCTGAACTGATTGCCGGCGGCGATTTGTATACTGTCGGGGATGGTGGCTCCGTCAAGGGTACGTTGTCGGAATTCGGCGCAAAAATGGCCCTGGGAAACAATGCAAACGCCGTGTTGTCACTTGATCTGATCGCCGACGGTGGGGCGGGCAACCGGAGGGACGACGGCGTGATCACCGGCGCGGTCTCGGGACGGGGCACGAAGATCGCGATCGAGGTCTTCGCGACCGGCGTGAGGACGACTCTCGCCGGCGTGAGGATCAAGTTCGATTTCGATGCTTCACTGCTGTCGTTTGTCAAGGCCGAGAACAGCGCGTTTGCGCTTTCCGTTCCCGAAGGGTCCGTCGGCGTCAACCTCGCTTCAACGTCGCCCGTAACATTGGCGTCTTCGGGATACCTGGCGCGCGCGGAGTTTACGACTGTTGCGGACGTAGCCGGCCGAGAATTCGCCATTGGCATCGAGTCAGTTACACTCGCGGAAAGCAGCGCTTCGCAAGACGAACTGACGACGACGAGTGAAATCAGTTTCAACGCCACGTCATCTCCCGACTTCGACGGCGACGGGACCGTCGGGTTTCCGGATTTCCTGGCCTTCGCGGGCAGTTTCGGGTCCAGCCGGGGCGATGCGCGTTATGAAGCGCAGTTCGATCTGGACGGCGATGGGTCCGTCGCCTTCTCGGATTTTCTGATCTTCGCCGGCGCCTTCGGCAGTCAGGTCCCGCCATCTCGTAACGGTGGTGGGACAACGCCGCCGTCCGGCAGCCCCGATCTGATCGTAGAATCCCCCTCGGTCGATGACAACACACTCACGGCCGGACAGTCGTTTACGCTTCGCGCCACGGTGCGCAACCAGGGTAATGCTTCGGCAGCGTCTACGACCTTGCGGTATTATCGATCGTCCGACGCGACGGTCTCGATCCGTGACACGGAAGTGGGCACGGACGCTGTGAGCAACCTGCCGGCGGGAGACACGAGTGCGGAGTCGATCGGCCTGAATGCGCCATCGGACGCCGGAACCTATTACTACGGCGCGTGCGTCGATGGCGTCAGCGGCGAGAATGACACGGCGAACAATTGCTCCCGTGGCGTGATGGTAACAGTCGCTCGGGTATCCACCGGCTTTGCCCCGGCAGACCAGAACGCGTTCAACAGTCTGGCCGTCGGAAAGCGGATTCTGGCGAAGAGCTTCTTTTTGGAATTCAAGTCCGCTGGAAGATTCACCGAAGGTCTTGACAGAGATCCGGGACGCTACACATACGAGAATATGGGTGCGAATGCCGGAAGACTTACACAAGTCTACGACGATTCAGAGTTGTTCGGGGGCAGGTGCACATCTGAATTGACGTTCACGACAATAACCACGGGCACTTTGCAAACCAACTGCGAAAACGGGTACGAGGGTGGGGAGGAGGCTTGGCATACTACCGATCTCTCGGCGCCATTGTTCGTACGCGCTGCCCCAGATACGCTAATCTTCGCGTTTCTGGGCACGTGGCGCGCCGGGCAGACCAGAGCCTATGATTACCAATTACGCACAAAAACACCGCAGGGAGAGTGGAACGACTTCTGCGGAGAAGTCGAAAACCCGACGGATAAAACCCTGGAAACCTATTACATCGCACGGTTCACGTCATCTGGATCTTTTGAGTCAGGCAAGGCCTACGAATTCCGTTACCGGTACAGAAACTCGTCTTCCTGCGACACCGGCTCACCCGATCCCTGGTCTTCAATTGCCGAGGGCATCGCGGTCGGTGGAAACAGTGGCGGCGGTGGCGGTGGTGGCGGCGGCACGGGAAACCTGGGAACATGCAGGTCGGGGTTAGTCGTGTGTCCGCAAGGGAATTGCGTGCATCCCGATGGCACGCGTTTCTCTGTTGATGCGTCGGGACGTGGCAGGTTTGGATTCATCACTGCGGGTACAGGTATAACAATAAGGTCGTCAAATCAAACTTTCGTTGCAGAAAAACGCTCGGATAACTGTTGGATCGTCCGAGAGGCGCGGTAGGATTTAGTTTATTTTCGAAAAACCGCCGTGCCTTGATCCAGAATGAACGTGGCCGAAAAGCACAGCACAAATCCGAACCCCGAGCGCTCCGGCCTGCAGCCCACGTGGGCCGTCGCGTCGCCAGCGGTGTTTATCTGTATCGGATACATGCGGGCGATTTCATCGCGACCAAAAGGATGCTGCTGTTGAAATAGGTCCGTTGCCAGATGCCGGCATCCGGTTGTCGTGCAGGGACCGCATTGACGACAAAAGGCATCGCCTGTCGTTTTTGAGAGTAAAAGTGACGTGTTCGGATTGCTGACCGGGCGGCAGCCTTGCTGGGAAAATCGATGCAAGTAAGGCTCTGGAATGTCTCCTAATTGGCGCACATTATTGCTTGTTGCGTTGGGTTACTTCGCGTTTTCAGGCTCGGTGATCCCCGGATCCAGCGCAAACGCGGATTCGCCTCCGGAACTGATGGCCGGCGGTGAGCTGGATACCGGGACGCATGACGAAGTCACCAAAGACGCTGCGGTGGGCCACGGCGCGAAAATCGCCTTGGGCAACAATGCAAACGCGGTTTTATCTCTGGACCTGATCGCCGATGGCGGAGCCGGGAACCGGAGGGACGACGGGGTGACCACGGGCAACGTGGTGGGACGTGGCACGAAAATCGCCATAGAAATTTTCGCCACGGGCGTCACGACGTCTCTGCGCGGCGTCATCCTCAGATTCGACTTCGATGCTTCACTTCTGGCTTTCGTCAAAGCCGAAAACAGCGCGTTCCCCCTGTCGATTCCGGCAGCGTCCGTCGGCGTAAACCTCGCCGCCACGTCGCCTGTGGCGTTGGTGCCTTCCGGGTTCCTTGCGAGGGCTGAGTTTGAGACGGTTGCCAACGTAACGGGCAGGGAGTTCTCCATCGGCATCGAGTCGGTCACGCTCGGCGAGAGCCCGACGTCGAGCGACGTCCTCAGCACAGGCAGTGAGATCACGTTCAACGCCGCAGCTTCGCCGGACTTCGACGGCGACGGGACGGTCGGTTTTACAGACTTTCTTCTATTCGCGGAACTTTTCGGGACACATCGGGGCGACAGGCGATATCAAGCGCGGATTGACCTGGATGGCGACGGGACGATCGGTTTCACAGATTTCTTAATCTTTGCCGAAGCATTCGGCAGTCAGGTTCCGCCCTCAGGCGGCGGCGGTACACCGTCCGGATCTGCCCCCGCCAACCAGATTGCATTCGACCATCTCGCCGTCGGCAAGCGGATTCTGGGCAAAACCTTTTTTCTTGACGTCGTATCTTCCGGCCGGTTTGCCGAAGGCTTCAGGAGACACAGGGGACGCTATACCTACACGAATACGGGCCCGAATACCGGAAATCTCACGCAAATCTATGACGATTCCGGGTTGTTCGGGGGAAGGTGCGTTACTGAAATCAGGTTCGCGACTGCAACGTCGGGCACGTTGCGTTTCACGTGCGACGATGGAACCGAGGGTGAGGTTGAGTCCTGGCGGACCACTGATCTCTCGGTTCCCGTTTTTGCGCGTGCGACGTCCGATACCCTTTATTTTGAACTCCTGGATTCATGGCGCGCCGGAGAAACGAGGGCATATGATTTCCAATTGCGGACAAAGACGCCTCAGGGGGAATGGAACCAATATTGCCTCACGTTCACGAACCCGACGGACAATACCTTATCCGTCTATGCCTCCGTGTGGTTCTTGGGATCGGATATCGAACCCGGTACAACCTACGAGATGCGGTACCGATATAGGAATTCTTCCTCCTGCGACGCCGGCTCACCCGGTCCCTGGTCGCCCGTTGCAGAGGGCGCTACGGCAGGCAGTGGAACGAGCGGCGGCGGTGGGACCGGAGGTAATCCCGACCTGATCGTCGAATCGCCCTCGGTCGACGACAATACGCTCAGGACCGGGCAGTCGTTTACACTGAGCGCGACGGTCCGCAACCGCGGCGACGCCGCATCCGCGCCGACCACTCTGCGTTATTACCGTTCGACCAACGCAACCATTTCAAGCGATGACACTGAAGTGGGAACGGACACTGTCGACAGACTTTCGGCTTCCGCTGCAAGTGCCGAGTCTATCGTGTTGACGGCGCCGTCAAGTGCGGGGACCTATTACTACGGCGCGTGCGTGGAGAGCGTCAGCGATGAGAGCGACACCGGAAATAACTGCTCGGCCTCCGTGAGCATCACGGTTGCGGTGGCGCCACCACCCGAGACTGGAACGTCGATGCTTTACTGGACGGACTGGGGCACGAATAAGATTCAACGATCCGCCCTTGACGGCTCTGGCGTGGAAGACGTGGTCAGCGGAGCAGGACTTGACGGCCCCGACGGTCTGGCTCTGGACGTGTCCGGCGGCAATATTTACTGGACGGACGTAGGGACGGACAAGATCCAGCGCGCGGACCTCGACGGTTCCAACGTGGATGATCTGATCACCAGCGGCTTGAGAGTACCGTACGGTCTGGCTCTGGATCTGTCCAGCGGCAAGATGTACTGGACGAATAGGGAAACTGGTAAGATTCAACGGGCCGACCTCGATGGTTCCAACGTCGAAGACCTCCTCACCCTGTCCGTACCGGCGTTTCCCGGTGAACTCGCCCTTGACGTGTCGGGAGGTAAGATGTACTGGACGAATCCGGGGAAGGACAAGATCCAACGCGCGAATCTGGACGGCTCCAACGTGGAGGACCTGATCACCAGCAGCCTGAACAGTCCCACCGGCCTGGCCCTGGACGTGTCCGGCGGCAAGGCGTACTGGACGGACCGCGTGGCACATAAGATCCAACGCGCGAATCTGGACGGCTCCAACGTGGAGGACCTGATTGCCAGCGGCTTGAACACGCCCACCGCCCTGGATCTGGACGTGTCCGGCGGCAAGATGTACTGGACAGAGGCCGGTGCGAAGAAGGTCAGGCGTGCGAACCTCGACGGCTCTAACGTGGAGGATCTGATCACCAGCTCAAACGGGCTTGTCGATCCATCGGGACTGGCATTGGGGATGATCGGTCGGGACACCGGCAACGGTGGAGGTGGGAGCGGGAAGCCGCTGGTTGCGGTGACGAATACGAGATGTTCCGGCACGCGGCAAAGTCCCAATTCCAATCGTGTTTTAGTCACAATACAGGGCACGATCACGGCGCTCAAAACCGTGATCTCCGGTACGATAACCGGATATGCCAATGAGCAACTGGTGGGCGTCTATGATCTAAGCGCGATGTCGCCGGGTCAGTCCGTAGATTTCACGATTACCGGTTCCATTACCACGAGCGAATCCAGACTCAGATGCAGAACTTCATGGGAAGTCACGGGCCGCAGAATTGGACGCCAAAGTGGCTCCATAGAGGAGTAACGCGCTTTGTATATAACGATGGGTTCGGCTCGCAGGCACAGTCAAAGCGGGCGCTACTCGCTTAAGATCAAATGGCCACCTCAAGTCTTTGCGTGCCATTCAATAGTCAATAGACTCTGGTTTGTCCCGTGAGATACTCCTCCAAATTAACCGTCATTGTGACAGTGTCCGGCTTTATCCTCCCGTCACCGGCGGCCGCCAGCCAGCCGTCTTCTCCAGTCGACAGCGTGCATTTCTGCCTGCCTGTCGATCCCGCACATTTGCCGAACGGCGAGAGCCGTTTCGCCAGCAAGTGGGCGACGGATCGCGACGTCGGCGAACCCCGTACCGTGCGGCTCTTCTACTTCCTGCCGAACGACCGGCCGTTTCGCACCGAAGTCGTGGATTCGATGAAGGCGGGAATCCTCGATCTTCAGACTTTCTTTGCGGAGCAGATGGTGGTGCACGGGCGCGGAAACACGAGTTTTCAGATCGAAACCGATATCCAGGGCGATCCGGTCGTTCATCGCGTGGATGGGGACCACGGTGAAAGCCGCTACGGTAGCAGAGGCTATACGGACGGCGAGATTGAACGCGCGTTCGACAACTCCTCAAACATCATGCTGGTCGTCATGGACGTCAGTACCAGAACCGCACATGGACGCGGAACAGGGTCGAAGAGCAGTGGATGGGCGATGATCTACGGCGAATGGAACTGGTTTGCGGCCGCCCATGAACTGGGACATGCCTTCGGACTGCACCATGACTTTCGGGATAATGAGTACATAATGTCATACGGGCGCGCCGACCGGTCGTCGGCCGAGTTGTCCGCCTGCGCCGCAGAATTTCTGGCGACGCATCCGTATTTCAACTCGGAAGTGCCTATTGAAAACGAGTCGCCGCCCACCGTAGAGCTCGTTTCATCGGAATTCCCCTTTGGATCAGTGAGTACACCCGTTCAACTGAGAGTTCGGGACGATGATGGGCTTCACCAGGTCATCCTTTTCGTTCACCCGAAAAATCCCTTCCTGGGCGGCACGCCGGAAGTGAAAGCGTGTCGTGGAATGTCTGGAGAAACGGAAACGGTTGTTGAATTCGACTTCGACGGAAGGCTTCCGTCCGACAACGTCGGCACCGTAGCGGAGGCACATACTACGCTCGCCAACACGGTTCAGCATCCGATCTATGTCGTGGCGGTTGATACGGCCGGAAATCGTACCAGCACCGCGAGTCTAAAGTCCTTTACCCTCGAGGCTGGACACTCGCCGCAACATATCGCAGCACTTGACCGGCCCGACTTTTATGACGTCGGAGACTTGGCGATTTCTCCTGACGGCGCATTTCTGGCAATAGGCGCCTCCGGTCGTGTGGAGTTGCTGGACGTTGCGAAGAGGGAGACGATAGCCACATTTCGCCA
This sequence comes from Gemmatimonadota bacterium, assembly GCA_028874335.1. Taxonomy (GTDB): domain Bacteria; phylum Latescibacterota; class UBA2968; order UBA2968; genus JAAXHE01. The sequence goes on along the minus strand of JAPPJY010000034.1, from coordinate 67,303 downwards.
TTCGGCCAACACGATTCCGAGTGTGGCGTTTTCCCCCGGCGGGACTCTGCTCGCCGCCGGATCCCGGGAAGGCGCTATCAAAGTGTGGAACGTGACGAGTCAGGCGGAGGTCGCGACGCTGGAAGGCCATTCGGATCCAGTCGCGTCACTGGACTTTTCGCCGGATGGTTCGATGCTCGCCTCAGGGTCACTCGACCGTACGGTAAAGTTGTGGAACGCGGCGACGTGGACAGACGGCGCTACCCTTGAAGGACACACCGAGAGAATAGGCAAGGTCGCCTTTGTGCGCGATGGGAAGCTTGCTTCCGTGTCTCTTACCGGCACTGTCAGGCTGTGGAACGTGTCTACGAAATCCCAGATTTCGACCATTGAGACGGGTGCAAGAGGAGCGGTAGCGGTCTCCAGGGATGGCATGCTTCTCGCATCGCCTACTTCGTGGGCAATAAAGCTATGGGACCTGGCAACAGGGGCAGAGACCGGCGCCGTGAACGATATGCGTGACTACAATCGCGCTTATCCGGTGTTTTCGCCCGATGGTACCATTCTCGCGGTGACGGCCTTCGGTCTGATTGAAATATGGGACGTTTCGAAGCGCGAACTCATGGCGTCCATCTCAGGTGGGCCGGGTGGCGTGCGGCGCCTGGTGTTTTCTCCGGACGGAAGAATGCTCATCGGCAATGATGCGAGGCCGAATAGCAGGGAGATCAAACTCTGGGACGTATCCGAGTGGGCGTCTTCCGGCACTTCCGTATGTGGCCGCACGCCCCAGGTGCGCGACGCAATCGTGGGCGAAGTGGCAGGGGTAAGCAGTTGTGGCAACGTGACCGAGTCCCACCTGGCGGCAATTGACAATCTTGACTTGAACGACAGGGAGATCACGACACTGAGAGAAGGCGACTTTGACGGTATGTCCGGACTATTGGAACTCCACCTCATGAAGAATCGACTTTCAGGGCTTCCTGCGGGGGTCTTCAGTGGATTGTCAGAATTGACACTGATCGACCTCCGGAGCAATCGTTTGGTGGCAATTCCAGAGGGGGTCTTCAGTGGATTGGCAGCTTTAGCGCTACTCACAATGTCTGACAATCACCTGACGGCACTTCCTGAAGGCGTATTCAGCGGGTTGTCAGAGCTAACCGAACTCTATCTCCGGGACAACCAACTGACGACTCTTCCGGAGGGGATTTTCAGTGGATTGGCCGCATTAACAGAGCTCCACCTCTATAACAATCAACTGACGGCACTTCCGGAGAGTGTTTTCAACGGACTGTCCGAACTCAGATCGCTGGACCTGCATGGCAACGAACTGACGGTCCTTCCTGAAGGGCTTTTTTCCGGTCTATCTTCGCTGACGTCGATCAACCTGTCTCGTAACTCAGTTGACCCCCTGCCCCTTACCGTGTCCTTACAGAAGGTTGCGGACGGTCAGTTCAAAGCAATGGCGCCCACCGGCGCGCCGTTTGAGATTGTGTTGCCGCTTAGCGTCACCAACGGCAGCATCAGCGGCGGCGCAACGACGATAACAATTCCCGCTGGCAGCCTCGAAAGCGATACGCTCTCCGTGACGCGTACACACGGGACATCGGCCGCCGTTACCGTGTGGACTGGACCCTTGCCGGGTCTACCTGCAAATCATACAGGGTACAGACTTGTCAATAACACTGGTGAGTATAATCCACTTGGAATATTCGAGGATGCCTCCCAACAAATCTGGTCAGGAACCGTCACACTGGGAACATGGGGGAATGCCTTCGGCAATGGCAATGCCACCGGCTATGGCTACAATAGTAGCCGTAAAGCAGGTGATATTTCAAATGCAACTTTTATCCACAGAGGTACCACGTACACAATTCATGAAATCTCGATTGCTCGTATTGGCAACAATCTACCTTATGCGTTAGGCCTGACGATTAGTCCTCAGATGTCATCATGTGATGAGCAGCAAATCGGGATGTTTGGGTCAAACTTACTTGCATCGCGCGGTACTCATACGACGGACGGTCGAAGTCATTATCGTTGGATTAGATCGCAGGGTGCTTGGATTCCGGACTGGGGTTCACACGTAATGCATCTGGGGCGGCGTGCTTGGATAAGATTTACTCCGACCGTGCCGGATGCCCCATTCGTCGCCGCCATCAACGAAGGCAACCAGGTAGTGCTGCATTGGATCACGCCGTGTGACGGTGGCATTGATATTACAGGGCACGAGTATCGGGCGAAGGCAGATAGTGGTACATTCAGTTCATGGACGCCTATTCCCAACAGTGCTGCCGGCGAGGTAAATGCGACCGGTTACACGGTCGCCGGCCTGAACAACCCTTCAGAATACACGTTCGAGGTTCGAGGGGTGAACACGTTGGGTGAGGGGGAGATATCCACAGAAGCCATGGTCAGAAATCCTTCCGTGCCGCTCAGCGACCGTACGCCGCAGGTACGTGACGGAATCGTCTCCGCCTTGCCAGTCGTCAGTGATTTCCGCAATGTGACCGAAGCACATCTTGCCTCGATTACGCAACTTTTCCTGGGTTTCCGGAACATCACAGCACTAAAGCCGGGCGATTTTTCCGGCTTGACTGCACTTACACACCTCAATCTACCGGGGAACCAGCTCAGTCGCCTGCCCGACGGCATCTTTGAAGGACTAACCGCGTTGACACATCTTCGTTTGAGGAGTAACTCGGTTACCCCCCTTCCCCTTGCTGTCTCATTGGAACAGGTTGCAGAGGGACAGTTCAAGGCAGTGGCGCCCACCGGTGCGCCTTTTGATATCGTGCTGCCAGTGATCGTAACCAACGGCAGCATCAGCGGAGGCGCCAACGCAGTCACGATTCCTAAAGGAAGCATCGAAAGCACACCGTTCACTGTGATTCGCACACCCGGCACGTCGGATGCTGTCACGGTGGATTTAGGGACGTTGCCGGGACTGCCCGCAAACCACTCGGGCTATACGCTCGTCAAGATCGGCACAGTTTCGTACGACGGCGACGGAGATGGGCTGATCGAAATTGGCAGCGTGACGCAGTTGAACGCCGTCCGGTGGGACCTGAACGGCGACGGCGCCGTGGACAACGGCGCGAATGCGGCTGCTTACGCCCATGGATTCCCGAATGCAGTCGCGGGTATGGGATGCCCAACCACGGCGGACGATGCCGATGATAACGACTGCATCGGTTACGAGTTGGCGGCCGATCTGGACTTCGACACAAACGGCGATGGCGCCGTGGATGCGGGTGACAACTACTGGAACGGCGGCGCGGGCTGGGCGCCCATCGGGAGTTCCGGTTCCGGCAACGAATTCATGACCACGTTCGAGGGTAATGGGCACACCGTAGACAACCTGTATATCGACCGGGAGACGTCCTCAATCGGTTTGTTCGGCGTTGTAGGCGACGGGGGTCAAGTGAGGAACGTGGGAGTACAATACGCCCTGGTGACGGGCGACGGCAGCAACATTGTCGTTGGTGTGCTGGCCGGGGTTAACCGCGGTAGCATCCAAGGCAGCTATGCGACGGGGCTGGCCCAAACGGGCGAATCAGGCAGCGTTGGTGTGCTGGCGGGGGCAAACACGGGCATCATTGCCTCCAGCTATGCGACCGGTAAGTCGCTTTGCGGAAGGGACGGCAACGCAGGCGGGCTGGTGGGGTTACACGGCGGCGGCAGCGACAGCCGAAGCAGCATCACCGCCAGCTACGCGACCGGTGAGGTGTCTGGATCGGAAGAAAGCGACCTCGGGGGGCTGGCGGGGCAGGTCGCCGCTATCGCCAGCGGCGCCAGAGGCATCATCACCGCCAGCTACGCGACTGGTTCGGTGTATGGCGAGAGCGAATCCAGCAACGTCGGTGGACTCGTGGGGCAGACTACCGCCCTCGGCAACGACTGCAAAGCCATCATCACCGCCAGCTATGCGACCGGTGAGGTCTCGGGGGTCGGCAGCAACGTAGGTGGTTTGGTGGGGCACAACCTCAGCGGCGGTCCAGGCAGCGGAGGCATCATCACCGCCAGCTACGCGACAGGTGAGGTGTCGGGCTCGGACTCTGGCAACGTTGGTGGGTTGGTGGGGCAAGACTCGACTAATCTCAACAGCAGCAACACCATCAATCACAGCTATTGGAATACGGAGACCTCCGGGCAGGCGACGAGCGACGGCGGCACCGGCAAGTCAACCAGAGAGTTGGTGGCGCCCACCGGGTACACCGGCATCTACTTGAACTGGAACCTGGATCTGGACGGCGACACCACGAACGACGATCCCTGGGATTTCGGGACGCCCTTGGAATACCCCATGCTGCGGGTTGACTTCGACGGCGACGGGGACGTTGACGCACAAGACATAGACCCTCAGCGGCGGGTCACGTCGCCCCCCACGGTATCCACCGATTTCAACGGCGACGGGCGGACCGATTTCGGCGATTTCTTTCTGTTTGCCGATGCGTACGGCGGCTCGGACGCAAAATTCGACCTCGATGGCAACGGCATTGTGGATCTTGCCGACTTTTTCAAATTTGTCGGTGCGTTCAGATCGTAGATCCAGTACATCGCGATGGCAACCGGGCGCCTGCTCGAAGTTTTCACGCAGCCCCGATGAGTTAGCATCGTGTAAGCGTCTCGATTCCTCTACGTTTGGGAAGTACTCAGATGCAGGAAAGCAATGGGACTGCTCAAACAAGCAGCAACTGATGCGTCAATAGTCTCGTTTACAATACTCGATGTTCACGGAGAATGCGACCTGAATTGTCGAAAAAGCGTGAACGGGCTGCAGGCAATGGGCGCGAGTGCGGAGTCCATCGGCTTTAATGCACCTTCAAGTTCGGGACGTTTTACAACGCCACTTTTGTCGAAAGCGTCTCCGGTGAGAGCAATACCGACAACAACTGTTCGTCCGGCGTATCCGTCACCGTCAGCGGCGGTGGAGGCGGTGGCAGTGCGAGAGCCTGTACTGCCGGGTTAGTCGTAAAGCCTGACGAAAGCTGCAATTACAAAAACGGAACCTTCTATGTCAATTCCTCTGACAGAGGAACTATCATTAACGGGGGAATTATCCTGACAGCGGGGAACAGCTTCAACGAAAGAGGGACTATAAATGGCGTGCGTTGGAATTTCAGGGCTTCAAGGAATAGCGGCAGCAATAGCTGGACAATTCATACCGCGGATTAGTCCTTGAAACCTTTGCTGAATGGTCCAGGGCAGCAAATCTCGCCAACGAATTCCCAACCACTGCTGGCCCTCGATCCGGCATGACCCTGGCGGCGACACACGGGAAAATCAGTATCCCGGACACTCCGACCTGAAGTCCACGTGGGTCGCCACGGTGATGGCGCAATCTGCGACACTTTTGGCCACTCGCTCTGAACAACTGGCTCCGGGTAGTGCAAGGCCATGCCAGGCGAGGCTTTCTTGATAGATGAGATTGAAACGGCCTGAAACGAACCTCGGAGACAACGAAGGAGCGTACAAATGTCGTCGCCCCTAATAGTTGTCATGTGTATCACCGCCCTCGCGCTGCTGGCTTTCGTATGCCACGCCGCTATCGGCGCCGGTCGGGATGATGTTGGCGCGACGTCTCATGCGATCTCCGTCGACGCCAGCGGTGACGATACCTCGTCCATTCCGGATTTCGACGGCGGCGTTCCAGGCCTTATATTGGGACGCGGATCTCGTTTTGAAACAACGCAGACGTCCCGGTGTAACTGCGCTTCGTGAACTTCGGATACATTACAAAGGAGTGTTCGCCAATGCTTCCAAAACGGAGCTTTCTGTTGTTTGCCGCCGTTTTGGTCTCGATCATGTCCATTCGGGACAGCCGTGCTCAAGAAACCCTTGCAGGGCACACGAATGCCGTCGAATCCGTGGCCTTTTCACACGATGGAACGATACTCGCTTCCGGATCAAGGGACGGCACGGTTGTGCTGTGGAGCGTGTCCGCCAGACAGAGTACCGGTACCTTTGAAGGACATACGGACGTGGTCAGTGCCGTCGCATTTGCTCCCGATGGGACGTTACTCGCTTCCGGATCATCAGAAGATGGCACGGTCAAGTTATGGAACGTGCGGTCGGGCAGAAATATCGCCATCCATGAGGAGCATACGGACGTGGTCAGTGCCGTGGCATTTACCTCAGATGGAATATTGCTCGCTTCCGGATCCGTGAATGGCGCAATCCTGCTGTGGGACGTTGCGACGATTACCGGCACCACCCTTGCGGGACACAGGAATGCCATCAGTTCTATGGCATTTTCACAAGATGGAACGCTACTCGCTTCCGGGTCAGCGAATGGCACAATCTTGATATGGGACGTCGTGACGGGCACGAATATCGCCACCCTAGAAGGGCATACGGATGATGTCACTTCCGTAGCGTTTTCACGTGATGGAACGCTACTCGCTTCCGGGTCAGACGATAACACGGTCAAATTGTGGGACGTGCAGTCGGGCACAAACGTCACCACCCTTGATGAGCATCCGGACGCGGTCAGTGCCGTAGCGTTTTCGCACGATGGAACAGTACTATCCTCAGGATCGGTGGATGGAGCGGTTATACTGTGGAACGTGGGAAAGGGAAAGCTGATCATCATCCTTGATGAGCATCCGGACGCGGTCAGTGCCGTAGCATTTTCGCAAGACGGAAAGTCCCTCGCTTCCGGATCAGTCGATGGGAGGATCTTGCTTTGGAACGTATCTGATTGGACGCGGCCTCGCCCCGATATACTGAGAAGAGTCTCCGGCGACAACCAGCAAGGCACACCCGGAGCAATACTGGCGAATCCTCTGATCGTGGAAGTACGAGATCAGAACGATAATCCCCTACCGGACGTGCAGGTCACGTTCAGAGTAACCGATGGCGCGGGAAAGCTCAGCGGACGATTCACGATCGAGTACGCAACAACCGATGAAAACGGCCGCGCAGAGGCTACGCTTACCCTCGGTCCTGATCCGGGGACAAATGCCGTTGAAATATCTGTCGCCGAACATGGGCCAGTGACTTTTCATGCATCGAGCATCGGAACGCCTGCCGCGCCGGTCCTGGACGGTGATTATCCAACGTGGCATGTACCCCATGGCGCAATCGCACGCCTGGGCAAAGGACCCATTGGCACAGGGGACAAAGCGGTCGCACTCTCACCGGACGGTCGAAAACTCGCCGTGGCAACTGGTATCGGCGTATGGATTTACGATGCGTCCACCTCCGGTGAACTCATGCTGTTCCGATCTGAAAACGCAGTGAATTCCGTGGCGTTTTCAAGAGATGGGATGCAATTGGCTTCAGGGGCAGTCGATGGCGCGGTTGCCTTGTGGGACGTCACCACGGGACAAATTAACACTACCTTTGACGGGCGCACGGGCGATATCTCGTCGGGGGCATTTTCACAAGCAGGGACGCTGACGGCATCGCGGTCAGTCGAATCGGTGGCAATTTCCCACGATGGAACAATGATAGCTGGCGGGCGACGGGACGGCACGGTTGTACTGTGGGATATTGCTACTGGAAACGCCACCGCTCTTGACGGGCATGCGGATTGGGTCAGTTCCGTGGCGTTTTCCCGCCGGGGAGTACTGGCTTCCGGATCTTTGGACAGGACAATCAAGTTGTGGAACGTACAGGCAGGCAAGAATACCGCTACTCTTGAAGCGCACAGCGGCAATGTCTTTTCCGTAGCATTTTCACCGGATGGAACAATACTCGCCTCCGGATTGGGAGACGGCACGGTTGTGCTGTGGGACGTCGCGACGGAAAATGCCACCACACTTGAAGGGCATACGGAAGATGTCCGTTCCGTGTCCTTTTCGCCCGATGGAACAACGCTATCTTCAGGATCTGATGACAATACGATCAAGCTTTGGGACGTCGAGACGCGCACAAATACCGCCACCTTTGAGAGACATACAGATAATGTCAGGTCTGTATCCCTGTCGCAGGCTGAGGATGGGGAGGTGATACTCGCTTCCGGATCTCCGGATGGCGCCATCCTCCTGTGGGACATTGTGACCGGAAACACCACCGCACTTGAAGGGCATACACAGGCAGTCCGATCCGTCGCATTCTCTCCCGATGTGGATGAAACACTACTCGCTTCCGCGTCAGTAGATGGCGCCATTCTGCTGTGGGACGCAAAGAGAAAAGAGCAGATTACTACCCTTGATGGACATTTGGAAGACGTCTTTTCAATGTCGTTCTCGCCCGATGGGAGGCTGATCGCTTCCGGCGCAATAGACGGCACCATCCTGCTGTGGGACGTAGCCACGCGCACAACAACCGCCACCCTTGAGGGACATACTCAGTCGGTGGGCTCTGTGGCGTTCTCGCCCGATGGGAGGCTGATCGCTTCCGGCGCAATAGACGGCACCATCCTGCTGTGGGACGTAGCCACGCGCACAACAACCGCCACCCTTGAGGGACATACTCAGTCGGTGGGCTCTGTGGCGTTCTCGCCCGATGGGAGGCTGATCGCTTCCGGCGCAATAGACGGCGCCATCCTGCTGTGGGACGTAGCCGCGCGCACAACAGCCGCCACCCTTGAGGGACATACTCAGGTGGTGAGTTCTATGGCATTTTTTCGGGATGAAGATGGGGTGCTGCGACTGGCTTCCGGATCAATAGATGGCGCCATCCTGCTGTGGGACGTAACCACCCGCACACCGACCGCCACGCTTAACGAACATACAATGGTCGTAAGTTCTGTGTCCCATTCACCCGATGGGACAATACTTGCTTCCGGATCTCTGGACGGCACGGTTCTGCTGTGGGACGTCGCAACGGGAAACGCCACGCTTCTTGAAGGGCATATAGACAACGTCTATTCCGTGTCGTTTTCCCCGGATGGAATGCTTTTGTCGTCCGGATCAAAGGATGGCACAATCCTCCTCTGGGATATGTCGCCATATATCACGCTTCAAACGCCCCGTCCCGACTTTGATGGCGATGGAACTGTTGGCTTTGCCGACTTTTTGCTGTTCGCAGCCCGGTTCGGATTGCGCCAGGACGATGAGGGATATCAAGCGCGGTATGATCTGGATCGGGATGGCGCCATTGGATTCGGCGATTTTCTGATCTTTGCCAGTGCCTTCGGCAAGGAAGTATCATCGAACTGACTCCCGGTCTTGAAGTTGCATAGCGCGTTCTACCGGGCTAATAATCAGCGCCAATAGGCAAAACCGTTCAATGCCGATGATCATGAAATCTCCTGTTAAATTTCGCTTTTTCGTGTGGGGCGTCACCGGCGCGCTGAGCCTGATCTTCTTGATTTATCCGCGGTCGCTATCCCCGAAGACCGGCAGCTATTCCCTTTCTCTGGATCTGGATCATTCTTCGGGTGATCAATCGGCGTCCTCTCTCGATGCATCTCCCAATCAGGTTATTACCATTCAGGTCTTTGGCAGAGATCTTCAAAATGCGGATCGTTTTTCCGCGCTGTTCGAATACGATGCTACTCAGGTCGTTTGCGAAAAATTCGCCGTCGGCGACGTGTTTCCCAATCCACTTGTAGAGCTGGATTCGATTACCGTCGTGCAACACAACGAAACAAGCGTTCTCCAGGTCGACATTTCGTCTTCGGGCAAATCAAAAACGGCCAGTGACAACCTGATCGGCACGTTGCGCTTTCGCACCACAGATGCGTTTTCGAGCACGGAGATTCAATTGGCGCGCGCCGGGCTTGGACGCGAGGGGCAATTCGAAACTGCAACCACGCCCATCAGTGTTGCCTTACAGATACCTGCGGCGCCATCTCCCGACTTTGACGGAAATGGAACTGTGGATTTTCCCGACTTTTTGGCGTTTGTAAGCGTGTATGGGACTCAAGCCGGGCAATACAAGTACGATGCAAAATACGATTTGAATCGTGACGGCAAAATTGCGTTTGAAGATTTCGAGATCTTGACCCTCAGCTTTGGCAGGACCGCCGTTGCCCGGAAGCCACCAACGCCACCAAAGATATCCCCCCAAAGCACGCCAGCCAGCAGTCCCGATCTGATTGTCGAATCGCCTGCGGTCAGCGACAGCATTTTGGACGCAGGCGCGCGCTTCACGCTAAGTGTGACTGTTCGCAATCGGGGCGCCGGTACTTCTCCCGTTCTTATGAGGTTGGATTATTATCAGTCAATCGATGAGACGATATCGACAGGTGATACGCAAGTGGGCTGGGACCTTGTAAGCCGCCTTGCGGCTTCTGAAACCAGCGTTGAGTCGGTTCGGTTGAGCGCGCCATCGAGTGGTGGCACATACTACTACGGAGCCTGCATTGAGGTCGTCTCCGGAGAATCCGACACGGGCAACAACTGCTCCAGTGCCGTCACCTTGACCGTGGGCAGTCCTGATCTGGTCGTTGGATCGCCTGCAGTCAGCGAAAGTAACCCGAAAGCAGGTTCATACTTCAGGCTATCTGCCACTGTTCGCAATCAGGGTGGAGGGCGGTCTTCCTCCACGACGTTGCGCTATTATCTGTCAACCGACGAGACAATCTCCATAAGTGATACGGAAGTGGGCACGGACTACGTGAGCCGCCTTGATGCTTCTGCAAGTAGTGATGAATCCGTTCGCTTGAGGGCGCCATCGACTGAAGGCAGACACTACTACGGCGCCTGTGTCGAAAGCGTGATCGGGGAGAGCGATACGGGAAACAACTGCTCCAGTGCTGCCGCCGTCACTGTGACCGCAGGAACAACAACCACCCCACCCGGCCCCAATCGTACGGGCAATCGGAAGGGCATCTGGTCGGACGGAACGACAATGTGGGTGGCAGACGACGCGCAGGGGGAGTGGTTTGCGGAGAACAACGATAAGATTTATGCGTACGTCCTTGCCACGAGGGCCCGGGATCCGAGCAAAGACTTCAACACGTTGAACGCCGCCGGAAACGACGACCCGGAGGGTATCTGGTCAGACGGAACGACGATGTGGGTGGCTGACCAATCTGAGGAGAAGCTGTATGCCTATGACATGACCACCAGGGAACGTGTCCCGGCCAGGGACTTCAATACGCTGGACGCCGCCGGAAACGACGAGCCGACGGGCATCTGGTCGGACGGAACGACAATGTGGGTGGCAGACGACGCGCAGGGGGAGTGGTTTGCGGAGAACAACGATAAGATTTATGCGTACGTCCTTGCCACGAGGGCCCGGGATCCGAGCAAAGACTTCAACACGTTGAACGCCGCCGGAAACGACGACCCGGAGGGTATCTGGTCAGACGGAACGACGATGTGGGTGGCTGACCAATCCGACGAAAAGTTGTATGCTTATGACATGACGTCCGGGAATCGTGTCCCGGCCAGGGACTTCAATACGCTGGACGCCGCCGGGAACGACGAGCCGACGGGCATCTGGTCGGACGGAACGACGATGTGGGTGGCGGACCAATCTGACGGAAAGTTGTATGCCTATGACATGACGTCCGGGAATCGAGTCCCGGCCAGGGACTTCGATACGCGGGATCCCGTCTCGCCTGATAGGTCCGATGCCCCACCGGGCAGACCCGATGCGCCGACGATTACGGCCACAACGTTGAACAGCCTGAGCATCCGCTGGACGGCACCGACCAACTCCGGCCCTGCAATCAACGACTACGACGTGCAATACAGAGAAACTGGCGGCAGCTTCGCCGACTGGCCCCATACCGGGACCGGCACAACGACAAGCATTACGGGCTTGACCACAAACACGCGATACGAAGTACAGGTACGAGCGACCAATGACGAAGGCACGGGCGACTGGTCGCCATCGGGCAGTGGCACGACCGGTAGTAGCGGTACTGGCGGAGGCGGTGATGGTAGTCCCAATCTGATTGTCGAAACGCCGCAGCCGTTGACGGAACCGACGTTGAATGGCAGCGTGGTCACCCTGACGCTGACGGGTGCTGCTTACGAGCGGTCTATTTTCGACATTCGAGATAACGTGGAGGTTTCGGGCGTTGCCGGCGTAAGTGTGGGCACGTTTGGAATACGGCGTGTAAGCGATACCGTGGTCACTGTTGAACTTACATTCAACGGAAACCTGGACACCGATGGCACGCTGACCTTCACGGTGGGAGCGGACGCCATCGCCAACTATAACGGCCCCGCATTCACCGGGACATTGTCCGTTACCGCTGTGGAGGAATCGGTGGTCGCGTCAACGCCACAGCCGCTGACGGAGGCGACGTTGAATGGCAGCGTGGTCACCCTGACGCTGACTGGCGCCGCTTACGAGCGGTCAATCTTCGACATTCAAGATAACGTGGAAGTATCGGGCGTTGCCGGAGTAGGCGTGGGCACGTTTGGAATACGGCGTGTAAGCGATACAGTGGTAACCGTTAAGCTGGCATTCAGCGGAAACCTGGACGCCGATGGCACGCTGACCTTCACGGTGAGGGCGGACGCCATAGCCAGCTATAACGGCGCAGCAATCACCGGGACGTTGCCCGTTACCGCGGTGGAGGAATCGGTGGTCGCGTCAACGCCACGGCCGTTGACGGAGGCGACATTGAATGGCAGCGTGGTCACCCTGACGCTGACCGGTGCTGCTTACGAGCGGTTTGTCTTCAATATTCGAGATAACGTGGAAGTATCGGGCGTTGCCGGAGTAAGCGTGGGCACGTTTGGAATACGGCGTGTAAGCGATACAGTGGTAGCCGTTACGCTGGCATTCAGCGGAAACCTGGACACCGATGGCACGCTGACCTTCACGGTGAGAGCGGGCGCCATAGCGAGCTATAACGGCCCCGCATTCACCGGCACGTTGCCGGTCACTGCCGGCTCCGGTAGCGGTTCTAATCAAGCACCGACTTTCAGCGAGGGCGCGAGCACGGCCCGCAGCCTGGCAGAGAACACAGGCGCAGGGCAGAACATCGGAAATCCGATCAGCGCAACGGATGACGACGGCGACCGCCTCACCTACAGCCTCGAAGGCAGGGACGCCGCTGCGTTCACCATCATCTCAGGCAGTGGGCAACTCAGGACCAGATCGGGTGTGAGGTATGACTACGAAACAAAGAGCAGTTATTCGGTAACCGTGCAGGTACGGGATGGCAGAGGCGGAAGTGCGACCATCGCCGTGACCATCACCCTCACTGATGAGAACGAAGCGCCCGACAGACCGGATGCACCGGTAGTCACAGCCTCAACGTTGAACAGCCTGAGCATCCGCTGGACAGCGCCGGCTAACCCCGGATCTGCCATCAGCGACTACGACGTGCAATACAAGGAAGCAGGCGGCAGCTTCGCCGACTGGCCCCATACCGGGACTGGCACAACGACAACCATCACGGGCTTGACCGCAAACACCCGTTACGAAATACAGGTCCGCGCGACCAATGCCCGGGGGATCAGCCCCTGGTCGCCATCGGTTACCGGAACGACCACTGACAATCAGTCCCCGGCATTCAGCGAGGGAACCAACGCGTCGCGCAGCCTGGCTGAGAACACGGGCGCAGGGCGGAACGTCGGCAACCCGGTCAGCGCAACGGATGACGACGGAGACCGCCTCACCTACAGCCTCGAAGGCAGGGATGCCACTGCGTTCACCATCCGGTCCAACAACGGTCAACTCATGACCGGATCGGGTGAGACGTATAACTATGAAACGAAGGATAGCTATTCGGTAACCGTGCGGGCACAGGACGGCAAAGGCGGCAGTGCGACTATTGCCGTGACCATCTCCCTCACTGATGAGAGTGAACCGCCGGGCAGACCCATTGCGCCCACGGTCACGGCTTCATCGAATAGCCTGAGCATGCGATGGACGGCTCCCGCCAACTCTGGACCTGCCATCAGCGGCTACGACGTGCAATACAGGGCGGCAGGCGGCAGCTTCACCGACTGGCCCCATACGGGCGCGAGCACGACGACGTCAATCACTGGCTTGACCGCAAACACGCGTTACGAAGTACAGGTACGCGCGACCAATGACGAAGGCACGGGCGACTGGTCGCCATCGGGCAGTGGCACGACCGGAAGTACCGGTACCAATGATCCCGATCTTATTGTCGAATCACCTTCGGTCGACAATAACACCCTGTCACCAGAACAATCCTTCAGGTTGAGCGCCACGGTTCGCAATCAGGGTGGGGAGCGGTCTTCCTCCACGACGTTGCGCTATTATCTGTCAACCGATGAGACAATGTCGACCAGTGACACGGAAGTGGGCACCGACTATGTGAGCCGCCTTGATGCTGCTGCAAGCAGTGATGAATCTGTTCGTTTGAGGGCGCCTTCGAGTAAAGGCACATATTACTACGGCGCCTGCGTCGAAAGCGTCAGCGGGGAGAGCGATACGGGTAACAACTGCTCCGGTGCCGTCGCCGTCACTGTTCTTAGTCCCGACTTAATCGTCGAACCGCCTTCGGTCGACAATAACGCCCCGACACCCGGGCGGCGAATCAGACTGAGCGCCACGGTCCGCAACCAGGGTGGCGGGCGGGCGCCTTCGACGACGTTGCGCTATTATCTTTCAACTGACGAAACGATCGACCGGAGCGATACAGAAATAGGTACGGACTACGTTAGCTCCCTTGATCCTTCTGAAACCAGTGATGAGCGGGATTTCGTTTCAGCGCCCTCAAGTGCCGGCAGATATTACTACGGAGCCTGTGTCGAAACAGTTGCCGGCGAATCCGACACGGGCAACAACTGCTCCGGCGCTGTCATCGTTACCGTGAGAAGTACCCCTCCTCCACCCGCACCCAATCAACCCCCGGTATTCAGCGAGGGCGCGAGTACGACCCGAAGCATGGCGGAGAACACAGGCGCAGGACAGAACATCGGAAACCCGATAAGCGCAACGGATAGCGATGGAGACCGTCTCACCTACAGTCTCCAGGGCAGGGATGCTTCCGCATTTAACATCAGCGCGGGCAGCGGTCAACTCATGACCCGGTCGGGCGTTTCGTATGACTATGAGACGCAGAACAACTATTCGGTAACCGTGCGGGTACAGGACGGCGAAGGCGGCAGTGCGACCATCGCCGTGACCATTACACTCACCGACGAGAATGAACCCCCGGATAGACCCGATGCACCCGTAGTCACGGTCTCAACGTTGAACAGCCTGAGCCTGAGCTGGACAGCGCCGACGAACACCGGCTCTCCCATCAGCGACTATGACGTGCAATACAGAGAATCAGGCGGCAACTTCACCGACTGGCCTCATACCGGAACCGGCACAGCGGCAACAATCACTGGTTTGACTGCAAACACCCGTTACGAAGTACAGGTGCGAGCGACCAGCGACGAAGGCACCGGTGACTGGTCGCCATCGGTTACCGGAACAACCACTGACAATCAGTCCCCGGAATTCAGTGAGGGAACCAACACCACGCGCAGCCTGGCTGAGAACACAGGCGCGGGTCAGAACATCGGAAACCCGGTCAGCGCGACAGATGGCGATGGAGACCGCCTCACCTACAGTCTCCAGGGCAGGGATGCTTCTTCCTTCGCCATCCAGTCCAATAGCGGTCAACTCATGACCGGATCGGGTGTGACGTATAACTATGAGATAAAAGACAGCTATTCGGTAACCGTGCGGGCAGAGGACGGCGAAGGCGGCAGTGCGACCATCGGCTTGGAGATCACCCTGAACGACGAGAACGAACCGCCGGACCGACCTGCTGCTCCTGTAGTGATGGCTTCATCGAATAGCCTGAGCGTGCGTTGGGCGGAACCGGGAAATACCGGACCCGTCGTCAACGACTACGACGTGCAGTACAGGGCGATGGGAGGTAGCTTCGCCGATTGGTCCCATATTGGGCCGGGCCTTAGCACGACGATCGCAGGCTTGATGCCTGAGACCCGTTACGAGGTACAGGTACGGGCGACCAATGACGAAGGCACGAGCGACTGGTCGCCATCGGGCAATGACACCACCGTTCGGCCCCCTCCTGGCTTTGCCCCGATTGATCAGAACGCATTCAATGCATTTGCGAGAAATAAAATCCTGTCCGTTGAGACCTATTATATCGAGTTTGAATCTGCCGGTCGTTTCGAGGAAAACAATGCATATCCGGGAAGCTATACATATGCGAATACCGGGTCGAATACGGGCATACTGACGCAAAACTACGATGGAGGGCACCTGGGCGGTACCTGCACGATCGAAATGACCTTCTCTTCAACAACCACAGGCACTTTACGCGCCAGATGTGGCAGCGAGCAAAACTACGACTCGCCCCAGGAGTGGCGGCTTTCCGATCCGCCCGATCCCAACGCCTTCAATATCGAAGTCATTTGGGTCGGCGACGAGCCATCTGCAGCTCACGCGGCAGCATTCAATGCCGCGGTTGCGCGTTGGGAGAGCATTATTACGAGCGACATCCCCGATGTTTTCGTCAGTTCAAGCGATGGGGGTACAATAGAGGGGGTTAAGGTTTTCGGTCTTGTAGATGACCTGAGAATCTACGCACGCCTCGCCGACATTGACGGCCCGGGAGAAACCCTGGGAAGTGCTGGTCCCCGTACAATGCGCGAGCAATCGAAATTGCCAATTGTAGCGCGAATGACATTCGATACCTCTGACCTGGGTGAATTTACGCTTGAAGCGCTTCAAGACCTCTATCTGCATGAAATGGGTCACTGTCTGGGAATCGGTACTGTTTGGAAGCGCCATGGCCTGTTGGAGAATCCGTCAATCGAATACCTGTTTTTTATTATTCCCGTAGAGGTGGATGGCGCCGATACGCATTTCGCGGGTGCAGGTGCCATTGAGGCGTTCAATGACGCAGGCGGAACGCACTACGCGGACGGGAAGGTACCGGTGGAGAATGAGAAAGGAGGAGCGGGTACACGGGACGGTCATTGGAGGCAGTCTGTGTTTGGCCCCAATGAACTCATGGAGGGATTCCTTTCTCCCGGAGTTGCGGCGCGCGATCCGTTGAGCGCGATTACAATCCAGTCGCTGGCTGATCTGGGTTACGTCGTCGACGTCGGCCAGGCTGACGCATACACGCTACCCTCTCCTGTCGCGGCTAAATTGGCGATAGCATCCGAGCACCAGATCCCCATTAACTGCTTACTGACAGAACCCATCGGCGAGATTGACGAGTACAGGCAGATCGAGTTGAAGCCCACACGTTTGAACCGGACTCACGATCGATGAACGTCTCTCGTCAACAGTTGCAGGTCAGGGGTTGACAGCGATATTGGATGTATACGTCAACGATAAAGCCTCCATTTCCATTTGTCATGACCAGGATACGGCATGACCGACGTAACCACGTTCTCGTTTACAGACGGCGGAGTTGAGCCGTGCCGTTCACACCACGCGCAGGATATCTGCCCGCCATCCAAAAGGAGGAATTGAATATGAAGGCCTATCTGGTTTCGCTAATCGCCGTACTGACTCTCGCGGGTTGTATTGCGCAGCATCACCGAAAATCCGTGAGGGACGATTCCGGCGACCGGGTGACCGTTGGAACCGTCCAGAAGGAAATCCGAGTTGGTATGAGCGGCGCCGACGTCGCCCAGGTCCTGGGGTCGCCGAATATCGTCTCGACCGATGAAGAGCGGCGGGAAGTGTGGATATATGACAAAATCTCCACGGAAAGGGCATTTTCGTCCAGTGCGGGCGGTATTGCTTCGCTTGTCTTGATAAGCCGAATAACGGACGTTCTTCTCGGGGGTAGCGGCGGAATGTCAGCTTCATCCGAAGCCAGTTCGACGTCTCAAAGAACGCTCACCGTGATCATAAAATTCGATGAAGACAAAAAGGTGAGAGACTTCGCCTATCATACATCCCGGTTCTGAAACCGGTCTGCCAGGCGTGAACGTGGGTCTGTGTAGCGCTCGACGAGATGGAGGTTGTGAAGATGATCCATAAAGGGAATTGTCTATTGCCGCCAGTTACCGTCGTTGTACTGTTTGTGACAGGCTGCGGCGGGGGTGGTCTGCCTGCGCATGTCCTGAAACTGACGCCGGAGTCATTGCAAAACCGGGTTCTGCAGACAAGAAAATACGAAGGGATTTCTGAAGCCGATCTCCTGTCGGCGTCTACCGGAGTGATTCAGGACCTGGGATTCATCATCGATGAGACCGAGGCCAATCTCGGACTTATCGTTGGCTCAAAGGACAGAGATGCGGATCCTGACGCAGCACAGCGCGCGGGGCAGGTGCTTATTGGTGCGACGACATTCGTAGTCGCTGTTCTGGCTGCGGTCGCTTCTCAGGACGGAGATGCGTTCGAAGATATTTTCTATGTTCCGGCTGTTGACGACTATCAAAAGCTGTGGGCTTCTGTTGTCATCCGCCCGGCGACGTCGGAAGATAAGGGCAAAACACACTTTGTCAGGGTGACGTTTCAGCGGATTGTCTGGAATACGGATGACGAAGTCGCCCGGCTCCAAAGCCTGGATGAGCCGGAGATGTATCAGAAGTTCTTCGGTCTTCTCTCAAAATCAATACTGCTGGAAGGGCAGGAAATATGAAATCTACCGGGAAATTGGCGATCGCGATTGGCGCATTGTTCGTCTGCTCCGCGTGCGCGTCATCAAAAGAACATCTGTTGAAAATGGATGAAAGCCAGGTCGAGTTGCGGAGCATGCAGACCCGTGCATTCGACACGACAAAAAAAGAAAGCATGCTCAGAACGGTGATATCCACACTTCAGGACCTTGGCTATATCGTGAATGAGGCGAATGAAGTGATCGGAACGGTCAGTGCCCGAACAACGGACATAAAGTATGAGTTGTTCAGTAAGAAAAAACTCCCACTCCTCATCACCGTTACGGTTCGGCCAAAGGGCGAAACCCAGCTGTTGGTGCGAGCGAACGCGCAGTTCGACGAGAAAGCCGTAAGAAACCCGCTGGTATATCAGAATTTCTTCAACGTTTTGGAAAAATCGATTTTCCTGACCGCTCACGAAGCTGACTGAGTGGATGCTATTTCTGCACTAATCTCGTCGCTTCCATACAAGCGGCGATTTACCAGGGAAACAGCAATATGGGATTTTCCAGGATAGCGTTCACTGCAATTGTCACCACGATTTCAGCCGGGTTGTCCGGATGTGCAACTCCCAAAAGGCAATTGATGAAGTTGGACACCAGTCAAATTAACCTGCGGAGCGTGCAGACCCGTGCATTTGACACCAAGGACGAAAAAAAAGCGCTCAGGAGTGTAATATCCACACTTCAGGACTTCGACTTTCTAATAGACGAAGCAAACAAGGTTCTTGGACTGGTCAGCGCTACAAGAAGGACTGACTGGCTGCAAATGACGGTAACCGTACGTCCAAAAGGCGAAACACAGGTGTTGGTCCGCGCGAATATGGAATACAACCGTAAGGGAGTCGAAGATCCGTCAGCGTATCAGAAGTTCTTTTCGTATCTGGAAAAATCGATGTTTCTGACCGCTCACGAGGTTGATTGAGCGACGATAACAGTCAGTCATACCGACGCTGTACGACATACTACGGGTATAGGATCATGACCATTTCGAGGATACTGCCGACCGCGGTTGCAGCATCGATCGGGCTGTGTGTCGTAGTGCCACTGTCGGACGCAAGAGAAACGCCAAGGGTAACATTAGTTGAAAGTCAGCTGGAAATTCGCGCCATGCAAACCCGCGCGTTCGACACCAGTGATGAGAACAAGACGTTGAGGGCCATTGTAGCCACACTTCAGGATTTCGGCTTTGTCATCAAAAAAGCGGATGAAGCGCTTGGAACGATCACTGCCAGGAGAGTCGACAAATATCCACTGCGATTGACAGTAACGGTTCGTCCAAGAGGTGAAACGCAAGTGTTGGTGCGGATGAACGCGTACTACGGTCGACCAGTCCGAGATCCAGTCATTTACCTGAACTTCTTCAAGTCCCTGGAAAAATCCATGTTTCTCGCCGCACACTCGGTCGAATAAGTGACCATCGCAAGGTGGTTTTATCGGCAAAGTCTTCACTGTCTCCCGGTATAGCTGATTCATCCTCCGGTCCACAGCCCATTCGGTCCACCATCAGCCACCGTCTCAGCCGCATGCGTAAATGAACTATCGTGGGACGGTGTCGGCAGGTTAGAGAGGTTTGGAGTGGAGCACATTCACGGGTCAGAGCGCATTGCTCTATTGGCGCTTCTGATGAGCGCGGCCTGCGGAGACGGCGATATGGCAACCGGACCCACTGAAGCGGAAAGCCCGAATCAGGCGCCGAGGGCCGTAGATGACATCGCCGACCTGGATCTGATCCGGGGCGAGCGAGACGCTGTGCTGGACGTCTCCGGTTACTTCCGGGACGGGGATGGAGACGCATTGTCGTTCTCAGCGGTGTCAAGCGACAAATCCGTGGCGGCGGTCGTCATGTCCGTTTCCACGTTGACCGTCAAGTCCGTATCGCCGGGCGATGCGACGATCACGGTGAAGGCCACGGACCCGGGCGGATTGAGCGCAACCCGGCGATTCCGGGTGTACGTTGAATCCCTCGACCCGAATCTGACTGGACCCTATGAACCGCTGGATTGGATCAGCGTGACTCCCGGCCGGATCGTGTGGCGGCCTGTCTCCTCGCTCCCCTTAAGTTGCCTCGGTTGGACGGAGGCAACCATAAATGACGTCACGTACAGGATTCACTTCTCTCACTGGCAGAAGAGAGACAGTTCCGCCAGTTCCTGGACCGATATTCCGAGCACGAGACGGGTACGAAGAATGTGCGGATACACCCCTGCCGCCTCCGGCGAATACAGACTGGTCATGGAGCTTTCGATTGACGGAATCCGGGGTCGTTACGCCAGTACGAACACGATTACCGCATTGTGCGATCGCGGCGAGTGTCGATTCTTCACCCTCCGACAGTCTCAGGCCGAGTGATCAGGGAACGGCGCCGCGTACACAAATCACGAAATGAACAGAACTGAAACGGTTTCTTGATCCTTCGGTACTGTTACTCCGCTGGGCCAGGGACAGGTGTCAACTGATTTCAACGGGGACGGGCGGACCGACTTCGTGAATTTCTTTCTCTTTGCCGACGCGTATGGAAGCACAAACCCCAAGTTCGACCTGGATGGCAGCGGCAGGGTGGATTTCGCTGGCTTTTTCAGATTTGTGGATGCGTTCGGTACGTAGATTGAGGCTAATCTCCTGTGGATGCGGTCACGGGTGAATCCGACACCGGAAACAACTGCTCTCGTGGCATGTCTGTTACAGTCTCGCCGTCTCCTTTCCGAATCGAGATTGTCTTCCTTGAAGGTTTTTCAGACGCGTACACGATTCAACTCCCTGTTGGAGGTTGGGTCGGTAAGACAAGGCGTGAATAGGAATAGACCTGCGGCGGGATTTGCGATAAGTTAGATGTCTGCTGAACGTCGTTCCGGGAGCATCAGGCAACGAAATTTCATCGCGAAAACAGATTGGATTTCGAAGGTATTTTCAATTCTTCAGAAGTGTCCAACGCAGGGGCAGTACATGGAGGAGCGCATGGAATACGTCAATTTAGGCCGTTCCGGCTTGAAAGTGTCGCGCCTGGCCTACGGATTGGGCCTGCGCGGGCAGGACAACGTCGACGAGGCGGAACGCGTCATCGAACGGGGCATCGAGCTTGGCATCAACTTCATCGACTGCGCCAACGTCTACGGCCTCGGGGACGCCTACGAGACCCGCGGCACGTCGGAGCAGCTACTCGCGCGCGTTCTCAAGCGGCACCGCGACGACCTTGTGGTTACCTCGAAGGTCGCCAGCCGCATCGGCGAGGGGCCGAACGACGCCGGTCTGTCTCGTTATCACGTCATGCGGGAGATCGACCGCACCCTTGCCCGCCTCCGGACCGATCACATTGACATCTACATCCTGCACGTGTACGACGAGGAGACGCCCCTCGAGGAGACCCTGCGCGCCCTCGACGACGTGGTGCGCGCAGGCAAGACGCGCTACGTGGGCGTTTCCAACTTCCAGGCCTGGCAGGTACTCAAGGCGTTATGGACGCAGGACCGCCTCGCGCTCGATCCCCTTATATGCATCCAGAACCCCTACAACCTCCTCAACCGCGAGCTCGAGCTTGAGATGTGGCCGGCACAGCGCGACCAGAGGTTCGGTGTCATGACCTACAGCCCCCTGGGGGTGGGCCTCCTTTCCGGCGTGTACACGCCCGGAGAGCCGCCGCCTGAAGGCACCCTTTACGCCAGGGGCCGCGCCGAAGCCCTGGAGAAAGATCTCAACGAGGCGGCGGGCCGGACCCTGGAAATCCTGCGGAGGATCGCCGGCGCCCACGGCCGCACCGTGGCGCAGACGGCGATCAACTGGGTGCTCTCCCACCCGGAGGTGACGGCCGCGATCACCGGCGGCGACACGGTGGCTCACATGGAGGAGAATGCCGGCGCTATAGGCTGGTCGATCACGCCGGAGGACCGGGCCCTTCTCGACGAAGCGTCGGCCGGCCAGGATAGCGTCCTGGATTAACCGTAATTCGCCCTGCTCGTGGCGAATATCGCCGTATATCAGGATCGTAAACGGCCAGCCGACTCGGCGGTCGATTTCAGACGACCTATTTCCTGGACAGAGCACTGGTTCGGCGTCGACTCCCGTCGCCCGCCGTCTGATCGTCAGCTCCAGAGTTGTCACGCCGGCGACGGCATGGCAGCAGATACCAGCAATAAGGACGAAATGAAACGTTCTGTACTTCAACTGTTCCTGTTCGTTTGGTTAGGCGTCCTCGTTTCCGCCTTGTCAGCCGCCCATGCATCGTCCCCACCCGCCGACAGCGTCCATACCTGTGTGGTTTTCGATTACGAGCAATGGCGGCGTGAGCACCCCCTTCCCGCTGCCAAGTTGGCGGAGGACATGAACGTGGGCGCACCGCGCACGGTGCGGATGATCTACTTCCTGCCCAACGACCGTCCGTTCAGGCAGGAAGTCATTGATTCTATAAGCGTCAGAATTCGCCAGGTTCAGACCTTCTTTGTCGAACAGATGCAAGCGCAAGGGTACGGTAAGCAGACCTTGCGCATCGAAACTGACGCCCGGGGTAAACCGCTTGTGCATCGCGTGGACGGGCAGCACCCGGACAGCCACTATCTGGATAACACCCACGTTGTCTACGACGAAATTGAACTGATCTTCGACCTTCAGGAGAACATCTATCTGGTCGTCGTTGACCATAGCATCAATGCAATCGGCCTGGGCGGGGGGCGTCTTGCTGGAGGAACCGGAGGAGGGTACAAGAACAGTGGTCGAGCCCTGGTTCCCAGTAGCGTAAACTTCCTTGTGACTGCGCACGAATTAGGCCACGCCTTCGGCCTGCTGCATGATTTCCGCGATAATGAGTACATCATGTCGTATGGAGGTCGGGAACGAAGTTCACTGTCAGCCTGTGCTGCAGAGTTTCTGACCGTACATCCCTACTTTAATGACGAAAGCTCTCCTGACAGCGACTGGGAGCGAAGGCCGACTGCAGAGTTGGTATCGCCGGCCGCCTACCCTGCTGGCACAATGAGCGTACCCGTCCAACTGGAGATCAGTGATTTGGCCAGGGACTCCGACGGTCTTCACCAGGTGATCTTCTTCGCTGTCACCAGAGACATCGGCCTTACAGCGGGGGGGTCCGAGATCAAGACCTGCCAGGGGCTGTCGGGCAGGCGGGATGCCGTCGTCGAATTCGAGTATGACGGCAGCATTCCCTCTTCCTTCGTTTCCAGTCTTGCGGATCCGGTTGCCCATCCGATTCGCGTGCGGGTCGTCAATTCCGAGGGAGATGCGGGAGGTACGGATTTCGTGCTGTCGGAAATCTCCCCCCACCAGATTGCGTCCCTGGAAGGCCATCGGAGTGAGGTCAATTCGATGGCCTTTTCTCCGGATGGGGCGACGTTGGCGTCATCGGGATCATGGGATAGGGAGATTAAGCTGTGGCACGTGAAGTCTCGACGATCATTCGCCACACTTAGTGGGCATACTGATGCGGTTACTTCCGTGTCGTTTTCTTCTACCGGTGGCACATTGGCCTCCGGGTCCCGGGATCACACGATCAAACTGTGGAATCGAATGTCCGGCGGGCAAATTGCTACTTTGGAAGGGCATGCGGATGTGGTTACTTCCATATCGTTTTCTTCTGGTGGTGACGTTCTGGCGTCAGGATCCAGGGACCGCACGGTCAAGCTCTGGGACGTGCGAATGAGGGAAGTGATCGGCACTCTGCAAGGGCATACGGGTGAGGTCGCATCAGTGTCGTTTTCGCCTGATGGCGCGTTCCTCGCTACAGGTTCCTCGGATCGCACCGTCAAGCTTTGGGACGTGGAGGCTCGAGAACAGGTGGGCACCCTGGAAGGGCATACGTCCGGTGTTACGACTGTTGCCTTTTCTCCCGATGGTGGAACAGTAGCTTCCGGTTCGCGGGATCGCACCGTCATTCTGTGGGATTTGGTGACGCGGAGACGGATCGGCACTCTGGAAGGCCATGCATCCGGGGTCAACTCGCTGTCACTTTCTGTCCCGGACGGCGCGCTTCTGGCGACAGGATCCTGGGACGGTACGGTCATTCTGTGGGACGTTCTTACAAGAGAAAAGATTGGCGTTTTCGGGCATACGTCTGGAGTCCGTTCGGTATCGTTATCGTCCGGTGTCGCCACGCTCGCCGGCGGCGCGAGGAACGGCACGATCCGACTCTGGGACGTATCAGAGTGGACGGGACCCCGTCCCTTCGGTCTGGAGATCATCTCCGGCGACGGCCAGCAGGGGGTGCCCGGGGCGGCACTGGCTAAGCCCCTTGTGGTGGAAGTGCGGGACCAGTTCGGCGATCCCCTGCCGGACGCGGCCGTCACTTTCTCGGTCACGTCCGGTGAGGGCAGGCTCAGTGGCCGGTTCGCGTTGGCGCACGTCACGACCGATGCCAACGGCAGGGCCGAACTGCCCCTGACTCTGGGTCTGCATCCGGGCCCGAACACTGTGGTGGTATCCATCGGCGGCCGCGAACTGGGCGAGTTTCATGCAGAGGGCGTGGGTACCGCCGTGGTGGAGCTGGAGGGCGACTACCGGACCTGGCAACTGCCCAAGGCAGCCACGGTGCGCCTGGGCAAGGGCACGATGGGCGAAGGAGACCGGGCGGTGGCCCTTTCGCCGGACGGGCAATGCCTGGCCGTGGCCAGCGCCATCGGTGTGTGGTTGTACGAGTCGGCCACGTCCAGGGCCCTGGCGCTGCTGTCGACGGAAAGTCCGGTCCATTCGGTCGCGTTTTCCCTCGACGGCACCCTGGCATCAGGGCTCGATAACGGCATGGTCGAGCTATGGGACGTGGAGAGCGGCAAGACGGTCGGCGTGCTCAGGCATGCGGATTGGGGAAGGGTCACAGCGGTGGTATTCTCGCCGGATGGAACCCGCCTCGCTTCCGGATCGAGAGACCAGGTCATCAAGCTGTGGAATGTGGAAACCAGGCGCGAGATAGGCACGTGGGAAGTTCCGCGGGAGGAAAACTCTGTGTGGTCTGTCTCTGTGGATTTTTCTCCTGATGGGACGAGGCTTGTGTCGGGGTTCCAGGACGGCACAGTCCGGCTTTGGGCAGTAGCGACGCACAGTGAGGTGGCCGCGCTGGAGGGGCATACGGATGGTGTCACTTCCGTGTCGTTCTCGCCGGATGGCAGGCTCCTGGCTTCGGCTGGTGGTTGGAGTGATCCCACGGTCCGTCTGTGGGACGCAGCCAGACAGACGGAGGTCGCCACGCTCAGAGGACACAGGAACGAGGTACGTTCGGTCGCGTTCTCCAGGCCCAAAGGCGGCACCCTGGCGTCGGCAGGAGGAAGGCTGGATCCAACGGTCAGACTGTGGGATGTTGCGACTCGAGTGCTGATCACCACGCTGGAGGAACACACCGGCTCAGTCCATTCAGTAACGTATTCCCGCGATGGCGGGACGCTGGCCTCGGGTGCCGCTGATGGCAGGGTGCTGCTGCGGGATCTGGATTCAAGGAACGCCATCGGGCTTTCCGGGCATGAATCACTTTCAGCCATGGCGCTTTCGCCTGATGGCAGGGTTTTGGCTGCTGGCAATCCGGACGGCACGGTCACGCTATGGGACGCGGCGACCCGGAGTCAGATCTCCAACCTGGAAGGGCATACGGACAGGGTTGCCGCGCTTTCCTTCTCACCCGATGGCTCCCTCCTCGCCGGGGCCGGAGGCTGGCAAGACAAGACCGTCAGACTATGGGACGTGAGAACCCAAGAACCTGTGGGAACGCTGGAAGGGCACAGCGGCGCCGTCACTTCGGTCACATTCTCGCCCAATGGCACCCTCCTGGCATCGGCTGGTGGGTGGAGTGATGCCTCGGTGAGACTATGGGACGTCGGCACCCAGGAGCTGATCGGTACCCTCGAGGGGCACACAGATCGGGTCGCGTCAGTTTCTTTTTCTGCCGACGGCGCCCTCTTGGCGTCGGTAGGAGGCCATGAGGACAAGACGATAAAGCTGTGGGACGTAAAGACAGGTGATCAGATCGCCACCCTGGAAGGGCATACGGGTTCAGTCGATGACGTGGCGTTTGCGCCCGAGGGGGCCATCCTGGCCTCCGGTGCACGGGACGGCATCAAGCTGTGGGACACGGGTACCCGCCAGCAAGTCGGCGCCCTGGAGGGGCGAGGAGGCAACACCGTGTCGTTCTCGCGCGATGGGACGATGCTCGCTTCCGGTTCATGGCGCGGCGTCACACTTTGGGATGTGGCAACCAGAAATGTGATCACCCCCCTGGAAGGACATGCCCGTTGGGTGAATCACGTGGCCTTGTCTCCAGACCGGATGGCCCTTGTTTCCGGATCTGACGACGGTACGATTCTACTGTGGGACGTCTCGGAGTGGACAGGGCCTCGCCCGTCAGCAATGAGGATCATCTCCGGCGACGGTCAGCAGGGTGCGCCCGGTGCCCCGCTCGCCAGTCCTCTGGTGGTGGAAGTGGGGGATCAGCACGGCAATCTTCTGCCGGAGGCACGCGTCACTTTTTCTGTCACGGCTGGCGAGGGCAAGCTCAGTGGCAGGTTCGCGGTGCAGCACGTCACTACTGATGCCGACGGCAGGGTCAAACTGCCCCTTACCCTGGGCCCTGACCCTGGCCCCAACACTGTTGTGGTGTCCGCTGGCGGTCGAGAACTGGGGACGATTACCGCCATGGGTGAGGGTACCGCCGTGGTGGAGCTGGAGGGGGACTACCGCAGGTGGCACCTGCCAAGGGCAGCGAAGGTGCGTCTGGGTAAGGGCGCATTGGGAGAAAGCGACCGGGTAGTTGCCCTTTCGCCGGACGGCCGGTGCCTGGCCGTGGCCAGCGCCATCGGCGTGTGGCTGTACGAGGCGCCCGCGTCCCGGGCGCTGGCTCTGCTGTCGACGGCGAGTTCTGTCCATTCGGTGGCGTTCTCCACTGGCGGTACACTGGCATCTGGGCTGGATAACGGCACGGTCGAGCTATGGGACGTGGAGACGGGCACGTCGATCGGTACGCTGAGGCATGCCGATTGGGGCAGGGTCACCTCGGTGGTATTCTCGCCGGATGGAACTCGCCTGGCTTCCGGGTCGTGGGACCAGGTCATCAAGCTCTGGGATGTGGCCGCAAGGCGCGAGATAGGGACATGGGAAGTGGCGCGGGAGGACAACTCTCTTTGGTCCCATTCGGTGGATTTTTCTCCTGATGGGACGAGGCTGGCATCGGGGTTTCAGGACGGCACGGTCAGGCTTTGGGACGCCGTGAGCCGGACGGAGGTCGCCAAGCTGGAGGGGCATACTGACCGGGTCACTTCGGTGTCGTTTTCGCCGGACGGCTCGCTGCTGGCGTCGGCTGGTGCATGGAAGGACAGGAACGTCAGACTGTGGAACGTGATCACACAAACAGAGGTCGCGACTCTGAGTGGACATACCGGGGAGGTTCGTTCTGTGTCGTTTTCGTCTCCCGACGGCGCCACCCTGGCATCGGGATCGCGGGACGGCACGGTTCGCCTGTGGGACGTGGAAAACCACGAGGAGGCGGCAACTCAGGAGGTGCAGGGAGAAGGGATCGTCGCGGTGACGTTTTCGCCCGATGGCGCGTCGCTGGTCTCCGGGACGTCCAACGGCAAGGTGCTGTCGTGGGATCTGGAGACGGGCAATGCTGCCCTTGTGTCGGGTCACGGATCCTTGGCCTCGATGGCGCTTTCCAGCGATGGCGTGACTCTGGCCATGGGCTATCAGGACGGCACGATCCGGCTGTGGGATGCAGCCCGGGAGGCAAGGATTGCCACGCTTGAAGGGCATACGTCCGGGGTCAGTTCCGTTGCATTTTCCTCCGACGGCGCCATCTTGGCTTCCGGGTCGTGGGACCGCACAGTCAGATTATGGGACATGAAGACCCTGGAACCGGCGGGAACGCTGGAAGGGCACAGCGGTGGCGTCACATCGGTGACGTTTTCGCCCGACGGCGCCACTCTGGCTTCGGCAGGCGGGTGGAGGGATGCGACTGTCAGACTTTGGGACATGGCGTCTCGCGAGCCGGTCGGTATTCTCGAAGGACATATGAATGAAGTCCGCTCGGTGTCGGTTTCGTCCGACGGCGCGCTGCTCGCATCAGGCGGCGGTTACGAAGACAAGACGGTCAGGTTATGGAACGTCGCAACGCGAGAACTGATCGGCGTCCTGGAAGGACATACGGGTTCAGTCAATGCCGTGGTGTTTTCACCCGACGACGCCCTGTTGGCCTCAGGGTCGCGTGACGGCGTCACGCTGTGGGACGTGAGTACCCGAAAACGGAGGACCTCGCTGAACAACCGGCGTTCTGTCAATTCATTGGCGTTTTCGGAGGACGGGACTACGCTGGCTACCGGGACCTGGGGCGGGGCAACGTTGTGGGACGTGGAAAACCGCGAACAGATCGCCACCATGGGAGGTCACACGCGATCGGTCCATTCGGTGGCGTTTTTAGATGAAGGCGCGATTCTGGCCACCGGCGCTTCGGATGGTACGATGTTGTTGTGGAATATCGCGGAGTACCTTACACCTTCTATCCCCAATCCGGACTTCGACGGCGATGGGACGGTGGGTTTTCCCGACTTTCTGCAATTCGCGGCGCAATTTGGGTTGAGTCAGGGAGACGAGCGATATGACGCGCGATTTGACCTGGATGGAAACGGCGCGGTCGGTTTCAGCGACTTTCTGATCTTTGCCGGCGCGTTTGGCAAAGAAACCGCTTGAAACTCAAAATCCGCGTCCACGGTAATATCCATGAACAGATCGTGCGACCGAATCTTCCGGTCGCACGATCTGTTTTCTCTGCGAACGCCGATGTTCATCGGGATGCAATGCGATCAACCGCCCAGAACAGGGCCGAGCGTGGCGAGGATTTTCTTTCCGCCGGTATACCCGAAGAACAGGAGGGTGGCAACGAGGATGGCGTTGATGACGGGGTGGCTTTTGAAGCCCGGTCCCACCCAGTCCGTCCTGTTGTTCATGAGCAGCAGGGTGAGCGCGACCAGGGGCAGGAAGAACGAACCCAGAACGGCATAGGTGAGCTGGACTTCGGCCACCGAGCCCCACAACAGCACGAGGGGTACAATCGCGAGGCCGACCAGGTACGCACGGTAGGGAGCAGATCTCCGGATGTCCGATTCCTGAAAGGCTTCGGGAGAGACCCCTTTACGCAGCGCAAGGAAATTCGCGAACATGTACGGATCGCTCTGCCAGACGCCGAGCAGGCTGGAAAAGACCGCGCCCCAGAAGCCCAGCAGGAAAGCCCACTTACCCGGCGCACCGAGCGCCAGTTCGAGCTGGCTCGAGAGGATGAGGGCCAGCGACGCCCCCTTCCCGTCCAGCGCGACCCGCGAACCGATGATGATCATCGCAACGCCGAACAGCGCGGTGACGGTGTACCCGACCGCCAGGTCGATACGGCAGGATGTCACGCCCTCCCGGCCCTGCCTGCCGGTCTCTCGGATCCAGTACCCGTAGGACAGGAGGGTAACCGTACCGCCGACGCCTCCCAGGACGCCGAGGGTCCAGCCCACGCCGCCGGTGGGGATGGCGGGAAAGAACAGACCTCTGGCGAGAGCGTTCCAGTCCGGTCCGAGCAGCAGGGCCGTCAAGAGGACCGTAACGAACATCAATCCGATGCAGGCCGACATCAGAACTTCAAATACGCGGAACCCGCCGATCCAGACCAGGGACAGGCCGACCAGGGAGTGGATGATGCCCCATGCAATCTTGGACGTGGCCGGATCGCCGATGGGAAGCAAGCCGGTGCCCGCCACGCCGCAGGCGGTGACCAGCGCGCCGCCCACCGAGAAGCTCCAGATGATGAGGTAGACAATGAATACCCATTGTACCCAGGCGCCGAGCCGGTGGACCCAGCCTTCCAGCATCGTGGTACCGGTTGCCATCTGCCAGCGGGCGATGCCCTCGTTCAGGGTCCATTTGAGCAGCGCGCCGATCACGGCTGCCCACGCAAGGCCAACGCCGATCTTCGATCCGGCGAGGCTGGCTGTGAGCAGGTCTCCCGCGCCGACGCCCGTGGCGGCCATCAGAATGCCGGGAAGAATGAGAGCGGGTCTGAAACGCACGAGAAATCCGAGTTTCGGGTTCAAAAGAAACGGCGAACAGTTGGCGGTCTTATAACAGCATCTAAATAAGGTGGCGCAGGGAACCCGTCAAGGAAAAAACGCGGGCTTTCAGCGAATTGGCGCTTGACACGCTGCCGGCGGATTTCTATAATTCATCCTCTTCCCGGAGACAATGTCGTGATGGTCATCAAAGAATCGATAATACGGGGGCGCACGGCAGTGCGCCCTTACCTGTTTTGTCTGCTTGTTCTGGCCGCCGGATGCGCGGAACGGACGGCGTCACAATATCTCGAGGCCGCGCAGGCCCACGAATCCCGGGGCGAGTCGGGCGCCGCGCTGGAGGCGCTTCGGGCCGCTGCAGCCGTGGTTCCGGGCGACGCGTTCTACCAGCGGCAGCTCGGTTTGGGCTATCTGCATCTGGGAAGGTACGCCGAAGCCGCGTCGACGCTGGAGCGTGCGCTGGAGCTGGAACCCCACTATGCGGACGTCTATCGGGACCTGGCGGCCGTTTTCCAAGCGCAGGAGATGAAATCAGCCGCCATCGGCTGGCTGGAGCGAGGGACAAAGCAGGTCCCGGGCTATGAACCCCTTCACCGCGACCTGGTTGAACTCCAACTGGTGGAGGACCGGCCGGACGAGGCGCTGCGCATCCTCGAGGCGGCCGTCGAGCGCTGGCCCGATGCGCTATGGGCGCATTTCCGTCTCGCCCAGCTCTACAACCAGCTGAAACTCTTCGACAAGGCCAGGTCCGCCCTCGAGACGGTTCTGGGTATCGAACCCGGTATCGCGGAAGCGCATGCGCTTCTTGGAAACGTGCTCTATGAGCAGGAGGCGTATGACGACGCCGCCGAAGCGTACCGTCGCGCCATTGCGCTGAATCCCCGGGATCACGGCAGCACCAACAATCTTGCCTGGCTGTACGCCATCCAGGGGATCCGGTTGAAAGAAGCGCAGCGACTTTCTTTGCGGTCCCTTCAGCAGGCGCCTGATTCGCCAACCTATCTCGATACGTTCGCGGAGATCCTCTACAGGACGGCTCAATACGAACGGGCGATTGAAGTGATCCGCCACGCCATCTCGTTAGCCCCCGAAGACCCCGCCTTGCGGGACCACCTGCAGAATCAGCTGGACAAATTCATGGCTGCGTACGGCGGGAGCGTCGACCGGGGCGGTTTGAAGGGTGCGGAAGATTGGGGGTGGGTGGATGATACGTACGGGCCGGTTTTTCAGGGAGGATGACAGGAGTGAATACACGGATAGAACGCGTGCATGCGAGGGAGATTCTGGATTCGAGGGGCAATCCGACGGTCGAGGTGGAGGTGGGGCTGACCTCCGGCGTTTCCGGCAGGGCGGCGGTTCCATCGGGCGCGTCAACCGGCCAGCACGAGGCGGTTGAACTCCGGGACGGTGACGAAACCCGGTACCTGGGCAAGGGGGTGCTGAGCGCGGTCGGAAACGTGAATTCGTCAATCGCGCCGGCTGTGGCGGGAATGGACCCGTCAGACCAGGCGGCGATCGATGGACGCCTCAATGAGTTGGACGGGACCCCGAACAAGGGCAACCTGGGAGCCAATGGCATTCTGGGCGTCTCACTTGCAGTGGCCAAGGCCGCCGCCGCCGCGTCCGGGATGCCGCTCTACCGCTATATAGGCGGCGCTTCGGCATGCACGTTGCCGGTGCCGATGATGAATATCCTGAACGGCGGCTCGCACGCGGACAGCAGCGTGGACCTGCAGGAATTCATGGTCATGCCTGTGGGCGCCGACAGCTTTCGAGAAGGGCTGCGGGCGGGCGCGGAGGTTTTCCATGCGCTGCGGGAGGTACTCAAGGCGGAGGGCTACAGCACCGGCGTGGGCGACGAGGGTGGATTCGCACCCAGCCTGGCATCCAACGAAGAGGCGCTGGACGTGGTTGGGGAAGCAATACGGAACGCCGGATACGAACCCGGACGGGACGTTCTGCTGGCGCTGGACCCGGCCACCACGGAGTTCTACAGCGACGGCAGGTACGTGTTTCACAAGTCCGACGGGTCGGAACGTACCTCGGAACAGATGGTTGACTTCTGGGAGGACTGGACGCGGCGGTATCCCATTGTTTCCATTGAAGATGGGTTGGCCGAGGATGATTGGGCGGGCTGGGCCCGGATGACGGACAGGCTGGGAAACCGGGTTCAGCTCGTGGGAGACGACCTGTTCGTTACGAATACGGAACGGCTCGGGAGGGGTATTCAATCAGCCGTTGGCAACTCGATTCTGATCAAGGTGAACCAGATCGGAACGCTCAGCGAGACGCTGGAAGCGATCGAAACGGCGCGCAACGCGGGGTATACAGCCGTGGTCTCGCACCGCTCCGGCGAAACGGAGGACGCGACGATAGCCGATCTGGCCGTTGGAACGGGAGCGGGACAGATCAAGACCGGGTCGGCTTCGCGCTCGGACCGGGTCGCCAAATACAATCAGCTGCTGCGAATCGAAGAGGAACTCGGGGAGTCTGCCGTGTATCCGGGCCGGGAAGCGTTCTACAATATCGATCTGCCCGCTGCGTAGGGTCATCAATTGTGAAACCGCCGTTTTTACAGATTGAGCCATCGCGTGAGCCAAGGAGGCTCCCGGAACCGGAACGCCGGCGACTCCAGGCAGTCTACGACCAGGTTCCGGCCGTTTCGTGCCACTGCGACCGGTTGGGACAGTGTTGCGAACTCACGAATGAGGAAATGGAAGCGGATTTTGCGACCATGTATCCGCTGTATTCGGTCGAGTACCTCAACATCGTCGACTACGTGCAGGACCACTTCGAGGCCGGACGACGCGATGCCGTACTGGCTTTGACGGAAGAACGGCCTGCGCGATGCCCGTTTCTGACCGACTCCGGCGGGTGTTCGATTTATCCGGTTCGGCCGCTGGTCTGCCGCACCTACGGGGTGTTGAGCCGGGAAGCCGTCGAGGAGGCGGCGCGCGGCGCCCGCGGCAAGGTGTCCGCGCAGTGGGTTGCTTCCTTTCTGTTTACGGAACGCCATACGGTCTGTCCTCATACCCGCATCGTGGCTCCTGAAGCGCTGGCCGCGCATGCACAGAATATGGTCCGATTCAACTACGAGCGGGAATTGCTGAAACTGGGCGAAGATACAGAGCGGCCGGAGAAAGCCCGTGCAGCCGAATTGACGTCCGTGGCCGGACTGAAGCGGGTTACACGATGGACCTGGGGCGGATACAACGTGCTGATGAGGTCGCCATTGGCGTGGCTCAAGCGAAACTTCGCAGGATATTGGCGCCGGTCGGAGCTTGCGGAGTAGCGTAAGGGTTAACCGGGACGGGGCAATTGCAGGTTGGCCGCTCACGGCGACTTGCCGAAGTTCCGCGCGAATAAGATGAAGTCCGAGAATGACACGGTGCGGTCCCCGTCCAGATCGAACGAGGGGTCGAAACCCGGCCCGCCCGCTGATTTGCCGAATCCCGCGGCGAATGCGATGAAATCCGAAAATCCCACCGTGCCGCTGGCGTCGAAGTCCGCCGCCGCCGGAACGTGGCCGTCGCGCCTTGCGAGAGAAAATGAGTAGGTCTGCGGACCCGCGGACGTGCGCGTGAAGGCCAATACGGTCGGCGACTCGCTGTACAGACCGATGCGGCGCCGCGCGCCCTGCGGGACCGGGACGGCAGCGACGTCGTGCGTGTCTTCCCGTTCGGAAACCAGTGTCACGAGCAGATCGCTGTCGCTCCTGACGTCCAGCGAGAGGCCGGGTGGTCCCGACGTACGCGGCACGACATAGTCGATGCCCCAGAGCTGGAGGGCGCCGCCAAGGTCGTCGGCGGGAACCGCGACGGTATCCCTGCTGACCGGACCCAGGGAGAGACTGCGGTATCCCAGGCCGCCGTCGTCGTTCACGAACACGGCGGCCGTCCAATCCGCCCAGAATTTTTCGAACCGCTCCTCGGCGCCGATATCTTCAAGAGTGCGATTGAAGCCGTCAATGCTGTTTGCCGGTTCGGCGACCAGACGCGCGACGGCCGCATTGCCGTAACGCTGGGCGAAGTAGGTCGTCAGCAGAAAGGTCTGGTCGAACAGGAACGGCAGGCAGGCGCCCTTGGACCAGCTGGAAGCATCCGTCAGGCCGGTATTGGGCGGTACAGGCAGGTTCGAGACGGGCGATTTCAGCAGATTGGGAACGACCAGGAATTTCTGCGCAACCTCGCCAGTTGCATTCTTGTAGCCGCACGCCAGTTCGGCGTACTCAGCACAGCCCTCATCCACCCATCTGTCTTCGTCGGGATCCCCGTTCCAGTGCAGCATGTGCTGGAACTCGTGGGCAAGTGTGGCGCGCGCCAGATCGCTGTTCAGGTCCAGGGGATCGCTGTCGATGTAGAGGATTTCCCTGCCGACCGGAGCCGCCTGATTTGCGGTGTCGTAATAACCCACGATCGTGCCGCTCAGGATATTGTCCATAATATCCAGCAGCACGATCACGATCCGAGGGTCGCCGTCCGCGTCGGGCGGAGGACCGAAGACTTCGGTTCCGACTGAGTAAATCCCGCGGTCGGGATACCGGGGGGTTGACCGGTCGAAAGCGCGGGTAAGGGACGTGAGGACGGCCGGCGTTACGCGGGAACCGTCCCAGATTACGTCCTCCACGAAGATATAGCAGTGTTCGCCTTTCAGGCGGCAGGTCGTCGTGGTGAGGTAATACGGATCGGTACCTGGAACCGCGCCGAAATTATAGACACGAACGGTCAGAGGGTCGCCAACGTCAAACGTCTCGGCGGCCGTTTTCTTTGCCGCCGCCCCTGGAATTGGACGCGAGGGCAGATAGGGCGTGCCGCAAATGGATTCGGAGCCGGCGAAGGCCGAGGTCTTGAGGAGCAGGCAGAACACGATCCCTGCAGAGGCAGGACGCCAGACGCAAGACACCCGACTCGATACGGAAGAAGCCAAGCTGTTCATTCCCTTTCACGCCCGTTGGGACAGCATCTCCGAACGCAAGGAGGCTCGGGTCTCAGAATCCGCGCCGGATGCTCGCGTACAGACCGCCTCGAGGGTCAACCAGGAGCTTGACGCCCGTGTTCTGCGTGCGGCTTTTCCTTGCGATGGAAGCCGCGTTTAGAGCGCTGGCGAAGCGGTTGAGAATCAGGCCGCCGATGAACAGGAAAGCCTTCTGTTCAGCGGAAGTGGCCTTGCTGCGCAGATCCAGAAATTCGATCCGGGAGGCTTCCGTATCCCACTCCCAGATCCTGTCAACGGTTTCAGCCCGTAGATTGGCATGTTCACCGGCGAGAAAGCGTTCTCGCCGGTTTCGTTCGTAGATGCTTTCGAAGTCTCCCACTTCCTTGATGAAGGACTCGGGCAGGTTCCTCAGGCGAATGCCCGCGTGGGCTGCGGCATGGGCGTGGTACGCATCGACGCGATAGGACTCGAGGAATCTGAACGTGGCCATGCCGGACCAGAGTAACCCTTCCGCGACCAGAAAAAAGCGCGCGGACCGTCGTCCGCCGGCATAGAATTCGCCCAGTCCAGGCAGTACGAGCGATAACACCGCTGCGCCGGCCGGAGACTTGTTCCGCGCGTTTCCCACCGACGGTACGCCGATCAGAATCAGGGACGATACAGTGAGATTGACCAGAGCCCTGGTGAATCGGTTTGCCATAGTCTCGTTTTCGAAAGAGCGCGCGTTCAGAACCGAACGTGTATCGCGAATCCGGTCTCGTCCGGCCGGGGCGAAATCGACAGTTGCGCGGACCGCACGCGAAGCGCGGCATGAATGGAACTCGCAATACGATTGACAACGGTCAGGCCGATGATTACCGAGGCGCGTTTGAGGAATCTGTTGCTTTCGTTGCGCTGGTTTTCGTAATCGATCCGCTGATTGGATTCGACGTCGCCGTTTCCGATCTGGAAACCCACGTCACTCACGTCCCTCCAGCCGAATACGAACTGGTCGTACTTGCCGATCATCTCATAGTATTGCTGGGTGTCCACCCTGTGGCACCCGTCCAGGGCGCGTTTGCATGGCAGGGTTTCAGTCTCAATATATGGCGAGCCCCTGGCCCGGTTGTATTCCTGCCATTCCCGGTACCGGTTTTCGTCCCAGTTCCGATCGGCAAAAGCCCGAAAATCCGCCTTGAGATCGTTGCCCTTGTTCCGCCAGCGCAGATAGTTGAACCACGTGAGCGCTTCGATCCCCATGAAAACAGCCGCCCGCTTCGGATCGCCCGCGTAGAGTTCGCCCAGACCGGGAACCAATAGAGACATCGTAAAGGCCAGTTTGGGCGATTTTCCGCCGGTCGGCAGAGGGTCGTCATCCAGAAGCCACGGATTCACGATGCCGTCGTCGAGACGGTCCGCGGCATGGATCGGCAGGACGGTCAGCAGGATCAGCACTGTGATGGTGAGGTGCACGTGGAACTCCCGAAAAAAAAGCTGTCAGCGATCAGCATTCAGCCGTCAGCCAAAAGCAAAAACCAAAAAACTGTCTCCCTCGATCTATCTTCCCCCGACGCTTTGCAGGTATCCGAAAAGCAGGGCGAAGTAGAATTTAAAGCCGCTTTTTTCCAATTTCTCGCCGGGGACCACGCGCGGCAATGTATCCAAACCGTAGGCGATGTCAAGGCTGGCGCGGGTCGGAAATGTGTAGAAGGAGGTCGCGTCGTAACGGATCTGGATCCCCACGTCGCGTTTCCAGTCGCGGTTCAGTACGTTGTCCATGTCGTCTCCGTCCCAGGCGCGGCCGATGCCGGCGAAGACGGACCCGAAGAGCTGATCGGAGTATATGGGGCCGGTCTGCCGATCCATCCGCGTCCGGATGGGGAAGCGATACGCGGCGCGAAACATGGCTGCCCTGCGCCCTTCGAGGCTATAGAAGGTATATCCTTTCATGTACGGCAGGCCGCCCAGGAAATAATCGAAGTAGTCATCCACTTCGCTGTCGATCAGCCCGCCGTAGAACCGCAGGCCCAGGGAAGCGCGTCCGGGCCCCACCGGCAGGTATTCGCTCCAGCTCAGTGTAAATCGGTTGAAGAAATAGCGGTCGAACGTCTCGATCAGAAGGGACGTGTCTTCTTTGAACCCGCTGATGAAAAAGTTGAACTGGCGGTCGTAGCGGACCCACATCTCCCGTCCGGCCCGGGGGTTGATTTCCCGGTCTCTGGTTCGGCTGATGTTGCGAAGGGAATATCTGAACGCGAAGTTGAACCCATGGTGCGTGGTGGCGCCCAGGCTGACTTCGCCCATGCCGTTGAAACGGGCGACGTCCTGGTCCGTGGACGACAGGTTATAGATGAATCTGGCGTCCAGGCGGCTGCCCGTGCCCAGCCTGTGCCTGGCGCCGAATTCAACACCGGAGATTGTGAATGTCTGACTGAAGATGCGGAAGTTTTCGTCACGGTTGAGGACGTCGTCTTCTTCGTGACGCACGGCTCGATAGGCTTCCAGAAAGACCGTAGGGCGCCAGCGGCGGTATTCGTAGACCGCGAAGAGGTCGAGGTCCCTGTCACGGGCGGCCATGGCGCCCACGAGGAGGGACTGTTTGTTGAGGACGTCGTTGGATCCCGCGAAGATGCCCAGTTTCACCTTTCCCGCGTCCACGGCAACGCGCGGATAGAACGAGGTCGTTGAGAATTCGCCGCCGTAGTTACGGCTGCTCGGGAAGGGGTCGTCAACGGCGGCGGCGGTCGACCGGCCGGTCTCCGGTTGAAAGACTGCGGCTGCGACCGGCTCCCATGCGCCTTTTCCCGAAAGGGTCCGGATCTCATAGGCGTCGGCGCCGTAATGGGAGAAGGCTATACGACGGTCCATGGGATTGACATGGGGTTGCAGGGCCCCGCCCAGAACGCGCGTGATGCGGTGTACGGACCCGTCTGCCAGGTTGAAATGGTAGAGATTGAAAATGCCGTCCTGATCCGAGGAAAATACGAGGCCCGCCCCGTCGGGAGTCCAGCACGGGTCGCGGTCCGTGCCCGCGGAGGAGATGACCGTATTCAAACGCCCGCCGCCCGCGGGGACAACGGCAATATTGCGTGTGTCGTCCGGATGGAAGACCGAGCACGCGAGCTGCGATCCGTCGGGCGACCAGCGGGGCGTATAGACCTGAGAGCCGTCGTCGAACGACGTGAGCCGGCGGACACTGCCATCCTCAACGTCCATCACAGCCAGATTTGTCGAACCACGGCCGTTCACGACGAACGCGACCTGTCTGCCATCGGGCGAATATGCAGGGTGGCTGGCACGGAGACCATGGGTCAGACGACTCTGGTTGGGTGGAAGTTTCTGTGAAAGACCAAGCGTCGCTCCGGCCTTCTGGAGCAGCCCGTGTCCCTGCGCCACGGTAGGGTCCACCGTGTAAAGATCCCAGTAACGGGAGCCGTGCCTGTCAGGCGGACTGCGTCGCGCGAAAATCAGGCGGGGGCCGTCGGGCGACCAGTCCGGAGCGGTGTCGGCGCCGCCGGCGAGCGTCTCCGAAGAACTGTCGGAGAGGGTATGTACGACCAGGGCGGTGCGCCCGAAGTCGCCGCCCCGATTGGTCAGATAAGCCAGCTGCCGACCGTCCGGCGACCAGCGGGGGTGGAGGTTGAAATACCCCCTGTCGTGCAGGATTTCGCCGTCAACCAGGCGTCCCTCGAGTGCGGACCTCTGTGCCTCGTACCTTTCTTCGAGGGCAGCGACCCAACGTCGATGGAGCTCGCGTCCCGAAATGCCGATTGCGCCTCGGACGGCTGAATCGAAGTCTGTCCGCCAGAGCGTGGTCATATTGTTATAGATCTCCGGCAATTTGCCCTCGCCGAAGGTGTTTACGATAAAAAGGGTCAGGGCATAGCCGTGGTCGTAGACTTTTTCGAGTCCCAGACCGGTTTTGGAGCCAAACACGCCCATTTCGTCGTACGTGAGGAGCCGGTTTTTCAACGTGGCCATGCGTAGAATCATGTCGCGGTGGGAGTCCCAGCGGTCGAAACGGACGCCCGGCGCCATGTATTGCGCGGTGCCTTCCGCAAACCAGGGCGGTACGATTGTAAGGGGAATGGCGTAAGATGCAAAAACGTCAGGGTAACCCGTGAGAATGTCGTCCCGGCGCTCTTCATTCTGGTACCCCAGATAGTGGAAGTAGATGGCGGGAAGACGCCGCGGACCCTTGCGCGCTGTCTGCAGCGCGACGATATGTGTGAATTCGTGCGCGATCACATTCTGAAGCCAGTTCGTGTCGCCGCGCAGTTCGAATTCCAGGTTGGACGCCCAGATTTCCATGGTGTTGTGGTAATAGAAGGCCACACCATTGGCGTAGTCGTCTGTGTCTTTAAGAATCAGCCGTACCTTTTCGTCGGGTGTGAAATTGTAGAACGACGTGACCGGACCGTACACAGTTTCAGCGACCTTCGCGGCGCGGCGGGCAAAGTCCGCGAGGCCCTGATGGTAATATATCTTGAAGTGGGCGGTCTCCAACACCTCCCAGCGTAGTTCCGGATGGTTGGCGTCGAACTGGGCGCCGGCCGGCAGGGACGCCGACAGCAGCAGGGCGAGGGAGATTCTGAGAAGCTGTTTTAAAATTACCGGTGAGTTCCCGAGCGCGAGCGAAAAAGCGGCGGTCAAGGCGGGAAAATCCGCCCATATTTGTCTATACGGGTGGGTTTGACCAACGCCGACCGGCGCTTTTGCAGCCGCGCGAAGACCGATGGGAATTTTAAGACAGCTTCTTAAGATACTGCGCGAAGAGCGAGACGTTAGTCCGCTCCTGTCCGCGTTCCTGCTACGCTGTATTTCCATCGCCTTCATCACAGGTCTATTTGATGATCGCGGTTTTGACGAAACGGACTTCAGATCGCTCTTCCGAGATGGCTTCCACGCGGCAGACGTAGAAACCGCTGGCATACTCAACCGTATTCCAGCGGAGTTCGTTGTCCGTTCGCGGCGTTGGATTCTCCATGGTCATACGTTCGACGATTTCTCCCAGCGCGTTGAACACGGCAACCTGTATA
Organism: Gemmatimonadota bacterium; assembly: GCA_028874335.1. Lineage (GTDB taxonomy): Bacteria > Latescibacterota > UBA2968 > UBA2968 > JAAXHE01. The sequence goes on along the minus strand of JAPPJY010000034.1, from coordinate 26,927 downwards.
CGGGCGCTCCTTCCCAGGAAGAACCGTATCGTAGCCGACGTCCCGCGTACGGGATTGGGGTAGCAGTAGACCTGGTCAGGCGGCAGCAGCAGCGACGTGGTCTCAGGCGGCGGGTCGCTGGGCAGCGTAAGCAGGCGACTCGCGTTGCCGGGCCCGCCTCCCGCCTGGCTCCATACGAGATGATTTCCCGTAAAGTGGGCGTCGAAGTTCTCGAGGTGCCAGAGATGCGCCGCTCCTTCCGTCGTGAAGACAACCAGTTCGAGGGTGCCGTCGCCGTCCAGGTCGTCGGTCAGGGGCGAGGCGTGCACCGGGCCCGATACCGGCAGGGGAAAAGACGGCAGGACTGAGCCGTCTGCGCCAAGGCCGTATACCAACCCGCCCCCCGTCGCCACGAAAATGTCCGGATCTCCATCCAGGTTGATGTCGGCAAGCACCGGCGGCGCGGATATCAGCCCGGCCTCGTCCTTGAGCGGAAACTCCAGGGGCGTATCGGCCTGGTGAACCCCGTTGAAGCGGACCACCCATAGGCGACCCTCCCCGCCGAAAAGCACCTCGATGTAGCCGTCCTCGTCGAGGTCACCCAGCACGGGCGCGGAGCCCGCGCCCCCGGGCACCGGCACGCTCTGCGCCGTCATGGTCCCCCTGGAATAGATGGATACCACACCGTCCGCGTCCAGCGTGACGATCTCATCTCCGCCATCCCGGTCGAGGTCGCCCAGTACGGGAGCTCCCACAACGGGTCGGGAGAGATCGGCCACATGTTCGACATGTCCATCGGCTTCGGCAATGAACAGCCCGCCCTGCCCCGCCAGCGCGACGAGTTCGATTTCCGGATCGTCGTCCACGTTTCCCGCCGCCAGGCCGGCGACGGGTACCGCTCCCACTCGCGCAGTGCCCGCATTCACTCCCGCCAGATCGCCCCAGGTGACGTCGCCGTTGGACCATCCCCAGATATCCACGTGCGCGTTGCCGAAACTGGCGACGAGGGGCGGGCACGTGATTTCGCGCGCCGGGCCTGCCGGCGAAGCAGCAGCATTGCCGCGGCTCCACAGGACCGGCGTGTGACCCCGCGCGAAGATGAAATCGTCTTCGCCGTCTCCGTTGATGTCGCCTACGGCGGGGGTGAAAGACGTGAAGAACGGGAACGTGGCGCCCGTCGGGGGTATGACCGGATTCCCGGAGAGAGACAGCGGCAGGCCGTTTTCGTCCGGTGACGTCTCAACAGCGCCGCCGCTGCGCAGTATCTCCTTGACGCCGTCGCCGTTCAGGTCGATCGCGCGTGGGGCCTGCAGCCCGATGTCCGGCATCCCGGTCGCGGGCCAGGCATCCTGCTGGTAATCGAAGGTGATCACCACGTCCATGGTATCGGCCGGCGGGCTGAGAATCTGAATCGTAATGCCGGTGGGATAGTCCAGGTTGCTGTTGGTCGAGGGAACGGTATCCGGCCCGAATCGTGTGGCGTTTCCCGCGTAAAACGGATCTCGTGGGCCGCCTTCTATGGCATCCAGGCTGATGATGCCTGCCTGGACGATCCGGTCCGCGGCGTTGTTGCCTATATCCTCCAGGCCGTCCGCCTCTTCCAGCGAGATTCCGCGCCTGTATTGCCCCGGGCTGATGAGGTAGTACGGATTGCTGTTGACGGCCGCGTCGTCGTCGCTGGCCTGGATGACAGCGTCGTCGACGTGCCAGACCAGAATGCCCGAACCGGGAATGAAGGCATCGTAGTCGTCCACGGAGAGCCACACCCGTTGTCCCGTTGTAAACTCTATGTTCGGCTTCCGTCCGTATACCGCAAGTCGGGATATGCGGTTTTCCAGAAGAAAGTACTCGGTTGCGCTCAGGGGGACCTTGACCGCACGCGCCAGGTCGGAAGCCTCGACATACGGCGCAACCAGCCGCACCGTGTCGTTCCTCGTGACGACCGTCGGCTCCAGCCATCCGAGACGGATGCGGGACCACGCAAGGAGTCGGCTTGGGACGAAACCTGTGAGCAGGCTGTCGGCAGGTTCTCCCGTCAGAGGCTGAAGTTCCAGGCGGGCCGCTGAGGCTACGGCGCCCGGACCACCCGTATCCAGCGGACTCCAGTCTCCCACGGCGGGGAGTTCATCTTCAAAATTGGACAGTCCCGGCAGCCCGAGCTGGTGGGCGAAGAAACGAACAAGCGTGCCGTTCAGACCACCCCTCCCGTCCGTACTGACGGCTTCGGGAAGCAACATGCCGTTGCGAACGACCGTCGCACCGTCGCCTACCGCGATCGGTCCGTCCACAAAGCGATCGAGATCTCTTTCGGACACGAATGCGGACGGTATGTCGTTGATGGCCTGCCCGCCGGCCTCAGCGCCAAGCCCGGCGTGAAAGACCGCGAACGCCTGGTACGCGGAGAAGTCCAGGTTCGCTCCTTCCGCGGAGTCTGCGGCCGCGATGCCGTCGTGAAAGAGCTGGGTGATTCGCTGGGCGATTTCGGTCCGGGTCCGCCCGTTGCCGTATTCCTTGAGAGGCCTGTTGATGACGTAGCTTCCGTCCGCTTCCTCCGGGAACACGGTGTATTCGATCTCAAGTTGACCGTCGGATATTTCCAGATAGTAGTTGCGCAGGGCCTGGAGGTGTGCTTCAAAGAAGGATCTGTCGTGCGGGGGTGCGTCGAAAGGGAAGGTATAATCGTCGCGGACCGAATCGAACGTCCTGAGGTCGAAAGCGCCGTTTCCGCTGGTGGTCCCATCGTCGGGATCTTCCACTGAGAATGAGACCCGGACAGCCAAGATGCGCCAGGTTTCCGCGGCGGCCTGAACGGCAGGCGGAGAAAAAACAAGACCAAAAAAGCAAATGGCGAGAAGCAACGACAATGTCGCACGCTTCTGCGCGATTTGCAAAACCTGCTCTGGTTCAGCCCGCCGCAACCACACGATGGTTATCGACCCTGTGAGATGTCACGCGAGAAATCGCAGAAGGAAACGCCGCCTCATTGATACAGCAGCCCGGCTGGGCCTTTTCAACGGGCTGTTAGAAGGAGAATCCGCCAGTGAAGCGAAAGACGTTCCGGAGGGCGGAGTTGCTCCTGGCGAAGTACGAGAGATCGAACGACGCCCAGTTGTATTTGAGGCCCAGGCCGAAGGTCGGGCTCTTCCGGTCGCCGTCCTGATCGTGGAAATACCCCGTTCGCAGGGCGAAGGCGGATTCATCGGAAAGGTTGTATTTCCATTCGATGCCGGTATGGTAGTCCATATCCTCGAGTTCCTCACTGCCGTTGCGGTCGCTCCAACCCGTGACAAATGAAAAGAAACCCCTGTCGGCAAGGGGTTTATAGATGTCGGCAGCGAATAGTACCGTTGAATTCCCTCGCTGTAGCGCCGTATAGGCAATTCCGATGGTGAAATTCTGCGGCAGCGGATCGGCCTGGTCCGCATCGATAAACGTAATGTTCGGCCCGACGTTTCGCAGCGCCCAGGCGATTGTGAACCGATCGGAGGTCTTCCACATGAAACCCAGGTCGCCTGCGAACGATGTACCTGCGCCTTTGCCCTTCTCGATGCCGGCGCCCTGACTGGCCAGCTTTTCATGGATGAACTTCATGGTTGCGCCTACAGAGACGTTTTTTACCACAAAGGTTCCGTACGAGACCGCCACGGCCAGGCCAAAGCTCGTGAACTTGCCGAGGTCCTGCCCCTGTGAGTCGGTACGGTGCTGCGACCCGAGCGAAGTGTAGATCAGGCTGAAGCCCAGGTTGCCCACGCCTTCGACCGGTTGCGTGTAGGCGCCGAACGACGTGAAGATATCGCTGGCCAATGAGGGAACGGGCTTGTACATCGTCGTGCTCATGTGCCTGTTTGTGTCGTCCGCCAGGCCCGCCGGATTGTAATAGGTGGCATTGGCGCCGTCGGCAATGGCAATAAAGGCTTCACCCATTCCGGCCGAACGCGCGCTGGGCTGGAACAGAAGAAAAGGCGCCGCGGCCTGGCTCTCGGGCGTCGCCCACAACGTGCCCGGAAACGTGAATGCGAAGGCCAGCATAATGACCGTCAGGCACACGCACATCAGGTTGTTTTTCATGGAGTTCGGCTCCTTGAGGTGTGACGGTTTTCTTTCTGCACGACTGAGCCAGGAGGGGATTTCCGAGGCGACGGGACACAAAAAACCGGGTGCGGAGAGGGGCAGGACGGTCTGCGCCACTCTTTTGCCCGACGACCCGGGTAATCTCTGAAACGGCATGCGCATTCACTCCATTCGCCACAGGTTTTGACAACAAGTCCACAACGCGACGTAAGCCCCGGGAGGCGAAGGCGGTAGTGACCGCCTTGTCGACGGATTCATTTGTGGAACGGAATTGTGGAACCAGGAAGCTGTTTTAAAATTACCGTCGCTTTTGCAGCCGTGCGAAGACCGCTGGGAATTTTAAGGCAGCTTCTCAGGGCAAAACACGTCAGCGAATGTTTGGAATAGGCGCTCCAGCCGGAAAAAACTTGTTCGACAACCGCTTGTTGACTATTTTCTCTCAATCCGAGTGCCGCACAGAATGAAATCAGCGAATCCGGCGCTTGTATTTGAAAGGGGCTCAGGGGTGATCGACAGGGAACTTCTCGATATTCTGGCTTGTCCCGAAGACAAATCGCCAGTGCGTCCGGCAGGTCGGGAACTGATCGATAAAGTCAACGATCTTATCGAAAACGGCGAGTTGTACAACCGGGGAGGAACCCACGTTGAGAAACCCGTTGACGGAGGCCTTGTTCGCGAGGACGGCGCTTACATGTACCCGATTGAAGACAACATTCCAATAATGCTGATCGAGGAGGCGATACCGCTTGCGACGATCCGGTGAAGTCCCGAATACTGCCCCTGTCTCCAACTTGCCCCGCAAGCCTTTGTGCAACATTGGATTCCGGTTGTACGGCCCGTTACCAACGGCGTGCGTAAAAAGGGCAGATCCGGTACTTGTCAAGCGCAAAAATTACGTTAATCGCCGTTGAAAAGTCAAGTCTTTTCGTCGATTTCAAGATATAAACGCATCTGGCGCACAGTGGTTCCCGACTTTTCCGTTCGGCCGTCGCATTTTCCGGACCGGTGTTTCCGTACAGAGTTGATTGGCGGCCTTTCACATTGGACAGGAATCCTCGACACCCAATCAGTGTCCTGTCCCGAAGATTCCTCACGATTCGACCGACGACTCATCCCGTCTCGCTGAAACGCGGTCATCGAGCATGCTTGCATTGCGTGTGCTGAGCATGTCGAAGCAAGCGTGTCGAAATGTCGCAATGCCCGCGTTTCAATATCAGTCGACGGCCAATCGATATCCCTTCGCCGGCCGAATTCAGGCACCTTGTTTCCGGGACAGAAACCGATCTTCTCGCTCGATGCGTCTGGCTGTCGTCCCCGGGGGTTCCTCTTGCGACTCGCGTCGAGTCATCTGTGTCCGCCCTGCGTGTTGTTGACTTTGAGCTTCGGGTTTGGCGCCTGCGATCGGGTTCCGGAAACGTCTGCGTTCTCCGAACTGTCCGCGTCGCCTCCCGGACGGGTGAACTGGAGGGGATGGTCCAATCGGGATTCCGCGCGCGTTCTCAATCGTCCGCTGTTCGTCTTTCTTTATTCCAGGAGGTCCTACTGGTGCCGGGACATGGTAAGTCGCAGTTTCGAAGCCCCGGCGTTGGTACGGGCAATTGAACGGGGCACCTGGCCGGTACGGGTTGACGTGGACCGGCGCCCCGATCTGGCGGAACGATTCGGACTGGGCGGCTGGCCATCAACGGCGATCCTGACGCCCGATGGCGACTGGATGACCGGGTCCACGTACCTGGATCCGGAAGATCTGCGGGAGTTGCTGCGCAGGGTGTGGGTCTATTTCAATAACCCGAAACGATGGACTGATTTCGAACGCGAGCGCCGGAATCTGGCGCTGTGGACGGCAAGAGAAGCCCGGCCTCTGCGCCGCGCTGCGGTGTCGTCCGGACTGCTGCGGGCATTTACGGACAGCACGGCGGATGCGCTGAAACGCGGAGAATTGCCGGGTCCGGAGTCATTTATCGCACTCCTCGACGGCGACGACTCCGCGGCGCGGACCCTGGCGCTGGACCGGCTGAAGAAGGTCGTGTCAAGTCCACTGCGCGATTCCGACGGCACTTTCTTCCAACGGCAGCTCACGCCGGATGGAGTGGTGCTCGACACTGAGAAGACGCTGGCGTCGAATGCGGGCTGGCTTACGGTTCTGGCTCGGACGGACACGGCGGCAGCTATTGATCTGGGCGACGCGCTGGTTCGCGGGCTCTTCGCACCACGGAACGGCCTGTTTGCCGCGGGATTCGCGGGGTTCTCCGAAGAATCCGGCGGCGCGGTTCTGTTGGAGGCGGGTCGCGCGGCCCCGAGAGACCGTACTGTCTACACCTCGTGGAACGCCCTGGCTGTTACCGGGCTCGCGGCGCTTTATCAGGCTTCTTCAAAAACGGCCTACCTGAATCTGGCGCGCGAGGTCCTGACGTCCATCCGCGTAAGGCTTACGCATCCCGAAGGTGGAATGCGACATGCGCTCGACCGGCCGGGTCCGCCGGTTTTTCTGCTTGCCGACCAGGCCCTGGTCGCGAGGGCCGCGCTGGATCTATACAGCGCGGGTGGCGACAGTGCTGCATTCCGGTTCGCATTGGAACTCACGGATGTGATGCTGGAGCGGCTTCTCGATAAAGAGGGCGCACTGCGCGACCGCTGGCCGGAGCCGGACACGGCCGTCATCCACGCCGTGGACCGTCTGGTCCCGTCGGGGAACGGGGTGGCTGTCCAGGTACTTGCGAGGTTATACGTCCTGACCCGGAATCGGCGCTATATGGAAACGGCCGGTGAGATACTCGCGGCCCTGGCGAATTCGCATCTGGCGCGCGCAGCCAGCGCGGGCGCGCTCTGCAGGGGTATGGCAATGTATCTGCGCCTGGAGACCGGGCGGGCAACGTCCGTTCCGCCGGACCGCGGGGCCTTTTAACACGTCCGGGTGGCGCCAATGGGTGATGGGCCGATAATGAAAGTATTGATCGTAGGGGCTTCCGGATTTCTGGGGAGGGCGCTGTGCGACGTGCCGTTTCAGGGCCTGGATCGGGTTCCCGCGGCGCGCAACCCCCGGCCGCCGTATATGGGATCGGACGGTTTCCGGGTGGACGTCACGGACGCGGAGTCAGTCGTCCGGGTGATATCACAGGTTCGGCCCGACTGGGTTGTCAATGCGGCCGCGGAAGCGGGCGTGGACCGATGTGAGCGTAATCCGGACCTCGCGCGCCGCGTTAATGTGTGGGGAACCCGGAACCTGATTCGGGCGTGTGAAAACGCGGGCGCCGGCCTCGTTACCGTTTCCACGAACTACGTCTTCGACGGTCGGGCAGGGCCCTACGCCGAGACGGATTCCACCAGTCCCGTAAACGTTTACGGACGGACCAAGTTGGATGCGGAGGAAATCGTACTGGGCTCGCCCTGTCATGGACTTGTGGTCCGGACGGCCGTGCTCTACGGCTATCGCGCGGGTTGCCGGCCCAATTTCGTCACGTGGGCGCTGGAATCCCTCGTTCGCGGCGAGACCATCCGGGTGGTTACCGACGAATGGGCGAATCCCACCTGCGTGGATGAACTCGCCGTGTTTCTCCTTGGACTGTGCCTCCGGGATTTCCGTGGCGTGATCCACTTTGCGGGGCCGGAATTCATGAGCCGGTATGAAATGGTCCGGCGGATCTGCCAATGCTTCAATCTCGACGCCGATCTGGTGGTGCCGGTGACGTCCGAGGAGTTGGGACAGATCGCGCGCAGACCTCCCGGTGCGGGCCTGAAGCTCGACCTCGCGCGCGAACTGTTCAATCCGGTATTGGGATCTTACTCCGAGAACCTGAAGCGGACAGGCACGGAAATGCGTGTCGCAGCCGGGTAATTGACACTTCTCGGACCGGTTACGGCTGATTTCCGTCTTTACTTATGAACGCCGTCGTTGCGTTCTACGCGCGCGCCCCTTTCTCATGAGGTTATCGGCATGGGCGAAACCCCTTTGCGGGTCTCTCTGATTACCCCCACCTACAACGAGCGACCGAACATATCACTTCTGGCGGACGAGGTTTTCGCGGCAGTTGGAAAGTACCCGGAGATCGACGTTGAATTGATCGTAGTAGACGATAACTCTCCGGACGGTACCGGCGAAGAAGCGGAGCGGCTCAAGGACCGGTATCCCGTTCAGGTCGTGCATCGGCCCGGCAAACTCGGGCTGGGCAGCGCTGTTATGGAGGGATTCCGGAAGTCGGACCGCGACTGCCTGGGGGTGATTGACGCGGATTTGAGCCACGATCCTTCGGTCTTGCCCCGATTGATTCTCGGGCTTCGGGAGCACGACGTCGCGCTTGGTAGCCGCTATAATCCCGACAGCCGCGTGGAGAGGTGGCCCTGGTATCGAAAGCTGATCTCCCAGGCCGGCGTGCTGGCCGCAAGGCAACTGACCGGCGTTCAGGATCCGCTCAGCGGATATTTCTTTCTGCATCGCCGTGTGCTTGACGGTGTGACCCTGACCTCCCCCGGATACAAGATCCTGCTGGAGATTCTGGTCAAGGGAACCTGGTCGACGTTTATCGAGGTGCCCTACGTTTTCCGCAACCGGCAGTACAGCACGAGCAAACTGAATCTCAAGGAGTATTATCTCTTTTCCAAGCAGCTGCTCGTATTCTCTCTGACCCGGTCTAAAGGATCCGGCGACTGACGGCGCCCCGGCGGATGCTGTTTCTCCTTGACATCTCAGGCCGGCGTCATTATGTTGAGACGCTTTTTTGGTGGTCTTGATTGACGTCGCCAGACTCGCGAAAGGTCTGTATGCCCGTCATTTATCGGATTGTTTCCCTACTGATCCTGGTGTGGGCGGCGGGTTGTCCAATTGCGGTCGGGGCGGACCCCCCGGCTCGCGTGAACACGGCGATGCAGGCGTACACTCTGGATCAGCTGGCCGACCTGGTGCGCCGCGAGTACTATGAATCCACCGATCCGGTTGAGTTGTATCACGGTGCGATTGAAGGCTATCTTTCCCGGCTGGACCCCCATTCAACCTATATCTCGCCGGACGAACTCCGGGACGCCCAGGACAAGATGCAGGGCTCGTTTGAGGGTATCGGAATCTATTTCGAAATCATCGCGGGCCAGTTGACGGTACTTTCTCCAATTGTCGGATCTCCTGCGTACAAGGCCGGCCTGCAGGCCGGCGACCGCATCGTAAAGATCGACGGGGTGTCGGTTGTCGGGGTTTGGAAGACGGATGAGGTGAAGCGGCGGCTCAAGGGTCCCAAGGGCAGCAGGGTGACCGTACTGGTTCAGCGGTCGGGATTGGCCGACCCCCTCACGATCGAGATTATTCGGGACAAGATAGAAGTACCGAGCGTGCCGTATGCGTTTAAGCTGAATTCGGACGTGGGTTACGTGAAGATCGACCGGTTCTCGAGCCGCACGTCCCGCGAGTTGAGGGTTGCTCTCGAAGGATTGGTCGATGCGGGCGCAAGAAAACTGGTCTTGGATCTGCGCGGCAACAGCGGGGGTTACCTCGAGCAGGCGGTTGCAGTGGCGGATCAGTTTCTCGAAAAAGACCGCCTCCTGGTGTACACCGAGGGCCGAAAGCGCGGCTCAAGAGAAGATCATTTCGCGGATCGCGATCCGGTCGTGCCGCTGGATCTGCCCTTGACGGTGCTTGTTGACAACTACAGCGCCAGCGCGTCGGAAATCGTGGCCGGTGCGGTTCAGGACTACGATCGCGGGCTTATCGTTGGCCGGACTACATTCGGCAAGGGACTGGTTCAAAAGCAGTATCCGCTGAAGAACGGCGGCGCCGTCCTGCTCACGGTGGCTCGCTATTTCACACCCAGCGAGCGGCCGATCCAGCGTCCTTATTCAAATGACAGGCGCGCTTATCTTCAGAAGGCGCACGACGGATACGATTCCAATGCCGATCCAGACAGTGTTCTCTCCCAACCGGTCTATTTCACGCAGATTCTGAACCGGAAGGTCTACGGCAGCGGCGGTATCACACCGGACGTTGAGTTGGAATCGCCGCGCCCGGGCGATTTCGAACGACGGCTCTCCCCGAGGCACTTCTTTGAATTCGCCAATCAACACGGTTCGGAGTTTACCGCTTCGTACACGGATTTCGATGCCTATCTTCGACAGTATACCCCTGATTCGCACGCGATAGCGGAATTCAAGAAATTCCTCGAGGCGCGGGAAACCGACCTGACGTTTACGGATGCGGAATTCGAATCGGGAGTCGATTTAATCAAGCGGCAGATGAAACGGTATTTTGCGAAATTCCGATGGGGAGACCGGGAGGCGGGCAGGGTCGCAGTGAGCCAGGATCCGGAAGTCGTTCAGACGCTGGCATTGTTCGACCGGGCGAAGAAGCTGTTGGCGGATCGGGCGTATTATTCAACACGCCGGGGGCGCACCCACGTCCCGGCGATGCGCGGCGCTGAAGTCAGATAAGAAGCTGTTTTAAAATTCCTGGTGAGTCCCGAGCGCGCGTGAAAATGTGTCGGTTAAGAGGCACGAGGGGCGCGCAGTGCCGAGGCGCGAGGGGCGCGTCAGCACAGGTACAGGTGAAACAGCCGGAAGATTCAGGCAACGAGAAGATCCTTTCGAACGTCGCGTCGTTCTGTTGTTGGAGGAGTTCATGGCGGAGAGTTATTCGTCACCTGCCCGTCGGGAAATCGGCACACAGGTGAAACTGCCGGTCAGAAAGGCCGTCGAAATCAGTTTCAACAGCGTTAAGATCCGGTTCGGGCGGTCGTTGATTACGGTAAGCAGCATTATTCTGGCCATCGCGTTTCTGATGTCCATCTGGACCACCAGTTCCATCGTCAACAGTCTTCGAGACGCCAACGATCCGAAGATGAACCTGATTCTCCAGCAGAAGGGAATCGACATCAGTCAGGAGAGCGAAGCCAATCGGCAGGAGGAGGCCAAGAACACCTGGCTGGTTGTGCTTTCGCTGCTGGTTTGCCTGGTGGGGATTACAAACGCGATGCTGATGTCCGTCACCGAGCGCTTCCGCGAGATCGGCACCATGAAGTGCATGGGTGCGCTGGATGGGTTTATCGTCAAGCTGTTCATACTTGAGTCCGCCTTTATGGGTATGGCCGGCACCGTGCTGGGCGCGGCGGTTGGATTTCTGCTGTCCATTCTAACGTCCTGGATCGGCTATGGCACCGGCGTCATGGGGCACGTGCCATGGCCCACCATTCTGGAGCGCGGGCTGATGGCGATCGTGCTGGGTTCCTTCCTCTCCCTGATGGGCGGAATTCTTCCCGCCTATCGCGCCGCCAAGATGGAGCCTGTCGACGCAATGCGTTTGGAAGTCTAGCCGAACCTGACATATCTGATTCGGGTCGAACACGCGTTTTCAGTAATTCATAAAGAGGGCGACCATGGCCGTCGTACGAACGCAGGACGTGAAGAAAGTCTACGAGATGGGCGACGTGCAGGTGTCGGCGCTCAAAGGGGTGGATATCGAAATCGAGCAGGGCGAGTACATCTCCATTATGGGTCCTTCGGGATCCGGAAAAACCACCCTGTTCAATATGGTGGGCGGCCTGGACAAACCCAGCGACGGCAAGGTGTATATCGACGACGTCGACGTTGCGCAACTCGACGCCTATGAACTGGCGTGGTTGCGATGCCGGAAAATCGGGTATATCTTCCAGACGTTCAATCTGATTCCTGTGATGACGGCCCTGGAAAACGTGACGCTGCCGATGGTATTCGCGGGGCTGACCAGCGACGAGGCCAGGGACAAGGGCGTGGAGCTGTTGAACAAGGTGGGGTTGGGGGACCGGGTATCGCACAAGCCCTTCGAGCTGTCTGGCGGACAACAACAGCGTGTGGCGGTCGCGCGCGCGTTCGCCAACGATCCGGCCCTGATTCTGGCCGATGAACCCACTGGAAACCTGGATCTGCGCACCGGTACCGAGATCATCGAATTGCTGCGTCAGATGAACAAGGATTCTGGCGTCACCGTCGTTTCCGCCACGCACGACCACAAGATGCTGAGCGTTTCCGACAGGGTGGTGTGGGTGCGTGACGGGCGCGTTGACCGCGTCGTGAACCGGGATGAGCTGAAGATCGAAGTGGGCACGATCGACGGAAGGACGGCTTAGTCGTGGCCGCGAAGGTACACGATCGGGCGATTCGGATCCCGCGTTGAGTAGGGGCGACCGGCCGGTCGCCCGTATTTGAAAGGATGGTTTCAAGAGGCCCGGGAATATGGCTCCGGGCCTTTTTTTTGAGGAAACAAGAAGGCAGAAGGAAAAAGGAAGAGGATCCCGTGTCCCCGCACGGCGAGGGCAACCACAAGGGTTGCCCCTACGAAATCGTGAACGGGGTTGCCGTCAATCGATCGGTTCCTGCTGCATTGTCGTTCCCGGGAGCGAGGGCATCCTGCCCTCGATGGGCATTTATTGCGTTCACACGTCACGACGCGGATGTCGATTTCCGGGCTTTTGCACCTTCTGAAAACTGCAATGTGTACGGCACCTGTAGGGGCGACCGGCCGGTCGCCCCTACGCCGAATGCACTCCGGTAATGATGTCTGCCGCCTTTGGTTTTCGCTGTTTTTCTTCCTTCTTCCTTTTTCCTTTTTTGGAGGATCTTCGCTATGTCCAGATGGCTACCGATAGCCTTGACGCTGGCCGTCACCGGCACGGCATTCGCACAGAGGGATTTTTCGGCGGTCGAGATCAGGTCCACCAGACTGACCGACAGCGTCTATATGCTTGAAGGAAGCGGCGGCAACATCGGCGTGTCCGTGGGCCCGGACGGCGTCCTGATTGTGGACGATCAGTTCGCACCGCTGGCCGAAAAGATCCGCGCCGCCATCGGCGAGTTGGGTGGCGGAGACCCGACCTTCGTCCTGAATACGCACTACCATGGCGATCATACCGGCGGGAACGCGTATTTTGGAGAGAAAGGCGTCATCGTCGCGCACCGGAACGTCCGCAAACGCCTGGCGGCCAGGCGTGTCAACGACAGGCCGTTACCTGAAGCCGCCCTGCCGGAAGTCACGTTCGATAGTGGACTGTCGATCCATTTCAACGGCGAGGAACTGCGCGTGGTCCACTTTCCGAACGCCCACACGGACGGCGACGGCGTGGTGTTCTTTACCGGATCCAACGTCGTCCACACCGGAGACCTCTTCTTCAACGGCAGATTTCCGTACATCGACCTTCGCGGTGGCGGAGACGTTCAGGGTTACATCGAAGCCGTGCGGTCACTCCTGAAACAAATCCCGCCGGATGCGCGTATAATCCCCGGTCACGGTCCGCTCGCCGTTCCGGACGACCTGAGGACCGCGCTTGAGATGCTGGAAACATGCGCGAACCTTGTCAAGGAATCCATCGCGGCAGGAAAGACGCTGGCGGAAATCCAGGCCGCCGGCGTGCCGGAGAAATGGCAGTCGTGGGGTCAGGGCTGGATGAGTACCGACCGCTGGCTCTCGATCGTCTACAACAGCTACAAATAACCAGGATTCGTGTGTTTTCGGGGACGTTAATTCGTAATATGTGCAAGTTTATAAAGGCGATTAAACTGCGGATTACCAGGATACTTCAGGTCTCTGGACGTGAAGCGAAAGGATCACTTTTGGGACGACGTTTACGTCCTGATTCGGAAGGATCTGTCGTGATGCCGTGTTGCTGTTCTTTTGGATTGGGAAAACCATTGAGAGGGAGTCCCGCACCATATAGCGGCCGGTGGGAGTTACGGCCGCAAACGTCCATTTAATCCGAGGAGGCACACCGATGATTATGACCACCACACCGGGTATCGAAGGCAAGTCCATCCGTGATTACAGGGGCATCGTCACCGGCGAGGCGATCCTCGGTGCGAACATCTTCAAGGATTTCTTCGCCGGCATTCGCGACATCGTTGGCGGGCGGTCCGCGGCGTACGAAAAGGAACTGAAGCAAGCCCGCGAAATCGCATTTTCGGAGATGGAGGAAGCCGCCCGGCAGGAGGGCGCCAATGCCGTCGTGGGCATCGACCTGGACTACGAAGTCGTTGGGGATGGCAGCATGCTCATGGTCTCGGTCAGCGGCACGGCCGTGACAACCGACTGACCGGCGCCTCAGCCCTGTAGGGGCGACCGGCCGGTCGCCCTTGGATGATCATCGCGTCTTGCATTGGATGCAGGAATTCGCTATGGTTTAAGGAATTTAATGATGAAACCTGCTCACCTGGAGAACGGTCGATGGGCGCGACTTACGTTGATGTAACCATCCGCAACCCCGCGGATCCGGAACGTTATTGGACCGGGAAATTTCTCGTCGATACAGGCGCATTCGACTCGCTTGTACCCAGGGCTCGGCTCGAAGCGCTCGGACTCACGCCAAGGGGCCGCCGCGAATATGTACTTGCGGATGGAAAGCCCGTTGCCATGGACATAACAATTGCGGAACTGGAGTTTGAAGGAGAAGTCGTGGGCGGGACAATCGTCTACGGCGATGAAGGCGCTGAGCCGTTACTTGGCGTGACCGCATTGGAGTCCGGCGGATTCGAGGTCGATCCCCGCAATGAACAGCTCAAGCGGCTGCCGGCCGTTCTGTTGAAATGATGCAGTGTTTCCATTCGCTGCAACATGGCTGATATCGGAAACGAAGCACCGGAATTGGCAGGCGCCGAACGCGACGCCTGGGAAATCGCAGGGAGCGTCGCCCTTTGGGAAAACGAACGGAAATCGAACTATTCACGGCGCCGGGACCGGAGCGACGCCAGGGAGATATACGGAGACGCCTGGGAAATCTACAAACGCGCTCGGGCGATCTACGATGCGGACCGGGAGAGACACATTGCCGCGGCCTGGGAGAATTACCAGTTCGCCCTTCAGATATATGAAGATGCCAGGTTGAAAAACGATGCCGCAAGAAAAGTGGAAAACCGCGCCAGAAGTGCCGCCGCGAATGCCGCTCGAGCGATCTACGAAACCGGCCTGGAGAGAGACATTGCAGCTTGGGAGAACTATCAGGCCGTACTGAAGAAGTACGAAGACGCCAGGCTGAAACACGATGCCGCCTACAAAGCCGAGAGGGCCGCCCGAAGAGCGGTCAGGAATGCCGATGGGGAGGTCATCAGCGCCGCCACGAAAGCCGTTGAGAAAGCCAGTCCTGCCAGGAGATAGGCGGTGCAAACCCGATAGATCCGGGGATGAGGGCAGGAATTCGAGGTGCTGGCGACGGAGGAACTGGAAACAGAGACCGCCGCGGATAAGAGTACAGCGTGGATTTGTTTGGGGGTAGTCCCGCTGAGACGTGAAATGGACGACGCCCGCGGGCATTCTCCAATCGCTGTCGCATTTTGCGACACCTTAGAATGAGGGCATCGTGCCCTCGACGCGGCGTTTTTTCGTCTGCCTGGTCACGGCGCTGGCGTCGCCTATTGCCTTTGTGTTTAGGGTCGTTGATTTCTTCCGTCGCATTTTGCAACACCAGAAAAACAGACTTGGGAGAACGTTGGTCCTGCGCAGTCTGGGAGACCTGACGCGATCGAATACCCCGTATTGGCGCTGGTGATTCTGTGCCTGTTTGCTCTGACCAGCGCGCCGCTTGAACTGGATCGATACAAGGATTTGTGAGAATTCTATATGATAAATCAGATTGAAGTGACAACTTTAACCCTCTGTTGCAACAGGCCTCTTCTGAGTACCGAGGCGCGACAGCTTCGAGGATTTTTTGGACAACGTTACCGACATCGGTCGGAGTTCCATCATCATGGACATAGCGGGTTGATTTACCGACATCCATTGATCCAGTATAAGATTATCGGCGGTGTCGGACGTGCGATGGGCATAGGCATCGGTTCGTTTTTGCTGCAGGCGGTAGACCCACCGGACCGAATTATTCTGAATGAAGAAGCCGTGGAGGTGTTGGAGGCGAACCAGACGACCAGAACTGTAAATTTCGGGCCTGCATCAGGGCCTATTTCATATCGCTTTTTGATCCCGTGGCTAGCTTTGAATGAAACGAACTTTCGGAGCTATCGCCAGATGAGGAACAATGGAGAACGTCATCGATTGCTCAATCGGGTTCTGGTGGGCAACATTTTGTCGCTTTGTAAATCCATTGGTGAAAGTGTGAATGAGCGATTGGTGGGGAAGGTGGAAGTTGACCGGACAGAGCCGGTGGAGATCAAAAAGGATGTGACGTTGATAGGTGTTTGCGGTGGGTTGGAAGTCAATTTTCTTCTGCCGCATTTGTGGGGGATTGGTAAACAAAGTGCTCGTGGATTCGGCACCATCCAAAGAATCGAGGAATAGTCAATGAGCGAAGTCCAGATATGCTTTCCCAGACTCAACAATTTCTGGAACGACTCGGGGGTGTTGGGTATATATCGCTGTATCAAGGGGGATGTCCACGCCGATATACAGCACGGCGACAACGAGTTGTATAACCATCTTGGTAGTGAATATTCAGTTACCGTCGATTTAGAAAGAGACGGTCTGAAAATCGGCGGTGAGGCGAAGGATGTTGAGGCAGTTTTGGAAGGAGCATACGGCCGTTTAGTGAAGCGCTATTATGATGTCTCCACGCAGAAACAGAGAGATGAAAAATCTTCTTGGAATTTCTATTATGATTCCAAAAAAGACCAGTTTGCAACTTTTCCCAAGCGGAAAGCACAAGGTATTGCCGCACTCATTTTTAACAAGGCCCCCCGCCCAGCCGGTGGCCAAATCCGTTGGAAAGACAAAAACCAGCCTGGCCTGTTACCCGACACATATGCCCATATGCAAGATAGATTGGATGGATTCTTGGAACAGCATAATCTCAAGCCTGGACCTCCTGCAGGCATGCTGTTAGACGAGCCGAATAGGGTGCGACCTAAAGTGAAAGTTAGAGTCAAAGAAGGTACACAGAAACCCGCTCCTTGCTTTCTCTGCAGCCAATACTCTTCGTCGATGGAAAAGGTCAACCAGACGATTTTCCCTTTCATCACTGGCGATTCTGGAGTTAGGTCCTTCTTCAATTTAACTCGCGAAGTAGCCCAAGTATGCTGGCGTTGCGCCTATGTCGGCAAATTCGTTCCAGTCAACGGATTTTTCAGCCAAGCGGGCAACCGATTGCATATGTTTCTCCCTTTCGCACCCGACTTGCTCAAAATGGATGAAGTCTATGACACACTGAGTAGCATCGTCGACTGGGAACCTAATTTTTGGCGCAATTTTGAGTCGCACATAGGAGGTTATTTCAACCATCCCCGAGAAGTAGGGTTTTCTTTTTTGCATCGGGTTTACACGCATCTCGCCCGGGATCGAAAGGATGCCAACCAAGACGGTGGCTATAGCGAATTGATGGATGTAGTGTGGAGCGATGCACCCCTTTCTTTCGCGTTGATCTCTGCCGAACAGAAGGGAAATACACAGATGCCGACACAGGTCTGGCTCTTTGACGACGTGGTCTATCTGTTCCGTTTATTCCAATATGTCGAGAAACAAAAAGGAGCTTGGAAAGACATCGCACATTCAATGGTCGATTTCACGGCACAACGAAACGAAAATCGCTCTCTGGAACGTGATCGTCTGCTCGGATCGGTGCTGCGTAAACAATCGATTCTACGCCAAGCAGAAGCATTCGCCTATCACATAAACCGAGAAGGACGGCAGTATTTCGCGCCTCTTTTCGATTTCGTCATTAACTACGAAGATATTCTGCGGAAGAAAGGAGAGAGTATGGAAACACAAGCACGTGAAGCCGCCGTAACCCTAGGTAGACGCATCGGCTCGGTCATCGCCAAAGAAGGAGGTAAAAAGGGAAGTCTCTTCGCACTGAGAAAGTGTCGAACGCTTCCAGATTTCCTCAGTGAACTGAATCGACTTCAGTTTAAGTGGAAAATCGCTGTACCCCCAGCTTCGTACGAAGGCCAACTCGACCAAACTAACTTTGAAGAGTTTCGCGGTTTCTGCATGTTGGCCGCTCTCAATTCGTTTAACGCTGGTACTGCCTCAATCGACGAGAAAGGAGAACAGTAATGAACGAAGATCGCACTCAGGCGAAAGCCTTGACCATTACCTATCTGACGCCCGTTTCGTTCGCCAGCCTCAATGGAGGGGACAAAGAAGCGGACAATATATCCAGTATTAAGAAGCTCACCCGGGAGACAGGCGAAGGCATCAGGGAGTATCCCTATGTCTCTTCCCAAGCGCTGCGCAGAGCATTGCGCGATCAGTTGGCTACGATGGGCCACGAGCTGTCCGAAGGAGTAGTGGCTGCGGCTAAGAAGGGTGCGGCAACGACGGAATGCGATCCAGTCTCCTATATCGACGATGACCTATTCGGCTACATGAATGCCCAGTCGGGAGAAAGCGGTAGCAGAGGAAAGACCGATAAAAGGACCTCTCCCGTACGCGTCTCGCCCTTGGTCGCTATTCAGCCCTACCAGGGAGATTTGGATTTCGGCACCAACTACATGAGCGTCGAAGCGGGTGGCGATCCCAATATCTACGAAACGGAAATTCACGGCGGTCTTTATCGGGGCACCATTCTCATCGAACTTGATCGTGTAGGGGCGGGGGACGGCTTTGATAAAGATTTGGAAACCTCTCATAAAGCCAAGCGCATTACTGCCTTGCTTGATGCTCTGCAAAACCTGTGGAGCACTGGGCGGCAAAGTAGATTCTTAGCTGATCTGACGCCCAAGTTTATTGCTGGTGCTCTTACTTCAGTTAAGGCACCGATTTTTCTAGAATCGGTCCAAGTCAAAGGGCAAACGCTTAATGGTGGGGTTTTGGACGAAGTGCTAAGAGACCATGAAGCTGTAGTGATCGATTCAGTAATTGGGGTGCGTTCAGGTTTGTTTGAAGGTGTCCCCGAACGGGCCTGTACCATCGGTGAGGCATTCGTACAGCTGAAAGGTTGGGTGAGAGATCGCTACCGGCAAAACGGAGGGTAGGACATGCATTTGGTATTGATCCAGGCATTTGCAGAGACCGCCTCCTTTCGACTGCCCGAAACACATACCTTCCACAAAACGCTTCCCCTGCCCTCCTATACAAGTTGTATAGGATTGCTGGGGGCGGCACTTGGGTTTGGATTGGAGGAGAGTCAGCGGTTTGTCGAGGACAATAGGGTGTGCGTTGGCGTAGGGGGCCGAGATCGCGGCACTTTCAAAGACCTCTGGAAGTATCACAAAGTGAAGTCTGGAGAAGTAATTTCAGATGTCTTACTGCGAGAATATGTCGTTGATCTATCTCTTGCTCTGGTGTATGGCACGGAAGACAACGCAATGGCTCAACGCATTGCGAGAGGGTTCAACGATCCGGTATATGCGCTTACCGCTGGTCACAGTGACAGCCTGCTCGTCTTGTACTCCGTCGAGTTGATCGAGACAGATTGGGAGCCCCTGGAATCGGTCTATTTTTGTGCAGTTCCTCATGATATGACTGGGGCCTACCAAGCAGATAAATCCGTCTTGGATCTACCTCTCACTGAGTCCATCCGTGCGCCTCAGGTACTCAATCTGCCTGTACGTTTCAGTTTTGAAGGAGAGCGACGCACGATTGTCGGACGGGAGTTTTTCACCTATATCGGACATCCAATACAAGCCAAAGAGTCTATCGGGGGCTTTCGCTTAAGTTCCCAGGTCCTAGGCCCAGACTATGACCAGATTACATTGGTACCGCGGTGACCTTTCTAGCTAAATGTAGGCCCGATGAAACGTACGAAGAGCACGTTTGGAGCGTTTATTCGGCTTGGAAGCAATTGATCCACAAACACAGTGGTGTCATCAATCTACTGTGTGATCGTCACAGTATAAACCGAGATCGTTTTCTTCTAAGCAGCCTTCTGTGTGTTGCTTTTCATGATATGGGCAAACTGTCGGCAAATTTCCAACGCATTATGCACGCCTCATCTGAGGCAGAGCGCCGAAGAGCTATCAGAGCCAATTTTCGTCATGAATACGCATCTACGGCCTTTGTTCATTTGGGCGCACTTAGTTTGCACAAGACTCATGGCCGTCTGACTGAAACTATCAGTCCAGGGATACTGGAAGGGATGGTCGTTCTCGGTCATCACAAACCGGTAGATGGAGAATTGACTCGTTTCGAGCGTGAGGATAAGAACCCTGAATCTCTTACATGGGTTGAAGGTGGTATTGAAGAAGGGAAACGTGTCGCCGAGGAAATTTACGACGATTTCGGAGATTGTCCACCGACACTGGATTACGGGAGATGTAGTGAATTGGCGAGAGAACGACCATCCTTCGTTAGTAGGATGAAAAGGCATGTGACAGACACAGACACGGTCCGAGAGTTATTCATTCTGATGAAGGGCCTGTTGATGCAGGCCGATTGGTGCGCTTCGGCGCACAGCTTGGATTACCGATTCACCATAGATGTAAGTCCAGAGAAAGTCAGTTCACATCTTCAAGAAAAAGGAAAATGCGAAGGCTGGGATTTTTTGGAGTTTCGTGATTTCCAACGTACTTGTGGAAGTATAGACGGCCATGTTGTCGCGGTCGCACCTACGGGTAGCGGCAAGACGGAAGCAGCCTTGCTGTGGGCACTAGGGCAGGTGGAACGAGGGTACGCAGGAAAAATCCTCTACCTCCTACCCACCATGGTAACGGCCAACAGTTTGTATGAACGGATGCGTCAGTTTTTTGAGTCTTATGATCATCCAGTCGGCTTAACCCACTCAATGGCGGATTTAGTGACCCGGCGAGATCAAGAGCAGTTGGACGACGCGGTAGGCGACGGACAAGAAGATTTGTGTTCACATTCCCTTTTTGACCGCCACTTTATCCCACCTGTGACAGTAGGAACCGTTGATCAACTATTGATGACTTTGTTTCACGCTGGACGTTGGCCTCTTAAGGCGTTCGCCGCCTATGATTCCGCAATCGTCTTGGACGAAGTACATGCATACGACCCTTACACGGCGGGCTTAATATTCAAAGCTATCGAACAGTTGGGAGCCGCCGGAGCACGATTTATGGTCATGAGCGCGACTTTGCCTCGTTTCTTGGAGTGCAGTTTGATAGCAGCGCTAAAGCAATCGACGCATGCAGAGGTCGTCAGGGATCACGAGTTGCTACAAGAGTCCAGAAGCCTGTACCGGGTTATTGACAGCGATCTCACCAACAATCTGGACATGGTCCATGATAAGATAGGTACCGGGAAAAGAGTCCTGGTAGTGGTGAATACTGTGGGGCGATGTCAAGAATTAGCTCAAGCTCTTGAGGAACTCCAACCTGTCTGTTACCACTCCAAATTCATTCTCAAACACAGACAAAAAAAAGAAGCACTTATCTTAGACCAGGAGCCTATGCTGTTAATTGCGACACAAGTAGTAGAAGTTGCTTTAGATATTGATTTCGATGTGCTTTTTACCGAATGTGCGCCCCCCGATGCGCTGGCGCAACGGGCAGGGCGTGTCAACCGCAATAGAAAACGGGATGGAGTAGTAATAATCTTCCGGCCAGGTCCTGGCTCAGAGAAGATTTATTTCGATGATTCGCACGTTGAGCAGAGTGCGGAGCAGGCCCTCTTAAGCCGTAGTTTCTGTGCATTTGCGGATATGGACAATAGGCGGCTAACTGAACAAGACCTGCTGGATCTCGTTGAGGGCATTTATGCTCATACTGAGATTCAGACACATGCCGCATTCAGACTTGCCTGGCAAACAGTGCGCCATGATCAGAGCCGCTTTTCGGGAATCTTGGATCCCACTGGTGGGGACGATCAGCGACGCAATACTCGGATTTCCAATTACGAACAAAAAAGCGTCATTCCTCACGAATTCAAGAACGCAGTAATGAGCCTGGCAGATCCCAAGGACCGACGACTCTACGAATTGAAAATGCCTGTGTGGTACATAAATAAGCATCGATGGAGCGATGAAGACGGCAGGTTTTTGTTTTGCGAGATGGAATACGATTTTCACTTAGGTGGGCGTTTCGCCAGAGATGATGCGCTAAGGATGTTCTAATGCAACTCGTCATCAACACATTCGGTGCGTATCTGAGCCGACGGGGAGAATTGTTTCAGGTCAAAGTCGATGGACAGTCGACTGAGATTTCCGCTCGGAAAGTGCGCTCGATTCTCATCTCAACCGGTGCCGCGTTTTCGTCCGATGCTGTTCAACTCGCAGTAGAGAAGAATATCGACATCCTGTTTCTCGACAAATACGGTGATCCATTCGGACGCGTTTGGCATGGGCGACCGGGTTCCACAACCGCCATACGTCGCATGCAGCTTGTGGCCGCCCAGACCGATTTCGGCGTACAACTCGCCTTGGACTGGGTAGGGCGCAAATTCGACAATCAGATTTCGCTGCTCACACGAATGCGGGATCGCCGTACGCGGCTTTCTGCCCAGCTTACCGAAGCCATTGGCAGTCTCAAGACCCTCAAAGAGCAAGCTCACGACCTCACCGGGAACATCGATGCCAGGCGTCAGAGTCTACTTGGTCTGGAAGGTCGCGCCGGTCGAACCTACTGGGGCGCAGTATCGCTGCTTTTGCCGACTCACTTTCGGTTTGAGGGCAGAAGCCGAAACCCGGCAAGGGATCCTTTCAATTGTCTGCTTAATTACGCCTATGGCATCCTTTACGGCGTTGTCGAACGTGCTTGTTTGCTCGCGGGGCTCGATCCATACATCGGCTTTATTCATACCGATCACTACAACAAACCCTCGCTTGTATTCGATCTCATAGAACAATACCGGATTTGGGCGGACGAGAGTGTCCTCGGCCTTTTTTCTTCGCGTAAGATC
Organism: Gemmatimonadota bacterium; assembly: GCA_028874335.1. GTDB lineage: Bacteria > Latescibacterota > UBA2968 > UBA2968 > JAAXHE01. The sequence continues at coordinate 4,198 of JAPPJY010000034.1, read as the reverse complement.
AAACAGGATCTGTTCGACAAACTGAAAAATGGCCTGACCCTGAACAAAGCCGGAAAGGCTGTACTAATAGAAGCGTTTACAGCATTTCTCGACGAAGCCACGCGTTATCGCGGCCGCAATATCACCCGGCGCGACAGTATTCAGTTTGATCTTCACCGAATCGCGAACGAACTGCTCGAACGAGATACGGACACAAAGGATTCTGAATGATGAAATCCGACGAATCTCTCACCTGGGTCCTGTACGACATATCAGACGACAAAGGCCGGCGGAAGGTGGGTAAAGCCTGTCAGGAGGCAGGCCTCTACCGAGTACAAAAATCCGTCTTTCTCGGTACGGTCAAACACAACCGTCTGGATGAACTGTCGATGCGCATTGAGGAACACATCGATGGGGAAACCGACCGGGTATACATTTTTCCCATGTGTGCTATGGACTTCCGCAAAGTCGTACTTCAAGGTCAGGCATTCGATCAGAAACTGGTTACCGATCAGGTAAAGAGTCTATTCCTGTGAGCGACACAGAAACGACAGTCATGATCACACCTTCCGAGGTGATCGAGCACGTATATTGTCCCCGTTTCACGTATTTCATGAACGTGCTCAACATCCCGCAGTTTGAGGACCGGCGCTTCAAGGTGCTCAAGGGACGGGAGGTCCATAAACGCAGAGAAAGTGAAAACCGATCTTACTTGCGGAAGAAAATTGGCGCCATAAAGCGAGACCTCAACGTGTATCTGGCGTCACCGTCGTTTGGTGTGCGAGGGGTGGTCGACGAGATCCTTGCATTGCAAGATGGAACGTTCGCGCCGTTGGATTATAAGTATACCCCCTATCGTGAGAACGCTTTCAAAACCCACCGAGTTCAAATTACGCTCTATGGGCTCCTTGCACGCGAAGCTTATCGGAAGCCGGTGACTCGTGGCTACGTTGCTTACGTTCGTGGTGGTAGTCGGCTGGTCGAAGTTCCCATTGGGGAGGCCGAAGAAAGCGCCGCAAAGACTGCTGTGGCCGAGGTCCTCGACATTATTCAGACCGGACGACTACCCAAAAAGACACCTCACCGCGTCAAATGTGGGGACTGTTGTTATAAAAATATCTGTGTCTAACGTCAGTTCCGGTACAAGCGGTTAAAAATCAATAAGTAGGGAATATTCCAATCCGCAACGGAGGGGGAAATGCGTATGTTTTGGCGAAATATGGGATGGTCAACTAACGATTTCATCCCGAAGATAATTCACATAAACAGTTGGAATTTCAAACGATATACATAAAATGCGCTCGCTGGGAATCTTCCATCAGAACAAGGATTGAAACGACGCTCCCACGGTATCCGGAACATCGCCCAGGGTCCGCTCGCTGGGAATCTTCCATCAGAACAAGGATTGAAACTCCTGTCCGCGTGCAGGGCTGCGAATTTATGGGCGGCTCGCTGGGAATCTTCCATCAGAACAAGGATTGAAACAAGTCCATGCAGGACAGCCTGGAAGGGGCGATCGTCCAGCTCGCTGGGAATCTTCCATCAGAACAAGGATTGAAACAGCCTTTTTAGTGTGTCCCCACGACACGGATCGCACACTCGCTGGGAATCTTCCATCAGAACAAGGATTGAAACAATTCTTCGACGAAACAATTCTGGACCTGGAAAACAGCTCGCTGGGAATCTTCCATCAGAACAAGGATTGAAACCCCAATCGTGCAGGGCATCCTTCGTCGGCCAGCGGTCTCGCTGGGAATCTTCCATCAGAACAAGGATTGAAACTGGAATAGGCGATCAGGTCCACCTGTTCCGGCGGGTGGCTCGCTGGGAATCTTCCATCAGAACAAGGATTGAAACTTTTTCGGTTGGCTGGTTCCAGTCTGGCGGCGGGGCAAGTTCTCTCGCTGGGAATCTTCCATCAGAACAAGGATTGAAACTTCGCACATGGATATAGCGGCGTCGGGATTTTCCCGGCCATCTCGCTGGGAATCTTCCATCAGAACAAGGATTGAAACCCCCGGACGACGGGCATTTGATTTCACACCAGTCCACCCGCTCGCTGGGAATCTTCCATCAGAACAAGGATTGAAACTCTCTTGTCCGTTCTGGCATGTCTTAATCTCCCATCTCGCTGGGAATCTTCCATCAGAACAAGGATTGAAACACGCTTTGCAGGGAATCCTGGGCGGTCCGGCCGCCGCTCGCTGGGAATCTTCCATCAGAACAAGGATTGAAACATCGTCTGGACCGTCGCATTCGCGACGCCATTGTCTCGCTGGGAATCTTCCATCAGAACAAGGATTGAAACATAAACCTGAACGTAAATGCCATGGCCGCGCAGGACTTCGCTCGCTGGGAATCTTCCATCAGAACAAGGATTGAAACATGATTTCGCAGTATCTGACGACGACACCCTTGACTCGCTGGGAATCTTCCATCAGAACAAGGATTGAAACCCTGTATCCCCTGGACAATGAGATTCGCGCGACGGTCGAACTCGCTGGGAATCTTCCATCAGAACAAGGATTGAAACTTTGTGGTTGCAACACATATCACAAGGCAATACTTCACTCGCTGGGAATCTTCCATCAGAACAAGGATTGAAACATCAGTACCGAATCGAACAGTGTAAACCCGTGAGGCTCGCTGGGAATCTTCCATCAGAACAAGGATTGAAACCCGGAAGGGTCGGAAGACGTGAGCCAGTTGTACCGGCCACTCGCTGGGAATCTTCCATCAGAACAAGGATTGAAACATGAACAGGCAATCGTCCGGGTCTACGTCGTGACCCTCGCTCGCTGGGAATCTTCCATCAGAACAAGGATTGAAACCTATTCTCGGCCGTAGGCTTCCACTCTTGGCGTGGCATCTCGCTGGGAATCTTCCATCAGAACAAGGATTGAAACCAAACCCGTCGGCCTCAGTCGACCCGAAATTGGTCCACTCGCTGGGAATCTTCCATCAGAACAAGGATTGAAACAACGTACGCGGGGCCGCCGACTGGTCGCTGGTCTGGACTCGCTGGGAATCTTCCATCAGAACAAGGATTGAAACAAGAAGACCGGCCAGTAACAGCGGGATAGAAGGCGCACTCGCTGGGAATCTTCCATCAGAACAAGGATTGAAACTTGTGCAGTTCATGAGTGCAATGCAGGAGATAGAAGACTCGCTGGGAATCTTCCATCAGAACAAGGATTGAAACAAGGGAGTGCACCATGCATTACTTACTTGAAGGGTATGCTCGCTGGGAATCTTCCATCAGAACAAGGATTGAAACCGCGGTCACGAACCGTGGATACTCCAGAGCATCCGGCTCGCTGGGAATCTTCCATCAGAACAAGGATTGAAACACTGGAAGAAGGTCGCCGAAGCCCTGTGGCCTGGCAGCCTCGCTGGGAATCTTCCATCAGAACAAGGATTGAAACCCGGAACGTCTGACCTGGTCGAACCAGGCATAGGCCGGCTCGCTGGGAATCTTCCATCAGAACAAGGATTGAAACGGGTAAAAGATATTGGGAATTGTCCGAGGGTTGTTGACTCGCTGGGAATCTTCCATCAGAACAAGGATTGAAACAGCCAACATCCGGAATATCCTAAGTATCCGGATCACCCTCGCTGGGAATCTTCCATCAGAACAAGGATTGAAACAGTGACGTCGCGCGTTGGGCGAACCGCCGCCTGTGGAAGTATACACTCGCTGGGAATCTTCCATCAGAACAAGGATTGAAACGGGTACCCCATCAGCCAACGGGAAAAACTCGGATTCAGCCCACTGAGCATCTTCCATCAGAACAAGGACTGATACAAGGATCCCGCCTTACGCGAGCGAGTTGGTGCGGGCGTGAAGAAGGTCGCCGACGAGGACGTCCCGGAGGGCAGATCCACGAGCAACACACCCCGCCTGAACAACCGGGGCCACATGGTCCCGCCGCTGTTCGTCACCAGGGCGGACATCGACGAGTTGGCGGAGACGGTGAATCCCGGCATCAAGTACGTCGGTCGGGAATTCTGAGCCGAAAGGATACCACGTTGGGTATCGACGAACGTATCAACCAGTTGATGCAGCCGATCACGGACGCCGTCGCCGGCTTCATCTTCCACGCGGTGCCGTTTGCGGGCGCTCGGGTGCCCCTCATCGTGGCCTGGCTCATCGCCGGCGGGTTATTCTTCACCCTCTACCTGCGCTTCATCAACGTGCGCGGCTTCAAGCACGCGCTGG